>CAITIQ010000218.1 GCA_903892415.1 uncultured delta proteobacterium | reverse complement strand
CACGCGTCAAACTCGACGCCGTGGACCTCAGTCAACTTGCCCACCGCGTTAGCGGTTGGCTGAACTGAAGATCCGAGGGGCCTTCGGCCGTTTTTGAGGGGCCTTGGGCCGTTTTTCTCGAAGAA
This sequence comes from uncultured delta proteobacterium, assembly GCA_903892415.1. GTDB lineage: Bacteria > Myxococcota_A > Polyangia > Polyangiales > Polyangiaceae > Xiheicaenibacterium. Next base: position 48,937 of record CAITIQ010000218.1, on the reverse strand, counting down.
GGCCGGTGTCATTCACTTCGTGCCGTCGGCACTCCGTTGACCTCCGTGGACTCCGTCCACTTCGTGGACTCTGTCCACTCCGGTTCTGTTTGCTGCATCCGCCTTCGGCGGAATCGCTGTGTGATACGGCCGAGATCCTCGGTCACATCGCAGTGCGTTATCGCGCATGGTCGTGGTCAATTTTGTGTTGTTCACATGGCAGGCCATTCGAACTAGGGTCCCCCCGCGATGACCACCCAGCATGCGAAGAGTGACTCTGGCGCCAGTGAAGCGACTGAGACTTTCGAACAAGCTCAGCACGCTAGCCGTGTAGACAAGATTGAAGTTGGGCCAGCGGTCGCCCGCCACCCGAGCGACACGCTTGCGCCTGACGTCGTCAAGTGTTTGCAAGCGGACGGCACGCTTGATCCGCGCACCGATCCGGGGCTCACACCGCAAGAGGTACGAGCGGTCTACACGGCGATGTTGCGGACGCGCATCCTCGACGATCGGCTGGTGACGCTGCAGCGTCAGGGTCGCATCGGCTTCCACATCGGCTCGCTCGGGGAAGAGGCCTCCATCATCGGGAGCGCCTTCGCGATGCGCCCGCAAGATTGGATGTTCCCTTGTTACCGCGAGTTCGGTGGAGCGCTCTGGCGCGGCATGCCGTTGCAACGGTACGTGGACAACATGTTCGGCAACGCAAATGACCCGGCCAAGGGCCGCCAGATGCCGGACCACTACTGCTATCGCAAGGCCAAGGTCACCAGCATCAGCTCGCCCATCGGTACGCAAATCACGCAGGGCGTCGGCTTTGCTTGGGCCGCCAAGCTCAAGAAGGATGACCTCGTGACGATGGTCTACTTCGGAGAGGGCGCCACGAGCTCGAACGAGTTCCACAACGGGATGAACTTCGCCGGCGTTTACAAGACGCCCACCGTGCTGTTCTGCCGCAACAACGGTTGGGCCATCAGCGTCCCCACCGAGCGTCAGACGGCCAGCAAGACGTTCGCCGAGAAGGCCGTTGCTTATGGCTTTCCCGGCGTGCGCGTGGACGGCAACGACATCTTCGCTGTGATCAAGGTGACCCGTGACGCGATTGACCGCGCGGCTCGCGGTGAAGGTCCCACGCTGATCGAGGCGATGACCTACAGGCTCAGCGGCCACTCCACGAGCGATGACCCCAAAGCCTACCGACCTGACGGCTCGGTGGATCCGTGGCGCGCACAAGATCCGCTCCCGCGCCTCAAGAACTACATGAAGCTGACCCAAGGCTGGACCGACGCCGACGACAAGGCGCTCGAGGCCGAGGTGGACGCTGAACTGCGCGCTGCCATCAAGGTCTCCGAAGCAACCGATGCCCCCTCGCTCGACTCGATGTTCGAGGAGGTGTACTTCGATATGCCCTGGCATCTGCGCGAACAAAAAGCAGAGCTGCAAGCAGGAACACGCCCCAAGGGGCACGGGCACTGACCTCCACTTTGAGACTTCTCATCCTTTAGAGGAATCGAACGACATGCCGCAAATGAACATGGTTCAGGCCATCAACGACGCGCTCCGCTTCGAGATGCGCCGTGACTCGCGCGTGCTCTGCTTGGGCGAAGACATTGGTAAAGTCGGTGGAGTTTTCCGCGTCACCCAAGGCCTTCACGAAGAGTTTGGCGATGACCGCGTGATCGACACGCCGCTCAGTGAAGGTGGCATCATCGGAGCGGCCATCGGTATGGCGCTCTACGGGCTCGTTCCCGTGCCGGAGATCCAATTCGGCGACTTCATCTTCCCCGCTTACGATCAGATCGTGAGCGAGTTGGCAAAGTATCGCTACCGCTCCGGCGGTGAGTATCCCGCCAAGATGGTGATTCGAACGCCCGTTGGTGGCGGCATCCGAGGCGGGCACTATCACTCGCAGTCGCCCGAGTCGCAGTTCATTCACGTCGCTGGCCTCAAGGTCGTGTGTCCGGCCACGCCCGCCGATGCCAAGGGCCTGTTGCTCGCGTCGATTCGTGATCCGGATCCGGTGCTTTTCTTCGAGCCGAAGCGAGTCTACCGCGCCGCCAAAGGCGAGGTTCCCGAGGGTGATTACACGGTGCCGCTGGGCAAGGCCGCGCTCTCGCGCGAGGGCGAGCATGTGACCATCATCGCTTGGGGCGCCATGCTCTACGAAGCGCTGGATGCAGCGCAGAAAGCCTCCGAGCAAGGCGTTGAGTGCGACGTATTGGATCTGCGCACGCTGTGGCCGCTGGACATCGACGCCATCGTCGCCAGCGTCAAGAAGACGGGCCGCGTGGTCGTGGTTCACGAGGCACCGAAGAGCTGCGGGCTCGGCGGCGAGATCGTGTCCTTGATCAACGAAAAGGCGTTCCTCCACTTGGAGGCCCCGCCGAAGCGCGTGACCGGCTTCGACACGCCCTTCCCGTACACGCTCGAGAACGAGTACCTACCGCTCTCTCACCGCATTCTCCCAGCAGTCCTCGAGACGGCCCGTTACTGATCGCCCCTTTCGCGAGAACAACATGAGCACCTACGAGTTCAAGTTGCCGGACATCGGCGAAGGCGTAAGCGAAGGCGAGATCGTCAAGTGGCTGGTCGCCGTCGGCGAGCAGGTCACGGAAGACCAACCCATGGTGGAGGTGATGACCGACAAGGCCACAGTGACGATCACTGCGCCCAAGTCCGGCATCATCCAAGAGCTACGCGGCGGCGTTGGACAGGTCGTTCCGGTTCACTCGGTGCTCGTGGTCTTCAACCTCGGTGGCGCGGCTGCCGCACAGGTCGAGCCAGCAGCTCCGGCCGCAGCGGCTCCCGCCAACGCGAAGAAGGATGACGGGCCTGCCGCGACGGCGGTTGGGGACATCAAGGAGACGTTGCCGGGAATGGGCTTGATGCCTCGCTCCAAGGCCGCCTCTGCTGCTGCGCCGGTCAAGAGCAGCTACTTCAACGCCAAGCCGCTCGCCACGCCGGCCACACGCAAGGCCGCACGAGACGCCGCGGTGGATCTGCGCAACGTCGAGCCCACCGGCCCCTCGGGTCGAGTGACCAAGGATGACGTAGCGCGAGCCGCCGGCCAAAAGAGTGCGCCCTCCGCTGCACCCAGCTCCGCTTCGGTTGCCGCTCCCGCTGCGAACAGCACCCAGGACGCGCGCCCGGTCACGGTCGCGAGCCGTCCTGCCGAGGCCGTCGCTAGCGGCGCCGCCGACACACGCACGCCGCTGCGTGGCGTACGTAAGCGCATCTTCGAGGGTATGACCCGCTCGAAGCATACGGCAGCACACTTCACCTTCGTCGAAGAGTGCGACGCGGGCGCGATGATGGCGCTGCGCGACCGTCTGCGTCCTCGCGCAGAGGCCGCGGGCGTCAAGCTCACCTACCTGCCCTTCATCGCCAAGGCCGTGGTCGCGGCCTTGAAGAAGCACCCGCACTTGGCGAGCGCCTTCGACGAGACGACGAACGAGATCGTAACCCGTGGAGCCATTCACCTCGGCATCGCCTCCTCGACCGAGAGCGGGCTGATCGTTCCGGTGGTGCGCGACGCGGATCGTAAGAGCATCCTCGACATCGCGCGGGACATTCAGCGGCTCGCGGAGGACTCCAAAGCCGGCAAGGTCAAGAGCGAGGACCTCGGTGGTTCGGTCTTCACCATCACCTCGTTGGGCGCACAGGGTGGGCTTTTCGCCACGCCGATCCTCAACTTCCCCGAGGTGGGCATCCTCGGCGTACACCGCATCAAGGAGCGCCCGGTGGTGAAGAACGGCCAGATCGTGATTGGCAACGTGATGTTGCTCTCGCTGTCGTTCGATCACCGCATCATCGACGGCCATGTTGGAGCGGCGTTCGCTTACGACATCATCAACTTCCTCGAGGATCCCGACCGGCTCTTCCTCGAGATGGCCTGACGAGCGCTTTCCGCCTCGAGCCTAGTTCGAGCCTCGGCGCAAACGACGAACCACCGTCGGAGCTAAATCGGAACCAGCCGACGCAGCTTCCACGGTGGTTTTCACTTTGGGTTCCGCCTTCAACACGAGGTGAAGCCGCATTTCGGCTGGCCGAAGCTCGCTCGATCGCGATACCTCAAGGTCGACCTTGACGCGCTCGGCGCCCAGCATGCGCTCGGATATGGCGAGGCCTGAAGCATCGAAGGCGGCGACGGGAAGCCAGAGCGAGAGCGAGCTCGGTGAACCAACCTTGATCGGGAGTTCGCCAATGCTGAAGCTGCCAACGTGCGGCCGAGGAAGCTCGCTCGCGCTCGCAGCGGACTCGAGGAAGAAGGGGCTGGGCGGTGCAATCACCACCAAGCGCTCCACCGTTGGTCCAAGGACGTTAGCTTCACAATCGTCGCACACGCGAAAGGCGTAGATCACACCGGGTACGATGGCCGCCGCGGTCACCGCTCTGCGACGCGTAGCGACCGCTTTGCAATGCTTGGCGTCATAGCGCCCTGTGAACTCAACGAAGGGCATCGCCTGCGGCGTCACACCTTCGGCGACGAAACCACGCCAGCGCACTTCGCGATCGCCAACCTCCGAGCAGCGAACGTTGAGAGGTCGCAAAGACCCGTTGGCCGGTCCATGGAACAAGGTGCTCGCGTTTTGGCTAAACACACTCACGTCACCGAGCTGCAACTCAACCACCAGCCCGTGCGCCATCGCGATGCTCACATCGGAGAGGTCGACACTCAGCGCGACCGACTCACCGCGCGCAGCCTGCTCCGTCGGCGCCACGGGCAAGCTCTGGAGATCGACCCGCAACGAACTGAGGTGCTCCGCGATCGGCGGATCGAGCAGCGGCTTTCGAGCCGGAGCGTGAGGGATCCGCGGCGCTGCAACTTCGCTCGACTCGGACGAGAGCGCCTCCGAGCCCTCAGCCACGACCGACGGCCAAGCGGGCGCTCCGACCTGCGGGGCGGCACAGCCGAACAACACTAGAAGAAACAGCAGGACGAGCGGCGCCCTCAAAGCGACCTCAGGTAGACGAGCAACGCGCTCTGCTCCTCCGCGCTCAACTGAGCAGTCTCGCCCATGCGATTCGACGGGTCTGACAAAAGCTCCTCCAGCGTGCTGTAGCGGCCATCGAAAAAATATGGAGCGGTCTGACTTACCCGCACCAACGTCGGGGTATCGCGCCCAGGTTCTCGCTCGCTGGGGTTCGCAAACATGTGACTGTGCTGATCGGTCGACGTCCCTTTTTGGTGACAGCTCGCGCAGCCGCGCGCGAAGAAAACGGCCTTTCCACGTGAGCGCTCTGCTTCATCCACCGCGTCGAGCGCTGGTGCGCGTAAGGACACTGCGTAGTCGACTAGGGCATCCAACTCACGTTCGGGTAACCCAGAGCCGCCCAATCGCGAGCAGGTCGATTCGATGTACTCGGACAGCCCCAGGCTGCGACCCGTCCAGCCAAAGGGCGCAGTTCCCGCGCGCAAGCGGCCGGCCAGCGAAATTGTTTGTCGCGGCCCCTCCGGCGTTTGCCAAACCACCTGATCATCACCCCCCTCGGGATGGCAACTTGCGCAAGCGATGCCGTCCCCGGTGATGCGCCCATCGTTGGTGCGATGGAATAGCTCCCGTCCAAGCTGAACCTCGGGCGCAAGGTCCGAAGCCGGCAGCGAGAGCTTCACCGAATGCACCGCACCGCTCTCGAGCTCGATCAGCGTGAGCCCCGCATCGAACTGACTAAACACGGTCAAGAGGCCGCTTTGCTCGTCGAGCGCGAGACCAGTCGGTCCGCGCGCCACCGCGAATCGGCGCACGGTTGCCGCCATCGGATCGAGCCGCGAGCCCTCGAGTTCGATTACCTCGTCACTGCCCATACAGGCGACAAACAGGTGACCGCTGCGCGCGTCAAAAAGGGAGGCACGAGGAAGCTGACAGGGATGGAGCGGCGCGCGCGGACCGGTCGCCACCAAGGTTGGGGAGAGGTGGCTCTTGCTCATCGGGTCAATGGTTGCGACCGTTGGGGCGTGCTTCTTCACGCCGGCGATGGGAGGAGGCCCGTAGTAGTTCTCGAAGCGACCGAGTCGCGTGCCCGGATCGACACTCACCATCGGCACGACCAACTTGGTTTCGACCTCCGCGGCCCGCGGCTTTGCAGATGTTCCCAGCGCTTGGGCGCGCTCTCCTGGTTGACCCCGCAGCACCGAACCGTCGGCGGTCTTGGGCGGCGGCGGTACGTCTGCGGAGAGCTCGACCGAGACCAAGGAATAGGCCTGAGAGGCCGTTCGCGGCGACAGAAAGTCCTCCACTTCCCCTTGCGGCGCCGCTGTCCTTTGCACCGTCGAGATCGTTTGTGCGCCGGCTTCAAGGTTGGTGAGCGAGAAGTAGGAGACCTTGGCGCCTGATAGATGGGTGACGAAGACGGTCTCGCCGAACACCAACACGCCGCGGGGGGAACGAGGCAGCGGGACTCGTCCGTGAACTGCGAAGTCCTTCGCGCGGAGCACCGTCGCTTGTGCAGAGTTACCGCTCGTCACCACCACCGACGTGCCGTCCGGCGAGGCCGCTAACCCAAATGGTCCGGCCGGCGTGGGTCTCGCGCACAACGCTCGCAGCGCGCCGTCTGCTCCAGCGCTCAAGACCTGCACTTCGGAGCCACCGACCAGGGAGACCACCACGCGACCGTCCTCGAGCACCAGCACCTGCTCCGGCTCAGTCTCAAATCGCACCGACTCTGCGAGCGTTTGCGTCGTCACGTCCACCACCCACAACGTCTTGCGGTCCTTGTCGGCGAGCAGAGCCAACCGCTCGTTTGCGCGCGTCGCGAGCGCGACAGTCGAACCTTGCCGCGAGCGAGAGGCAGGCGCGAGCGCGCCGCTCTGCTCCTCTGCAACGCAGGAGGCAGCATAGAGTTGCTTCGCCTGCGAAGCGCGTTGCTCTGTAGGAGGCGGTAGCGCCTCTTGCGTCGAAGTCGCCGCTGCGCAGGCGCTCGCGAGCACGGCAACGGTGAGTGCGGCAACGGTGAGTATCGAACCGCGCACTAGACGGCGCGGACGGTCGACTTGCTTCACTTCGAGTCTTCCTTCGCGGCCCCGAACCCCAACCACTTGGCGATCGTGCGGCCGGGCTCACCATAAGCGCTGACCGAGGTTCGCACCGTAGGCGCCTCCTCATTCTCGAGCCAATCCACTTCGACCCGCACGAGTAGTAACTCCATGGGTCCGACAAGCATTTGGTCCGAATCGAGTTGGGCTTCGCCACGGAGCTTTCTCCAGCGATCGATTTCGGCTCCCGTAAGCGAGAGCACCGCCACAGACGATTCACCGCGGGCCACCGGGACATCCACGAGCGAGAAGGGCTTCGTTGGGTCTTCTTCGGTCGCAAAACGTTCCCCGCCGACGCGGACGAATTGCGCGCGAGGAGTCAGCAGCCGTAGCACGCTGGGAACCGGCAACAGCGGTTCGCAATCAATGGTCTCGCAGCTTCGGTAGCCCAAGACCAGCCCAGTCGCGAGCGCGGCCAAAGGGCTCGTCGCCGATCGCAAGCGCTCGATGCGGCAACGCTCGATCAGTCCCGAGTTGGTCGAGATCTGCGCGGGCTGACCAGGGGCTTCTGCTTGCAACACATACCAAGAGACAGCGGCCTGCTCGGCAGCACATCCTGGTGGAGAAAGCGCAGGTCGGTGCCCCGAGACATAGGTGGACGGCTGCCCAAACAAGGAGCGCGCGTCAAACACCGCGGCCTTCGTGTCGCGACGACTCGAAAGACTTGCGAGACTTGGGATGGAGGTCCACGGTCGGTGGTTTACGTGCACCAGCCACAAGGCGGGTTGGCTGCTGCGCTGGGGCGAAAGCTCAGCAAGCTTCGAGCGCCCCGCGAACGACGCGGCCTGGAGAGGGACGCCGTCATCCCAAAGAACGGGCGGCTCAACAGCTGGCTTGGCAGCGCAACCGCTTAGCAACGCGCAGCTTGCGAGGCTCTTCGCAAGCCAACGAAGCGACATCCTCTCCCCCATCGTCAAAGCGACCGTAGAAAGGATTCGACCGCAGCCACCTCGCGCGCATTGAGCTCCGCGGTCCGCCCCATCGCGCTCGATTTGTCGCTGAGCAGCGCACGCAAGTCCGGGTAGCGTCCATCGTGGTAGTACGGCGCCGAGAGCCCTACCCGATGAAGCGACGGTGTGTCGAAGAGCACGTCCTCTTCGCTTAGACCGAGCTTCGCTCCGCTCGCCTCGCCACCTGGATGACAACTCGTACAACCCTTCGCCGCGAATACAGCTTCCCCCTCGGCAAGCAACGCGGACGCTTGGATTGGCTGGGGCGGGCTTGGAATGGCGGCAACGTAAGCGAGCAGCGAGTTTAGGTCGCCATCTTCAAGGCCCACACCACCGAGTCGCACCATCGTCCCGGTCACGTACTGTTTGAGGTCTTCATCTTTGCGCGTCCAACCGTAGGGTGCCGAGTTTGCGACGCGCCCCGACAACATCAGCGTCTGACGTGAACCGACCGGCGTCGACCAGGTCAGTCCATCCTCGGCTCCCTCGAGATGGCAGCTCGCACACGCTAGGCCGTCGAAGGCGATCTGCCCATCGCCCGCTCGAAAGAACAAATCGCGACCAGCGCGCGTCTTCGCTGCCACTTCACTGAGCGGCATCGCCGGATCGACCACCTTCGAGTCGCCCGTCGCCAAATCGACGATGCTCACCCGGCCGTCGAAGCGCCCGCTCACCACGGCCAGTCGCTCCTCCGACGCGATGGCTACGCCGGTGGGACCGCGCGGAGTATCGAAGCTGCGCTTCACCTCGCGCATCGGATCGGAGGACGTAGCGTCCAGTTCCAAGAGTGTGTGCGCACCAAGGCAGGTCACATAAAGGCTCGCCGACGCAGCGTCGTAGGCCACACCGCGCGGCGAATAGCAGGGCGCTTGCGAGAAGTTGGCCGGCGCTGCTACGAGCGCCCGCGAGAGGCCCTTCTCGGACTTTGTGTCGATCACGAAGCCAGTCGGCGCCTGCTTCGGAACGCCGTACGTCGCCGGCGGACCGTAGTAGTTGTCGGTAGGTCGCGACGGGTCACCAGCGTCGACGCTGACCATCGGCACCACCACGCGTGAAGAGTTTTCGCTTCGTGATTTGCTATTGCGCGTGGGGCCGCCCTCGAGTGGAGCAGAGCCACGAAAGCTCGAAGACTCCCCTGAGGGGGTCGAAGGAAAGGGATCGACGGCGATCAAACTGAAGGCCTGATTGCCCTCCCGAACGACCGGTACACCTGGGCCGGCTCCTCCGGTGAACCGCGACCTCGACGAGTCCAGCTCTGTTCGTAGCTGCGTCGGCACCGAGCGAACCTTTCGCTGCGGCGCATCCGAATCGACGATGGAGACCTCAGAGCCGACGAGATGAGAGACGTAGGCAAGCGAGCCGACGAAGGCAACGCCAGCAGGCGATCGAGGGAGCGTGGTAGTCGATTCAATCACTAGGTCTTCCGTTCGAAGAAAGGTGAGTGAGCCCGCCACGAGTCCAGTGACAGCAACTCGTCGATCATCGTCGCGCAGCGCCATCCCGAAGGGCCCATACGGGACTTCGACTGAACACGCGGCTTCGAGCTCGACGACGTTGGACGCGCCAATCTTTGGAGCAAAGACCTCGAGGTAGTCACCGTTCGCGATACTCGCGAGCAGATGCCCCGAGGGCAGCACCAGCAGTTGCTCCACCGGGCCGGAGGTGCTCGTGGAAGCCACCAGCTTGCGCTCGCGTACGTCGATCACCTCGATGCGAAGAGCATCGGGATCGGCGACGTAGGCGAGCAGCGTGTCACTCTCACGGGTAAGCACGACCGAGCTGCTTTGTCGCGATAGCCCATGAGCCCCCACCGGTCGAAGTGTGCTGCAGGTTGCTGGTCGCGGATGCACGCTCGCGACGGGCGGCGCCGCTGGTTCGGGCAGGGGCGCTTCTTCCGACTCCGCCCTTGGCAGGCTCATTGGCGGCGCACTCGCACCACACGCAGCAAGCGTTAGAACCAGCGGCAGCCGAAGCTGTCGCGCATAAAAAATCGAACCCATGCGGCACCTCGGCTCGTACGGCCCAGCGTTGCCCGTCGATCGAGCTCACAAACAGACAACGCGTTGGGCCTTGGGTTCCCGACTGTTTCCGAGGGACTGAGCTAGGGTCGAGGATCGACCAAGCCGAGCGACAAACTCCCCGTCGCATGCGGTTCAGCGGCCAGCCAAACCACGTCCACGGTCAGTTGCAGCGAGGTCTTCTCTGGCCAAACGCCGAGCTCACTCTCGAGCCCCGCCACCATCGCCGCCGAGGCCCAGCGTTGCAGCACGGTGCGATCGATATGCAGCAATACCGAAGCCGCTTGCGACGGGCGCACGGGCACGACCAAGCGCGAGAAGGTACCGACGACAGGCCTGGTCTGCCCTTCTAGTGTGGGAGCCGTCGAGGAGACCCATTGCAGGCCCGGCCCAATCAGCACCAGTTCCTCGGTCGCGCAGTCCGGCGTCGCGCAACGTCGATAGGCGTAAAGCACGTCGTCGACCAGCGCCGAGGCCGTCACGGTGGAGACCTTTTCGGTCCGCGTCACGCATTCTTCGGCAACCAGGCGACCTTCGAGTTCGAGCATGAACCAGCTGCGTTCGCTCTTTTTGCGTGGGTCGAGCGCAAACCACGAGACTGCGAGGCTCTCGCCAGTGGCAGGACAGGTAACGGGTGGTGCATAGCCAGCTGGAGCTCCAGCTGACCAGGGTGACTCGGTGAAGCTGCGCTTGTCTGCTTGCGTAACCACCGCTGTCATACCCCGATCAGCGCGGGGCGAACCGCTCAGTCTCAGCTTCACATCGGCGGCCAAGCCAACTTCCTGCCGCAGCAGCGGGAGCGCAGCGTAGTCGAAGTCTCGCCGACGCTCGCTCGGACGACGCTCGCCCATGATGGGGACGGGCGTCTTGGTGGCAGACTCGTTGTAGATGGGCTGCTCGAAGTTGTAGCTGGGGCCGCAAGCGACGACGCTGCTCGTGCAAGCGACCCACGCTAGTAAGCAACCTCTCACAGCGATTCGAGGAACGCCTTGAGCGACGTCTGCTCCTGAGGCGAAAGGCGCGAGGTGTTACCCATCTGGCTGCTCGGATCCGCCAGCAGCGCCTCGAGCGTTGGGTAGCGACCATCATGGAAGTACGGACCCGTCGCACGAACATTGAGCAACGACGGCGTATCGAAGCCCTCGCGCAAACTCGAGTAGGGAGACGGCTCATCGGCGGAAAATTCGTAGGAGCGCGCGTCGGTGCCAACCGCGGCCACGTGACAGCCGTCACAGCCCGAGGAGAAGAACACCTCGCGCCCCTCGTCGACGAGAGCCGAGTTGACTTCGCGTCGGGGCGGGCCAGGCAAGTGCTTCACGAAGGCAGCCAGCGAGTCGAGTTCATTCTTGGGCAAGCCGGTACCGCCAAGCCGCCTCGAGGTATCGGAAATGTAGGTCGCGAGCGTGCCCTGCTTACGTGACCAACCGTAGGGCGCCGTGCCTTGAACGCGACCCGCGAGCATCAGCGTTTGACGCATTCCCTCGGGAGTCGACCAGGAGACCCCGTCGTCTCCGCCGTCTGGGTGGCAGCTCGCACAAGCAACGCCATCCGAGGTGAGGCGCGTATCGTTGCTCAAATAAAAGAGCCGGCGACCTTCCGCATCCGTCGGCGAGATGGAGGAAGTACCAACATCGAGCGGGATGGTTCGCGAGCCCTTGCCATCGAGCGAAACCACCGCCAACGACGCGTCGAATTGCCCGAAGGTCACCGCAACCCGCTCGCTCTCGGCGATGGCAACACCGGTGGGCCCAGCAGGTACATGATGTCGCTCAACGATCGCCCGCATCGGATCGGTGGCGCGAGCGTCGAGCACCAACATCTGGTCGATGCCCATGCAGGTCACCAGCAACTGCTGCGCGTCCCGCCGGTAGGCCACCGCACGCGGAAGCAGACACTCTTCCCCGCGCAAGTTGGCGGTGGGCGCGAGCACGTGTGAGCTCATCGACTTTTCGGATTTGGCATCGACCACCACAGCGATGGGAGCTTCCTTCGGCACGCCCGCGGTGGGCGGCGGACCGTAATACATTTGCGTCGGCCGATTGCGATCCCCCGGGTCCAGGCTCACCATCGGGACAATCAGCCGCATCGCAGACTTCGCTTGCGCGGGCCGGGGCGCGGGAGTTGGGATCGGCTCCGGACCTGGCGGCGTCACACCGATCATGGGAGCCTTCGGCCCGTCGGGCGCAGCAGGTGCCTTGGGCGTCGCGGCTCGAACGGGAGGCTGCGGAGTTGGGGCAGCCTTGGGAGCAACGGGCGCCTTGCCTGCGAGCGGACGCGGCAGCTCACCAGCGACGCCGCCAGCGTCGCTCTTCAGCTGGCCCCCCGGCTCGAGCACCGTGGGGGAAAGCTCAACGCCTGCCAACGCAAACCCCTGAACGCCGCCGCGTAGAACGTCCAGGTCGAGGTTTTCACCGCGAAGAGAGGCCGCCTTGACGCGCAAATCGATCTTGCGTGGAGCTTGCTCGAGTTTGGAGAGCTCCACCACCGAAAGCGAGGCACCTGCGACGTGACTTACGAAGGCGCGATTGGTTTCGTCCACGAGCACACCGCGGGGGGAGCGTGGCAAGACTTGCGCACCGCGAAGCGAAAGATCCTTCGCGTCGAGTGATGAGAGCGAGGCTTCCCAGGCGCTCGTCACGACCAGCGTGTCTTCGTTCGGCGAGAGCGCCAAGCCGAAGGGCCCTGCAGGCAGGGTGCGCGCGCAGCGAGACTCGAGCACCCGCTCGGCATCTCCCGTGGGCTCAAACACCTCGATGTGAGCTCCGTCTGCGATGCTGGCGACGACGCGACCATCCGCAAGAACGAGCAGCTGCTCGGGTGAGCCCGAGGCCGGCACCGTCTGGACGAGAGCGTTATGCGTCACGTCTACGACGCTGATTTGGTTGCGATCTCGGTCGGCGACGTAGGCCAGGAGACGCTCGGGCTCGCGAGCAAGCGCAACCGTCGAGCCTTGGCGAACGCTGCCTTCACGCGCAGGCCCTACCCCTGGCGCAACCCGAGCGCACGAGCTCTCGAGACGAACTGCGTCTGCCCGTTTGGGCGCAGGCGCTGCGCGCACCGCTTCTCCCGAAGGGTTGGAGGGAGTGCACCCCGCCGAAAGCGCCGCCAGCCCGACAACTCCGCCCCAGAAGCTGACCCGAACACCACGCTTCGCCATCCCTCCGCCTTTCTCTGCTACCGCTCAAGACCCCAAAGCCACCGCTGCCTTGGGTACAAGTGCAACTGAAGCGAGCTTCGTGCCAAGCCTGCCGTCCAGGCTTCAACGGGAGCCGGACCGCAATCTTACGTCGAACTCAAGAAAAACTCCCCGTGGGAAGCGCTCGCCAGGGGCCCGCTTGGAGAACTCAGCGCATCCCCATCGCCAAAACCACCCGTGCTCCCCCCGACCGCCGGGTAGCGACCGAGAGAGTGGCCCCCATCCGCTTGGCGAGCATTGCGCTCACGTAGAGCCCCATACCCATTCCGCCTGCCCTCTCCTTCGTGGTCGAGAACGGCTCGCCCACGCGAGCAAGGACCTCCGGACTGAAGCCCGGCCCTCTATCCTCCACCACCAACTCGGCCCGGCCCGCCCGAGCGTAAACAGCTACATGGATGCTCTTCCGACTCGCGAGTAGGCTGGCCTCACAAGCGTTCTTCAGGATGTTCACGAGCACCTGGACCAGCGCACGCGGGAGGACCGAGACCACGAGTGGGCCGCGCAAATCGAACTCGACCGTGCCGTCAAAGTTCAGCCTCGCGAGCTCCGCCTCAGCATGTTCACGCACAAACGCGGCGAGCTCCACGGCCTCCAGCGATTGGTCAGCTCCAATATGGCCACGGACCAAGCCAACGATTTCGTGCGCGCGCTTGGCCTCATGAGCGATCGCGAGCACCATCTCTTCGATCTCCGCCGCCGGCATCCGGGCCCGAAATTCCGCCAGATCCCCAGACAAAAGCATGATGGTCGAAAGCGGGGTGTTAAGCTCGTGCGACATCATTCCCACCAGCCGCCCAAGCGCCGCGAGCTTTTCGTTCCGGGCGCCCTCTGCACGCAGGCTGCTCAAGCGACGAGCATACACCGCGACAAACACCGCCAGTAACGTCGCCAAGGAGGCGATCGAGGTCCACGCGGCAAACGAGGCAACGCGCTCCGAGACGCTCGGTAAGGGAGGCGCCTGAGTGAGCACCCCAGCGGTGGCGACGGTGATCAGCGCGATCAGCAGCGTCGCACGTGGTGTGCACAGAAGCCCCGCGAGAGCGATCTGAAACACAAGATAGACCGCAAACGGATTGCCGATGCCGCCGGCAAACCAGAGCATAAAGCCCAAGGACACCACGTCCACGGCCAGTTGAATCTCCACGGTGCGACGCGGATGCCCCGGTGCATCCTTCGCCCCGGCTTTGCGTAGGCGCCGCACCGAGGGCGATACCGCTGCGTACCAAAGCAAGTTCGACGCGCCGATCACCAGCAGCACAGACATCAGCGGAACAACGTTCAGCTCCTCCACGAGCGCAGAGGCGAACACTGTCGTTGCCCCCATCCCGACCACAGCGACCCAACGCAACCAAATGAGCCAGCGGTCAGCTGGGTCATCCGATGCGCCTTCGTGTGGAACCACCTCCAGCACACCAGCTAGATCGGGATCCGATAGCCGTTCTTCAGGCTCAAATAGCGACATCGCGACGCCTCACTGGTCTTTCGACAGATGAGGGTCGCGATGAACGCTCGCCAAAGGGCTGGCTACTTGGCTGATGGTGCGGCGCTTGCGGCTGGCGCAGCCGAAGCCGCGGCAGAAACAGCCGGCGCAGCCGAAGCCGAAGCGCTGGGTACGGCGGACGGCTCTGCGCTCGCGGGAGCAACAACCGAGACCGCTGCCGAAACCGCAGCTGAAGGAGCAGCCGACCCGGCGGCAGGAGCGGCACTTGCCTTGGCCGCAGCTGAAGTTGCAGCCGAGGGAGCAGCGAACGGATCCGTCATCACAGCCGGACGCCCTCGACGAGCGCTGTCGTACTGACCGCGCGCGGTCGTGTCGAGCATCGTAAAGCCAACGAAGATGCACAAGAACACCACGCTCGATACCAACGCAATCGCGTGGAACTTCGAGTCGGTGATCAGATGCATGAAGAACGTGGCGACCACCGTTGCCTTGATCGTCGCGATGACGATCGCAAGCGCCAAGTTCACGCTGGTACCGAGGTCGACGTAGCTCGCGCCAACGGTGACCACCGTGAGCACCATGAGTGCGCCGAAGGTCTTTAGATAAAGAGAAAGAGGCGAGACGTGGGGCACGTGGTCGGGGCCAGCGTGCGCGTGAGAATGAGCATCGGACATGGTTCAGCCCACCAAGTAGAGAAGCGGAAAGAGGTAGATCCAGATCAGGTCGACGAGATGCCAATAAAGGCCAACTCCCTCGACCGGCGCATAGTAGCGACTCGAGAATTCGCCCTTCATGTTCCGAAGGAGAATCCACAAGATCAGCCCCATACCAATCACCACGTGCAGACCGTGGATACCGGTCATCACGAAGTAGATGGCAAAGAAGGTTCCCGGGTGAGCGGTCGTGAAGCCCTGAGCGTGAAACATTGCACCGGGCAGCAAGCCATCATGAATCTTGTGGCTGTACTCGAAGTACTTCACCACCAAGAAGGCACCGGCGAGCAGAAAGGTAACCACCAGCATCCGCGTGGCCTGCGCCTTTTGCGTCATCTGCGCTGCCCGAACCGCGAGTGCCATCGTGAGGCTCGAGGTGATGAGGAAGAGCGTGTTTAGCGCTCCCATCTGCTTATCGAGATGGTGGTGAGCCTCGACAAAGCTGTCGAAGTACCACCCTCGATAGATGAAGAATGCACAGAAGAGCCCGCCGAAGAACAGAACCTCTGTGACGAGGAACAACCAAATGCCCATTCGAGCGGCGTCAAACTGCGTGTCCGCCTTGTCGAAATGGTGGGCAACGTGGAAGTCCGGGGACTTGGTTTGATCGCCAGCTACAGCTTCGTCAGCTACAGCGCTCATCACTTTTCTCCAGTTGACGCGAAGTCGTAGGGGCCGTGGGTGACCACGGGAGTTCGATAGAAGTTCTCGGTTGGCGGAGGCGAAGCCGTTTCCCACTCGAGCGTCTTTGCGCCCCACGGATTGTTAGGCGCCTTCTCGCCGTTGAAGAGCGAGCGAATCAGCGTAATCAACACGAGGAACAAGCCTGCTCCCAAGACCCAGCTGCCGTACGTCGAGAAGGCGTGCAGCGGTTGGTATTGGTCGAGATAGGTGTAGTAGCGGCGGGCGCCGCCCTTCGCGCCGAGGAAGAACTGCGTGAAGAACGTCATGTTGAAGCCAACGACGATCAGCAAGCAGGCGATCTTGGCAGCGCTGTCCGAGTACATCCGACCCGTCATCTTCGGCCACCAGTGGTGCAGTCCGCCGATGAAGGCGATCACGGCGCCACCCATCATGACGTAGTGGAAGTGCGCTACGACGAAGTAGCTATCGTGGAGGTGGAGATCGAGCCCGACCATCGCCAGGGGCAGGCCGGTCAGACCTCCGATAGTGAACAAGAAGAGGAACGAAAGGCCGTAACACATCGGCGCATTCCACGCGATCGACCCCTTCCACATCGTTGAGGTCCAGTTGAACACCTTCACGCCCGACGGAATGGCGACGAAGAAGGTGATGAACGAGAACACCGTGGAAGCGAGCTCGCTCTGACCCGAGGTGAACATGTGATGGCCCCAGACCAAGAACCCGACGAGCGCGATGGCGACGCTCGAGAAGGCAATGGCCTTGTAGCCGAAGATGCGCCGGTGAGAGTGAACAGCAATAAGCTCACTGACGATACCCATCCCGGGCAGGATCATGATGTAGACGGCCGGGTGACTGTAGAACCAGAAGAAGTGCTGGTAGAGGACTGGGTCGCCGCCCAACTTCGGGTCGAAGATGCCCACATGGAAGGCCCGCTCGAGGATCAACAAGAGCAACGTGATTGCCAAGACCGGGGTGGCGAGAAGCTGCACGATGCTGGTGGCGTAGATGCTCCACAACATCAGCGGTAGGCGATACCAAGTCATGCCGGGAGCGCGCAGCTTGTGGATCGTCACGATGAAGTTGAGTCCGGTGAGGATCGAGCTAAACCCAAGAATGAACGCGCCAAACGTGACGGCAATGACCGATGACTGGCTGACGTTCGCCGAATAAGGAACGTAGAACGTCCATCCGGTATCGAGGCCCGTCGCAAACAGCGACGAGACGGTGAAGATGGCGCCGGTCCAGTACAGGTACAGGCTCAGCAAGTTCAACTTCGGAAAGGCGACGTCCTTTGCGCCAATCATGATTGGCAGGACGAAGTTGCCCAGCGCTCCGGGAATCGCCGGGATGATGAACAAGAAGACCATCATCGCGCCGTGAAGCGTGAAGGCCTGATTGTATTGGGGCGCGGTGAGGAAGTCCTTTTCCGGGTGAAGCAGCTCGAGGCGCACCACCAACGCGAACAGACCCGCCACCAAGAACGCCGTGAGAACGCTCCCGAGATACATCAGGCCGATGCGCTTGTGGTCCACCGTCGTGAGCCACGAAAGAATGCCCGACTCCGCATTCAAGTAGTTCTTGACGCGAGGCTCAACCTTGATTCCGTCAGCTGTTGCTGCGCGCGACATGACTACTTTTGCTCCTTGAGGAAGGCGATGATCCCATCGATGTCTTTCTCTTTGAGATAGGAAAACGCGGGCATCGTCGGTGGGTAACCTTGCACGAGTTGGCCCTGAGGATTGACGATACTGGACTTGATGTAGTTGGCGTCGACCGTGACTTCGCTGCCGTCGGTGAGCAGCTCTTTACGTCCCCAAATACCTTGGAAGGTGGGGCCCTGGATGCGACTGCCGTCGAGGGAGTGGCAACTGGCGCAGAGAGCTTCGTACTTGCGCTTACCTCGCACTGCCGGTGGAACCGGGTTGCTCGGGTCATCGAAGTCGTTGGCGTAGTACTCGTCGAACTTCTTTTCCTCGAAAACGTAAACCCGCGTCAGCATCTTTGAGTGACCGTCGCCGCAATACTCGGCGCACTCGACCGTGGTGGTGGTCTCTCGCGTGGCTTCGAACCACATCGTTGTGTAGAGGCCGGGAACAACGTCCTGCTTCACGCGGAACTCTGGGACCCAGAAGGAGTGGATGACATCCTTCGAACTCATCACCAGCTTCACTGGCCGCCCCTTCGGGACGTACAGGTCGGTTGTAACGACGCCGTTCGGGTACTCGAAGGTCCAGTTATACATCTGCCCGGTCAGGCGGACTTCCATCGCCTCATTCGGCGCAACCTGGATGTTCGCGTAGCTCTTGAAGCCAACCCAGAACATGTAGAAGAGCACCAGCGTTGGAACGAGCGTCCAAATAATCTCGATCGTCAAGTTGTGGTCGATCGGGCTGGTCTTCTCGGTCTCGCTCTTGCGCTTGTACTTGAACGCGAAGTACGCGCCGGGACCAATAACGATCACAAAGAAGATGATGCTGATCCAGATATTGATGTTCCACGCCGAGTCGTAGGCTTCAGCAAAGGTCGACGACCCTTGCGGAAGCCAAACGCCTTGCTCCTCGATCTTGTAGGGCTGTTCGGCGGGCGCCGCGCTCGTTGCCGCAGAAGCTGCCTGAGCTGAAATATTGAGAAGAGTTGCTGTTAGACCGCTCATGATTGCCCTTGAACCAATTCTTGGGGTTTCAACTCACTCGCTTTTGGCTTCGTAAGCTGACGTAGTGCTTCGCGCTTCTCAGTGCGACGCATTCTCCAGATGAAAAAGATGACTGCTGCGATCGTGAGCGCCGCGCCCGTGCGCATGGCTCGACCGGCAATGAGATTGTATTTGCCCGTGTGCGGGTTGTACTGGAAGCAGAACAACAACACGCTCTTCAGGGGCGACCGCCAAACCCCCCGCTGCGCGTCGACCAGTGCGCCGGTAATGTCCTGAGGCGGGTACTGGACGCCGGTGAGCGTGGTTGAGAGCTTGGCATCTGGGGTCAGGACGAAGATGCCTGCCGCGTGCGCGTACTGGTTCTCCGTGTCATCCCAGCGATAACGGAAACCAATGGAGTCAGCCAACCGCCGAACCTCTGCTTCGGTACCGGTGGCAAACTCAAAGGCTGCCAGCTCAGACCCATCAATCGGCGTAACTGGACGCTGGAACGCCTGAAGGTAAGCCTCCCGCTTGTCGTGGCCAATCGTCGTCGTGTCGCGCGGGTCGAAGCTGACCACCAACACGCGATAGTCCTGTCCTGGCAGCTTCTCAACACCCTTGAGTCCGTCGATCGTGCCGTTCAGCACCATCGAGCACAACATTGGGCAGCCATAGTACGCAAGCACGAGAAGCAAGGGACGCTCACCGTCCAAGTACTCCCCCAACTTGAAACTCCGACCGTCCGAGCCGGTGAGGACAATGTCACGAGGAACCGAGGCTCCGCTCTTATCCTCGATCCCGATGTCCTCAAGCTGAGCCGGAGTCACACCTGCCGGCGTCGCATCGGGACGATGCGCTCCAGGCGGTCCACCGAAACCTTGGGCGTAGCTCCGAGCCGACACGCCCATCAGGCACACCACCGCCCAGAGCCCGAAGGCCCAAAAGCGCAGAGCGGAACGGTGGTGCTTCAACATGAGAGTGTTCTAGAGCTACTTCGCGTGATCAGTAGGGGTCTGGAGCAGTCGGCTGCGGCGGCCGAGGAGCTCCAGTCGGCTTGCCTGCCGGCTTCTTTGCCGACGGAGCGGAAGACGTGGCCGCCGAGGCGGTTGGAGCTGCGGACGGCGCGGCCGAAGCACTCGCGCTAACCGTGGGAACCGGAGGCGGAGGCGGAGGCGGCAGTTCCTCCTTGGGCTTGGGTGCTTCTTTGGGAGCCCCAGGTGTTTTGTACTTAGCGAGAACGGTGTCCTGCGCCTTCTTAACCGACTCAGGCTTGAGGCGTTGGGCCTCTGCGCTGTGCAGCTCTACGAGCCGCTTCGACACGGGTGCGCGCACCTTCGTGTTGAACTCAGCATCCATGAAGTGGTGGAAGAACTGCTGCGTCCCAACCACGAGGCCGATCACCACGACGATCGTCACCGCGTAGGCGACCGTGATGATCGCCATACGTGGAGAGTCCTTCTCCAAACCTGGCTCAGGGCCCAAGTCCTCTGCGCCGTGGTCGTCGCTCGCGTGCGCGTCGTCGTGCGACTCGTGCTTCGCGTCCTTGGCAGCAACCGAATCATCTTCGTCTGCGTCGTCATCCGAGTCGTCCGACTCCGAAGAGTCGTCTGAATCAGAGGAATCTTCATCCTCGGACTCTTCATCCTCTTCCTCCTCTTCGGAGTGGTCTTTCTCGTCGACTTCCTCGTCGTCCTTCTTGCTCACAGCTTCCTCGTCTTTGGGAAACGGCTCTCGCCGCCACTACTACGCCTCGCCAAACCGCGCTTCACTCAGAGGTTCTCGGCCTTGAGGGCCTCCGGGATGTAGGGGTCTTTGATTGGGTGAGCCGGGTCGCGCAGAACGCGCCAGGACACGAAAGCCATGGTGATGCCAACGGGCGCGAGAAGGCCGGCGATGTCCACCCACTGGAAGTGGAGGTGGTGATCGAAGTTCGGCATCACGAGCCAGTAAAGATCGACCCAGTGCATCACGAGCAGCACGCCCGCGCCGAGGGAGATTAACCCCATCGAACGCTTGGCCGTACGCGCGAGCAGAATCGAGAAGGGCGCGATGAAGTGGCCGACGAAAAGCAACATGCTCCAGCTACTCCAGCCTCCCTCCCAACGGTGCTTGTACCAAATGGTCTCCTCGGGGATGTTCGCGTAGTAGATCAGGATGAACTGCGAGAACGCGATGTAGGCCCAAAAGACGGTGAAGCCGAAAAGGAACTTACCCACGTCGTGCTGGTGCTCCACGGTCAACAGCCCACCGCCAACGTTCGCCTTGCGGAACTGGACGATGATGATCGCGAGCAATGCGGTTGATGACACTAAACCGCCAGCGAAGATGTAGACGCCGAAGATGGTCGAGAACCAGTGCGGATCCAGGCTCATCACCCAGTCGAAACCAGCGAAGCTGGTGGTAATGCCGAGAGCAGCTGTGGCCGGGGCAGCCGCAGACTGGCGCTTTTCCGAGAGCGCTCGATCACCGGTCTGATCCTGCTCCTTGCTCACCTTGTAGAACCAAGTCGCAAGACCTGCCCACGTGAGAAGGAAGACGCCGGCTCGAAGGTAGAAGAAGGTCGGATTGAGATAAGCGAGCTTCTTCACCAAAATCGGGTCATGAGCGGCGTGGTCTCCCATCCAGTGATGGAAGATATCGTGGCTCATCACCAACACCGGGATAAAGAGCACCACGCTAGCTACGAGCCCTTGACTCACCCACTCTTGGATGCGGCGAGGGCCAACGGACCAACCAGCCTTCGTGAGGTGTTGGATGACAACGAAGAACAAGGCTCCGATGCCAATCGTGGTGGTGAAGAGGAACCCGGTCAGGTAGGCAGCGCCAAAGCGAGCACGCTCCACGCCGCCAAACATTCCCGCGATGAAGGCGGCCACACCGACCACTCCCATCGCCATGCCGATCTTCGACCAGCTCGCAGCCATCTCTTTCGGGAGAAGTCCGTTGCCCTTAGGCAGCTTTCCGCCGGAACTCACTTTGCGACCTCCATCGTCTGCAACACCCGAAGCCAAGCGACGATCGCCCAGCGGTCCTCCGCGGGAACCTGTCGCGCGTAGCCCGGCATGCGGCCTTTGCCATTGCTAATGGTCTGAAAGATCTCCCCGTCGGGGGCCTTCGTCAGACGGTCCAGCTTGAAGTCGGGGATACCTGCGAAGGCGCCGCCCGACCGCTGCATCACGATGCCGTTGCCGGAGCCGGATTGGTCATGGCAGGGCGTGCAGTAGATGTTGAAGCGCTCGCGACCGCGATCCAGCTTGGCTTGCGTAACCTCGAAGGGAACGCGCTCGACCAGCGCGCCGCTCGCGTCGACGCCTTGGTACAAGACGGTGTCGGTGCGCAGCTTGCCGCGCGCGATTGTATCCTGGTCAATCGGGCGAGCCGCTCGATGGTCCGAGAACACACTGCTGACGGTTTGCGGTCGGCGATGCGCCTGATTGTCCATGTCCTGGATCAGGTGAATCGGCGGGTCTTCACTGACCCCACCACGACAACCAACACCCGCTACGGCAGCTAGCGCGACGCTGGCGCAAAGCGCGGCGGGAGCCCAACGGAAGGGCTTCATGAGTGCACCTCTTCAACTTCCTTGGCGCCGAGCTTCTCGAGCAAAGCCCTAGTCTTCTCGGCGTTGTATTTCGGGTCCGACGCCTCGATCGTCACGAAGAAGCCGTCATCGCTGGAGCGAGCGAAGCTCTTGTGCCGCATGGTCGGGTGGAAAAACGTAGGCAACTTGCAGAGAGCCCACAGCGAAACGAAGCAGGTCAGCGCGCTCAACAGCACCGTCAGCTCGAAGTAGACGGGGATGAAGATGTGGTAGCTGAATGGGACCTTACCGCTGATGTTCAGTGGGTAATCCATGTTGACGTAATAGGTGAGCGCAATGCCGGATGAGAGTCCGGTGATGCCCCCGCCCAATACGAGGAAGGGAAGCCGCGTGGGCTTGAGACCCATCGCCTTTTCCAGCCCGTGAACAGGGAACGGGGTCATCGCATCGAGCGTGCGATAGCCGGCTTCCTTTAGCTCTTCACAGGCGTGGTAAATCTCAGCCGGCGTCTCGAACAGGGCCATCATGCCCCAAACTTCGCCCTTCTCAGGCTCCGGCATCTCGGGCGCAGCTTCGTGGTCGTGCCCTTCGTGGTGGTCGTGATCAGCCATGAGCGTGCGCCTCCTCTCCGTGCGCATCGTCCGACTCAGAGTCGTCGTGCTCTTCTTCGTGGTGGTCGCCGTGATCAGGGTGCGGGTTTGCCTGAGGCATCACGCCCTTGACCTCGCTGGTGGCGATCACCGGCAGGAACTTGCAGAACAGCAGGAACATCGTCAGGAACAGACCAAACGTTCCGATGAACAGCAGGATGTCCCACATACTCGGGACGAAGTACGTCCATGAGGACGGAAGGTAGTCTCGGTGGAGGCTCGTCACGATGATGACGAAGCGCTCGAACCACATACCGATGTTCACCACGATGCTCAGTACGAACATCGCCGGAATGCTGGTGCGGACCTTACGCGACCAGAACAGCTGCGGGATGATGACGTTGCAAGTCACCATGCTCCAGTAGGCCCACGCGTAGGGACCAAAGGCGCGGTTCTTGAAGGCGAAGCCTTCGTACTCAACTCCGCCGTACCAGGCGATGAAGAACTCGATGGCGTAGGCGTAACCAACCATCGACCCTGTCGCGAGGATGATTTTGCACATGTTCTCGAGGTGGCGAATGGTGATCATGTGCTCGAGACTGAGCACCTTGCGTGCGACCACCATCAGCGTGATGACCATCGCGAAGCCGCTGAAGATGGCGCCGGCGACGAAGTACGGAGGGAAGATCGTCGCGTGCCAGCCGGGGATGACGGAGGTGGCGAAGTCGAACGACACGACGGTGTGAACGCTGAGCACCAGCGGAGTCGAGAGGCCCGCGAAGATCAGGTAGGCCTTCTCGTAATGCAACCAAGCGCGATGAGAGCCGCGCCAGCCCAACGAGAAGATACCGAGAATGGTGTAGCGGAGCTTGGTCTTCGCTCGGTCACGCAGGGTCGCGAGGTCGGGGACCAAACCCACGTACCAGAACAGGATCGACACGGTTGCGTAGGTCGAGACGGCGAACACGTCCCAGAGCAGCGGGCTCTTGAAGTTTGGCCACATCGACATCTGGTTCGGGAAGGGGAACACCCAGTACAGAACCCAAACGCGACCGACGTGAAACGCTGGATAAATACCAGCCGCCATAACCGCGAAGATCGTCATCGCTTCCGCAGCGCGGTTGATGCTCGTCCTCCACTTCTGACGGAACAAGAAGAGGATTGCGCTGATCAGCGTTCCGGCGTGACCGATACCGATCCAAAAAACGAAGCCGGTGATGTCCCAAGCCCAGAAAACAGTGTTGTCGAGACCCCAGACACCAACGCCCGAGTAGACGAGCTTCGCCAACGAGCCGACGAGCAAGCACAAGATGCTCACTGCGAACATCAACCCGAGCAGGTACTTCGGGGTCGGCTTGCCTTCGGCAATCGAAGAGATGTCTTCGGTAACGGTCTTGAACGTGGGTTTGCCGAGGACGAGTGTGGCGCGGGTTCCGGGGGCGTCGCCCAGCTCCAACTCTTTACCTCGGGATGATTGCGAGGCCATCAGTGCTTCTCCTTGGAGGCAGAGCTTGCAGAGTGAGCACCCTCAGCCTTGGCAGCCGGGGCAGGCGCCAAATCGGGGTGCGGATTCTTGATTCGCGCGAGATAAGTGACTCGCGGCCTCACGTTGATCTCCTCGAGCATCGCGTAGCCGCGGCCAAGTTTGGCCAGGTGCGTAACGGATGCTCGGCCGTCTGCGCGAGCCACCTGCGGGTTGTTGAGGTCACCGAAGGTGATGGCGTTGGTCGGGCAAGCTTGCATGCACGCCGATTGCACGTCCGCCATGATCTCGAAGGCGCCTTGCGGGTTCTTCTCTCGATCATTGGTGATTTTGGCTTTGATCTTCGCCTTGTTCACCCGCTGAACGCAGAACGAGCACTTCTCCATCACGCCGCGGAACCGCACGGTAACGTCCGGGTTCTTGACGAGCTCGGAGTACTGGTCGATCTCTTTGTTCCAGTTGAAGTAGTTGAAGCGTCGGACCTTGTAGGGGCAGTTGTTACCGCAGTACTTGGTGCCAATACAGCGGTTGTAGGTCATCTCGTTGATGCCTTCTGGGCTGTGCGAGGTAGCTGCCACCGGGCAGACCTGCTCACAGGGCGCGTTCTCGCAGTGCTGACAGAGCATCGGCATGAACGCCGCTTCGGCTTCGTCCTCGCCGTCGATCACATCGTGACGCCCAGCGAAGTAGCGGTCGATACGAATCCAGTGCATCTCGCGCGACTTGAGCACGCCGTCGACGCCGATGACCGGAACGTTGTTCTCCGCCTGACATGCGGTAACGCACGCGCTGCAACCAGTGCACAGCGTGAGGTCGATGCTCATGCCCCACTTGTGGCCGTCGTAACGCCAATCCGCCCATAGGTTGAGCAGCGGCGGCGTCTTGACCAGTTCCTTCGCCCAGTTCGGATCGGCCTTGTAGTCAGCGGCCGTCTGGGTGCGAATGAGCGGGCGCCCTTCCATCAGGAAGTGGCCTTGGGTGACGGCCAAACGTTGACGACCGTTGCCCTTCTTGACAGACGCTGCACCGAACGACCAGGCGCTCGCGGTGCGCACCGGGTTGACGTTCACGCCCACGCCCTTGCCCACCGAAAGGTCTGCCGTTCGCCCGAGACCCACCGGGAGCGTGACGGAGTCATCAGCGTTGCCCGCCGCCAAAACGACCGGCACCGTAACGGTCTTACCATCGACAGTGACGTCGATGAAGTCGCCGTCGATGACCCCCAACTTTTTGGCAGTCGTGTGAGAGATCGCCCCGACCGTCATCCACGTGCACTTGTGGATCGGGTCGGGCATCTCGAGCAACCAACCGTTGTTCGCGTAGCGACCGTCGTAAGCGTGCGGGTCGGGTGCGAAGGCCACCTCGAAATCGCCCGCGGGCGCAGATAACTTGGCTAGCTCTGCCCCGACCTGCGGTGCCACCAAAGCGAGCGGAGCGCCGTCCTTCGTCAGGGCGTCCCGCGCAGGGATGACTGCGCCGAGGTGGATGGCGGACTTGAACTCGTCATCGAACCCAGCCGCCCCCGGGAGCGCTTTTTGCGCCTTCCAGCTGTCGTAGACAATCTTGTGCGCAGTGCGGCTGCCACCGGCGAGACCTTCCAACACCTGGAGGTCAGAAAGGCCGTCGTGCAACGGAGCAATGAGCGGTTGAATAACAGCGAGCGTGCCATCTTCACTGCGAGCATCGCCCCATGACTCGAGGTAATGCGCGCGCGGGATGTGCCAGGTAGTCACGCTGCTCGTCTCGTCAACGTGGGACGAGAAGTGAACGGACATCTTCGCCTTCTTCAGCGCATCCGCGAGGCCAAGCTCAGACGGTGCTGAGAAGACGGGATTTCCGCCCAGGATGAGCACCGTGTCGACCTTGTTGGCGTTGAGGTCGTTCGACAACTCTTTCAACGCGCCTACGCCTTCGCGCAGGACGTCGAGCATGAGGCTGAATTCGAGAGTGGTGCCGATCGACCCGAGCGCGTGGTTGATGGCGAAAGCGAGCGCGTGGAGTGCAGCCGGTTGCCGAATCCCCACAGCAACCAGGCCGGCCTTCTTGGCCTTCGTCAGATCGGAAGCCGCGGCTTTGACCCACGCTTGCTCCTTGTCCGAGAGCTTCGGTGCGGCGGACACAAGACCATCAGCCAGGGGCACGCCTGCAGCCTTGAGGGCAACCGCGAGGCCGACCAGCAGCTCCCCGATACGCTTGGCTTGGATGCGCAGTCGGTGATCTGCTCCGTGGCCGGTCTGCGTCGGCGAAGGCTCCGCGACGTAAATGCGGCTCATCGTGCCCGCCGTTCCGACCTCGGTCGCCTCCGGGCGGCGACGTGCTGCGAAGCCCTTCGAGTTGCGAACTGGGCTCGACTCTGTTCCGAGAATGTCGGCGTCGAGCGTGACCACCACATCGGCGCGATCCAGTCGGTATGCAACGTCCCGCGGCTCACCGAAGGCGATCTGAGCTCCACTCCGCTGACGCTCACGGCCAAACGCCTCGAATCGCAGCGCGGTCAGCTCCGGCAGGTCCTTCTTCAGGCTCTCGAGCAAACCAGCCACTGCTGGCGAACGGTGCTCCTCAAAAAGCACGACCGTGCGACGACCCTTGGCGGTCCGAACGTCCTGATACAGCTTGGTGAGGAACGCATCGCGCTCGGAGACCGACTTGTCGACGCCTGCGTTGCGAGCGGGCCGCTTACGATCCGGATCGTAGAGGTCCAACACCGAGCCCTGAATCCAAGCCGTCGAGGCGCCTTGGGACTCGGGGTGATCGGGGTTGCCCTCAATCTTGATCGGGCGACCGTCGTAGCTCTTTACGAGTAGGCCAACGGCGGTGCCGTACAGCGGGATGGCCGTCGCGAAGTAATCCGGCTCACCCATCACGGTGCCTTCAGGCAGACGGGTGTAGGGCAGGAGCTTCTCAACAGGCTTGCGACAACCGCTCACGGCACCGGCGAGCGCCATGGACGCGCCCATCAGGGTCATGAAGGTCCGCCTGTCGACTCCGGCCGGCGGCTCGAAGGGAGCAGGCCCCTCGAATTCGGTTACACGGCGCTCGAGCGTCTCGGGCGATCCATCGCGCTCAGCTAGGGTTTGATACCAAATCCGCTCGTTCGGGTCGGCTTCCGATCCCGTCGGGTTCTTCTGAACAATAGGTAGGCGCTTCATCGGTGGCACCCTGAGCAGTGCTGCGGGGGGATCGGCTTGCGCATGTCTGCTGGCCGGTTCATGGGTTTGTTGGTCGCTCGCGACTCTTCGAGCATTCCCATCTTGGTCACGTCCTTTGGATCACGGAGGTGCTGCTCCGGCGCGCGGTGACACTCGAGACACCAGCCCATCGAAAGCGGCTCGGCTTGAGTGACCGTCGGCATCTGGTCGATGCGGCCGTGACAACTCTCACAGCCAACACCAGCGTTCAAATGTGCGCTGTGGTCGAAGTAGGCATAGTCCGGGAGCATATGAACTCGCGTCCACTCCACCGGAATGTCCTTCTCCCAACTCTCGCGAAGCGCTGCCAGTTTTGGACTCGACGCCCTTATCGCCGAGTGGCAATTCATGCACGTCTCTGTCGGTGGAATGGCTGCGAAGGCGGCGCTCTCAACGGTGGTGTGGCAGTAGCGGCAGTCCATCCCCATGTCGCCTGCGTGCAGCTTGTGGCTGAACGGAATCGGCTGTTGGGGCGCGTAGCCCACCGAGAGATGTTTGTCGGTTCCGTAGTACCAAAGGCCAGCCACCGCGGCGGTTCCCAGCGGACCGAGTCCGAGGAATACCGTGTACGGAAGCGCCTTGTTCGCCCACTTCGGGAAGAAAAACCGGCTCATGCTTGTTTAAGCTCCGTTCCCATCAATGCGGTGGGGTTTTGGGGTGAAACGGGTGGGCGGGGCAAGATGGCAAGCTGCCGCTACCATCACAACTTCGCCGCGGGTGCGGCAAAACGCCGCAGCCCTTCCTCCGGACAGCCCC
Organism: uncultured delta proteobacterium; assembly: GCA_903892415.1. Taxonomy (GTDB): domain Bacteria; phylum Myxococcota_A; class Polyangia; order Polyangiales; family Polyangiaceae; genus Xiheicaenibacterium. The sequence continues at coordinate 20,772 of CAITIQ010000218.1, read as the reverse complement.
AAGAACCCGGTCAGTGCGACTCCATGACCTTGTGAAAAGCCTCGTGCACAACGTCGAGTTTCGCCTCGACCGAGGCCTTGTCGCCCGTGCAAGCCTTCTCAAGTTCAGCGACAGCGGCGACCAAGGCGGCACCATGCTCCTTCGACTCAGTGGCTAGCGGTGCGCCCTTCTCCTTGTAGGACGGGACGGCGGCGCAAGCTGCATCAGCGCGAGCGGCGCCCTTCTCCATGTGGAAGACGGGCGCGAGCACGTCGTGGAAGTCCTTGACCGGGCCCGCGGCCATCTCGTGGTGGCCACCCTTGTGGTGTTCTCCGTGATGCCCATCGCCCTTGTGAGCATGCTCCTCATGGTCGTGCTCGTGAGGCTCTGCGACCTCCTTCTGCGAGGAGCAGCCGAGGGAGAGCATCATGACACTCAGGGACAATACGAACGTGCGCATGCGGCTCCCTACTCCGAGACGTGGACAAACGGAAGTTTAAGTTCATCCGCGGCTCGCTTCTCAAGCGGAGGGAAGCGCGCCTTAGTTGCCCTTGGCGCTCGGCACCTTGACCGTGTCATCCGGCGACAGCCCCTCCAGCACCTCAATAACGAGGCCGTCGCTGAGACCGAGCTTCACATCCCTGCGCTCGAACGCTCCAGTCGCCACGGCAACCTCCACGAAGGCTTGCTTCCCATCGAACTGAACGAGCTTCTCATCAAGGGCCAACGCACCGATCCGCTGGTCGAGAACGATGCCCGCGTTAGCGCTGTATCCAGCTCGAATAACAACATTGTTCACCGGGGCCAGCGCAGCCTTTACTTCGAATTGGATAGCGCCATCAACGAGCTTGCCCTTTGCCGCGATCGACTCGAGCTTACCTTCGAACTTGCGTCCCTCCACGGCACCAATCTGAATCGAGACAGCCATGCCCACCGCGATCTTGCCAACGTCAGCTTCATCGACTTTGCCGACGAAGATCATGTCGGTCATATCGGCAACGACAGCCACGGTGGTTCCCTCGTTGAAGTTGTTACTCTCAATCACGCTCGAGCCCTCGAGCACCGGCGTGTCCAGAATAGTTCCTGCTACCGTAGCGCGGATCATCGTGTTGCTGGACTTGTCGCTCTTGGCCAAGGCGCCCTCTTTGGCGACCTGCAGACTCTCGCTGGCCGCCATCAGCTCTGCTTGACGAATCTCGTGGTCGAGCTTGCGCGCGGCTACCTCGCTTTGCGACGCCAGCCCTTCCTCCGCGAGCCGTTTGCTGCGAGTCAGCTCGAGTTCAGCGTACTTCAGCGAGATGCCAGCCGCTCGAACCTGGCCCTCCGCGCGAGTCAACGCGGCGATGTCAGGGATAATGGTGACCTCGGCGATCAGGTCCCCCTCTTGCACGACCGCGCCGGGAGCAACGTGCAACTTCTTTACGATGCCCGATACCCGCGGCTTGATGAATACCTCCTTACGCGGGACCATCGAGCCAGTGGCGACCGACTTCTTGATGATGTCGGCCAGCCTTGGTTTCTCCGTCTTCACCTCTACCGGGGTGCCCTTGCTTTGTTGGTAGAGGAAGTAGAGCGTGTAACCAAAGCCGCCTAAAACGCCGAGCACCAGCAGCGTCAGGAGACCAGTTCGCAACGCCCTCCCCAAGCGCCTCAGCAGACTACTCATCACGTAGCGCCACCACTGGTCGAACCCGCAAGGCTTGCAACGCTGGAATCAGGCCGGCTCCTGCCCCTCCCGCGACCAACACCACAGAAGCCAGCACCGCCACGCTGAACTGCGCGTGCGGCGGGTCGAGCAGGGACGGTTCTCCAGACGGGCCCTGCTTGAGAAACGCGCCCACGAGCTCGAGCAGCCCAACACCCGACATGAGCCCCAGCGTCCCCGCTAAAGCCGTGAGCACCGTCGACTCCTTCAGAATTTGCGCCAAGATCGCCCACGGCGTTGCGCCGATGGCTCGCCGAATACCAATCTCACGCGTGCGCTCACGCACACTGATCATCATGATGTTGCTAACGCCGAGGATCCCCGCCAGCAACGTCATTGCTCCGACGAAGGCAATCAGTCCGCGAATACCGTAGAAGAGGCCGTTGATCTTCTGAAACTCCTTCTCGGCATTCCAGGTTCCGATCGCCTGTATATCGCTAGGGGCGATGTGATGAATGCGGCGGAGCTCCTCTTGGACCCTGACCATGGCGAACTCCGCGCTCTCGCCTTCATGCACGAGCACGGCGAAGTTATTGACGACTGGACTAGGACGTAACGCTGTTTGAAACGTCGATAGCGGAAGGTGGATCGTATTCGCTAATCGGTCTGCGCGATCTCCCGTGGCAGGCGAACGAAACACTCCAACTACCAAGAACTCAACCCCGCGAATCTCGAGCGTTTCACCGATGGGTTCCTCGCCTACGGCGAACAAGGTCCCCAGGACGTTCTCACCTATCACGGCAACTTTGCGATGGCGCTCCTGATCCAGCTCATTGAGGAACCGCCCATGGATCATGGTCATGGGTTGCACGAGGCGGAGCGCCGGGACGTCGCCCGAAATCTGGAAGCTAGCCGACTTTTCCTTACGAGAGACAGTCGTGCCGCCTCCCCTACCCCCGAGTGACGCTCGGGGAGCGAGTGCACGTATTTCGGGGACTGCGGCCTGGATCTGTTGCGCGTCGGAGACCGTAAGTTCCACGAACTTGCCCGGAGCCAACCCATCGAACGGGATGCTGGTCCGCCCCCCCCAAACGTAGAAGCTATTGGTGGCGATGCCGGCCATATCCTTCTTCACTCCAGTCTCTAGGCCGTTGCCGAAGCCCACCATAACCATCAACATGAATACGCCCCAGAAGACGCCAATTGCGGTCAACAGAGTGCGCAGCCAATTGCGACGCATCGTGCTGAAGATCTCCTGCCATTGATCCAGGTCGATCATCATTCAGCACGCAGTGCAACGGAAGGGCTCACCTTCGCAGCAAGGCTGGCCGGGAAATATCCAGCTAGCAGCCCGGAGAAGACCAATAACAAGGTAGCCCCGACGACAACGCCTAAATCAGCCTGTGGTTCACGAAAGAAGTCTGTCGGCGGAAGCTTCCACTTCGCCAGCTCCAAACTAGCCAACCCAAGCACGAGTCCGCAGTACCCCGATACACCGGTAACGAGTAGAGACTCGAGGAGCACCTGGGACACGATGGTCCAGGGCGTCGCGCCCAGCGCCTTGCGGATCCCGATCTCCTTTGTGCGCTCGCGGACCGAAATCAGCATGATGTTGCTGACACCTACGATGCCCGCGACAATCGTGCCCACGCCCACAATCCAGATGAAGATGCGGATCTTCGCAAAAAGACCAGCCACGCGCTGAAAGTCCTCCAGCGTGTTTCGCACCCGGAGCGCCCGCTTGTCCTTGGGCGAGAAGTTGTGGTGACTGGCGATGACCTGCGTGGTTTCAGCGACGGCCCGCTTACTCGACTCGACGTCCGCGTCAGCGTCGAGCGTAAACATGATTTGGTTGACCTGGCCTTCGGCGCCGTAAACCATCTGTGCGGTAGTAATTGGAATGTAGATCTTCTGCTCCTCTTCCTCACCGCCAGCATCCTCGAACACGCCAACTACGCGGTACATCCTCCCGCCGATTTCTAACCACTCCCCAAGCGGATTGACGTCTTTGAAGAGCCTCGCGACCACGGCCGGACCAATCACCGCCACCTTTCGACGCTCCGCTAGGTCGAGCGGGTTGAGGAAACGGCCCTCGCGGATCTGGGTGTTCTCAAGGTATCGATGCCCTGGGTGTACCGCACGCACCTCGAAGGAGGCGACAACCCCGTCGTAGGCGATTGTGTATTCGCCAGGCAGGTAGAACCGCCCGGTCATGTGCTCGACTCCCTCCACGGACCGCTGAATCGCCTCAATGTCGTCGCTGTCGAGGCGAACTCTTCGCCCGGGTTTGTGGCCCTGCCAGGGGACGGAGGTCGTGCCCCGCCACACCCATAAGCTGTTAGTGGCGTCATCGCGGAACTCATGTTCGGCGCCGTTCTGAATGCCCCGCCCAGCGCCGAGAAGGATCACCAACATGAAGATGCCCCAAGCCACGCTGAGGGCAGTTACAGCCGTGCGCAACTTGGCCGTGCGCAAGGTGTCGTAGAGTTCAGCGAGCCGGTCCACGAGGCTCCTCCGCGGCTCCCGCGACCTCCGCTTCAATGACACCGTCTTTGAGGCGAATGATCCGTTTGGTGCGCGCTGCCACCGCAGCCTCGTGGGTGACGATCACGACGGTAACGCCGTCCGCGTTGACGTCCATCAGCAGGTCCATGATCGCCGCCGAGGTCTTCGAATCGAGCGCCCCAGTTGGCTCGTCTGCGAGCAGTACGGTGGGCGTAGTAATCAACGCGCGCGCAATCGCCACGCGCTGCTTCTGGCCTCCCGACATCTCCGCCGGCAAGTGCTTGGCCCAATCAAGTAGACCTACTCGGTCGAGCAGCGCGTGCGCCAGGGCATCTCGCTTTTTACGTGATACGCCCTGGTAGAAGAGGGGCAACGCCACGTTCTCCGCCGCCGTCTTGAAGGGCAACAGGTTGAAGGACTGAAAGACGAAGCCAATTTGACGGTTGCGCACCTGCGCAGCGCGCGTCTCGCTCAAGTTTTTTACGAGGGTATCACCGAGAAAGTAGGACCCCGAGTCATAGTCATCCAATACGCCCAGGATATTGAGCAGCGTGGATTTGCCAGAGCCGGAGGAACCAGTGATCGCTACCAGCTCCCCCTTCTCCACAAGCAGGTCAATGTCCCGCAAAACATGCAGCGCGTGATGCCCGAGCGTGTAGCTCTTATTCAGCTTCTCGATGCGAATCACGGTTGCAAGCGCCTGCTTACTTCTTCGTAAACTTGCACTCGGTCAAACGTAGGCTCTTGAACTTCTTGTCGCCCTTCTGCGCGTTCGAGACAGAGCCTTTGCCCTCTATCACCACGGCGTCGTACTGCATGAGGCCCTTGGGTTCGGTCTCACCGAGTTCACAGGAGAGCGTATTGTCGAGGTCACCCTTCTTGTCGGTGACGCTAATGTTGTAGGTCTTTTTGCCACCGGAAGTCATGCTGGAGGTGCTGAGGTAGAGCGCCTCGACCTTGACCGGCTTATCCTTGTAATTTGCTTCGTTGGTCTGCAGATCTTCCAAGAGTTTGACGATGGCGCCCGCTTCGCCCGCCGCAGCAGAGGAGGCCCCGCTTGCAGCCGCGGTAGCTGTTGCACTCGCAGCGGGCGCCGCAGAAGCGGCCGGCTTCGCAGAGCTGGCCGCCGAGCCAGCAGGCTTGCTAGATGCGGAGGAACTACCAGCCCCTGCTCCGCCGTCTCCACAACCAACCGCGAGAACCATCGCCAATGAAAGCCAAACACTCTTCATGATTCAATCCTCCGTGAGGCCAGACCATAGGCCCGGTCGGTCACGCGCGCAGCCTACCCGCTGCAGTCAAACATGGAAGCCCCGAAGAGGGCGGCTTGCTGGCGCCGTCAGAGGTCGGCAAAGATCTGCAGCGGCCGAAACACTCGCTGGGCCCAGGCGGCCTCGTTGTGGGGAGCACCGGATTCATGCCAATGGTGCAGTGTCTCCCCAAAGGCGTAGCCGTTCATCGCCAGGACATCACGCAGTTGCACCGTCTCGCAGTAGTTGTCGGTGCCATTGCCATCGTCGAAGATGCCGTCCCCGTCTGCATCCTCGCACGGCCCCTCTCCGCCCGAGTCGAGATAAACAACGAACGGGAGGGTTGGGCTTTCATCGTACCGCTCGATCATCGTCTCGCCGGTATGTGGACCAAAGCTGCCCCAGCCCACTGTCCCCGACATCGAACCGACGAAGTCATAGCCTTCTGGGAACTGAAAGCCCGCGTGCAAACTGATTAGCCCGCCGAGACTGGAGCCCATCACGCCAACGCGTCCCGGTTCCCCATACACACTAGCGATCAACGGCCTCACTTCGGACTCGAGAAATGCCACATAGGCGTCGCCCTCGCCGCCAACGGGGCTCCCGCTGAGGACGTCCCCGACATGCGTGTATTCGTCCATGCGGGCCGGGCTGTTATCGATACCAACGAGCATCATTCCGGCCGGTACCGAGTCCTGAAGGCGCCAACCACCAAAGTTCGCCGACGGTGCGAACAGGTTCTGCCCATCATGCAGGTAAAGCAGGTGAGAAGCCGGTTGCTCAGGCACCAACACAGTAAGCGTGCGTGGCTCAATCTCGGCACTCTGCACGGCAAAGAAGCGGTCGAAGCGGGCGCCTTGGGGGTGAATGAGCGACAGTTCGCCGAACTCATCATAGGCGAAGGACCGCGCCCAATCGTCTGGGACGAAGCTGCTTCCGTCTGTGAACTTGTAGCCCCGGTCCATAGGCAGCTCGCCGGGCGCAATCACGATGAAGCTGAAGCCTTGGTCTGGTGTGAGGGCAAGCGGTTGCCAGTTGCTGAAGCCGCCAGCGATCTGCGACAAGGCGCCGTTGCTCGAAACAGCCACGTAGCCCTCGTCAACCAGCACCGGCCAACCGCCATCTTGTGACTCGGCCATCAAGGTGCCGCTCAAATCGGCGCGCAAACGCTGAAGCAGCTGCTCCAAAGAGCTTGCCGTAGCGCCACCCGTGCCGCTCGTACTCGAACCGCCACTTCCCCCGGAGGCGACGCTCACTCCGCCGCCCTGGCCTCCGTTTGCGTCCGCCCCACCTGCGGCTGCGCCGCCTTGAGAGCCCGAGTCAGCGTTGTCACAGCCAATGAGCAGTAAGGCTGACAGCGCGCAATGCCGAGTGCGAAGGGCCACCATCAGCGTGGCCTAACCAATGAGGAAACAGGCACAATCCCGCTCTTCGCAAGCTCTTCTTTCGCCGCGTGCTCTCGCACCTTGGCAGCATTCTCCCGTGCCCGAACGATGCGCTCCTCCAGAGGCGCCGCGACGTCCTCCGTGCCGAGGAGCGACTTGAGAAAGACCTCCCCGGCCTTGTAGCTCGAGCGAACCAGAGGACCGCAAGCGGCGTAAAGGAAGCCAAGCTTCATCGCCTGCTCCTCGTAGGAAGCAAAAACCGTGGGGTGAACGAAGCGAACGACTTCGTGGTGTTTTGGGCTCGGCCGCAGGTATTGGCCAATCGTGACGATGTCGACACCGGCCGACTTGAGGTCCTTCATCGTCTCGAGAACTTCTTCATCGCTCTCCCCAAGACCCACCATGATGGAACTCTTCGTCAGCATCGTGCGTCCGCCCGAGGCACGAGCCTCCTTTGCCACGTCAGCCGCTTTCGACAAGACCTTCAAGGTCTGATCGTAGCCAGACCGCACATCGCGAACAGTGCGAGTGAGCCTGCGCACCGTCTCGACGTTGTGGGCAAACACATCAGGCATGGCCTCGGCGGCCGTGCGCACATCATCGAGGCGACCACAAAAGTCCCCGACCAACGTCTCGATCAGGATGTCATCCCGCAGCTCCCTCAGCCGCTTCACCGTGCGACCCACGTGCTCGGCCCCGCCATCGAGCAGGTCATCCCGATTGACCATGGTCATCACCACGTACTGCAGCTGCATCTTGGCGATCGCGCGCGCGACGTGCTCCGGCTCGCGCGAATCCACCGAGCCTTTCGGATCCCCGGTGGTGACAGCACAGAAGCGACAACCCCGCGTGCAGGTGTCGCCCAGCAGCATGACGGTGGCCGTGCCGTCGCGCCAGCACTCGCCAACGTTGGGACAGCGAGCTTCTTCGCACACGGTATGCAAGTCGAGCTCGCGCAAGGTCTCTTTGATTGCGTGGTAACGGTCTCCGCCCGGAGCTCGGACCTTGAGCCACTCGGGCTTTGGCGCAAACGTTCGCTCAGCCATGCTTCACCTTGCCCTGTGCTTAGTACCGGCGCCTGTGCGCTTGAAGCCCCAAGGAGCTTTTTTGCTTTGCGTGGCGCGACTCCCTCCGCTCCGGTTCCAGAGCGGCAACGTTCGGTGTAAAGGGAGTGCATGGCAAAAGGCGTCGTGCTCATCACTGGATCCAACGGAGAAATCGGCCACAGCCTCGTGAATCAGCTGGCCGCCGAAGGGCGCTACCAAGTCGTAAGTTTGGATCTCACGCCAGTGCCAGACGCGCTGCGCGCCAAATGCGTCGCCAGCTATGCCGGCAACATCATGGACCGCTTCTTGATGGATCAGATCGCGGCGCACCACGAGATTGATGCAGTGTTCCACCTCGCGGCGCTGCTCTCGACTCGCGGCGAGCGAGATCCGGAGCTTGCGCATCAGGTCAATGTCGAGGGGACGCTCAACCTTCTGCGAGTGGCCCAGCAGCAATCAGCCCGGCTTGGGCGTGCAGTTAAGTTCTTGTTCCCAAGCTCCATTGCCGTCTACGGCCTGCCGGATTTAGCGACCAAAGCCGCAGCCGGCCGCGTCAAAGAAGACGAATGGACGGTGCCGGTAACCATGTATGGCTGCAACAAGCTCTACTGCGAGCACCTCGGGCGCTACTACACGCACTACCATCGGCAGCTAGGCGCCCTCTCGAGCATGGCGCGGCTCGATTTCCGCTCGCTGCGCTTCCCGGGGCTAATCTCCGCGGACACCGTGCCGACCGGCGGCACCAGCGACTTCGGCCCGGAGATGCTGCATGCGGCAGCGAAGGGAGAACCGTACAGCTGCTTCGTCGGGGAAAACGCGCAGATCCCGTTCATGGCTATGCCCGACGCGGTCACCGCCCTCACCTCTTTGCTCGATGCTGACCAGAGCAAGCTCTCGCGCGTGGTCTACAACGTGAGCGGCTTCTCGGTATCTGCCAAGCAGATCGCCGAGCAGGTGAAGAAAGCCTTCCCCAAGGCCGACATCAGCTACAAGCCGGACCTCGTGCGCGAGAAGATCGTCGACTCATGGCCAGCCGACGTCGACGACAGCGCCGCTCGATCGGATTGGGGGTTTGCCCCGGCCTTCGACGCTGAGCGGGCCTTCGGCGAGTACCTGGTACCGCGCATCCGTAGCCGCTACAGCAAGTGATCGGAGCTTGGCTCGGTCGCTGTCTGCGGCGCAGTTCTCGTCGCTCACCACTGGCCGCCGACCTGCGGCACTGGTAGCCAGCCCAACATGAAGCTCACGGATCGCGTCGTTTTCATCACGGGTGCATCGCGCGGGATCGGCCGCGCAGTAGCGTTGGCCTGCGCAAAAGAAGGCGCTCACATCGTGATCGCCGCCAAGACCGAGGTGGCCGAGAACCCCAAGCTCCCCGGCACGATTCACGATGTTGCTCGCGAGGTCGAGGCGCTCGGCCGCAAAGCCTTGCCGCTCAAGTTGGACGTACGTGACGAGACCGCGTGCGAAGCGGCTGTTGCAAAGACGATCGAGACCTTCGGTCGCGTCGACGCGCTCGTAAACAACGCCGGAGCGCTGTGGTGGGCCGACGTCGCCGATACCCCGGTAAAAAAGTACGACCTCATCATGGGCATCAACGTGCGCGCGGCGTTCGTGCTTTCACACGCGGTTCTTCCTCATATGGTCGCGCGGAAGTTCGGCCACATCGTGATGATGTCTCCCGCCGTGGAGACCGAAGCAATCGCTGGGCACGGCGCATATTCGGTCTCCAAGTTCGGTATGACCATGATCGCCCAGTCGATCGCAGAGGAATACGCCGAGGACAACGTCACGGCTCACGCGCTGTGGCCGGCAACAGCCGTCGAAAGCTACGCGACGATGAACTTTGGGCTCGGTGGACCAGAGGTTTGGCGTAAGGCGGACATCATTGCTGATGCGACGGTGGCTTTGCTCGCCAAGGAGCCCCGGGAACGCATGGGGAAAGCCTGGTTGGACGAGGAGCTGCTCCGCTCCGAGGGGGTTACCAACTTTGACAAGTACCAGTGCGTCGCAGGCTGTGAACCGCCGCACATCCCGTTCAAGGCGATTCCGCGTGTGACGAAGACGGTGCGCTGATGGCACACGAGGACGACGAGCTCGGCTCACGCATTGGAGAGGCGGTGGGTGGTTCGGGCGGCTTGCGGGAGCTCGCTGAGCTGATGGAGGAGCTGCGCACCCTGCTCAAGACCTCGGAGGTCGTCGCAGCGCTCACCGACCGCGGGGTGAACGCTAGTTTGGCACTCGTGGCGATGGACGGGATCGACGCCTACTTGCGTGGCGACAAGCTCGACGCCGCCGAGGACCTCCGCACGGTAGCCGAGGAAATCTTGGGGCGTATGGCTCTCGACCAAGACGCCCCATCGGCCTGAACCTCGCTCGACTTCAGCGACCTCGGCTTCGCTTGCGCGTCCCCTGAACGATTCGGCTCGGGTCACGCGCTGGTTTGGCCGAGCCCTCGAGGGAGTGTCGCAAGCGGTCGGTGTCGGCTTCTCCAAGCAGTGGACGCAGATCATTGATCGCTGCATCTAGGATGGCCCGTGCTTGTGGGTTGTCCGTGCTCTCGGTTTTTGCCGCAACCCACTCGCTCAGTTCGAAGAAGCGTTTAGCGCCCGTAGCGATCTGCCGCGGCAGCGACTCTGCGAGCGTACGATAGCCCTGTGAGCGCTCGGCCGAGCGCGGTGCGTCGATCACCATTTGAAAGGCCGCCTCGATGCAGGCGAGGAGCGGCGCTGCTGACTTGAGCGCGGTCAGGACCCGTGGAGTCGTCGTCGCTGTGAGCAGCACGTGCAAATGCAAATAGCCGTCTGCGTGGGGAAGAAGCCGCTCGACAGCCTCATCCGCTCGTACGGCGAGCACGTCCTCGAGCGCGTGCGTGACCGCGTCCCGACGTTCCTTCTCCGACTCGTCCGTGCTGTCGATCAGCTGAATGATCAGCTTCTTGTCCTTTGGGTTCGCTGCACCACAGGCCAGCGCAAAGATGCCGATGTACACCTGCGCGAGCACCTTGGACTGGCGCAAGTCGTGGGCGAAGGCCTTCCCGGCCTCTCCGTGACCGTGAACCGCAAGCCCGAGTGCGCGCAGCAGCGGTAGGTTCGGTCGGGGCCCTGGAAGACCACTCACGCGGTCCAAATCGTTGAGGAACACGGTCAGTGGATCGCGACCTCGCTCACCTCGTTCACCGTGAATTGCCGCCTGAAGGAGGCTCTTGAGCTTTTCGCTCTTGAGAGCCTCTGCCTGAGAATTAAAAGGTTTCAGAAGCCAAACCCGATTCCCGCTTCAGGAGAAAGAACCGGCATCACGAACGGGAACGTGACGGAGAACTTGAGACCGAGATTGATCTCGAACAGGTCGGCTGGAACAAACGAGATACCGGCACCGCCGCCCGCAAAGCCCAGCCCAGCTTGCTTTACCGCGCGCAGCGTTTGAATGCGCGGTTCAAGTACGCCATCCGCGGACTCAATGGAGCAGGCGCTCGTTGTGTCGCCAGGATTTTCGGCCCCGCAGGCTTCGCCGTCCTCGAGCACGTCAACGTTCACCGAAGCGTCCACCTGGGCGAAACCACCACCCACGAAGAACCAAGGCCGCACGACCTGTTTGCCCGACCAAGGCTCGGAACCGATCGTGTAAGTGATTCGCCCTTCGCCGTGAAAGGGAATGAACGAGGCGAAGTCTTCATAGGTGCCGTTGAAAACGAAGCCCAAGCGCGCACCAAGGGATAGGCCTTTCCACACCACGCGGTCGTAGCTCGCCAAGATGCGCATAGTGGCGACGCCAAACCCGAAGTTGACGTTGTTGCCCTGGCCGGCCGTGGCTTGTCCCAGATAGCGCGAGGGATTTTCCGACGTCGGGTTCTTGATGCAAACATAGGTGGCGTCGTTCGCAACGGACGGTCCACCGTCTGCGTAGGCGTCCTGGAACCCGCAGATCGATTCGCCGGAGATCATTGCAAAGTCGGGCGCGAACGTGATGCGGATCCAGTTGAGTCGGTCACTGCTCGGACCGTCATCATCAGATCCGGTATCTCCGCCTTCGGGCTCCGATCCGCTATCTCCGCCTTCGGTTGGCTTCTTGAGGCACTCGAAGTTGGCGCACTTTTCGTCGCCGGGGCAGTCTTTGTCTTCGGTGCATTGCCGGCGGGTGGCACCAGACTCGCCGTTGTCTCCGCCTCCATCCTCGCTGGTTCCAGCGCACGCCTCGGGCGGCGCGAACCCAGGCCAACTCGGAGGTTTGCCGTCCACGTCACTCTTGATCGCGGTGGTGTAGGGATCAGAGTCACTGCCTAAAGAGCCGACGACCTTGCCGCCCTTGTCTTTGGCGGTGACCCAGAACTTGAGGCTGCCCTTCTTCGCGACCGAGGCGCACGGGATGTTGCCACGAAAGCCTCGACCGCTCTTCTCGAGCTCGAGCTTCTTCGAAGAAGACGAGCCGACGGGGATGTAGGTGACGGTGACCGAGGCCACCTTCACCGAGTCATCCTCCACGCCGACATACACCGGAACAGGCGTGTTGACCTTCTGCTCCGAGAGCTCATTCAACGTGATCGGGGAGTCTTCCGAGTTCGCTGGTTTGGAACCGCCGCTGCCCGAATCCCCGCCCGGCGAGCCCGACGAGCCAGAGGAACCTCCGCCCTTCTTTGCTGCTTCGAACGCAGCCTTCACTTCACTCGTTACGTAGTCGGGATCTGGAGTGGCGTTGGAGTCCAGTTTGAGCGCCTCTTTGAAGGCATCGGTTCCGCCCGCCTTGTCCTTTTTGCCCCCGGCGAGGACGATGCCAAGGCCAACGTAAAGCTTCGACTTGACCGACTTGCTGCAGCCGGACGCGCCGCAGGTCTCGAGTGCCCCGCGCAGCTTTGCCTCCGCATCGTCGAAGTTGGTCAGGAGGTAGTCGTCCTCCATCGCTTCTTTCAGCGCCTTTTGTGCCTTGCTGTCTTTCGGCGCAGCAGAGACCACCGCAGCCGAGAGCAGCGCACATGAGAGCAAGCAGGTCGTAACCAGAGTGCGAATCCAAGACATCGAGACAACTCTACTTGCGTTTCATTCGTTTCGCGCGGGGTTCCCCGCCCAAACGTGGAAATGGTAGGTCGAGAGGATGATCAACCCGGGAACCACCCCCGGCTCGGGCCTAACGCGGAAACGGCCGGGCTTGCCCCTTTTGGCCTCGCTTCCTAGCAGAGAACTGAGCGCTCTGCTCACCCGTTCCGGAGGGTCGCCTTCCCAAGCGGCCTCTGCGGCGGCCAAGGTTCTTCGCCACACCTTTCGAGTGAGGCCTGAAGGCCTCGATTCGCCGTGGGACCAGGCCCTCTTGCGGGACTTGGGCGTTGGCGCCTGGGCACACCCCGCGTTGCTCGCGCTCGACGCCCGTTGTTCCCTGACCATCGCCGAGCGTGCCCCCGCTTTGGATGGGTCTGAGCGCCTGCTGCTGGCAACGCTCGATGGGAACTACGTGGAGACGGTGCTCATTCCTGCGCCCAACCGCACCACGGTTTGCGTGTCGAGCCAGGTCGGCTGCGCTCGAGCCTGCAGCTTCTGCGAGACCGGCGTCAACGGGCTGACCCGTCAGCTCGACGCAGGGGAGATCGTCGACCAGCTGCGCATCGCCCGCTTGGTTTGGGGCGATCGACTGCCAGCGATTCAGAACGTCGTGTTCATGGGGATGGGCGAGCCCTTCGACAATCTGACCGAGGTGGCCAAGGCCACCCAGCTCCTCACCGACGACAACGCCTTCGCGCTCTCGCGCTCTCGGGTCACGGTCTCCACCGTGGGCGTGGCGGACAAAATTGGGCCCTTCTTCGAGAGCTGCAAAGCCGAGCTGGCCGTGAGCCTGAACGCAGCGACCGATGAGAAGCGCGGCCGCATCATGCCGGTCAACCAGCGATTTCCGCTGCAGACACTCTTCGCCGAACTTGAGCAGCACCTGCCTCGAGGTCGCCGCGTACTTTTCGAGTACGTGCTGATCGGCGGCTTCAACGACAGTCCGGAAGATGCCCGTGAGCTAGCCAAGCTTTCGGCTCGGGTGCGCAGTCGGGTCAACGTGATCCCGATGAATCCAGGTCCCGATCCCACGCTATCGACCCCTTCGAAGAGCTCGCTCGATGAGTTCGTTGCCATCTTGGTTGAGCTGGGAGTAACCACCCTGGTTCGGAGGCCGCGCGGCCGCGATGTAGGCGGAGCCTGTGGCCAGTTGGCAGCGTTGCGGCGCTCGCGTTGATGAACTCTGTTGCGGAAGGACGCAACGTTGCACAGGCTGCCGCTAGGCATGTAGCCTCCCGCTGCCTGGAATGAACGACAACGAACGCGGCAAGATCGAGTTTCTCACCGAAGCCGAAGACATCTTCGAGGCGCTCGGCAGGGATCTGGTGCTGCTCGACGAGTCGTTGCGCTCGGGAAACGCCGATCCAGACCTTATCAACGACATCTTCCGAGCTGTTCATACGCTCAAGGGCCTCGCCGGCCTGTTTGGCGCTACCACCCTGAGTGCGCTGGCCAACGAGCTCGAAACGAAGCTCGACGCGCTTCGCCTCGGCAAGAGCAGCTTCACAGGCGAAGTAGTGGACACGCTATTTCGCGCATTGGATGTTGGCCACCGCCTGCTGCTCGCAGAGAACAGTGGCGCCGTGCCCCCACTGTCTGAACTCGAGAGCTTGCTTACCGAGTTGCGTGGAACTGGCCTCGATGCAAAGCCAGAGGACGCGCCCGCGCTCGATCTCGACCCGAACATTCTCTCGGTCCTCACCGAATACGAGGAGCATCGGCTGCGAGTAAACGTCGAGGCCGGTAACCGCATCTTTCGTTTGCGTACGCGGTTCTCGCTGCTGACCATCGACGAGTCGCTGGAACAGCTCAAAGCTTCGGCGAAGCCACACGGCGAGATCATCACGTACCTGCCCACCGGCGAGGGCGCGGACGCCGACTCGATCGAACTCGATATCTTGATGGCCTCCAAGCGCGACCAGGCTGCGCTGGAAGTGCTACTGGCCGATTCCGGCGCGGTCATCAGTGAGGTGCCACGCAAGGCCGGCTTGCGCACCCCAATGCCGGCCGCTTTCCACGCAGCAGACACGGGTGAGCATGAGGCGGTGCGCAGTACCGCAGAGCAGCCGATCGTTTCGCCCTCCAGTGTACCGCCGCCGCAAGAGATGCGCGTAGGAACCATCCGCAGCGTGACCCAAACGGTGCGCGTCGACATCCAGAAGCTCGACCGCCTGATGAACGCAGTCAGCGAGCTCGCGATCGTAAAGTCGTCGATCGACAGGCTGTTTGAGCGGATGCGTCCGCTCGCGACCGATCGAACCAGCGCGCTCGAGCTGCTGCGACTATCACGTACGTTCGATCGGCAACTCGAGTCGATGCAACAAGGCATCCTCGAGGTACGCATGGTGCCGCTCGGTCAGCTTTTCGAGCGACTCAGTCGTGTGGCGCGCCAAGTTGGCCGCAACGCCGACAAGCAGTTCAACCTAGTGATCACCGGAGCGGAGACCGAGGTGGACAAGCTGATCGTCGAGGAGCTCTCCGACCCGTTGATGCACATGATGCGCAACGCCATCGACCACGGCATCGAGTCCGCGCAAGCGCGCAAGGCGGCCGGGAAGCCGGAGGTCGGAACGATCGCGCTCAACGCCTTTCAGAAGGGCAACCACGTCCTGATTGAACTGGAGGACGATGGCGGCGGTATCGACACCGAGCGAGTGTTGGAGGTGGCGCTCTCCCGCGGCTTCATCAACCCAGCCGACGTCCGCTCCACCAGCAGGCGCGACGTGCTGAACCTGATTTTTACCCCAGGGCTCTCAACGCGCAAGCAAGCCGGTGACATCTCGGGGCGCGGCGTTGGCATGGACGTGGTCAAGACCAACATCGGCAAGCTCGGCGGTGTGATCGACGTTCAGAGCGAGGTGGGGATCGGCACCAAGCTGGCCATTACCTTGCCCATCACCCTCGCGATCGTGCGCGTCCTCGTGGCCGAAGTGGAGGGACACACCTTTGCGATCCCGCTCGCCAACGTGCGGGAGGCGGTTCAAATCACCGAGGACGATATCTTCTCGGTGGATGGCCACGAGGCGATGACCTTGCGTGGTTCCACCCTGCGCCTGGCAAGACTCACCAAAGTGTTCGACATTCCGGAGCACCGAATCTCGGCGAAACACTACGTGGTGGTGACAATGGCGGGCTCCGCACGGCTCGGGTTGGTCGTGCACCGGCTGATTGGGGGCCAAGACGTCGTGATGAAGACCATCGGAGCTTCGCTGCGCTCGGTCCGCGGCTTCGCGGGCGCTGCGGATCTGGGCGAGGAGCGACTCGGGCTCGTTCTCGACACACCCAGCCTTTACGAAGAGGTGGTCGCTAGCGACCGACGGCGCGCCCAACAAGCGAGGTCTTCATCATGACAGCCATGACCAAGATGCGAGCACAACGAACGCTCGAACGACGGACCGAGGGCGCGCTCAACGAGTACCTGGCCTTTCGCGTAGCCTCGACCACCTACGCGTTGCCCGTATCCATCATCCGCGAGATCGTTCGCGGCGCGCAGATTACGCCTGTCCCCCGCGCTCCGACCGCCGTCCTCGGCATCACCAGCTTCCGCGGGCGAGTGGTGACAGTGATCGACATGGCGCGGCAACTCGGGCTCGCCTGCAGCGTCGTTCCGGAGACCTCCCATCGCATCGGAGGTCCGCGCATCCGCATCCTGATGGCCGACATCAACGGCGAGATCATCGGGTTGGTGGTGGATGAGGTCCTCACGGTTCACCGTCTGCTCAGCCGGGACATCGAGCGAGCGACCACCACCGTAGGAACAGACGCTGGTGCGCAAATTGTCGGTATCGCCCGCGAGCAAGACGACGACGAGATCTTGTTGCTGCTCGAAGCGAAGGCGCTGGTTCCATGATCGGGTCTTCACGGCGCAGCCAGAAGCTCCGAGGCGAACAAAAGAACCTCGTGCGCTTCGTCGTTTCCGACACTACCTACTCCTTCGACGTGCACACCGTGGAGGAGGTCGTTCACCCTCACCCGATAACGCCCCTTCCGCACATGGGGCCAAGCATCGTCGGAGTCTTCGACCATCGCGGACGAGTAACCCCGGTAGTGGACCTCCGTCTTCGGTTCGGAATGGAGCCAGCTCAGCTGCGCTCAGCCAAATGGATTTTGACCCGCACTCAGTTCGGACTGGTGGGCTTCGTCGTCGACCGCGTGCTTGACGTCGTTGGAACCGCGGGCGCGCTTTCCCCTACACCCAACGTTGGTGCAGGACAGCACTCGCGCGGCATTCGCGGGGTCACCAATGTTGACGGCAACTTGGTCTTTTCCTGCGACGAGAACCTGCTGGCCAGCGTCGTTTCCGAACTTGTGATTCCGGAGAAACTCGGCTCCTAGACAGAAGGCAGCGGATGACCACCAACCGCAACAAGCAGAGGTCAGCGGAATGGGCGCAGCTTGGGAGCACGCTGGGGCTTCAGGCGTATCGAGCTCTTGAGACATTCAACGAGCGAGCCAGCTTTCGCCGTAGTGAAGCGCGGCTGGGAGCTCAGGTTCACTCGAACATCAAATCGGCACATGTGCTTCGTGGCACGCGGAATGGGCGCACGTTCGCGCTGACCCAGTTCCTGACGATGGCCAACCTTGCTCATATCTTTGAAGGGGACAGCGACGGCGATGAGTCAGGGAGCTGGTGGACCGCGGTGGTCGTCCCGCTCGATCCACCGCTCAACCTGGGCCTCCACATCTCGAAGAGTCGCCCACTTCAGAGCGTCTTTCAGGGCGAGGATCAACGCTTGGGTCACGAGGTGGCCGATAAGGCGCTTCGAGTCGAATCGCTCGACGCGGGTAAGTTGCGCTCCCTGTTCGCCCCTCGCACCGCGGAGGACGAGCTCTTCCTCACTGCCCTGGCCAAAGGCGGAGCCGACAACCTAGTCGTCACCGATTCGAAGGTGCATTTCAAGCTGCCGGGTCGAGTGAGCCATGCAGGTAGGCTGCTTCGATTCTTGGAGGCGGCCTTTTGGTTCCGCGACCAAATCGAGGCGCGCTTTCCGCGAATGATCGTCCAACCTCATGAACGCGCAAACCAGCAGGTATGGCATCAAGTCGCAGCATCGGCCGGGTTGGATTTCGACCCCGCGCGGATGAAGATTCATGGCGTTTTGCAGGGCATTCCGCTCGAGATCGTCGGGGACTATTCCGCAGCCACAGTCCACACGGCGATCTCACTTCGGTGGCCGCGTCCCCTCAACTACGAGGTTGAACTCACAAAATTCGCCTCCGACCGCACTGACCTCCCCTTGGGCTCCACCGCGAGAACCCTAACGCGCGCGCTCGACCATCTGGGGACTACGGTGATGGTTGGGCAACAGCAGGTCGCCACCATTGGCGACAGGATGTTCGACGACACCTTCGTCATACGGGGGACCTGCGAGGCCGCGCAAGCCTTGTTCAACCCTCCCCAACTCCGACAGAACTTGGTCGCGATCGCCGCAAGCTCGGAGGCCGTCTTCCTTACCCAGCATGGGCTCTCGTGGTTCGTGAAGGCCCCCATCGCGGGGGCCAATCAACTCAACAGTCATTTGCAGATGGCGGGTCAGACGGCGCAGATTCTCTTCCCGGAGGCCAAAGCCGGTTACCGCTGAGCGCCCCTTGGTCACTTGGGGTCAAAGTCGCTCTTGTCGTGGCGCTCCTTCAACTGGCTCTCGGGACTACCAAAGGTGCGGTTCACTCGCCGTCCACGCTTCACTGCCGGGCGCTCCGCTAACTCCTTGTTCCAACGGTTGACGTGCTTGTAGCTAGCGGTATCCAGGAACTCCGCAGCGTTATAGACCAAACCAGCCGCGAGCGCGCCATACCAGGGCCAGATCGCCATATCCGCTATGGTATATTCATCCCCCGCGATGAATTGCTTATCAGCCAACTGACGGTCCAGCACATCGAGCTGACGCTTCACCTCCATAGCAAATCGATCAATGCAGTATTCAATCTTGATCGGAGCGTAGGCGTAGAAGTGGCCAAATCCTCCGCCCAAGTAGGGGGCACTACCCATTTGCCAGAACAACCACGAGAGACACTCTGTGCGCTTGCGCGGCTCGCTCGGCAAGAAGGCGCCGAACTTCTCCGCTAGATAGAGCAGTATGGCACCAGACTCGAAGACTCGTGTTGGCGGAGAAGTGGAGTGGTCCATCAACGCTGGGATCTTCGAGTTCGGATTGATCTCGACGAAGCCGCTGCCAAACTGATCGCCGTCCCCGATGTTGATGAGCCAAGCGTCATACTCAGCGCCGCCGTGGCCAAGCTCGAGCAGCTCCTCCAACAATACCGTTACCTTCACACCATTGGGTGTCCCCAGCGAATAGAGCTGTAACGGGTGACGCCCTACGGGCAGCACCTTCTCGTGGGTAGCGCCCGCGGTGGGCCGATTGATCTTCGAGAATTGGCCGCCGTTGTCCTTGTTCCAGGTCCAGACTTTCGGCGGCGTATATGAGGGGGCATCGCTCATGGCAGGTTCCGTTCGTTGGGGGCACAGGTTTCGGAGGGGCAGTTATAGCGTGGGGATGCCAAAGAACGAGCACGAGACTTTCACCGCTGGGTTCGTTACAACTTCCACATGTTGGTTAACAAACCCGTTGCTCTAGCGCTGTTATTTGCGCTCGGGGCGGCAGTTCATACCGGATGCTCGTCACGCGACGGCTCGGCGAACGGCCAAACCGAGCACGCCAAAGTTCCTGAACTCACTGTTGATGAGGTTGAGACACGCATCTCAAAAAATGACGCATCGTTCTTCGTGTTCGACGTAAACCCCAAGGAGGTCTTCGACGCAGGGCGAGTCCCCGGCGCCAAGTGGATCGAGAAGGTCAAAGCGGAGGTCTTGCCCGCGGACAAGGAGGCGACGCTCGTATTCTATTGCGCTAACGACCATTGAAGCTCCTGCCATACTGCCGCGGTCGCGGCACAAGGTTTGGGCTACAAGAAGGTTTACGTGATGCCCGCCGGAATTGCCGGTTGGAAGAAAGCGGGGAAGAAGCTGGAGACGTAAGCCAAAGCTCGAGCCCGGTGCGGCGACAGTTCGGCCGCACCAGGGCCCAGCACACCTTCGAGACTATGTGGAGGGGTCGGACGCGATTGTCAGGGGTGGCTCTCACGGTTGCCTCGAGAGCATGAGACCGCGGCGAACACCGACGCTTTAAGGTGTTTGTGGGTTTGCGCGAAGGGCCAAGCCCAGCGTTTGAAGCATGCGCGCACCGCTTCCGTCCAAGTGCTCGCCCCTATGCAAGACGTCGCCGTCATGGTGAGACGAGAAAGCGGTGCGGAGTAACCACGCGCACAGCGAACTAAAAGCTACGTTTGCCGGGCTTTCTCGCGCGATCATTTCAGACATCACTCCCCAATGGACCCCAGGCACAGCGCTTGCTCCTGGGGTTTCATGACTTCAAAGAATCGCTCAACGTTCTCTAAGAAAGCTTCTCCTGCCGCTGTTCTCGCGCTTTTTACTCTAATCGCACCATCCTGTTTCAGCTACTCGGGATGCGACGTTGACTTTGATGATTGCGAGCAGGACTTCGAGTGTGGCGCTGACGCCGTTTGCGAAGAAGATGGCTTTGGAAAGTCATGCATCGCCGTAACGCTCTGCACCGAGGATAACGAGTGCCCGGACGACTCGGTCTGCGTACTACGACCAGACTCGGTCGTTGGAATCGCCGAACCGATTCCCGGGAAGAAGGTCTGCAGCTGCCTTGATAATTGCACATTAGGAACAGGCGGCGGCACCGCTGGTGGCGGCGGTACCGCTGGTGGCGGTGGAACTGGCGCGGCGGGGGCAGCGGGCGGCGCAGGTGGTGCGGGCGGCGCAGGTGGCGCAGGTGGCGCAGGTGGCGCAGGTGGCGCAGGTGGCGCAGGTGGCGCAGGTGGCGCGGGCGGCGCAGGTGGCGCAGGTGGCGCAGGTGGCGCAGGTGGCGCAGGTGGTGCGGGCGGCGCCGGGTCGAACTGACT
>CAITIQ010000217.1 GCA_903892415.1 uncultured delta proteobacterium | reverse complement strand
GCGCGGCGCTGCTCTGACCGACCGCGGGGTCATCATCGCCGGCGCAGGCGGCGTGTACGAAGTCCCGCTCGCCGACCTCAGCTGACGCGATCAACGAGAAGAAGGGCGGTTCGGCGCTATCTTGGTGCCGCCCAACACCGTGTGCATGACACCCAACACGACGCGCGCGGATTGGCTCCATTTCGCTTGGCGCAGCTCTTCGTGGCAAGCCGCGATGAGGCCAAGTCGAGCGCCGAGCTCACCGTCGCCACGCTGCTCGGCGGCCGCGTGCGCGCGAGGGCAAGCTCCATTCGCGCGATGAGCAGCCGGGCCAGCGCCAGCTCTTTGCGCAGCTCGATCTCAGCGCGCTTCATGAGGCCAACTTGAAGAGGCGATTCACGTCGTGGCCCGCTTCACGCTTGGTCAGTTCGAAGAACGGCCTACGCAACAGCCGCCGCACCTGAAGGCCCGCGACCAGCGCCCCCAACAGGTTGGTGGCGACCAGCGCTGAGACAGCGTGCAGCGGCCGCTCGCGGAGCGCGAACACCAGCGCTGCGTTAAGCGAGAGCCACCCCGTCATGCCGAGCAGCGTCGCGCAGGCTGCCCACAACGCCGCGGCACGCACCGTCTGCTGGAACTCCAGCCATTCCAACGTAGAGAGCTCGCGGTGAGCGGCCCAGAGGTCGAGCAGGCCTCGCATGCGAGGGGAACGCGTGCTCATGATGACTAGCGCCGGAAGGCCGAAGCGCCCATCAGCACCCCGATCACGAGCCCTGCGCCGGCGGCGACGCCTACCGCTTGCCAAGGGTTTTCGTGCACGTACTCATCCACGCTCGTCGCACGCTCCTTGATTCTTCCTTCGAGCTCTTCCAGGTGCTCACGCGCAGCCTCTAGATCCGCCTCGAGCGTCTTGCGAATGTCGACCAGCTTGTCTTCGCTGATGTCGGCTGTCGCCGCGACCAGCGCTTCAGCGCCGTCGATTACCCCGCCGAAGCTAGAGGTGCTGCTCTTGCGCTTGCGCGCGCCATTGGTGTGCGTCGTGCGACTTGCCATGCCCACGCTCAGCAAACGGCGCGCCAGTGCTGAGCATGCGCAATCGCCGGTCTACGCAGCAGCGCCCTGTGGGGATTTGCCCCAGTGGGGCGGATTGGCGCGATCAGCGAGCAGAAGGCGGTCCTACCCGCTCAAGGGATGGGGCTGCTCAGCGTGCCATTGCAGTCGATGGTGAATGGGATGCCCGTTCCGCCGGGCTCGGTCGTCAGCGCGAAGCTGTTCGCCTCTCCGCTCAGCTCGATCACGATCGGCTGCGTGACCTGACCTGACACCGTGCCGCAAAGGGGTGCGGCGCTTCCGCACGAGCTGCCCGAGAAGGAGAGCTTGGCGACGATCTCGCTGGGGCTAAAAGGATTTGCGACGCCCGGCACGCGCAGGTCGCTGCCGTCGAAGGTGAAGCTCCCGTCCGGCCCCAGCGGGGAGGTCGTGAAAATGAGCGCGTCTCCAACCGGTTCCATGGGAAGGAACGCCTCGGTGTCGACGCCATTGCGATAAGGCGTGACCAGCGGCGTTAGCTGCATAAGCAGCTCGTCGCCGTCCGCCGCGACGTCTGCCGAGAACAGAATTGGCGTGGCCTGGCCCAGCTGCACGGCAAGCGCCATCGTGTAGCGTTCGGGAAGCGCTTCGAGGCAGAAGCCACCCGATGAACCGGTCGTATTCGTCTTGCCGGCACCAAGCCCTGCGTCGATGATTGAAGAGTTAGGCCGCCCCACACCCAGCTGTCAACGCCTTCGAAGCCACGTGTCGGGAACGCGATCGCGACGAACGACGGGGTTGGGCCTTGAACGACAAGACGACGCGTCGCCCCCCGCAGTGTCAGGCCGAGTGAGGCGATGGCGTTGATCTACCATGCTTGTTTGGAACGCCTCTAAAGGGCGGCGTGGATCGCGGACCCTTGTCTTCGTAGCCACCACGCTGGCGTTCCTCGCCCCGTGCCGCCCTGCGCAAGCAGCCGCCCCCGGCGGGTGCACAGCGCGCCTCGTCGACGACAAATGTCAGCCGCATTCGGGCGTATTCGACGACGGGGACACCATGCGTGTCGCCACCGTTTGCGAATTTACGTCGACGGCCAGTCCGCCCAAGCCGCCAACGCTCTACCCGCCGACAAGGCCAGACTTGGCGCAGATGACCCTCGCGCGCTCCGGCTGCAAGTACCCGGTCAAGGTCGAGCTCAAAAGGACGGAGGATCGATGTGGCCCCGCCGTCGTCTACGAGCTCGAGTTGGAGAAGCAAGGACGCTACACATTCTTCGGTCAACGGCTCACCGTCGGGGATCCCGATCCGGACGACCAACCACCCCCAGAGGAGTCTTACGGTGGCTTCCCCGATGACGGATTCGGAGGGGCCTGCCCCGCCCCGCCGGAGGACATCTTGGCGCAAATTCAGGCGAAGGCAGAGCTCGAGCGCCAGGAACGCGAGAGCGCTGCCATTCCAACAAAATGCCGTAGGATCGGGGCGTCGACCGATCCCGATTGCCTACCCAAAGAGAAGACGTTCTGGGAAGCGACGGATTGGGACGACACCGCGCGCGAAGGCTGGAGCGTGGAGCTAGCAGCCGCGCCGGTTGTGCGCTCTGTCTTCGGCCTTGGGCTTGAGGGTAGCTTCGTCGGGTCGGAGGTTCGCATCGGTTTCCGGCGTACCCACGACTACTCCGCGCGCGGCACGGAAGGCTTGCGTTGGTGCATGCCCGTTGCGGCTTGCATGCTCTTGGGGATCTTTGCTCCGGCGTCGTCCTGGGTTGGCAACGAGCACGGGCTCGACCTTGTCGTCGGACTAGGCCAGCAGTTCGATCCTCGAGGTGACAGCGTAGGGGGATCGATCGCTCTTCGACCCATCCTCCGCGTGGCCGCGCACAATCGGTTCCGAAGCCAGTCATGGGTCGGATCCTTGCTCCCCGAAGTCGGGCTGCGATTCGCCGACTCACGCGAACCCGACCTCTTCTTGGGTTGGTCGATTTATCCGGTTGATATTCGGCTCGGACGCAACCTCGCCGTCGGATTCGACGGACCGGTCATCTCGCCGTCCTTTCCGCTCGATGGCACGCCGATGAGGTTCTGGATAGGCACTGGTCTGTCGCTGAGCGTTCTCGCTGGTGAACGCTAGGAGGCCCCCTCGATGTAAGGTGAGGCAGGTACACAACGTTGGAGCGACCGTGACCCCTTCTGCTCTTCGCAATTTTCTTCTGGCCTCGCTCACCGTTGCGAACTGCGCACCTATCATGCGCGTTCGTGTCGACACCTCGCTGTGCGAGGTAACCGACGCGGCGTCGGGCGTGACCGATTGTCGCGCAGCCGCCGTGATGGTTCCTGAAGAGGAAACACGGCTTTGTGCCGCCAACCAACAGGCGTGTGTTCGAGCGAATGCGCGCCAGGGCGAGCAGGAAGAGCGCCGCAAGCACCCGCCGACAAAGCTCGAGGGGTCGTGCGAGACCAGCCTTGATTGCCAACCGGGCAGACAATGTCTCCTCGAGCCGGGTGAGGAGACGGGGGTGTGCGTCGAGGATCTGTGCAGCAGGTCCTTGTGCCGCGCAGGCACGCTCTGTTCCGCGTATCGGTTCGCCCCCGCGCAGGGAGAGACACCCGCAGAACCACACGGGATCGCTTGTCTCCCTTTGGGTGAGGAGACCGCGTCGATCACGGGCAAACCTATCGACAGATGCAGCTTCCACCAGCTGACCTGCGCCTTGAGCGCGGGTCGCTGGGTGTGTAAGGGGGCGACCTCCGCGAATGCGACAAACCCAAATCGTCCAGAACCACCAGACCGCACGCACGCCTGCGGACGCGCGCTCGTCGTCGAGGGTCGGTCGCACCACGCTGTCGCTATCGGGGCTCGCGCGCCCGAGACCTCGATCCTCGTCGCGCGTTTCACTCGCATGGCGTTCGATGAACACGCGAGCATCGCCGCCTTCGGTCGCACCTGCCTCGCCCTCCTGGCGCTCGGCGCGCCAGCCTGGCTGATCGAAGAGACATGCACCGCGATGCGAGACGAGGTCGAGCACGCGAAGCTCGCATTTGAGCTACTCGACGCGCTCTGCGGCGCAGAAAACGCCATCTCGGCTGGGGTCTTGCCAGAGGCGGTCGCTCCGATGCGCGAGCCGGATCTCGCGCGGGCGCTGTTGGAGGACGTATTGCGTGGCGGGTGCGTTGGTGAGTCGATGGCGGTGCTCGAAGCCGCGTCCCTCTTGCCTCGGGCGCCGAGCCAAGCGCACGCCTTCCTCGAGCGCATCATCCTGGACGAGGCACGGCATGCGGCGCTCGCATGGAAGACAGCACGCTGGCTCGTGTCCGCCTTCCCAACGCTCCGTTTCGAGGCACCCTCGCTTTGGCAGGACGCGGCCTCGGACGTCCCCGCCGCACTCCGAGGCGAGCTCTTCGAGCCGGTCGCGCGCGCGGTGGGACTCTCCGCCTAAGGCGTACGGCCTCTCTCCGACGCGCGTACACGATTACTCGAGTTCGCTCGCAACCTGCGCTACGCGAGCGGCGGC
>CAITIQ010000216.1 GCA_903892415.1 uncultured delta proteobacterium | reverse complement strand
ACTTTTGAGTCAGTGCTCGGCTCTGATTCGAGAAGGGGGGCTTGTGGACTTTTGAGTCAGTGCTCGGCTCTCCATCTTGGAGGACGGGTTTCTCTTTGATCCCTCATCAAAGTTTACGCGGGGAATTTGTTTGTCGGTGCGTGCGTTGGAAAACCATTCCCTTCTTCAATTTCTGCTCGTTTGTTTGTTTGCTCGTTTTACCTCGGGTTAATTAACAGGGCGTGTCCCAAAAGGTCACCCACTCGCTCCCGCTCACTAGAGAAAAGCCACGCAACATCAAGCAAGTACAACAACAATGTCCGACGTTACCCCCGTGCGCGCCGCAATCGATGCCGCTATTCGCCAGTCCGTCACCTTCGCAACGCCCGTGCGCTTTGATCTGGGCTCCGACGAGGAGGTACGTCGTGCCGCCGGCCGCGCGTCGTGGGGCGAAGGCCACGCAATCTCCGACGCGAATTTGCACGAACTGTTGCATCCTTCCACGGTCGCCGAGGTCGTTTGGCTGAAGATGCAAGCGTACCGCCTCCGGCGCATGATCGTCGTCTACGCTGCACGCCCCAACCGCACAACCGGGCCGTTCGAAGTCTACGCTGCTCAACTCCTGTTCCGCCAAGACCTACAGGACACCGTCATTGCCGAGGACGGTTCTTGGGCCACGATTGACGACACCACGCTGATCGAACCCGAACTCATGGCTACGTTCGAAGCCGGCGCCGAGATTCCCGAGTTCTGGGTCAAACTCTCGCCGCGTACCGCGCACATTCCCCAGACATGCAAGATCTCCAATCCTGTCGTGTATCCTTTTCCCGATCCCGGCTGGCAGTACGCATGGATTGTCTCCGCCGTTGTGTACGTTACGAGCATTGAAAAGCAACGCAACGACGCGAGCCAGAGACTCGTCATTGATTTGCGCAACCAGCTGAGCGCCGATCGCAAGGCATTGGCTCAACGTCGCGACCCCGAGGCCGACCTGCAGCTCGAGGCCCTGAGAAGTGAGGTAGCCGAGGCTCACGCCGCACTCCAGCACCAGACCCAGCGCGCCGACCAGCTGAGCGCCATGTTGTCTGGCGGGTGCGACGATTCCTCGCAGCGCGATGCACGTGATGCCGACGTTCGAGAATCTCTCCGCGCTAAGGACGCGCGCATCAACGAGCTTACCGCTCAGGTCCAGCGTGAACGCGAGGACAAAGCTCGGCTCGAGCGTGATCTACGCCAGTCGCGCGACCAACTCGCTCGCGCCCCCGACCCGGCCGCGGTCCGCGAGGACATCGTCCGCATGCAAAGACAGCATCAAGACGCGCTCGACGGGCTGCGCAACACGCTCCGCGACATGACCGAGCAAGCGCGGACCGCCGTTCGTGAACGCGAAACCGCTGTGCTTGACCTCCAGCGCGCCAAGCTCGACCGCCCTGCTGCCGTGTCGCTCGAAACCCAATACAAGCTCGACGACGCCATGGTCGCCATCGCCCGTCTCGAGGGCGAACTTGAAGCCGCGCGCGCCGGCGCCCGTGATCGCCCCGACCCTTCTGCCTCGCGCGTACAAACCCTCACTGCTGAGCGCGACCGACTCGCTGTCGAATTCGACAAACAGCGCCGCGTTGCCGACTCTCTCGCGCGCGACTTGGACGACGCGAAGGATCGCGTCCTCACTTTGCAAGTGGAGCTCGAAGCCGCGCGTACCGGCGCCCGCGATCGTCCGGACCCTTCCGCCTCGCGCGTTCAAGCTCTCACCGCTGAGCGCGACCGGCTCGCGATCGACCTGGACAAGCACCGCCGTGCGGCGGAGGCCCTCGCTCATGACTTGGGCGGCGAGAAGGACCATGCCCGTGCTTTGCAGGGCGAGCTCGACCGCGCCTCCGCCGCTGCCGCCAAGAACGCGAGCGCAGAGCGCGACCTCCGCAGCGCCTTCGCCGAGCGCGACCGCCTCCGCGACGAGGTCCAACACCTTCGCGACCAGCTCGCTCGCCCCGCTCCCGCTGGCCAGGCTGTTGACGACCGCTTTGCCGCCCTCCAAGCCGAGTTCCGCGAATACCGCGCGCGCCACCGATTTTCCGCCCCCGACGATGCCGACGCTGCGCGCGGCCAGGCCGATCTCGTGCGCCGAGCCGAACTCACCCGCGACGACGCTCCTTCGCCCGAAGTCGCGGCGCACCGTGAGCGTTTCCGCGAATACAATGCGCGCTTCTCTATCGACATCCTCGATTTCGAGCAGTTTTTCCGCGTGCTGGTTCACGACGAAACTCGCGCACTCGACCGGCTCGAGCTTGCCACCTCCGCTGCCGCTGCCTCCGCTGACGCTACCCTCACCGAGCAGTTTGCCCTCATGCGCTCCGCCCTCGACATGCTCGGGTCGTTCGACGACGCCAACGAATGTGATTGGCGCGATTACCCCGCCGTCGCACACCACATCAAGCTCGTGCACAAGGCCATCATCGTCACCTACGGCCACAGTCTCGGCGTTCCCCGTGCATCGTTCCGCCGCGAAGAACGTCGCCTCGAAGTCGCCGACGCCCAGCAATCCGGCGCCGACCGCGACATCGCACTGATTCGGGCCCTTGCGCTCCAAGCCGACTCGCGCGGCCGCGGTGCCTGGCGAGGCGGCCGCGGCGGTGGCCGCGGTCGTCAGGCGCGTTCTCGTTCCCGTGGTCGCGGTGGCCACCGTGGTGGTGGGCGTGGCGCCGATCGATCTTCTTCAAATGAAGGTCGCGGTCGTGAAGACCGTGACGCCCCTCAACAGCGCTACATCGCCGCCGCCGCCGCGCAGCCGGCCGCTCAGCCGCAGGCGTCCTACCGTCCGCCGTCGGGGGGAGCACGGGGGGGCCGGTCATGGTGACTCATGGCCGCGCCCCCGACCCGCCAGTTCCTTCCTCCCCCCCGCCTCCGCCCTCCTACGCCGAGTTCTTATCCCTCCATCGTCCTCAGTACCATCAACAACAACCACAACAACATCAGCGCGCGTCGCACCACCCTCCTTCCACCTCGTCCGCGACGCTCCCCATCACCACCGCCGCCGCTACGCACCCCATCCCCGCCTCCGGTCCGAACGCCGAGCGCGCCCGCGCTCGCATCCTCTCACGCGTCTGTTCCCAACTTGCCGACGCTGCGCGCACCAACGCCGTCACCTCCGCGACGCTCGCTCAGCTCTTCTCTCTCGCGCCACGTCACGGGCATCACGGCTCGTTCACTCCTTTCGCTCCTCGAAGCCCCGACGACGACCAGGCTCTCTACACACCGAGCGATGCTTTCGGCCCCCCAGGCTCTCGAGTCCCTTCACGACACGCTACGCGACACTTGGGCGCAGTCTACCCTCACGCAGCGCCAGCACCTTTGGCACCGCTATCGGGCGTGGTGTACCCGGGAGCGTCAGGCCCCTTCGTCGCCGGAGTCGGCAGTACTTTTTATCCTCGCGACCCGCCAATCGCCGCAAACTATGTTGACCTACGGCAAGATCATGTCGGCGATCTTTGGCCGTATGGGATGGCCTCGCCTGGACATCTCCAATCTTCTGGCATCATTGCGCCTTCAGGGAGCGGAGGTACCTATTCATCAAGCAGTCCCGATCCCCAGGCAGACTCTCGAGACCTGGGCTCGTTCTCAACCCAACATGACCGTACGGATCTGCTGTTTTCTGGCGTGGAAGACAGCGTCCCGCTGGGACGACGTGAGCGGTCTTCAGCGGCACAATTTCATCCTCTGCACTCCGACGGAGATCATCATCGATTGGTCCACGGTGCCCAAGGGGCGGAGGAGGAATCCTTACAAGCCGTCGAAGTACACGGTGGTGGTCGGCCGCTTGACGAACGAGATCGCGGCGCACGTGTGGACCATGAACGCCCGGGAGACGCTTTGCCCCAAGACCACATCGGCGATCGACACAGCGTGGAAGTCGGATCCGATGATGGCTCAGTTCACCTGCCACTCCATCAAGCGGGGCGCCTTGACACACCTCATCGAACTCGGCAGCACCTGCCCGGAGATCGACCCGACCCGCATCTCGTTGCTGGCCAAGCACGAGCACATTTACGACCTGGCAGCCGGCACGATACGGTACTCCGCGAACCCCATCGCGACCGCCCGACTCCTACGCACACAGGACGTCACGAGGCTGCTCTAAGCGAAGCCTGCTTCGAGGAGTTTTGCGCCAACCTGAACGTCGCCACCATGAACCGCGGTCACGGCCCAAAGAACGAAGTTATCACGCGCCGCAGCAAGCGCGCCGTCTTGCCCTCTAGCGACGCCGAAAGATCTGCCCCACTCCACGTCGGCCCCGCCTCCATCATTAATCTCGCCCTAATTAAGGAGCGCGCCAACGACCAAACGCTCGCCAACTTCGAAGCGTGCTACAACCTCCTCTTCGAACAACGTCCACTCGACTTCTTCCCCGCACATGAGCCCCCCAGCGGCTGTGCCTTCGCGCACGACGACGCCCTGCAGTGCCAGGCCCACGGCATCATCTCCCCCGTCTCCGACGACGACATTACTCAGCGCCCCACCGTCGCATACTGCAAGGCCTTTACTACTATGGAATGGAGGGCCACCGGCCCCCGACGCCGCGTCATCTTGCATCCGGCCCTCGCCAACGAACACGTGAACCAAAGCGGCTATCAGCCCGACGTGCCTTTGAAGCACGTATCCCGATACATCTCCGTCGTCCACGATCAAGTCGCTTCCCTTCGCGACCTCAAGCTCGGTTTCTGGGGCGTCGAAATTCCTGAGTCCGCTCGTTCCCAGTTTCGCTTTCTCGACGACCGCAACATGATCTGGGAGATGAACCGCCTCCCCATGGGCCACACCGTTGCGCCCGAGCTCATGCAAATCATTACCAGCATCCTCGCTGGCCACCCTGATTACGTCAAGCCCGAATTCGCCGCACCCCCGACTGTCACCGTCCACATCTGGATTGACAATATTCGATGGACCGGTCCGCGCCGCGACGTGGCTCGCGCATCTGCCGCCGCCGACCGTCTTGCCGCCGCCGCCAACGTCACATGGAAAGCCGAGGACACCCGCGATCTCGTCACGCGATACGAATTCATCGGCGTCGCCTTTGACCACGACGCCCGCACAGTTTCCCTGTCCGGCAAAAACGCAACACGCCTTCCCGACGAAATTCCTGAGCGCATCAGCTTCGACACCCTTGAGGTGCTCATCGGCCGGCTCATCTTCGCGGCCGGTGCCCTCTGCATCCCGCTGGCCCACGTATGGTGGCCGATCAAGTGGGCTAGGCGACGGTACTACGACTTCAACCACCAGAAGATCCACCTTAGCGATGACATGGTCGTGCCTCCCGCAGTTTCCCGCGGTCTCAGTTGGTGGCTGCGCCACGCCCGCCGATCATATCGCGTTCCCGCGGTTAGGCCCGGCGCCCCTAGCGTCCTGTTCTCCGACGCGTCCCTGCGCGGGTGGGGCGCGGTCCTGGTTACTTCTCGCCAAGAGGTGTTCGTCGCCGGAGGCCCGTGGCCGCGCGACCACGTGTCAGGCGATATCAATGTCCTTGAGGCGCGCGCCCTAGACCTTGGTCTTGCGCACCTCCGTGACGCTTTCCTCCGCTCCGGAGACCCGAAACTCGACATCCTCGTCGACAACACATCCGTCGAATCCGGCGTTCGCCGCGGCGTCGGCCACTCCCCATTCGTCAGCGACGCTTTGTGCCCCGCCATCGCCGCTTTGCGCGAGCTCGGCATCCCTATCACAGTGGATTACATTCGCACCGCCGAGAACCCTGCCGACGCTCCGAGCCGCGGCGGCGCCGTTGACCTTGACCTGGCGACAGGGACTGCACACGAGCGACGTGGAGGTGGGAGAGTGCCCATTTGGTGCCCTACCCCAGTCGACAGTGTTGTTTCCCAACCCAACATCAGAAGAACCATCAGGCAACCTGGCCCAGAAGAACAAGGCATGTCCATATTTGTACGCGATCACATCTGATCCGCTCCTTCTCCGT
>CAITIQ010000215.1 GCA_903892415.1 uncultured delta proteobacterium | reverse complement strand
GGTCGAGACTGTGTTCGACCGACTGATCGCGGCAGCGGCGAACGACGACGCGCCGCCACCGCTCAAGACCAAGACCCGCAAGCGCAAGCCGGCTTAGTCTCGTTTGCGGCTGCGGAATGACTCGTGCAAAGTCGGAGGTTCATTCGGGCCTTCGGCCGTTTTTCTCGAAGAAGGCACGAGTCATTCTGTTTGCTGCGTCCGCCTTCGGCGGAACTGAGCCATGAGCTGCGCGTGGACGTCCTCCGAGACCGGCTCGGCCGGAGTGGCTGCGACCGTTGCCACCGTAAGGTCGAGCTGGGCGAGGTAGTTGCGACAGCGCGTGCACCACGCCAGATGGATCCGAATCCCGGCGCGGTCGAGCAGCGGCAAATCGCCTTCTTGGCGCTTGGTTGCGAGCTCGGTCAACTTGCGACAAGTCACAACGATCATGGCGAAGGCTCCGCGAGGCAGCGCTCCAGCGCGCTTCGAAGTTTGGCCCGTCCGCGATGCAACAGCACGCGCTGATTCGCCTCGCTCAGGCCCAAGATTGCGCAAACTTCCATTGAGGGCAGGCCCTCGAGATCGCGCAGCGTGACGACCACCCGTTGAGCCGGCGGCAGTTCGGCCAGCAGCGCCAGCACCCGCGTGCCCTCCTCCAGCCGCAGCAACACCTCCTCGGGGCTGTGCGCAAGCCAAGCAGCCGGCGGTGAGGCCCAGTTACCCGAACGCGTGAAGCGCGCTGGGTCCACCGCAGGCTCATTGGCTGCGATCTCAGCGTCGAGCGCCGTCTGCAGCTGGGCCCGACGGTTTCGTTTGGCCCAGCTATTGGCGCGATTGGTCAAGATGCGAAAGACCCAGGTTCGCAGGCTCGAGCGCGCTTCGAAGCGTTCGAGCCCGTCGATCACCGCGGCCCAGGTCTCTTGAACGATGTCCTGCTCACCGTCGTGCGCAATGGCGCGCGCCAGCCGCAACATCGAAGGGTGGAAGCGATCGACGAGCGCGCGAAAGGCCGCGGTGTCGCCGCTGCGCAGGCGCTCCACGAGCTCACGGTCCTCGAGTGTCGGCTCAAACTCGAGCGCGGTTCCGGCAGCTGCCGACGCGGGGGACACCGGAGGTTCGATGGGACTTCCTACCATGCGCGGCGCGCGGTCGTCGATCGCTCTCGCCTCAGAGGCTCTTCAAGGCCTCGACCAAAGCCTCTGGCTGCGTCAAGAACGGGCAATGGCCGGCGTCGATACTGAGCACCTTCTCACACGGTAACGCGGTGTAGAACTCCGCTTGTTTGGACGGTCCGATCGCCTTGTCTTGCAGCGTCTCGATGTAGAACCGAGGGACCGAGCCCCACTTCTGGGCGCTAACTGCAATAGGCGTGGTGAAGCCCGAAAGCGGCTCGGGCCGAAGGTTGTCCTCGATCAGCGCCGCGTCTTCAGCCGAACAATCGCTGCAGAAGGAGCCGAGCACGCCCTCGGGCGCGAGCGTGGCGGTGGTAGCGCCAGGCGTGACAAAGCTTTGCAACGTCGACTCCGGATCATTGGCAGCCGCGGCCAACAGGCTGGTGCCGTCATCAACGAGAAAGGCCGCGAGATAGACCAGCTTCTCGACCTTCTCGGGGCGCGCCTCAGCGGCCTGGCTCACGACAAGACCGCCCATACTGTGCCCCACCAAAACCACCGGCCGAGACGCGCCGTCGAGGGCAGCCACCACGCTATCGGTGTACGCTTGCAGGGTCGCCTGCTCCGGGGCGGTGGGGTCATCTCCGTGCGCAGGCAAATCGAGCGTGATCACCTCATCCCCGTTGGCCTCGAGCTGAGTCACCACGCGCTCCCACGACCAGCCGCCGGCGAAGGCCCCGTGCACGAGCACATAGGTCTGCGACGCGCTAGCGCCACCGCCTGCACCTCCTTCAGCGCCAGCTCCGCCCTCGCCTCCGCCTCCTGCTTCACCGCCGCTGCCCGAAGAGTCGCCACAAGCCGCGAGGGCCAAGGCGCCGACGGTAAGCAGCCGCGAGAGTTTCAGCGAGCCGAAGCGACCATTCGACGAAATAGCTAGCAATGACATAGAACAACCTCTCGATGCACAGCTGCGCATCGCGCGACAAAACCCGGCCATCGCTCACGAGGCCGATGACCTGAACAGTGTTTGGCGCGCCGGCATTGGCGACGCCTCGTTGCCTAGTCCCCGCAAGGTCGAAAACGTTACACCGTACAAAGAAAAAATCCGGGCGCGGCGAGCGGTGGCCGAGCAACGCAGGCTTGAGGCTCATAGCGCTGGGTGTTAGCGAGGAGCCATGAGGACCTTTCTTGCGCTGGGCCTAGTGAGCCTGTGGATCTGCGCCTGCAGCAACGTGCGCGTGACCGAGGACGATCCGGCCGGCGCAGGCGGCACTGGGGGTTCGCCCGACGGTGGTGGTGGTCAAGCCGGAGCAGCGCCAGTCTGCACGCCGCTGCCGGGCCCCAACGAGTTCGGTTGCATCGAACGCAACAATCCGATTGCCAGCGTGGAAGCCGCGATCGACGGCGAGAACTACCTGAGCTTCCTCGCCCTGGGTCGAGACGTTGGCCTCTCCGGCTACACGTGCGCTAGCGGAGAGGTGACGCTCGGAGGCACCTTAATCGAGGCCGCGCCCTTCCCTTCGTGGTCCTGCTTCCGTCTGCAAGCCGATGAGTGGCTATCAACGATGGAAGTCGCAGGGCTGCCGGAGGAGCTTCTCATCGACCCGAACCTGAGCGAACGCTCGGCCAAGCTCGATCGCACCTTGGTCTCCCTCGCGCCGGGCAGCTCGTATCAAGGCTTCAATGCAACGGACCTTCCGCTGCTCGGCGTCTTTAGCGCAGACGGACAATTGCCGTGGATGAGGCCGCTCTACACCGGCACGGCGACTGACAACTTCAGCGCCTTCGAGCACTCGCTGCTACTTAGCAATGGGGATGTCGCTGTATCGCTGATCCTCGGCCAATCGAACGGCGGCAGCGTGGACTTCGGCAGCGGCTTCAGCTTCACCGATAGCGGCCAAGGTCGAACCGCGTACATCGCGCGCTTGGACGGCGAAACAGGCGCAACACTCGCAGCGTTCGCGCTCGAGGTGGAGGACAACGCCAGCGAGCTCATCCCGCTCGATGGCAAAGACGGCAGCTTCACCGCGCTGGTGATGGGCGCACCGGAAGGCTCCACCGAATGGTGGGTTCGCTGGTACGACCTCGACGGAGCCGAAGCGAAGCTGCTCGCCGAGATCGACGAAGCGAGCCCTGGCAGTACGGCCGAGGTGGATGCCTTAGGTCGCCTGTGGTTCAACCAATGGGAAGGCGACGCGGGCGTGCGCATGGTCGACCGCGAAGGCAACTGCAGCACGGTCAGCTTCGACGGCGGGCCTCCATTTTACGCCTTGGATCTCAAGCTGCTCCCAAGCGGCAATCCGGCGCTGCTGCTGTCGGTCTACGGTGAACGCCAACTCGACGGTTGCAGCCTCGCCGACGTCGAAGGAGACGGCGAGCTGTTTGCCGCTGAACTCAGCAGCGAGGGCGATTGGGTGCGCGTCGTTCGCTTGAGCCGCGCTATGCCCCAAGGGTCGATGCTGCTGGACGCGACCGAGAACGACCTCGTGGTCTTCTATTACGAGCTCGATGAAAACGGCATCGAGCACCAGCGCATCGAGCGCATCGACTGGGGCGAGGCAGCGTTCTAACGCGCCTGCTACATTCGCGGCCATGGGAGCTTCACCGCCGTCACCGCCTGCCTCCGCAGCGCGCTCCAAAGCCAGCGCCGCCATCCTCGATCGGCTGCGCGCCATTTGTATGGCGTTCCCGGAGGCCAACGAGCGCGTCTCGCACGGCACGCCGACCTGGTTCGCCGGCAAAGGCAAAGTGTTCGCCACCTTCGACGACCACCATCACGGCGTCGACCACGTGGCCGTGTGGCTTCCCCTCCCCCCCGGCGCACAGGAGCTCCTCATCGAGTCAGAGCCCGAACGTTACTTTCGCCCGCCCTACCTCGGCCCATCCGGCTGGGTCGGCGTAAGGCTCAACCGCGCCCCCCGCTGGAAGGAGACCGAACAACTCCTCCGTGACGCCTTCCTCCACGTCGCTACTCGCAAGCTACAGAGCCGCCTGCTCGAGCCCAAAGGTCAGTAAAGGGCAATGCTCCAAACCAAAGACCGCATGAGGCTCGTGGCCTTGCTCGCCTGCGCGGCCGTGCTCTCGTGTTCGTCCCCGCCTGCGACCAGCGTTGTTCCAAACGACGTGGTGGTGGTGCCAACTCCTTCGGCCAGCGTCTCGCAGCTCCCCGAGGCGCCCCCTCCGCCCGCCGAGCCTTTCATGCTGGCCCCGGTGAAGATCGCCATGGGGGACCTCGTGCTAACGCCGAGCCACGTCTATTGGCTCGAGCTCCGGTTCCGCGGAGCGAAGCGGCCTCGGACGGGCTCGTTGCCGTCGGCGCGCGGACTGCTCGGCTTTGGTGCAGTGCTTATGTGCGACGAAGCTGGTGGCGCGTTGATGCGAGTCGATCGCAAGAGCGGCCTCCAGGAGACCGTCGCCGAGCTCGACTACAACCCTTTCAGCCTCGCCTACGACGGCAAGCGACTTTATTGGACAGGCGCGCCGTGCACCGGCCGCCCCGCGAGAAGCGACGACCCTGAGTGGCTTTGGAGCTGGGATACCAGCAAAGGCGGAGAGCCAGCGCCGCTTGGCGACCGCGATCGCAACTATCTCGATATGGTGACGACGCCGGGAGCGGCCTACGTCTCCGACCGCTTTGGCAAGGGTGGGGCCTTCCGCTTCGTCGACGGCGGAAAGCCTGAAGCCATCGTTCCCGAGACCGAGCAACCGTGGGTCGTGGCGGTTGATGAGCGCTCCTTCTTTTGGAGCGACCGTTCGTGGAACCTCTGGGAGACCGACGTACAGACCAAGAAGGCGACCAAACACGGCCCCCTCGGCGACATGCCCTCCGACGCGCATCTGTTCGAGGGCGGCCTGGTGATCCGCACCAGCACTGAAGTGCTCGTGCTC
Organism: uncultured delta proteobacterium; assembly: GCA_903892415.1. Taxonomy (GTDB): domain Bacteria; phylum Myxococcota_A; class Polyangia; order Polyangiales; family Polyangiaceae; genus Xiheicaenibacterium. The sequence goes on along the minus strand of CAITIQ010000215.1, from coordinate 1,731 downwards.
TCCCGGCCAGCGATGACGATCGAAAAGCGCATCAAGATCCCAAGCTACGGAGACCGCGGCGGCGGAGCGCTCGCCGAAGGCCGCTACTACCTTTGGGCCGACGGAACCGATCGCATCTCGCGCCTCGATCTAACGACAGGAGCGCTCACCGTCGCTGCGACGAGCGCCGCCCAAGAGGCCTGCGGCGTCGCCTTCGACAAAGGCACCCTGTTCTGGATCGATCGTAAGAAGAATGCGATCTTCGGCTGGGCTGCGCCGCCCTTTCGCTGACTCGTGCACGCCGATGGAAGATGTCCAACTGCTCGAGCTAACCCCGATCGCCGCTCCAACGTCTACCAATAGTGGCGTCAACATGCGTGAGCGCATATTCCGTTTCCCCTGACATGAGTCTCCTCGTTCGGTGTCGCTGGTCCCCAAGCGCATTGCCGATTGAGGGCCGAGCGCAACAATGGGCGAGCCTCGTTCTCGGTCCGCAGGCAAAGAAGCTCACGGGACAGAACTGGTTCCGCTTGGCCGGCTCAAAGAGAGCAGCGCTCAACCGTCCGGTTCTAGCCGAGGATCTGCCTAACCTTATTACAAAGCTGGCGCGCCTCCGCGACGCGTGTGGTTTTCTCCACGTAAGCGTTTGGAACGGCGAGAACGCAAAAGCAAGCTGCGGCGTGAGCTTGACGTTGAACTTCGATGGGGAGCAGGACTTCACAGTCTTCTCGTTACCGGACCCGACGCATCTCCAAGCGAAAGGCCTAGCCTGGTCGGACGTTGTAGAGCTTGCTCGAGCTCTTGCTGATGGCCTGCACGGCGAAGCCATCGTGACGTCGTCGGAGCTGTTGCAGTTGGGGCTCCCCACGCGAACGGAGCCGGCGTTCGCAAGGTTGTCACCGGGCGCGGTAACCAGACTGTCATGCCGAAGCTGGGAGGAACTGAAAAGCCAGCCCCTCCAATCATGGGCCGAACTGTTCGATGATACTGGTAAGCGATAGCTGTCCAATCAAGCGCTGCAGCGGACGCCCCCTCGTGCTGATGCTGGATACGGGGGCCAGAGCAGGCAAGTCCATGTGCGCACGGATCCCGTGCGAAACCTCGGAATTCTAGCCAAGGTCCTTCATTGCTCCCGGCCTCGGCGGCGAGCTTAATTAGCCTCCAGCCCGAGACCCAGCCTCGTCAGCGAGCTTAGCTAAGCTCCTTTTTTACTCCCGGCCTCGGCGGCGAGCTTAACTAGGCTCCAGCCCGAGACCTCGCCTCGCCAGCGAGCTTAGCGAAGCTCCTTTTTTACTCGCGGTCTCAATTTGGACCTTAGCTAAGGTCGCTTTTTACTCGCGGTCTCAATTTGGACCTTAGCTAAGGTCGCTATTTACTCGCGGTCTCAATTTGGACCTTAGCTAAGCTCCTTTTTTACTCGCGACCTCGGCAGGGAGCTTAGCTAAGGTCCTTTTCGACTCCCAGCCTCGGCGCGGAGCATAGCTAGGCTCCTCCACGAGCCTCTGCCTCGGGGGAATGGTTTCATAAGCGCGGCCGGGGCTCTCGCACGCGGTCGTTCAGGTCGAACACGACTGCACGGCGTTCTCGCCGTTGAACTCCCGCAGCACGGGCGTATCCGTCCGCCCAACCGTTCCCTGAGTCCGTGATCCAGCCGGGTGAGACCGTCAGCGACGCGGCGTGATGTGCGTCGTGACGGAGGCATCAATGGCGATTCGGCAGGCGGGCACGAAGCAGTGGACGGAAGCGAGAGCT
>CAITIQ010000214.1 GCA_903892415.1 uncultured delta proteobacterium | reverse complement strand
TCCTGGCGAAGCTCATCAATCTCGTTCATCGGGCCGTCCGAGAACTGGCCTTCGCGCATACCTGCGTCGATAAGGTCCTGGAACTCGAAGCCGAACTCCTGGAACGTACGCGCAGGAGCTCGACGGAGCTTCTTGAAGATCTCCTCGACGACCTGCTTCTTCGACTGCTCGATGTACTCGCCAGCGCGCTTAAGCTGAGACTCAAGCTCGCGCACCTTGGACTCGGCAGAACGGACCTTGCGCTCCGCAGCCTGACGAACAGCCAGAATCTGGTCGGCTACGTCCTCGTCGTCAGCGGACTCAGGCTCAGCAGCCTCGGCATCGGCCTCGACCTCTTCAGACGGCTCTTCTCCGTCAGTCGGCTCTTCAGCAGCCGCTTCGTCTTGCTCCGGCGCAGCCTCAAGCGACTCGTCAGCAGAAGCCTCGGCTTCTCCGTCGTTCGACTCAGCAGGCGTTGCACTTTGAATCGCTGCGTCAGCAGCCGCTTTCATCTTGCTCACAAGATCATCAGACATTTGGTTCTCCCACGGGTTGTGCAGGGGCTTCACCCTGCGGTGCTTCTGGTGGCGCTTGCGCTGCTTGCGCCTGGGCTTGCTGCTCTTGGGCTTCCGCCTGCATCTGAGCGATCAAGCCCTCAATCTTGTTGAGATACTCGTCGAGGGCCGCAATACGGTCGTCCGAGACGCCGTCAACGCGAGCCTTGTTGTAGTGCTTGCGTGCTCGGTCGTAGGCCACGTCGAGCTTCAGGCGCTTGTCCGGGTCCGGGTACGGCATGTCGCGCAGGATGAGCGAACAGGTCTTGTCGACAACGTCTACGTCTGCCGTTTCGAGGTCGCGCTCGGCCTCGATGTCCGGGATGTTGAGAAGACGCGCCACAACCGAGCGGTCCTGGATGATCTTGCGGTCGACCAGCTCCATGACTTCCTGGAACATGGCGGCTTTGGTCTGCGAAAGCGCGGAGATGGGCTCGCAGCGGAGCGTGTACTCCTTGCGGTCCATCTGGACGTCGCTCCAGTTGATGCGCTCAAGCGCACCCTGGCCAGGAGCCAGAATCTCGACCTGCTCGCCAGCATCGGACGCCTCTTGGCAGGCATCAATGATGAGCCAGCCAATGTCGACGTGGAATTGGCGAACAGACTCGTGGGCCACGCGGAATCGCGCGTCTTCCATGTCGTCGTAGACCGAAAGAGCCTTGCCCGAGGCTTGACGAAGACCAGCCGGAAGCACGGACTGCGCAGAAAGCTCCGAGATACCCTCGTACCGGAGCATGTTCTGCGCGATCATGTCCTTGTACGCGTAGGTGTCGGGGTGAACAGGCTGCGGGTTGAACACCTGCGGGGCCTGACCCGAGTACTCGATGATGGTTCCGACGTCGTTGTCGACCTTGGTCTTACCCAGGGTGCCCGACTGGACCATGATGTGGCTGCCGCCCATGAGGTTGTGGGCGACCTGAATCTTCTCGCTGAGGCGGTCGTACTCGTCCTGCGCAGCGGCAAGCTCGATGGCCATGGCGGGGCCGTAGAAGCCCGAAAGCGGCGCGTTCAGGCGCAGGAAACCGAACCCGAAGTTCTTGTCGCGGGTCCACGGCGACGCGGACAACGTACCAGTCGTCAGCGCGATAACGCGAAGACCGTCTTCTGCCTTTGGACCCGACGCAAGGTGCGTGGCCTCGTAGACCAGGATCTGGTCCGAGTACCGGGCGGTGTTCATGAACGTCGAGTCGTCGTCCGCAGGCTTGGGTGCCGACAGAATCGCCTTCTTGCGCTCGTCCGCAGTGCCGTAGAGCGAGTCGTCATCGGCACCGAACGTCTCAAGGACCACCGAACGGTCCATGTAGCAGCGGTGGTAGAGACAACGCGGCGTGCCGTAACGGGCCTCGGCGTCGGACACGAGCAAGTCGAAGATCGGAATGCGCTCGATCTGGACCGTCTTGTCCTGGACGTAGACCTTGACCGCTGCAACGCCAAAGACGAGCACGTCGAGCAGCAGTTGCGGGTAGATCTTGGCGTAGTTCGACGCGTAGAAGCAGCCGTGGAGGAACCGGTCGAGGCGACCTGCGCGGTAACGCTGCAAGAAGTCGCCGCCAACGGTCATCGTGCTCGGCAGCGGCATCTGCCGTGCGAGCTTCGCCTGCATCGTGTTGATGGCGTTGCGCGCTACGTTGAACGAGACGCGGTCATCCCAGACGCTGCGGATGGGCATCCCGAACATCTTGAGGTCGGTGCCGTAAACCTCGGCCCCACGCGTCCACATCTGCCGTCGATATGCAGATTCGTTGCGGATTGCATTGATTGCCCCGACAACTGCCGAAGCAGGGTCCTCTTCACGTTCGTGAATGAGCCACCATGCGTCGGTAGTTTCGGTGATACCCGCCATTTTTTGCAAGGTATCCAGTAGATGGCACTTATATCAAGGTCGAAATCCGCTACGGCGTTGACTGCGCTCATTTTTGCGGCGTATTTTCTTTTCGATAGGAACCCATATCTTGTGTTCCTCTTCCGAAAGTCCCTTGTAGTTCTCTTCAAACGTCTGTTGTTCGTCAGCGATTTGCTCTTCGTGCCATCGAGTGAGGGCCATGCAGATAGCTGGGGCGTAGTCGGCGTGTCGACCGTCGCTGCTTTTGGACAGGTCGATAGTGATGCCGCTGTTTGTGTACCTGCGGACGACGCGTTGAAGGTCTTGGCGGACGACGGGGTCAGGGGGAAGCTCGACGTCGCCAAGCTCGAACATGGTGCGGAGCGTCATGTACCGCTTGGTGCGCTCGGTGGACGTCCATGCGTGGGGCACGAGCACGAGGCCGACCTGGGAGGCGAGGTCTCGAAGGGCATCGCCCATGTACTGGTCGGAGTCGAGGACGGTGACCCGGTAGGCTTTCAGAATGTGAGCGATTTCTTGCAGCACGAGTGCTGGTCGCAAGGGATTCACCGCGCTTCCAGTCCACTGCCTCGCTAAGATAATAACTTTTTTCTTACGTCCTGAGCCGGTGGCGACGACGAGGGTGAAGCTGTTGCCACGGGTGGCGGGGTCGATGGCAGCGGTGTACGTCACACCGGGCTGTGGAGGAGACGCGATGGGCGCTTCGCGCGTCGCGGTCTCGATCATGTTGGTTGTGAACAGAGCTTCTTCTGGGTCGGCGAACTCGGCTTCGATGTCGGTGCGGTAGATGCGAGGGTCGCGCTTGGCAATCTCCAGCTTGTCCGCCGTCCAGATCATGGGGGCCATGTCGTAGGCTGGGGCTTTGACGACGACGCAGTCGGAGCCTGGGCGTCCCCAGCGTTCCTTAACGAGGTCGTAGAGAAAGCCCATGGGCGACCAGGGGCTGGAGATGTAGACGAGCTGAGCGCCTGGGAGGATGCGCAGGAGGACGGCGTCGCGCAGGTCGTTGACGGAGACGGCGGCGTCGTCGGAGCCCCAGCGTGCGACCTCGTCGAGGATGACGCCAGCGGACCAGCGAGCGACGAGGGACGTACCGGCCTTGGAGGAGGCGACGACTTTGATCTCGACGGGGCGACCGGAAGGGTGCCGCATCATGAGGGTGTCGGCGGTGGGCGTCTCCAGGATGAGCCTGGAGAGCAGGGGCGATGCCATGGTGCGGCCGACGATGTGGCCGAAGACGACGTCGGCGAGGTCCTTCGAGAGCGAGACGATGGAGATACGCGGGATCTCGCCGGGGCCGAGCCTGGAGAGGTCGGCGCGTTGGGACCAGTGGACGGCTAGTGCGGCGGCGCTGAGCGACTTGGCGGTTCGGATGCCGGAGACGATGGCGAACTCTGCTGGCTTAACAGCAGGAGGCAGAGATCCTCCAAATGCTCGCAGTACCGCCGGGTCATCAGCAAGTTCAGCGAGAGGACGGCCATCGGCAACACGAGCAATAGCGCGCTGAAGTGGACTAGCAGTGGTGAGAGCAAAACCCAGAGGAGAGGTGAGAAGGCCCTCGAAGTGAACCAGCGACTTCTGTTCGAGTTGTTCTTTGACCTTCTGCTCGAAGGCTTGGAGGACGTCATTGGACGACGGGGTTTTTGCGAGGTCGACCGCGTCGACGGACGGTGGTTTCTTCAATGGACGGCTCCTCGACTACTTCTTGGACGGGGGCTTCAGCGGAAGGGTCTTCGACGGCGAGGCTTTTGAGTTCGACGACGTTGTCGAGGGGGACAAGGAGATCTCCAGAACGGACGAATCCGTTCTCGTATCGAAGATCCACGTGCTTTGGGCGGTAGAGGGTGGTGGTGATGCGGGAGGTGTCTGCGGGGTCGAAGACGCCACGGAGGAAGATAGCGCGTTGCAGCGGGAGCATTTGGTGGCCTTTGGACGGATGACAGGGAAGAGGGCTTCGATGAATTCGAGCCCGATGGTCTGGGTGTGTTTGTAGTCGGGGGAGACGAGCTTGACGCAGTCCTTGCCGAAGGAGTGGATGGCCCAGCCGGTGAGTGTGGCGACGGGCTCGGCGTAGTTACGCCAGCCGTTGCAGTAGGCTTGTGCGGTGGTGACGATGCGCCCGCCGGGGACGCGTCG
>CAITIQ010000213.1 GCA_903892415.1 uncultured delta proteobacterium | reverse complement strand
CTGAACCCCCCTTCTAGTTAAGGGGGGTTAGAAGGAACGGTAGCGCCTCGCCTCTCCCTGATCCATGGCGGATCCGGGCAGCGAGGTCCGCGGCCCCCTCAGACCTCAACCGAGCGTGCCACCCTCGATGGCGCGGGTTGTCCTTCGGGTTCCCGGCGAGCAACACCTCCGCTGCAAGTTTGATGTCGCCGCCGAGCACGCGCAGGAGGACGCGAAAGCCCGACGACTGCTGCTTGAGGTAGTTCTCCACCCACTCCTCCAAGTCGATCCTCTCCAGCGCACCAAGGGGGCAGCGCCTCGCGTCCCCGACGACCGACTCGAACCATGCGCACCGCTTGCGCTCCTTGCTTGGCCGCCCCGGCTCGACCTCTCGGAAGTCCAAGAACCCGACCAGGAAGCGCAACGCGGCCGACGAGTAGTGGGTCCGCATCATGGCCTCCACTGCACGGTGCGCGACCTGGTCCTTGCACTCCAGCTCCCAACGCACGGCATCGACCTTGCCGCCCGACTGAGCAGCCTTGTCGTAGACCCGGAGCATGCGCTTGCTCGTTCGCTCGCCAATCGTGTAGCTCTCGCCACCTTCCGGGCTGTCATCCTGCCGAAAGTGCCCGCGCTTGGCCTTGCAGACCACCTCCGGCCGCTTCGCGCCCGCCTCTCGGCTCCAGAATCGGTCCCGCACATCCGAGGGCCGGAACCGCTTGTCGAAGTCGTCCCATGCCAGGTCGACGCGCTTCACCTGGAACGCGTCGCCGAACCGCTGCAGCAGCGCCTCCACCAGCGCCATGACCTGCTCCGTGCCGATGGCCCGACACCCCTGGCCCTTCATCTGCACGTGCACCCACTTCTCGACCCAGTCCACCTCCATCAGAGTCCCGAAGGGCCCTTTGCTTCGCCTTCGGCGGTCGCGCTGACTGATCGTCTCCCAGTGCTTCCACTCGTCTCCAAGGACCTGGCGAATAAGCAGCTCAACCGGGGTCGCCGAGATCCCCTTGACCGTGAAGGCAAGCCAGTCGATTCCGAACTGAATGCCCTTGGGCTGCTCTTGGCCGAACGGCAGCACGGGAGCGCTCACGAGGCACCTCCGTGATCGTCCACGATGCCGCTGCGGCGAAGGATCGCATCCACGTCGCCGAGGCCCTCGGCCACAGAGTGCACGAGCACCCCAGGACCAACCGTGACCGACGCGCGCTCACGCGCGCTGGTTACCGCCTCGAAGAACCTCTGCAGAGCGTCCACAGAGGTGCACCGGCTCCCGCCGACGAAGATCGTCTCCAACACGACGCCGCTGCAACCCTTGGTCGCCCATCGATGGAGAGTCTGGATCGCAACCCGAGTCGTCCCTTTCAGCTTGCCCACGTAGCGAGCGGCCTCGCCGAACGACATGACCTTCTCGCGCACGACATCGATGCCGTGCGCACTCAGTTTCGATTCGTTTCTCATGCCGCGCGAACAAACCGGCGCGACTCCATCCACTCCAAAACGCCGACGTTCCGTTCGTTCCGCGGAACAAGATGAACAACGCCGCGCGCCCGCTCCCATGCAGGCCATCACACCGACTGCAGAGGGAGTCACGACGCAACGGGACGCTCCCGCTTCGCCTTCGCGGCCCTATCGCTCGCCCCTTCGGGGCCGGCCGCTGCGCTCCGCTTGCGGCCTCTCGCTCCGGGGGCCGCTACGGCTGCGCTCGAGGGCCTCGGCCTTCCCCCAGCGGCTCCCGGCGCCTGCGGCGCCTCTCTGCGAGGAGCCACAGGGGGAAGGTCAACGGTAGTGAGAGACGGCGAGGGAACGGGCTTCGACGCGGGGTCAGCGCCGACCGTCGCTATCCATCGCGGACGCTTCCGCTTCGCCCTTCTTCGTCAACCCGTAGTAGCGAGGCTTCGGCTGCAGGTAGCCAAGCTGGACCAAGCGCGGCTTTCGATGACGGACGGACTGCTCGGTCACCGGACGCCGCAGCAAACGCGTGGCGGCAAGGGACACCGACTTGACGCTGTCGGCGCCGCCGAACAGAGCTCGCAGAATCGCGGAGTCCTTCGGATCCAACGCAGCTGCAGCTGGCCGCTCCGCCTTCGACGAAGCCGGCCTCGTCATGGCGAGCAGCAGGCTCGGCACGCCGCGCACGACCCGGCACACATCCCACGCGAGGTGGGTCGTTGCCTCGATTCCGCTGCTAGCACCCCACAGCGACGTTTCCCCGCCGAGCCCTGCCACGGCTTCGCACTGGGCCGGACCGAGCTGCAGCTGCGAATCGAAGGCCATGTCCGCCAGTCGTTGCAGCTGACTTGCCAACTGCGTCTCCACGCGACCAACCTTCGGTTCGCCTTCCGCTCGCATCGCGACGACGAACGTCGCAAGGGCGAGCGCCTGCTGCACCGCATCGCACAGGCGACCCGCATGCGCCTCGGCTTCACGCACGATTCTCGGCAACGAGCCCGATGCTCGGACCAGTGCGCCGCGCTCGCGCTTCAACTGCTCTCGCAGCACGCCCAGGAAGCCCCGCTGGTCCACCTCGGAGAGGACCTCGGCGACCTCTCCCAGTCGCCCAGGCTTGGCCAGCTCCTTGGCAACATCGACGCGAGGCAGCATCGGCGGCAACGTCGCGCGCTTCTTCTTCGCCATCGCGCTACCTCGACTCCGG
>CAITIQ010000212.1 GCA_903892415.1 uncultured delta proteobacterium | reverse complement strand
GTTGGCGCCAACGCTCCGCGGAGCGACTCGGCGAGCTGCCTCGTGTACGCCTGCAGATCGATACGCCCGATGGACTCCGCGCCATAGAGCTGCTGGTGGATGAGGGCCATCGATCGGACTCGGTGGACACTCTCTTCGAGCAGCTCCCGCGCCCGAGTGGAGGGCATCTGATCGACCTGGAGCATCAGCAAGCTCGAGATGATCTGGAGGTTATTTTTCACCCGGTGGTGGATCTCCTTCAGCAACGTCTCTTTCTCTCGGAGGGAGCGAGAGACCTCATCCTCCAATCGGTGGCGGTCGGTGAGATCGCGCACGGCGAAGATGACGGCGGCGCCCTCCGGCGTCTCCGTCGCAGCGACGCTCACTTCCGCGGAGAACTCGGTGTTGGATAGGGAGAACCCTCGACGCTGGAGAAGCCCCGCTCCGCTCGGGCCGATCTTGCCCCCGAGACTCGACGAGACGAGCTTCCGTCCGCCGTCGATGAGCCGATCGACGTCCACTCCTCGAACGTCCCCGAAGAGAGCATTGGCCCGCGCATTGGCCGCGACGACGGAGCCGCTTACACCAACGAGGAGCATGGCGTCGGGGCTATGTTCGAATACCGCGGAGAACGCCCGCCGGCTCTGGTCGTGGAGCAAGAACGCCGCGAGCTGCTCGGCCACCCGCTCGAGGACGGAGCCCAAGATGTCATTGATGGGGTGCCCGTGGGAGCTGCCGACCTCGAGCACGCCGAGCACGCCGTTCGGCCCGTGGATGGGGGCGGCGCAGATCGTTCGAATCCCCGCTGCGCGCGCCGCCTCGAAACGCCTCGAGACCCGGTGGCCGGTCGCGGTGAGGTCCTCCACCGAGCCGCCGCTCTGCCAGACGTGTCCAGGCAGGCCTACCCCTCTATCGGGGGTCGGTCCTTTGGAGAAATCCAGGGTCCGCGAGACCTCGAGGAACTGTCGCCCTTCTTCCCCGGCCGAGGGGGAGGCCACCCCGGCTCCATGAACCAGCGTGTCCCGCCCGGGTTGGGCCCACCACAGCTGTGCGGCCGGGACCTCCAGTGCTGCGACCAGCTCCCGAACGACCCGCTGCCCAGCGGCTTCTGCCGAGTCCGACGACAAGAGCAGGCCGGCGATTCGCTGGGCGAGGCCGTCGCGGCGGGCCGCGATCCACCGCTCGGTGACGTCGGTCTCGATGGCCATGAGCCCATTGGGGAGACCTCTCTCGTCGTAGGTGACGCGCGCCTCGATCTGCACGTGGTACTGGCGCCCGGAACGAGTGTACTGGGTGACTTCGACGTCGAACGGCCGGAGGTCGGCGGCCGCTTCTTGGATGACACGGCGGGCCTCTGCGGCAGTCCCGGGCCCGTGAAGGAACTCCTGAGGACGTTTGCCGAGGACCTCCTCGAGCGTCCATCCGGTGGTGCGGGTGAAGCCCTCATTGACCCATTGCACCCCGCTGTCGCGGCCGAGGATGAGGACACCATTGGAGGTGCGGCTCGCGACCTCGGCGAGGCGCTGGAGCTGCAGGCTGACGCGAGCGGCCTCGATCCGCCCGCGATGATGGGCCTGCAGCGCGCCGACGTGATTGCAGAACGCGGCGAAGAGCGGCCCGAGAGCCGAATCGAATGTGGGATAGAAGGGGGCTTTGGACGCCGAGACCGTCGCGACCATCCCGTAGAGGACATCCTCCTCGGCGTCGAGATACGTCGCTATCAGGACGGCCGAGGTGTCGGCGCCGAGCAGCCGCGGGAGTGGGGCTAGGGTGAGGACGGTCGACTGAGCCGCATGCGTCTCGCGGGCCAGCACGCCGAACGTCGCAAGCTCTTCGGGAGAGACGTCCGCCGCGCAGCATTGGCCGCACAGCGTCGCCTCCTCCGCAAGGCGGAGGAGGGGAGCGTTCTCGGTTCCGAACGTCGAGACGATCTCCTCCGTCGCGAGCTCCCAAAAGGCGGAGAGCGCGACCGTGCCGAGGGCGCGCTCGCTGAAGCGTCGGAAGCCCTCGCCGACCTGATGCTCGCGATCGAGCCGAAATTTCAGGTCGATCAGCTGCTGCTGCGTGGCGAGCAGCCGGCCCAGGACCTCGCGGCTCTCGATGTTGGAGGAGCTCACGCTGGGCTCAGTCGGGGGTCACCCGCGTGAAGACGTAGAGGGACGTCGTGTAGTTGTGGAACACGTTCCGGCCCCCGAGGACGGTGATCTCCCCGAAGCCGTACATCCCGAGCCAGGGACCGCAAGCGTCTCCGAAGAGGGGGCGCTGCATGTCGGCGACGATCTCGTCCTTCGCGACGCGATCGAGCATCATTCGCCCGCGAGCCCCGCAGTCGGTATGGAACACGGCGACGGGCCGGCGCCCTCCGGTCCGGGTCGTCAGCTCCTTCATCGTCACGGCGAGGTTGCGGAAGATCCGGCGCTCGTCGCGGCGCATGAGCGATAGCTTGGTACCGACGGCGCACGTCACGGGCATCAGCAGCGTGCCGTCGGCTTCGCGGTGCGTGATGACGCGCAGGAGGTGAGAGTCCCCATACTCGCGCTCGAGCTCTGGACTGAGGCGTACGCCCGCTGCGCCGGGGGGGATGGTGTCACCGGGAGTAGCACTCTCCGAGAGACCGAGCGCTCGGGTGTACGCCCTCCAAGCGGGCTCGCCGTCGAGCTCGTGGACGCGATTGCCCGTCGCCCGCGCCACCTCGAGCTCGACCCCTGCGGGCACGAAGCCGTGCGTCGCCTGCGTCTCTAGGTGAAGCGTCGGGTCGGAGAAGCCGACCAGGAAGCCCGCGCGCTCGTACACCCGGTCGTCGACGCATTGGTAGGTAGCGATCCCCTTCATGTTGTCGCTCGCGGTGCCCCCGAAGATTGTGACGTCGGCGCCGAACACCGACTCGATGCCGGAGATGATCTCGTCCATCGCGATGTCGATTCCGGGACCGATGAACATGGCCGATTGCACCTTCCCGGCCCGCGACAGCACCTCCTCGGCGAGGGCGGCACCCTCCGCGCGAGAGTTCTCGTCGGAGATCCCGTCTCGAAACGCGACGCTGAGCTCGCCCGGCTCACCGGCCACGGCCATGAGGGCGAGCGCGCGCATCGACTCGTTCGCGCCATCCCGCCCGATGACTCCGGCGCACGAGCAGCCGACGACCCGAGCGTGGGGGATCTCGGCACGAATGGCTCGGAGGGCCGTGCCCGGATCGTGTCCCATCGTCACGTGGAACGCGACGAGCAGGACCTTGTCGCGGGGTAGGCCCTCGAGCGCGGCGCGAATCGCGGCAGTGGCCGCCTTGGCCGTGTCAGGAGTGGAGGATGACGCAGAGCTAAATTGGAGCATGAGTACCTCTCGATGGCCCTTTCGCCCCGCTCCGGAGAGCGGTGAGACGAATCGCCGACGGGGTTCGGAGTCGGACGGGGCAACCTCTACCGTCGGCAAGCGGAAGGCCAGCCTTCATTCGTGAGAGATAGCAGCGATTGCGCACCCCATGCCCGTTGGGGGCGCACCGATTGCGTCGCCCCCGCAAGGGGCGCGCCTCGAGTCGAGGCCCCCCCCCCGAGCGACCCCTCCTCGAAAGATGGCCTGGGAGGGCGGCCCCGGGCTCGCCATCTCCGACACCATGAGGCTCACGAAGGGACCTGGTGAAGGGGGTTCGCCCGGATGGGCACGACGAGCTCGGTGTGCGCGCCTCCGTCGGTCGTCATGCGAAGCTCGGCCCGGATTTGGCGGGAGAGCGCGTGGATGAGCTGCATCCCGAGAGACGACTCCGACGGGGGACGAGCAGGGAACCCTCGCCCACGGTCCCGCACGCGCAGGGAGAACGTCTCGGCGCCGCCGACGAGCTCGATGGCGACCCGACACCGCCCGTCCTCGGACCTACCGTGCTTCAAGGCGTTCGTCAGCAGCTCGTTCAACACGAGCCCAATGGGAACCGCGAGGTCGATCGGGATCTCGACCTCCTCGGCCGAGAGCTGGAACTCCGCATCGGGACCGAGGGAGTGCTGGAGCGAGGTCGAGAGCGATCGGGCATAGTCCGCGAGGCCCACGCGCGCGAGGTCACGGGTCGCGTAGAGCTGCTCGTGGACGAGCGCCATCGCTCGGACGCGATAGACCGTCTCGTCGAGCGCCATACGTGCGCCGGGCTCTACGACGTGTTCCGACTGCAGGCCAAGTAGGCTGGCCACGATCTGGAGGTTGTTCTTCACGCGGTGGTGCACCTCTCGGAGGAGCGTCTCTTTCTCGCGTAGCGACCGTGTGAGAGCGGCCTCCATTCGCTGCCGCTCGGTGAGATCGCGAATGGCGAAGATCGCCGCCTGCGTGATCGAGGATGGCGTCACCGAGACGGAGACCTCGGCGGGGAACGGCCCCCGAGCGCCCTTCGCGGGGAGGTGGACGAGCGCGGCCGTTCCCGAAGACTCGCTCGAATGCGACGAGAGGCTTTGCTGCAGGAGGGACGCCCCGCCTTCGATGAGGCCCTCGACGTCGGCCTCGTCACCAGGAGCAAATAGCTCCTTGGCTCGCGCGTTCGCGGCGGCGATCGCGCCCTGCACCCCGACGAGGAGGAGGGCGTCCGGGCTCTGGTCGAACACCGCTCGGAAGGCCTTTCG
>CAITIQ010000211.1 GCA_903892415.1 uncultured delta proteobacterium | reverse complement strand
GCCTACTTAGGTTGGAGAGGGCTCGACCGGTTGGATGTGATTGAGCACTTCCGGTTGGGTTTTGTCGATCGGACGTTGGGGTATCGCGTGCCCCACGTGCAGAGAAAGCTTGGAAAAGAGCTGCGCATGAAGCTGACGGAGCTCGGGGTGGTGCGCGACTCGGGGCACGAACATCTACGCGGGTCTGTGGTGGTGCCGCTGATGGACGCCGAGGGCCGCGTGGTCCAGCTCTATGGGCGCAAAGTGGATGACACCAAGATGCCGAAGCATCTCTATCTGCATGGGCCGCACCGAGGCGTGCTCAACCGAGCGGGTCTCGTTGGGGCGGAGGAAGTGATCGTGTGTGAGGCGCTGCTCGATGCGATCACGTTTTGGGCGCATGGCTTCACCTACGTGACAAGCGGCTACGGCGTCGAGGGAGTGACGGAGGAGATCCTCGACGCGGTGGTTGGGAGCGGCGCGAAGGTGGTGAAGATCGCGTTTGATCGAGATGAGGCTGGAGACCGCGGAGCCGCGAAGCTCGCTGAGCGGCTGGTAAAACGCGGGCTCGAGGTGCATCGCGTGGTGTTCCCGCGCGGGATGGACGCGAACGAATATGCACGTAAGGTGGAGCCCGCGCGTGTGAGTTTGGACCTGGTGCTCAGGCAAGCCGAGTGGATGCGCGGCAGCCGAATCAGCGCAGCAAGCAAGGGCTTGTTGAGCGATGTCGAGCTCAGAGAAGCAGCGGCGGTGGAGCCGGAGGCGAGCGAGGCGGCTATCGATGAAGTGGGCGCGAGCGAGGCGGTCATCGACGAAGCGGACGTGGAGCAGACCGCTGGCGAGCTTCCTCCCTTAGTTGCCTCTCCTTCTTTGGATGAGACGTCGGGCCACGAGCAACAGAGCGCCGCGCCGCGCGTCACCGAGACCGCCGCCATGTTGCCGGAGCTCGAGCGCCGCGGAGACGATCTGTTCGCGCGCTTCGAGCACAGACGGTGGCGAATTCGGCCCACGGGCAAGCCCTCGACGACGGAGCTACGCGCGAACCTCTTGGTATCGGACGAACGCGAGGGTGGCCGCTTCTTCGTCGACACGGTGGATCTCTACTCGGCCCGGCAGCGAGCGCACTTTACGAAGTACGCGGCGGAGGAGCTGGGCGAGGACGAGCGCGAGCTGCGCCGGCAGGTGGGTGCGATCGTGCTGGCGTTGGAGAACGAGCGCGCACGCGTGCAAGCCGAGGCGATGCCGAAAGAACAAGGCATGAGCGAGGAGGAGCGCGAAGCGGCGATGCAGTTGCTGCGAGATCCGAAGCTGACCGAGCGGATCATCGAGGACCTCGGGCGCGCCGGGATGGTGGGCGAAGAGACGAACAAGCTGGTGACGTACTTGGCGGCGACGAGCCGCAAACTCGAGCAGCCGCTCGCTGTGGTGATCCAGAGTTCGAGCGCGGCGGGCAAGTCGAGCTTGATGGAGGCCGTGCTCGCGCTGATGCCTGAGGAGGAGCGCGTGCAGTACTCGGCCATGACGGGCCAGAGCTTGTTCTACATGAGCGGGCAGGACCTCAAGCACAAGATCCTCGCGATCGTGGAAGAGGAAGGCGCCGAGCGCGCGGCCTACGCGCTCAAGCTGCTGCAGAGCGAGGGCGAGCTGACGATCGCGTCGACAGGGAAGGACCCTGCAACGGGCCGCCACGTGACCCAGACCTATCGCGTTGAAGGGCCTGTGATGATCATCCTGACGACGACAGCGAGTCAGGTAGACGAGGAACTGCTCAATCGATGCCTCGTGTTGACGGTGGACGAGGGCCAAGCGCAGACGCGGGCGATTCACGTGCGGCAGCGAGACACCGAGACGATCGAAGGGCAGATCGGGCGAGCGGAGCGGCAGCGGATCCGGCGGCTACACCGCAACGCGCAGCGCCTGATCAAGCCGGTGGTGGTGGCGAACCCATATGCGCCGACGCTGGACTTTGCGAGCCATGTGACGAGGACGCGGCGCGATCACATGAAGTTCTTAACGATGATTCGCGCCGTGACGCTGCTGCATCAGCATCAGCGTCCACTGAAGACGACGCATCATCGAGGGGAGCGAATCGAGTACATCGAATCGACGAAAGAAGACGTCGAACTCGGGACGCGACTCGCGCACGCTGTACTCGGTCGAAGCCTGGACGAGCTGCCACCGCAAACGCGGAGACTGCTCGAGGAGGTCGGCAGGATGGTGACGCAGTGGGCAGGGCGCGAGCGGCTCGACAAGCGGGCGGTGCGCTTTACGCAGCGCGACGTGCGGGAGTGGACGCACTGGGGGCAAACGCAAGTAAAGGTCCACATGAAGCGGCTCGAGGAGCACGAATACGTGTTAGCGCATCGCGTGCGCGGACCGGTGATTGCCTACGAGCTGGCCTACTTCGAGCTAGCTGGAATGGGTGGACGCGGCGGAGACGAGCCGGGGACCTCAATGTACGAGGGGGACCGGTCGGGGGTGGAAGGCTCTCGGTCGGGGTCGGAAGGCTCTCGGTCGGGGGTCGGTCGGCCCTCGGTCGGTGCTTGGTCGGGCCTCGGTCGGGGTGACGATGAGAGCGGAGTCCGCAGTGAAAAGGCTCTCAACGGGACGCCTCGGTCGGGGCTTGCTCAAAACGCGTTGCTGGAAGGGACCTGATGGATGCGTAGCGCGGTCGTAGTTGTACGCATGAGGAGGCTCGAGCCATGGCAGAGATGAAGGGCTTTGTTGGCAATCCGCGCGACCCCGAGGCGCTCTTTCATTGGGTGCCACGGTTTCTCGAGTGGCTGCGAGTAAGAAATTATTCGGAGCGCACCGTCGTTGGCACGCTCAGTGGCCTGAGGTTGTTCATCGAGTGGGCCGTGGACCGCGAGCTCGAGCACCCCAACCAGATCACCAAGCCGGTGCTCGACGCCTATCAGCGCTGGCTCTTCCACTACCGAACACCCGAGGGCAAGCCGCTCGCCTTCTCGTCTCAGCGATTCCGCCTGCAGAAGGTGAAGAACTTCTTTCGCTGGCTGACCAAGGAAAACGTCATCCCCTCGAACCCTGCCAGCGAGCTTGAGATGCCTCGCATCGAGCGCCGGATCCCGCGCGCCATCTTGAGCGAGCGCGAAGTCGAAAAGGTGCTCGCGCTCGCGGATCTCACGGACCCGGTTGGCCTACGCGATCGCGTGATGATGGAGGTCCTCTACTCGACAGGGATCCGTCGAACAGAGCTTGCCGGACTCGACCTGTTCGACATCGAGCCGGTGCGCGGGGTGCTGACCGTGCGGCTCGGCAAGGGCAAGAAGGACCGCGTCGTGCCGATTGGGGAGCGCGCGCTCGGCTGGATTGCGAGGTATCTCGACGAGGTGAGGCCGCTTCTGTCGGCTCCTCCCGAGGTGCCCGCGCTGTTCCTGAGCGAGCGTGGCGAGCGACTTACGCCGAACTACCTGACCTCCCATATCCGGCTCTACGTGCACGGAGCGAAGCTGGGCAAGACCGGCTCGTGCCACATCTTCCGCCACTCGATGGCCACGTTGATGCTCGAGGGCGGCGCCGACGTCCGACTCATCCAGGAGATCTTGGGCCACGCCGAGCTGAGCACGACCGCGATCTACACGCGCGTTTCCGTCCGCCATCTCAAGCGCGTCCACGACGCAACGCACCCCGGCGCAAAGG
>CAITIQ010000210.1 GCA_903892415.1 uncultured delta proteobacterium | reverse complement strand
GGCATTCATGGGCTCCGCGCCTTGTTCGTGACAGAGGCCCTCGCGCGGGGTGAATCCGAGACATGGGTGAGCGACCGGACGGGGCATCGATCGTCCCAGATGATCGCCACCTACAAGCGCCGGTCGCGTTCGTGGTCGGAAGCAAGGATGGCCAAACTTGAGAAGCTGGACGCCCTTCTGGGGTGGGCCAGTGGGCCAACGTCCAAGGGTGCCGAAGTGCTCAAGGTGGCACGCAAGCTGGCAACGCTTCGGAGGAAAAGAAAAACCCGATCGATGTTTCGACCGGGAAATCACTTGGTGGGTCGACGGGGACTCGAACCCCGGACCTACGGATTAAAAGTCCGCAGCTCTACCGACTGAGCTATCAACCCAATGGTGCACTAGGCACCACGCGGGGGACCCTAGCACTCGAGTCCCTCCGCTTGAAACGCTTTTGTGAGCGACGGGCCAGGATTGTCACGCTGACCAATTCCACCGACTAAGGATGGGTTAAGCGCATGACACACTCCCGTCGCTTTGGTAGACCGAGACATTCGCATGGCCAAAGACGATTCGTTCGCTGCGCTGTTTGAGACCTCGCAACAAGGCAAAGCCCGCCCCATGCGTCCCCGCAAAGGGGACCGGATGGAAGTGAAGGTGGTGGCGTTCTCGCGAGATGCCGTCTTCGTCGACCTTGGCGGAAAGCAAGAAGGCTTCTTCGACCGAAGTGATCTCGTCGCTCAAGACGGCTCGCTGATGGTGCAAGAAGGAGCGCTCGTCAACGCGGTGGTGGTGGACAGCGACGGCGAACGGGTGAAGCTCTCCCCGGTGTTCGTGCGACAAGCTCCGAGCGCCGGCGTGATCGAGGACGGCGACCAGGTTTTCAGCATCCCCCGGGCGAAGAGCGGTCCGCTGCTGTTGGAAGGCGCTCACGTTCGCGGAACGGTGACCGGCGTGGAGCGCTACGGCGTGTTCGTGCAAATCGCCGGCACGCAGGGCCGCAACGGCCGCGGGCTCGTGCCCACGATCGAGACCGGAACGCCGCGCGGCGCCGACCTCAAGAAGCTGTTTGCGGTTGGCTCCGAGGTCGAGGCGAAGATCCTGGCAATCCAGGAGGACGGCAAGATCCGCCTCTCATTCAAGGCGCTGACGATCGACGCCGAACGCGCGCAGTACGAGGCATTTTCGAGCGGAAATCAGGCTGAAGCGGCGCCTGCGGCAGACGGCAAGCCGGCGGACCCGAAAGCAGCGAAGCCCAAAGCAGGCAAACCTGAGCCGCGCAACTTCGGCACGCTGGGCGACCTGTTCAAGAAGAAGTGAGCTCGCGGGGGCGAGGTACTCGCGGGAATGAGCGCCCCGCCCCCGGAACACGGAAGCCAAGTTCAAGCGTAAGTAACTGTGCCTTTACACTTTCCGTGCCACTCGCGCCTTTCGCTAAATCCATCACAATCAGGCCCATTGTTTGGAAGGCGCCGTGACATTGCTGTCGCTGCTGCCTCGCTGTGACGGCTCAGGAGAGGTTTGCAATGGTCGCTGTTGCCAAGGTCCAAAGAGCGAAGAGGTTTTTGCTTCTTTCTGCCGCGTTCATCGCCTCGACCGCTTGTGGCGGCACGGCCAACACGGCCGCAGCGCGGCCTGAGGCGAGCGCGGTCTCAGCTGAACGCAGCTGCCTCGATCTCGCCAACGTGATTCGCGAACCGCGCGCCGGCGAGCCCGACTCGGTGCACGTGAAGCACGTGCTAGTGAAGCACAAGGACGCGAAGAACCCGCGAGACGGCGTTACGCGCTCGCGGGAAGAGGCGTGCGAACGGGCGATCGTCGCACGCGACAAAGTGATTGGCGGCGCGGACTTCGACCAAGTCGTGACCGAGTTCAGCGATGAAGCCGGTGCTGCGACCCGCGCAGGAGAGCTGGGCGTGGTGCGCCGCAGTGAGCTGCAGAAGCCCTTCGCCGACGCGGCCTTCATCCTCGACTTGCAACAGATGAGCGATGTGGTGGAAACCGACTTCGGCTTCCACCTGATCCTGCGCGTTCCCTAGGTCGCGCGCCGTTCAGCCGGCTTGTGCGTGCGCCGCGATCGCCGCTGCTAGCTGCTTGGCGTCGGCGTGGTCGATTGGTTTCGTGGGCCAATCCACGCCGAGACCCGCGCTTTCGTCGGGCTTGGGGATGATGTGAAAGTGAACATGAAAGACCGCTTGATGCGCTAGCGGGCCGTTGTTCACCAGGACGTTGTATTGCTCAGTGCCGGTCGCTGCTTTGACCGCACGGCAGAGGCGCGGCAGCACTCGACCGATCGCCGCGGCCGAGTCATCACTGAGGGCGTCTACCGTAGCCGCTGGCTCTTTCGGAATCACCAGCGTGTGGCCTCGTGACAGCGGCCCGATGTCGAGGAAGGCGAACACGAGCTCGTCCTCGTACACCTTGTGGCAGGGGATCTCGCCGCGCAGGATCTTGCTGAAGATGGTCTCTGACATGGCGTTCCTCAGGCGACCGCGACGGCCTCGGGGGCTGCAGCGACGGGCACGCTGCGCGCGACGGCCGTCTCGTTGACCTTGACGCTCACCAGCTTGCTGACGCCTGGCTCTTGCATGGTGACGCCGTAGAGCACGTCCACCGACTGCATCGTCTTCTTGATGTGCGTGATGAGAATGAACTGCGAGCGATCGGTCATGCTGCGGATGGCCTCGTTGTAGCGCGTCACGTTCGCTTCATCGAGCGGAGCGTCGACCTCGTCGAGGATGCAGAACGGGCTCGGCTTGAACTGGAAGATCGCGAAGATCAACGAGACCGCGGTCAGCGCCTTCTCTCCACCGCTCATCAGCTCGATGCTCGACAGCTTCTTGCCCGGCGGCTGCGCCAAGATCTCGATGCCGGTCTCCAACATGTCCTCGGGGTTGGTCAGCCGGAGCTCGGCTTGACCGCCACGGAACATGCGCGGGAACAGGATCTTGAAGCGCTGGTTGATACCGTCGAAGGCCTCGCGGAACAGCTTCTTGCACTCGCGGTTCATCTGCACGATCGCCTGCTCGAGATCCGAGATGGCCTTCTCGAGATCGGCCTTTTGCGTCGAGTAGTACGTGAAGCGCTCGGTAGCCTCCTTGTGCTCGCGGACAGCGTCCAAGTTCACCGGGCCCATGCGGTCGAGCAGCTCGGAGAGCTCGATAATGCGTGCACGGTGAGAGGCGTCCACCAGCGGGCGCTTGTGATAATCGCCAACCACGGTGGAGAGCTCGAGGCCGCGGAACTTCTCGCGCACGCCCTCCACCAAGTGTCGGCGCTCAATCTCGAGCCGAGCCAAGTTGGCTTCGTAGCTGCGAGTAAGGTTGCCGGCGATGCCGGCCTGCTGACGGATCTCCTTCAGATCCACCTCGGCGAGCCCAACCAAGTGCCGAGCCTCGTCGAGGGCGATCTTCGATGAAATAGCCGCATCTTCGCGCTCTTTTGCGATGGCCACGGCTTCGCCCATGCCCTCGAGCGCAACGAACAACCGGCCTGCGATCGCGCCGCTCTCGAGCGACGCTTCAAGCTGCTCTGCGTCCAGGCGCTTGAGCCGTCGGTCGATTTCGTCGCAGCTCTTGCGCAGCCGCTCCACCGTTTGTCGCACGCTGGTTGCGCGCTCCTTGGCCTGAGCGAAGAGCACCTTGCGCTCGGTCACCGCCGACTGCTGACGCGTCGTCTGCTCACGCCAGGTCTCAGCGGTGAGCACCGCCTCTTCCAGTGCACCGTCGAGCGCCTCGCGCGTCATGCGAGCGTCGGCGAGCCCTTCCATCGCGATCTCGTGCTCTTCGCGCGCCGAGGCGGTGCGCTCGACCACGTTGGCGTGCTCGGTGCGGACGTTCACCAGGCGCTTGGTGATTTGCGCCATTTGTTCGCGTGCGCGCTTCTCCTCGTTCTCGGCCGAGACGCAGGCGATCTCCGACTCGTGAGCCGAGGCGCGGACTCGATCGAGCTCGGCGCCGAGCTCGCTCAGGCTGTCGCGCAGGGTGCCCTGCCGTTCCAACATCGCGGTAACGCTCGTGTTGGCGGTTGCTACCGCCTCGTGGAGCTCGCGCATCTCGCGCTTTTGGTCGATAAGGCCTGCGCCGACCGAGCTGCCGGCGCCACCGGTGACCTGCCCATAGGCGCCGAAGAGCACGCCTCCGCGCGTGACGATCGGCCCTTGGAAGCCAGCTTCTTGGGCGGCGAGCGCTGCGGTCTCGTCGACCACCAGCAGGATTTCACCAACCAAGGCGCCGAGCAGCGGCCTGTCGACCGGGTCGCAGAAGACGTTATCGGTCAAGCGACCGACGGTTCCTTCGCTGACCGGGACGGGGAAGGTGCCGGCAACGTAGGCCGGATGGCGCGGAACGATCGTCGCTCGGCCCTTGCGCTGTCGATCCAAGTCGGCGAGCAGCTGACGGCCGCGCGCGAGATCGTTGACGATCACCCACTCGAGTTTGTCCCCGAGCGCGGCGGCCAGCGCGAGCGTGTTCTCCGCTCGCGTCTCGAAGCGATCCCCAACCAGCCCGACGACCGCGGGGTCCTTCATCTGGGCGAGCGTCTTCGGCCCTTGCCCGACGCCCTCCATGCGGGCGTGAAGCTCCTCGAGCGCACGCAAACGGCCGCGCTTTTGGGAGAGCTCGCCCTTGGCGACGTCGACCTCGCGATCGAGGTGCACCGTCTGCTCGCGCGCGACCTTCAGCTCCGCCGCGAGCGCGTCTCGACGTTCGGCGCGCTCTTGCTTCTCGGCGGCCAAGCTCTCCGCGCGATCGCGGCCTGCCTCGGCCCGCGCCTCGACATCCTCGACCTCGGCGGTGAGCCGGGAATCTTCTTCCTCGAGCGCCTCGCGGCGATGCGACATGTCGGAAAAACGCTGCTCGAACCCGCGCAGGGTGGCCTCGAGACGCGCGACCTCGGCCTGAGAGGTGGAAGCCTTCTTGCGCAGCTCTGCCGCTGTGCGCTCGGCGGCCTCTTCAGCTGAACGTAGCTCGCTGAGCTTGGCGGCCTCGAGTTGCGCCGCTTCTTCGCCGCGGATCTCATCGTCTTCGGCCGAGGCCAAGGCGTCGAGCAGCCCGTCGTGTTCGTCACGGAGCTCGGTCAGTTGGCCCGCGAGGTCGGTGCGCTCGATCGAAGCGGCGTTGGAGCGCCGATTCAGCTCGCTGTAGCGTTCTTTGCCGCGGCTGATCTCCCCCTCGTGGGTGCGCACGGTGTTGTTCGCGTGGAAGCTCTCGGTCTGAGCCTTCTCCGCCGTGTCCTCGAGCACCAGCGTTTCCTGCCGCTTGACCTCGATCTCGGCTTCGCGCCGCGCCAGATCGGTCACGAGCGCCTCTTCACGCTCGGCCGAATCGCAGCGCAGTTGCTCTTGCGCTCCAGCGCAAACGGTCAGCTCGAGCAGCTTCTGGGAGGCCTCGCAAAGGGTGAGGTCCTCGACCTCGGCTTTGTAGCTGATGTAGCGCTCGGCCTTGGCGGCCTGGCGCTTGAGCGAGGCGAGGTTGCGCTCGATCTCGGAGACGATGTCACCGACGCGCAGCAGGTTCTGGCGCGTCTGGTCCATCTTCGCTTCGGCTTGCTTGCGGCGGGCTTTGTACTTGGTGATGCCGGCGGCTTCTTCGATGATCATGCGCCGGTCTTCGGCGCGCGCCGAGACGATCAGTCCGACCTTGCCCTGTTCGATGATCGAGTAGGCCTTGGTTCCGACGCCGGTGCCCAAGAACAGATCGGTCACGTCTTTGAGGCGGACGGGCGTCTTGTTGACGGCGTATTCGCTGGTGCCGTCGCGATACAATCGGCGCGTAACGGCGATCTCTGCGTAGTCGCGGAACTCGAGCGGCAGGCCTTGGGCTGTCTCGGCGTCGGAGTTGTCGAAGGTGAGGGTGACCTCGGCCATCCCGTGGGGGCCACGGCTGGAGGACCCGGCAAAAATGACGTCCGACATGGAACGTCCGCGCAGGTGCTTGGCACTCTGCTCGCCGATGCACCAGCGAATGGCGTCCACGATGTTGGACTTGCCACATCCGTTGGGCCCAACGATGCCAACCACGTCGTGGTCGAAGTGAACGACCGTGCGGTCCACGAACGACTTGAAGCCTGAGATTTCGAGCTTCTTGATGTGCATATCGTGTTTATCTGCCTTCCGGTTGAGACCACGTGCCTGGGGGCTTGACTGCCATTAACATATTGTCACGCCATGGCACGTAGAGTCACGCGATGTAAGTGAGTACACGGGTCGCGCGCGGTCGACAAGACTTGACATCCGAGTAGCGGGGTACCGAGCGGAGAACGCTTGACGGACCGCGTTTGAAGCATCAAAGGTCAGCGGCAAATGCCGACGTACGAATACGCATGCACCTCCTGCGGCAACGAGTGGGAGGCAGAGCAAAGCATCAAAGAAGACGCCCTGCGCGATTGCCCGGCTTGCAAAGGGCCGACTGCCAAGCGGCAGATCTCCCGAGGGACGGGCTTCATCCTCAAAGGCAGTGGCTGGTACTCGGACCTCTACTCGGGTTCGAGCAACAAGAAGGAGTCGTCCACGCCCAGCTCGAGCACCTCGACCGAGAGCTCAACGTCCTCGTCGACGCCAGCGGCCAGTACCCCAGCCGCCGCTGCGCCTGCCGCCGGGTCGAGCTCCGGTGGGTCGAGCTCCGGCGGGTCGAGCTCCGGCGGCTCCACCACCTGAGCAAGCTTGCGGGGCGGTCGTGCCTTCGCCGGCACGATCGCTGGCAGAATTTTTACTGAAAGCTTGATAAGGTTGGGCGTGACCTCGCGTTCCCGTATCGACGAACTGACTCAACGTCTCGACGAAATTGATCGCGAGGTCATGCGCGTCGTGGACAAGCGCGTCCGGCTTTGCCAGGAGCTGCTCAAAGCTCGCGGTGAGGGCGCGCGGCTGTCCCCGCTAACGGACGCCGCAAGGCTTAGGACGCTCTCCGAGAGTGCTGTGCCACCCTTCGCCCGCGAAGCGGTAAGGCCCATCTTCACGGCGCTCGACGCCGCTTGTCGCATCTTCGACGTGGCACCCCAAGTGGCGTGCGTCGGCCCGGAGGGAGGGTTCTCCTATCAGGCGGCCCAACTTCACTTCGGGCTGCAGGCTGAGCTGCAACGCGCCGAGACGGTGGAGAAGGCGCTCGAGGAGGTGGCGCGCTCGCGTTGCAACTTCGCTGTCGTCCCGCTGGAAACGCTGCGCGAGGGGCTGGCCTTCGCGACGGTGCAAGCTATCGCAGCGTTGGATCTCAAGCTGGTGGGCGAGCGAGAAGTTTCCCACGCCCTCTCCTTGGTTTCGCGCACGGGCAACGCCGCGGATGTCGAGCGCGTCTACGCCAATAGCCACCATCATGCCTTGGCCGAGGCCTACGTCGCCAAACGCTTCCCGAAGGCGACCATTCTGCACGTCCGCAGCGCTGTGATGGCGCTCGAGCTGACACAGGAGCACCACGGTGCCGCCGCGATCGTACCGCGAGGCTTGCCGCTCGCGGCGGAGCTCAGCGTCCTGGACGAGAACGTGGGGGATGAGGGCGAGCTTCGTGTGCGTTACGGCGTCGTGTCGAAGATGCCGCTCACGCGCAGTGGGCAAGACGCAACCGCCGTGCTCTTCAGCGTCCACGACAAGCCGGGCGCACTTCACGACGTGCTGCAGGCGTTCAAAGAGAAGAACTGCAACCTGCGGCGTATCCAGTCGCGCGCGGTCGAGAGCGCCGGTTGGGAGTACGTCTTTTACGTCGAGGTCAGTGGCCACGCTACGGACCGCGCGCTGGTGACTGCGCTCGAGGGGGTCAAGCAACGCGCACGCACGCTCAAAGTGCTCGGCTCCTTCCCGCTGGACTCCGCGGATCCGCCTGCCTCAGCTGAACCTGCTCGTTGATGTTACGGCGCGATTTTTTGACCACCGCTGGCGTGGGAGCTGTGTCCGCACTCGGCGTTGGCGCTTGTGCTTCCGCTGGCCTCGTTCCCATTGGCGGCGGCAAGGTCGCTGCTGCGGAGATCGACAAGGACCCATTCGCGCTGCTGCCTGGGGGAGTGGTGGTGTTCGGCGCTTTGGACGCGAGCGCTCTTATTGCGACCCAGCTTGGCGCCGACGTCGCGAGTTTGGTGGCCTCGCTCGTTCCGCTCGGCGCCGAATCGAACTTCAGCCCGGTGCGGGACGTCGCGCGGGTGCTGGGCGGCGTGTATGCGATGCAGGGCGTGGATTTTTGTGCGGTCGTTCGCGGTAACTTTGACGTTGTCGCCATCTCCGCCGCGGCGGCAAAGCAAGCGACGGTGCCGAGCGGCGCGCCGCTGGTCCGCACACAATACGGCCCCTACGAGCTGTTTACCGTCGGCAACCTCGGCTTCGTGCTGCTGACGCAGCAAACCTTACTCTCGGGCAACGAGATCGGCATGCGGCGCGCGCTCGACCGGCTGCGGTTCAACCGCCTCGGCCGCTCGCTGCAGCCGTGGATGATCGAGCTGAGTGAGACCACCGGACTCGTGTTTGGAGCGGCTGGAGACTTTGGCGCGGAGAGTGCGATGAGCGTCGGGCCCAACGGGCTTTTGGTTTCCAGCCCGCGAGCGACGAGCGCAGCGCAGCCGGTGCTCGAGGCCGCGGCCAAGAACTTCCCGTTCCTCTCGGAGTTGCGTGCGATGCGCGTGCTCGGCAACTTCCAAGCTCCCGGCGTCAACCTGGTGGGGTCGCTCACGTACACCACGCCGGAGCGGGCGGAGAACGGCGCAGTTGCGCTCAAGAACCTCTCACAGATGGCGCAGTTCGCTGGCCTCTTGTCGTCGTTCGGCTTTGGCGCCGGGCTCTCGCCGGCACAAATCGCGGTGAGCGGCTCCGACGTCGGATTTGCCCAGCCGGTCGACCTCTCCTTCGCGCGGATGGCGCTCAACATGCTGGGCGGGTCGGTTCGCCGCTGAGCCGGGCGCAGCTACGACTCACTTGCGGCGCGGCGGCGGGAGCGGTGGAGGCTGCGCGGTCTTCGGATCTTCCGGCCAAGCGTGGCGCGGATAACGACGACGCAGCTCCTTGGCCAGGGCTGGGTAGTGATTGCGCCAAAAGCCCTCCAAGTCGGAGGTGATTTGCACCGCTCGGAAGTTGGGCGCCAAGAGCTCGAGCACCAACGGCAAGCGGCCTGCGAGCAGGGAAGGTGCCTTGCTCGTACCGAAGAAATCCTGCATCCGCGAGGCGATGGTTGGCGGCTGCCCTTTGCGATAGACCACCGGCACCGCACGGCCGTTCCCCAGCTGATAGCGCTCGGGGACGTCCTGCGCGAGCACGCTTCGGGCGCGACTGCTCAGCGAATTGACGAAGCTTTCGGCGAAGTCGGTCTGCGCGAGCTCCTCCAGCGTGCTCACGTTCTCGGCGACCGAGCGCAACAGCTCTTCTCGCGAGGGCAGGGCGGTCTGTTCGAGCAGGCCGTGCTCTGCGGCCAACTGCAGGCGCAACTCGAGGCTCTGCAGCTTCTCTTCCGCTTCGAGCGGAAGGCCGCGCGCAAGCAGCGCCGCGGTGAGCAGCGGCGCGCATTTTTCGGGAGCGGTCGTGGATTTGCGTTCAACCGAGAGTGCGAGCTTGCCGTAGCGGAGGGTGCGCGTTTCGAACACCCGACCCGGTCCATCGCCCACCTCGAGCGAGGCCTCATCCACCACGCGATCGAAGTCGACCTCCAGCAGCCAATCGGACTCGATCGCGCTAAGGCACTCGACCTGCGCGCGTTGACGGCCAGCTTCTCCCTGCTCTTTTGCGACCACCGCCACCACCAGATCGCTCTCGCGCACGCGGCTGCCTTCCGAGACCTGGGCGCTGCCACCATCGGCGAAGACGACCTCGCGTTTGCCGGTCGTTGGATGGCGCTTGAGCCTGCCAACGCGGTCGGGGAAGCCGGTCAAAATCGAGTAAAGCACGGCATCTTCCCAGGCCCCATCGAGCGGACCACCCTCGCTCTGAAAGCCGCTCGCGCGCTCGAGCAAGTCGCTGCGCAACGAGGACAAACGGCTGGCGTCGTTCGGCGCGTCCCAGCGTTCGCTCAGCTGCTCGGCGAGCGCCCGCAGTTCGCGACCCACGCCGCGGCGTTCCCCTTCGATCATCGCTCGCGCCAGCCGCGGGTGATGCGGCAGCTCCGCCATGCGCCGCCCGATCGAGGTGAGGGAGCGACGATCTGCCTCGAGTGCGCCGAGGCGTGAAAGCAGCTCCAAGGCGACCTCGCTGGGCACGCGCTCCGGCTTGCTGACCCACACGAGTTGCTCGAGCTCCGAAACGCCGCACGCGAGCAGCAAGAGCAGCGGCTCGGCGAGATCCATGCGCAAGAGTTCGGGCGTCTCGAAGGCCGCTCGCCGCGCAAAATCCGCCTCGGTGTAGAGGCGCGTCGCTGTTCCTTGCTGGGTGCGCCCGGCTCGCCCGGCTCGCTGAATCGCAGCTGCTTGCGAGATGCGATCACAGCGCAAGATGGGCAAGCCGCTCCACGGCGAATGGGAGGCGATGTTGGCCAACCCGCTATCGATCACGTGCCCTACGCCTTCGATCGTGAGGCTGGTCTCCGCCACGTTGGTCGCGAAGATCACCTTGCGACGAGCGTTGGGACGCAAGGCGGCGTCCTGTTCCTGCGGTGAAAGCGTGCCGTGCAGCGGGAGGAGCGCCAGATCGTGCTCGCGCGCCAAACGCTCGGCCTGGCTCTGCGCGCGCCGGATTTCGCGCATCCCCGGCAAAAATACCAGCAGGTCGCGCCTATCACCGCGCCGCAGCGTCTCGAAGATCGCCGAAGCGACCAAGCTCTCGAGCGGCCGATCGCTGCTGGCAGCGGCGTGCACGATCTCCACCGGATAAAGCCGTCCTTCGCAGTGGAGGTGCGGCGCGTCTAGCAACTCCGAGAGCATCGCCGCATCGACCGTCGCGCTCATCACCACGATCTTGAGGTCGGGCCGCGACTCGCGCTGAAGTCGCAGCAGCAGCGAGAGCGCCAAGTCGCTAGCGACATGCCGTTCGTGGAACTCATCGAGCACGACCGTGGTAACGCCGCGCAGTTCCCGGTCCTTGACCAGGCGTCGCGTGAGGATGCCCTCGGTCACGAACACGATCTTCGAGTCGGCCGAAACCCGGCGCTCGAACTTGGTGATGTAGCCCACCTCCTTGCCGACGCTGAAGCCCTGCTCCACCGCCACGCGCTCGGCCGAGAGGCGAGCCGCGAGCCTTCGGGGTTCGAGCACCAGCACCTGGCCGCTTTCTTCGGGGTGCGCCGCCACGAAGGGCGGAAGCCGCGTGGTTTTGCCGGCTCCGGGTTCGGCGGTGAACACCAAGCGCCGGCGCTGGTGCAGCAAGGCCAGCGCCTCCGGCAGTAGGGCGTCTACCGGCAACGCAAGCCGGTTGCTCGCTCCGGCCGACCCGAAAGAGGGAGTGGACACCGGCCGCCGATAGCCCGCTTTACCGACGAGGACCAGCCTGTACGTCGTTGCGAGCTTGTTTCCATGGCCGCGTTGGGAGCAGTATGCGGGCGCCATGACCTACGATCTGAACGACCCGCTCGTTCATTCCTCCGCTGTGAAGCTGCTGGCCCTCCTGGAGCGAAGAGAGGTCTCCGCCGAGGAGGTCGTTCGCAGCCACGTCGACCGAGCCGTGACCATCGAGGCGCGCGTGGGCGCCTTCGTCGAGTCGATGCGCGGCGATGCGTTGGAACGCGCGCGGGCCATCGATACCGCGCGCAAGCACGGCGAGCCGGTGGGCCCGCTGGCTGGCTTGCCGATCACGATCAAAGAGAACCTCGATATGGCTGGCCACGCCTCGACGTTGGGCATCGAGCACCGCAAGACGCTGCGCGCGAGCTCCGACGCCGTGATCGTAAAGGCCGTACGCAAGGCCGGCGGTGTGGTCGTGGGCCGCACCAACGTGCCGCAACTTTTGCTTTCGCACGAGACGCGCAATCCGGTGTTCGGCGTGACCAAGAACCCGTGGAGTTCGGCGCACGCGCCGGGTGGGTCTTCGGGTGGGGAAGGGGCCGCCCTCGCGATCGGGCTTTCGGCCTTGGGCGTCGGCACCGACATTGGAGGCAGCATTCGAGTCCCGGCCGCTTGGTGCGGGATCGCCGGACTCAAACCCACCCTCGATCGCTGGTCCAATCGCGGCTCCAACGGCGCTCTTGTCGGTCAAGAGGCGATTCGAAGTCAGGTCGGGCCGATGGCGCGAACGGCCGCTGACGTGGCCTTGTTCTTCCGCGCGCTGGATCCGCGGTACATGGCCACGCACGATCCGCTGGTCTCGCCGACGGCTGCGCAGTCGGACAAGCCGGTGCGCATCGGCTTCTACGACGATGACTCGATCGTGCGCCCCAGCCCTGCGGTCAGGCGGGCCATCGAGCAAGCCGGCGTAGCGCTCGGGCGGCGCGGCTATGAGCTGGTTCCGTTCATGCCGCCTGCGGTTCGCGAGGCGATCGCCCTCTATTTTGCGCTGATGAGCGCAGATGGCGGCGCAACGGCTCGTGGACTGATCGCGCACTCGCCGGTCGAGCCGGTGCTTGCGCCGCTGTTGCGTACGGCTGCCTTGCCCAACGCAGCCAGGATGCTGCTCGCGCAGGGGCTCGACGCGCTGGGAGAAGGGCGCACCGCCTTCGTCCTGCGACAGCTCGGGGAGAAATCGGTGGCTGAGCTTTGGCGGCTGACCAAGGCGGCGCGCGACTACCGTTTGACGCTGCTCGGCGCCATGGACGACGCCGGGGTGGACCTGGTGCTGTGCCCGGCGCACGCTACCCCAGCCGTTCCGCATACAAAATCGGCCGAGTTCCTGCTTGCGGGCTCCTATTCGATGTTGTGGAACCTGGTGCAATTCCCAGCCGGCGTGGTGCCGGTGACCAGCGTTTCCAAGGCAGAAACCGCGCGACAACCGCTGACGAGGGACCGCATCGAGACCACGGCGATCTTGGTCGACCGCGAGAGCGCTGGGCTGCCCGTTGGCGTTCAGATTGTCGGTCGGCCCTTCCAGGATGAAGCCGTGCTCGACTGCATGATCGCGCTCGAGCAGGAGCTCGAAGGCACCGTTCCAGTGACGCCCCGGATGCCCGCTTGACTCCGGGCAAGTTTAACTAAACAAGGTTGCATGGGCGTGCGACCGGCCGCACCGTTCACGCGTACGGCCTTTCGCAGCGACAAATCGCGGTCCGCAAGCATCGAGGAATCATGGCCCAGTCTCGACATCACGATGGTCAAACGGAGGGAGGGCTCGATCCTCAATCCGGCCTGCGTGAGAGCGCGCTCGATCACTTCCTCGATGC
>CAITIQ010000209.1 GCA_903892415.1 uncultured delta proteobacterium | reverse complement strand
CTAGTCGCATCGATAACAAGCGAGTTGTCTGTCAGTGCAGGGCGAAGCTCTACCCTTAGACGATCGAAGGCGTCGTCAAAACCGGCGCGCTTGGGCAAAGGAGCAACGGGTCCAGAGTCCATGAACGCGGGGAAACCGGGAGTGAAAACGCCACCGAAGGCTACTCGCGGGATCACCTCGCGGTCGTCTGGGTTTGGTAGATGAACGCGGTCGAAGCTAAGCAACGCGAGCTTGACCTCGCGCAACGTTGGCGCAGCCTCAGTAGGAAGGAGAATTGCGCTGTGGATGGGCCGCTGCATCACTGGTCGCTCCGTCGTTGCAATGTACTGCTCATCCCAAGCGCAAGCTCAGCAAGAAACTCGTTCGGCTGCACCAGGCGCAGGCCACAGATGCGCTCTATCGCTTCTTTGTGCTTGAGGAACGTGCTTCGGTCGACGGTGATGAGAAAGGGAATCTCGTTCTGCGAGGCCTGCCAAGCGTGATCGGCGTCAGGCGCGTCTCGGAGCAGGGCCCGCAGTTCTGAAAAGCGGGGCTCCTCTTGCCAGACGGCCGCGAGCAGCTGGCCCGGATGAAAGCGGCTAACGGGCGTGTATTGGGGAAGCAGCGGCACTTTGAGCAGACGCTCGTAGATAGCAATGTGCGGCGAACGATGCGCCTCGGGGATCTTGCGCAGTTCCTCCCGCATTACTTGGGAGGTGCTGAGTTCAGCCATGCCCACGTCTGCGGCGTGTAGGATCTGGTCCAGAGCTAACAGCTGCCCCTCTGCAAGATCACGTTTCGCGAGGCCGCTCGCGATGCACGTGTCGAGATAGGCGCGTAAGCGGCGCGAGCTGTTGCTCATTGTTCAGTCGCACATGCATGCGGTAGGTCTGAAGCTGACCAAGAGGTCTTCTCTGCCTAACCTACTCGCCTTGACGTGTGGGCGACAAGGTCCTACGCGCCGTTAGCCGACGTCTCCAGAGCGGCGGCTATCCGAGAGAACTCCTCCTCCAGAGATGACTCGCGTCGAGCACCCGTCACCGGGTCGATGGCGAGAAAGCGGCCACGGGGATCGCCGTAGCGTGTCGGCGAGTCGGTAACAGTAACGATCGCCTCGAGGCCGGCCAGGACTCGGACGTAGACCGAGATCAGCCCTGGAAAGACCATGGAGGCAGCGATGAGACGATCAGGTGCCTCCGGCCAGAGTGGAAGCAAGGGTTCGGATTGTCCGAACGGCATCGTTCCGTTAATCGGGTGCTTCGTGAAGGACTCCAGCGGAAGCTCGTCATCCCAAATGAACTTGCGCATCAGGTCAGCCGTTGGGTCGCTCGCGTAGGACGGTCCAAGCCAGAGGCAGGAAATTTCGTAAACGATCTTCATCAAGGCGCGGCGGTAACTGGACAGATCGAGAGAGCTGGGAACGGTGACGACGGGATTGTCGGACCGCGTCTTCGTGAGCTTCATCGAATCTCGCTGGAGTTGAGTAAGCGGCGGGAGACCTCTCCGAGTGAGAGCCTTGTGAACGATCTCCTCGAAGCGCGGTGCATCTTCGGCGTCCAAGCTTACGCGCAGGACCGTGGCGCCGGTCTCGTCGGTCGTCACGGTGACGGAGGGAACGCTGAAGATCTTTCCGGGCTCAAAACCAGGAGGCGCAGTGCGAAACATCACCTTGCTTTCAGGATCCTCGCGGATGTACCCACGTCCCAGAGGATCAGGAAGCCGACCAGACTTTCCCGTCAAGCCAAGACGCCTTCGGACAAGCTGCACGAGCACATGGTCGGTCAGCGCGACGTCAACGCGGGAGCCCAATTGATCATTGCAGGGCTTGCAAACGCAGTTGGTCGTGAGCGAACCGCCGATCGCCTCCGGGAACACGTGCTCGACGGATCGGTGGTCGTCCGCGACTACGCTGAGGCAGAAGATGCAGACGGGTGACGACAACGGGTTTGGCGAACGTATTGGCGTTCAGCTGCAGCGTCCAGCGGGAGCGCGAAGCGCGACACGGGCTCGGCTACTACTCCTCGGCAAGCACGTCGCGCTTAGTACCGTGGTTGCCGCACGTGGCGCAGGCCGCGCCGAGGCGCGATTCCCACACCGCGCCGGCGGTGGCGAAGCATCGACGGCAGCGTTTCGCTTGCTGTGGATGTGCGCCGCACGACTCGCAGTCGCGCCGCCGTCTCGTTCGCGACGCGTTCATTGAAAGTGGTGCGACGCACACGGGGCAATGCTTGCCGTCGCGGCGGAGCTTCGATTCGGTAGGTGGAGGGGCGGGCGCATCCCGTGAGGGCCGAGGGGCAGCGCTACGGACGAGCATGCGTTCAACCAGGTCGCTGTCGCTATCGGAGACCGGCGGCGCCGGTCCTGGTGGGTCCAGGCCGACAGCGACAAACTCTGCAGATTCGATCTCATCGTGCCGCTCATACTCGTCCTCGAGAAGAAACAAGCGTGCCTCGGACTCGCTCGAGAAGCGGGTGTAACGCCCGTCCAAGTCGAACACCTCTGCGGTCCCGTCGCGAAATACCCGCAATCGCGCCCACAAGAGATCGGGAAACGCCGACGCGTCGAGCCACCAAGTCTCGGTAAGGTT
>CAITIQ010000208.1 GCA_903892415.1 uncultured delta proteobacterium | reverse complement strand
CGCTCGTCGAAGTCTCGCGGCGGCAGCGGTGCGCGGTTCTTTAGCCAGGCGGCGTCGTGCGTTCCCCAACGTGCGCGTCGCGGTTCCCAGTGCCTGCCGATCACGCCAAGGCCAGCGGGCTTGGGACGGCTGCGGGCGTCTTTCACCGGGTCGAGCGGATCTTCGATCTGCGGTGCGGGCGAGCCGTCGAGCGACTTAGGTTCGATGGCGACACCGAGGCCCACCGGGTTCCGGGCGTCTTCGACGAAGGTCTCTTCGTTGCTGTCACTTCCGCCAAAGGCGAAGTCGTAGCGCACGTCGATCGCTTGGGCCGAACGCGGCTTGGTGACGGTGTCTCCCGAGCCGGCGAAAACGCGTGGCCCGGTGATTCGCACGACCTTCTGCACGCGGCCCAAGCGGACACCTGCGTCGAACGTCGGCACCGGCTCGCCGCTCGGTGGGTAGGCGCGGCCGACCACGATGATGTCGGTGCCAGGCTTGTGGACGCAAAGATCCGAGGGGTAGGCGATGCTGCTCTTTTCGGGATCACCCCAGGGGATATCCGCGGCGCGAATGCCGCGCCGACGGGCCGCTGGTGCACACTCGAAGGAGCCGTCGCGACCCCGCGGCTGGCCCGGAACGAGCTCGAAGGTGGCTTTGAGGATCGCGACCAGCCGCTCGCCGTCTCCGTCCACGAGGGTATGCGGCTCGACGACGAAGTCCGTCTCATTTTCGATCTTGGGCAACATCGCTCAGTTCTCAGCGACCGTGCCGGTCATCAAGATCTTGCCGCAGGTGATGGTAACGAGGGCGCCCTTGATGGTCACGCCGCTGCCGTCGATCACCACTTCACTCCCCCCGCATTTGAGCGTGATGGCGGTCTTGGCCTCGAGCTTGTGGAAGGCGCCGATGAAGGTAGCCGACGAGCCGCCGGTGATGCTGTAGCCGCCCTTGACCTTATCGTAGACGAGGCCGCCCACCATGTTGGTCATCGCGCCGGTGGCGGACTCGCTGTCGTCGGCCTTGGTGAAGGTCAGCTTGCCGAGCGCGGTGAGCGTCTTGTTGCCGCCGATGGCGATCGACTCATCGGCCAGCACGGCGGTGAGCTTGGCGATCCCGATAGTCTCGTTCAGGTTGCCGGCGATCTCGTCATGAACCTCGAGCAAAGCGGCTTGAACGCGCATCGCGCCCACCGTCTCGCTGTAGGAACCATCCACCTTGTGGGTGCTGTGCCCCGGGCCTTTGGTGCGGTCGGTGCGATCGAGCCCCGCCACGTTGCCGTCCGGACCTTCGAGGTTGGCCATGTTGTCGCTGCCACCACCGTCGCTGTTGAACCCGAGTGCGTCTCCCAAAGCCGCCGAACCCGCGCGGATACCCGTATCGATCGCGCTGTCCACTGCGTCATTGAGCCCGACCATGCCGGTGAAGTCGGTGGGCTCGCCCTCCTCGTCGTCTCCGTGCTCTTGCTCGGTCTCTTCGACCTCGCGGCCTTCGCCTGCTTCACCGCCCTCAGCACCGGCCTCCGCGCCCTCGGCCCCAGCGGCTTCGCCTTCGCCGCCTTCACCGCCGCCCGCCCGCCCAGCCTCTGCGCTCTCTTCACCGCCGAAGCCAGGCGGCATCGGAATGTTGGCTGCGTCTTCGAGCACGCCGGGAATCGCTCCGATGTCTCCGTTCGCAACGGCTTCCATGCCGCTGGCGACCTGCTCAACGCCTGCGATCGTATCGGCGAAGGGCGCCATCGCTTGACCCACGCGCGCTTGGATGGCGCCGTTGATGCGATCCATTTGCCGGGCAGCGGCGGCTTGTGCAGCATCGATCACCACCTCGGTGGCGATCGCGAGCAGCGCCTCGAGCGGATTGCCGTCCATCTCGAAGTGCGCGCCGCCCACGCTAGTGCTGCTGCTGCCCGCGACCGTGAGGCCCGATACAGCGTTGACCTCGTTATTGCGGTTGCCCGAGACGGTCACCGAACGATCGCCGCTGACGGTCAGCTCGGCGCCCATGGTGATCTTGGTGGTGGCGTTGGCACCGACGTCGATCGTCTCGTTGCCGCCGACCACGCGGGTGGCGTTGTTACCCACGGTGGACTGCTTGTTGTTGGCCGTGGCGATGGTCTGGTTGTGCTGGGCGTGGACCATCACTTCCTCGCCACCCTTGCGATCCTCGAGCCGAATCGAGTTGGAGCCACCGCCGCCTGGCGAGGAGTTGGAGGAGAAGGCCGTGCGCGTCGCGCCCTCCGGAAGGGCGTACGGCGGCATGAAGAGGCCGTTGTACAGCTTGCCGGTCACCAAAGGTCTGTCGGGGTTGCCCTCCAAGAACTCGACCACGACCTCCCAACCGATGCGCGGTAAGGCGAGCGAGCCAGAGGTTTGAAGCTGCGCCGTTCGAATCCAACAGGAGGACTTCTCGTCGGTGATCCCGGCGAGGTCCCAGTGGAAACGCACTTTGCAACGAGCGTACTCGTCGGTGTGGATCGCCTCCATGCTGGAGCCGGCGGGAGCCGTGACCGTCGCCGTTTGCGGGCCATGCACCACCGGACGTGGAGTGGTTTGCGGGGTGCGGTAGGGGACCTCCACCGGGATGGCGTGAACGATGGCCACGTAGCCCGAGGGCGTCTTGCTCTCGCTTTCACCGAAAGCGTCGCGACCCCAATCGGCATTCTTACGCTGCCCAAACAAGTGTCGGACTTT
>CAITIQ010000207.1 GCA_903892415.1 uncultured delta proteobacterium | reverse complement strand
GATTACCTCTACAACCCCTGGCGACTCAATCAGCCACGGCCTGCTGGCCACTTGCTCTACGACCTCCGGCATGACGTACGCCGGCTGACACAAGAAGAGCCGCGCCCTCGCTCCGTGTCGCTCTAGCAGCCAGAACGGGCAAGCCACGAGGTGACGCCAGAAGTCGCTGCTGTGCGTGCTGAGTAGATATCGCGCCCGCTCACCAGGCACGATCCTTCCGTCCTTCGACTTGCACAATGCTGGCAGCCAAGCCAACGCCAGCCATGAGTGCATCGCCTCGTCACCTGGAACGAAGCCGCGCCCGAGTTTCGCCATCACCTGAGTGACCCGATGGGCAACATCGGCCCGGGTTGCAAGGGCCGGCATGACGGGAACCTTGATCGAAGGATCAACAACCTCGCTGGTCGACGCATCAGCGACCGCGCGCTCGATCTCCTGTCGCAAGGCGGCGACGGGAAGACTCGGAGCATCGGCCAACAGGCTCTCGAAAGCCCTGACGCCGGACTCAGTCAACCGGGATAGCGGTCGATCCATCACCCAGCCCCTTCGCCGGCCGCGACGGCCTTGGCAAACAAGTCCGCGACATCCAACTTCACCATACACGCCTCGGTGCAATCGGCAGCCCAGGAGGCCGCTTCGCGATGGGCCTCCGCGAGATCCCGGCCCTCCAATTCCGGCAGGTCCCTGCCATTCACGCCCGGCAGTTGCAGCCAAGCTTGCGCCCACCGCTCTACGCTTTCCTGCCGACAGGCGATGTGCAGCAGGATCTGGCGAACGCAACCCTCAAGGACACCGAACTTGAAGTGGGGTTGGCGCGCAACGTCCTTCCAATTGAGACCCTGCAGGCGACTGCTGACATAAAGCACGGGCCCGTCCAGATCCTCGATCACCAGCCGACACAGACCGGACAGCGACTCCGATGGCCGAACGGGCAGGATTGACTGCCCACCCGCCGCGCCCTTCGGCCCTTCGACGATGACGAACTCCGGCGAGCGCGCAACGATGCCCCCACCGTTCGCATGCGTCTCGGGCAAGGCCACGGTCACTGCAACCCTCACACGGTGATCCCCACTGGTCAGTTGCTTCGGCAACTCCGCTACGAGGTCACCCCACCCACGCCCTAGAGCACCTAGCGCGTCTCGTCGACCGCGACGGATGCTGTGGAAAGAACTCGTCACATCGGCGAACACCCAGGCCTGAGAGAGCAGCGCGCGATCCAGGCCCTGCGACCAATCGCCACCTACCAAACCATGGATCCGTAGTTCCTGCACGACCATGGACCTCAAAACACAGCCCACTGGCAGTTCACGCCGATCCGTTCGCTTCAGGACATCGCTCTGACGGGGTGCGGAGGCCATCAGTCGTCCTCGCGTTCCGCGTGGAGCCGCACGTCAGCCCAATCGGAAAAGCCACAGGGGCCGATGTGGAACTCAAAGACCTCGGGATCGCTGACGACCAGAGTGACCGAGCAACCAGAACGTGCTTCCACCCGCCCTCCCGTCACGCGACATGGCACTGACTCAAGGTCGAACTCCCCTCGCCGGAACGACTTTCTCGCGCGACTGGAACCCAGGATCGAATCGTAGACGATTACGATCCTCCACTTGGTTCCCGGGCGGGAATCATAGCCATTGCCGATCGTCAACCGGACTGTCTGCCCATCTTGAGCCAGGCCGAGAGAGAATGGCGGCACAAGCGGAGGGGTAGGTGGCTTTCCGCCATGCCCCGGAAGGACATCGGCGAACACAGACAGATCGTCTTCCGTGTCCAGGCCATCGAGCAAAGCTGCCAACTGGAGGTGCGCCGTGCTGACGAATCGGACGACCTGCTCCGGATCCGCACAGTCCGCTGGATCGATGTCCCCATGGATCCACCTATCGTGCGCTGGAGTCTCGCATGCGCGAAGCAGACATCCGAGGGGATCCGTGCCAAGCATCGTGCTGCCGTTCCACGGTCGTAGCGACCGCACGTCGGAGTAGGCCGACAACGGGAGCCCATTGCGCGCCACCAACGCTCGTCCCTTAGTTCCGGACTCGCAGCGCTGGAGCGCCACTCGCGCCACGCCCCGCTGTGTGGCGCGAGGGCCAAACTCGATCTCGAAATCCACTTTCACCAAATCGCGCTGCTTCCAGCGGGACGACAACTCAGCCATCGCAGCGGCTTCGAACAAGTCGCTCGTCATCGCAGTCCCAGCTCTTGGGAAGGGCACACGAACGCTGGCTTGTGCCCGCGGGTCGAGCGCCGCCGCGAAGAACTGGTTCGCACCGTTGACCGCCTCATCGTCCGACAGGTTTGCCACATTCCCTCGACGGATTGTCGTGTCTCCAACCTCGACCTCGAGCTGTCCGAGCAGGATCGGCAACGCGAATTCCCGCACGATCACCTTGACGAAGTTGGCGTCCGTGAGGTTTGCCTTTGGGTAGGGGATCACGATCGAACACCCGCTCTCACCATTTGCACGTGCGAGCTGGAAGTCTTGTCGCGCTGCCTCCACCAGCTGCCGCTCTTCGTCGCACACTCCGAAGGGCATCGGAAAGCCACTAACATCGGCCAGAGCAGAGGTCAGGTGGTGATAGGCGCTGGCAAAACTCTGCTTGCCGTCAGCCGAGCGCGACGCCTGCTCACGCTGGAATGACTGACCGAAGAACAGCGGACGTGGCGCTACGGACTCGAGTCGATCACCCCGGTCGAAGGACATGTCGCTCGGGAGCGTGTAGACCAGCTTCGTCGATATCTCCGATGCCTTGTAGTACACGATCCGCCCGAGGCCGGCACTGCCGAGGCTCTTCCCCGTCTTGCCGGATGAGCCGTTGCGCCGCAGGAAGCACGTTAGGGCATTGGTGGCGTGGTAGAGCGGCAGCCCCACCTGCTTGACCGGCATCTTGCTGTTCACGGGACCGTTCAGCCCCGTCGTTCCACGGTCCTCGATCACCAATACCGGCAAGGTCTGGCTGCGGCGCAGTTTCTCGATCTGTGAGAGCCTTGCGGCCACCCTCTCGGCCTCCAGGTCACCGGTCTCGCTCGCCGTGATGGACTTCCAGAAGTGATCCGGGAAGTACTTGGCGATCAAGGCGCCGGGGAGCTCGCGCCGATGAATGCGCACGCGAGCCGGTTTTTCGTCGGAAAGCCGGGCGTCGACACGATTCTGGAGATCCTCGCGGACGAAGATTTCCAACGGGATCGACTTCTTGCCCGTGAAGAGTTGGGCTGTCGCGTTCCCGGATCCGGGATCAGCGGGATCCAGTTGAGGGACACGCCAGAGCATTGGAGTTATCTGAGAGTCGCGCGACATACAACGGGGACAATCCTCGCCCGAAGTCCAAGGGCATAGCTTGGCTTGCAACAACCGCGCGGTCAACACCCGAACATGTTCACTGTCCACGGGAAGGGCTCATCAACACGCGGCGGCTTCAGGTAGCCTGCACCGTCAGCAAAGTGCCTTCCGTCAGGCCGGCACCGATCTACAGGTTTGGATACCGGGTGAGGGCCGTGCAGCCGCATCACGCGGGCTTCGTGCGCGTGCATCGCTCGGCGATCGTGCGCACCGCAGCCGTCGTGGACCGGAAGCGCCCCGAGGCCGGCGACTTCGCCATTCGGCTGCGGTCTGGAGCCTTGGTGACGATGAGCCGGAGCCACCGCGATCCGTTCGAAGCAGCGATGAGCCGCG
>CAITIQ010000206.1 GCA_903892415.1 uncultured delta proteobacterium | reverse complement strand
TACCCATGTACAATGATGGCTGTTGGGCGCTCCCAACGGTCATCTCCGATGAAGGCGCGAGCCCACCCGGGCTGGTTCTCACGCACACGTTCATAGCGCTCCCGTAAGACGGTATCGTTCGAGTGAAGCGGATTGTTCGAGTTCCAGGACAGGTCGTAAATGGCAGTCCTTACGGTCCCATCCTGGCGTCGCCCCTTCGCCTCAACTTTCACGGCGCCGTCAGGCGCCCTCGAGAAGAAGCCGAGATCTGGATCGAACGCCTCGGGGGCGTAGCCCTCGGCGATTCGGCTAAGTGCGACGAGCCGCTCCTCATGCCCCAGGGATTCTGCGCGGGAGCGGCGCTTCGCTGCCTCGCTCCGGCCCGTAACGGCTCGGGAAAAGAGACGGTCGACGGACGCGGTTAGTGGCGTCAACACGCGCAGGAGGCTCATCTCGAGAGGGTAGCACCAGCAGACGATTCTGTGCCGTTCAGTTGGCACGACTGCCAAGCTTGGCGCTGGTGCCTCAACGGGCGAGTCTCCAGAAGAGCATTGTTTTGGCTCTAATTCGAATCCTTCACGGATTCGTAAGGTGCAATGGTGCTTTTTTAATAAGCTAATTATGGCGAATTTGTGCTCCCTGGTCGAGGTTGGATATTATCGCATTAGTTTGCCTCTTGCCGGTGAATAGACGGCAAGGAGAGAAGTTATGAATGTTGTTGCGTTGGCCTTTGTTTCGACCGTGATTCTTTGTTCGTTCGCTGGGTGTGGCGATGATTCTACGGCCGCAGCTTCCGGCGGTGGTGGTAGCGGCGAGGGAGGCAAAGGTGGTAGCGGCGAGGGAGGCAAAGGTGGTAGCGACGTTTCCGCTTGGGAAGACTATTGTGATGCCAACGTGGCTCGGGAGGAAGCGTGCGACCCGGACAACCCACCGTCGCCTTCGCAGTCTGAATGCGTTTCCGCCAGGACTTGCTTTGAGTCGGTCTTTCGTGACGCCGCGCGCGAGCCACTCATGGATTGTCTGAGTAGCCGACCGTGCGATAAGAACGACGACCTCTGCTACACGGAAGTTGGCGCTACGATTGGTACGATCGCTGAGCAGGAGGAGTACCTATCCAGTTGCAACGCCAAGCTTGACGAGTGTCCTGGTGACTTGTCGAACGATTGGTGCACTCAAGGGGATGTGCCGTGGCCTCTGTTCGGCGCGGATCTGTACGCCGAGCTAGTAGGCTGTTTTGCGGAGTCGTGCGAACTCGTTGGCGACTGTTTGGAGCAATCGTTGCACGAGCGCACTGCCGACTGTGACGGTGAAATCGGGCTGTGATGAGCGAGTGACTGCGTATTGTGGGTCACCTTACGGAGGGGAATTGAGGTCACCTCAAGGAGGGGTTCGTCGCGCGCACCTGCTTCAACGGAGCGTGCTCACCGCCATAGGCATGTCCAGGATAGAGCACGAGCTCCTCCGGGAGCTTTGCCAGCCGTTGAGTCAGCGTCCGACGCATCTCCTCCTTGTCCCCGCCCGGCAGGTCGACTCGTCCGCAGCCCTGCAAAAAGAGTGTGTCCCCGGAGATGAGCGCGTCTTTCAGTCGGAAACATTGGGAGCCAGGCGTGTGTCCGGGCGTATGCAGTAGCTCTACCTCTATATCTCCAATGCGGACAATGTCGTTGCCCTCATGCAGAACGAGGTCCGACTTCGACACTTCGGTGACGATCATGACCCCTTCGGCCTCGG
>CAITIQ010000205.1 GCA_903892415.1 uncultured delta proteobacterium | reverse complement strand
TTGCCGCCGTTCGTGCCGCAGACAGGGACGCGCGAACCGTTGCCGCCGTTCGTGCCGCAGACAGGGACGCGCGAACCGTTGCCGCCGTTCGTGCCGCAGACAGGGACGCGCGAACCGTTGCCGCCGTTCGTGCCGCAGACGGGGACGCGAGAGCCGCTGCCGCCGTTCGTGCGACAGCCCGGTACGCGAGAGCCGTTACCACCCGCGCCCGCTCCACGCGTGCAGGCCCCAGCCGCAGCAAAGCCCGCCGCTCGACCAGCGGGCCGACCCGCCGAGGATCTTTCCGGCGATCGGCTGCGGGAGATCTACTCGCAGTACGTCCAATCGCGCCGCGACCGTAACGAGTCGACCGCTGGCATAACCTTCGAGAAGCTCGCGGATAGCCTCCGCACGCAGGCTGACAAGCTTCGTGAGAAACACGCCGCCAAGCGCGTTGACTACGAGGTTGTCGTCAAAGACGGCAAGACGCTAATCAAGCCCATCGTACGTTGACCCAGCGCCCTGGCGCTGGGTCAACCCGCGAGCTAGTTGCAGTTGATTCCCTGCCCACGCAAGGTGCCGAGTGCTGCGGCTCGGTCCACAGAACCAGACTTGATTCGCTGGTTCATGCCTGCGCAAAGTGTTCGCTTCGTCGCGTCTTTTCGGTAGCGCTGGCAACACTGATCGATGCCTGGTTGAGGTCGCTTGACGGTGCTGGTTTGTGTGGCTGTTGGCCCGGCGTCCGGCTTGTCGGCGGTCGGTTCTGCGCTCGGTCCCGCATCCGGCGTTGCGCTGGGGCCAGCGTCGGCGGTCGCACTGGGACCGGCGTCAGCTGACGCTGAAGGCTCGGATGTTGGAGGTGGTGCGGCTGTACTGGTTGATGCTGAAGCCGACGCTCGAGGGTCTTTTTTGTTGTCGTCACCATCGTCGTCATCGTTGTTTGCCGCGGCTTTGCCCGACTTCACGGCGATAGGCTCGACCTGGTCGTCAGGCTTTTTCAGCACCATAAAGTAGGCGGCCGCTCCACCTGCCAAGACCAAGAACGCTACGATCAAGCCGATTATGAGTCCGCTCCCACCGCCGCTTTTTGCAGGCTGTGCTGCCATTGGCGGTGGCGGAGCGTAGGCGGGCGCTGAAGCCGCGGTCGGTTCTCCCATGAGCGTGCGTTGCGGAGCTGCTGGCGACCCGTGATAGCCATCGGGCACAAGCGGCTCTCCCATCTGCGTTGCACCGCCTCGTGCTCCAGGGTTGGTGAGCGGAAACGACTGTGTTCCGCTGCTGTATTGCGCACCAGTCGGCATGCTTGACACTCCGCCCGCGCTCAACCCAACCGCGCTCAACCGGCTCCCTCCCAACGTCAGCTCCTCGAAAAATTCTCGGGCCGTCTGCGGCCGATGTGCGGTGTCTTTCGATAGTGCCCGCATGACCGCATTTCGCATCTTGGGTGGGATATTCGCCCCGAGCGGCATCGTCTCGAATGGAAATGGTTGCACGCTCATGTGCTGAGTCATCCACTGCCAGGGTGTCTCTGCCTCGAAGGGCAAGCGGGCCGTCAGCATCTCGTATGCGACAACCCCCAGCGAGTAGATGTCACTTCGCGCATCCAGTTCTTTGCCAGTGAATTGTTCCGGACTCATGTAGGGAGGCGTTCCAAGAATCGTTCCCTGTTGCGTAAGTTTCTGTTCGTGCTTCGAGTCCTTCGACCCTCGCTTGGCGATGCCAAAGTCGAGGACTTTCACGACATCCTCCTCGCCGGCGCGCGTCGTTAGAAAAATGTTTGCGGGCTTGAGATCTCGGTGAACGATGCCCTTGTCATGCGCTTCCTGCAGCGAGCCACATACCTGGCCGAGAATGCGGTCGACGCGCTCCGGAGGCATTGGCTGGCCGCTGTTGACCACGTCATCCAACGAAATACCCTGAAGCAACTCCATTGCGATGTAGAGATCGCCCGACCCTTCAATCTGGCCGAAGTCATACACTTTGATCGTGTTCGGGTGCTCGAGCTCGGACACCGTGCCGACCTCTCGCATAAAGCGAGCAACGGTCTGGGGATCCTTGGCGAACTGCGACAGAAGCGTCTTTACGGCGACCTTCCGGACGCTCGTGCCCATCTGTTGTTCGGACGTGTAAACGCGACCCATGCCGCCCTCGCCCAGAACGCCAACGATGCGGTACCGTCCGCCGATGGTTTGGCCAATCAGTGGGTCGGCATCCGCCGACTTTTGAACGGGAAGCGGAGCCCCACACTTCGCGCAAAACCGGGCTCCGTCAACGTTCGGTGTATGACAAGCGAGACACTCCATGGGCGCGTATTCTTTCGTGGGCAACGTAGTGCGAGGTTGTGCCCCCGCAGCGCGTAGCACGATACAGGGACGCGGCGAAAGCCGCGAGTAACGACGTGCAAACAGCAGAAATGGCCGCTGAACTTAAACTTGAGCAAGATGAAGGCCAACTCGCCTTGACATGGTCCTTGCTTAGGGCTAGAAGGCGCATCCCCATCGCCGAACGTGTCTCCACGTCCAGCGTTGCGATTCCCGTCGACTAAACTCGGCAGCGATCGCGTCAGGGTCAACCGCCGATAGCGTCCTTGCGCAGCGAAGCGGATGAACCGTTGGGAAACACCCCAGAAACTGCGTGAAGGCAAACCTAACAAATGTACAGCGTTGACGGCCGGAAAGTTTCGGTCCAAAGGCCCGTCCGTCATCCGCTGACGTAGCTCAACTGGTAGAGCACCTGTCTTGTAAGCAGGGGGTTAGGGGTTCAAGTCCCCTCGTCAGCTCTAACCAGCACAAAAGACAACGAAAGGAGGTAGCAAACACAACCCAACCAAAGCAACGCGGCCACCAAGTACCGAGACGTTCAACGCCGTTGAACATCGCACCTCTGGAGGGTTGCCCGAGTGGCCAAAGGGAGCAGACTGTAAATCTGCCGGCATTGCCTTCGATGGTTCGAATCCATCACCCTCCACCACCGCGACGAACTAAAAGCCCGTCACGGTAGTCATGGTCTCGGTCAGTGGCTGAAGTTCACGATCCTCGTGAACATGTAATTCGCAATTCAATTGCGAATGTTTTGCGGGTGTAGCTCAGTTGGTAGAGCGTCAGCCTTCCAAGCTGAACGTCGCCGGTTCGAACCCGGTCACCCGCTCCAACGCCCACCTAGCTCAGTTGGCAGAGCACGTCCTTGGTAAGGACGAGGTCGTCGGTTCAATCCCGATGGTGGGCTCCAGAAATTCACGAGGCTCCGGCCGAGGGAATTTGACTCCGAACAATCGTTC
This sequence comes from uncultured delta proteobacterium, assembly GCA_903892415.1. GTDB lineage: Bacteria > Myxococcota_A > Polyangia > Polyangiales > Polyangiaceae > Xiheicaenibacterium. The sequence goes on along the minus strand of CAITIQ010000205.1, from coordinate 168 downwards.
TCGTTTAGACCGCCCAAAAAGATTCAGGAGAGATCGCGATGGCCAAGGAGAAATTCAACCGCACCAAGCCCCACGTGAACGTCGGAACGATCGGTCACATCGACCACGGAAAGACGACGCTGACGGCTTCTTTGGTGAAGGTTCAGTCGAAGAACGGGTTGGCGAAAG
>CAITIQ010000204.1 GCA_903892415.1 uncultured delta proteobacterium | reverse complement strand
GCCTCGTCGTCGTTCCCAGCGGCCTCTCTATCTGCATAGAGAGCCTCGACCTGAGCGAGGAGGTTTTGGGCCATGGTCTTGGCCTCGGAGTCTTCGTTGGCAGCGGCTTCTCTATCAGCGATAAGAGATTCGACGAGCACGAGGAGGTTTTGGGCCATGGTCTTGGCCTCGGAGTCTTCGTCGGCAGCTTCTCTATCTGCATAGAGAGCTTCGACCTGAGCGAGGAGGTTTTGGGCCATGGTCCTGGCCTCGGAGTCTTCGTCGGCGGCAGCTTCTCTATCTGCGATCAGCGATTCGACGAGCACGAGGAGGTTTTGGGCCATGGTCTTGGCCTCGGAGTCTTCGCAGGCAGCGGCTTCTCTATCTGCGATCAGCGATTCGACGAGCACGAGGAGGTTTTGGGCCATGGTCTTGGCCTCGGAGTCTTCGGAGCCTGAAGCCTCTCTATCTGCATAGAGGGCCTCGACCTGTGCGAGGAGGTTTTGGGCCATGGTCTTGGCCTCGGAGTCTTCGTTGGCAGCGGCTTCTCTATCAGCGATGAGAGACTCGACGAGCACGAGGAGGTTTTGGGCCATGATCTTGGCCTCGGAGTCGTCGGCGGCGGCTTCTCTATCAGCGATCAGAGACTCGACCTGAAGCAGGAGGTTTTGGGCCATGGTCTTGGCCTCGGAGTCGTCGTCGCCGGCTGTCTCTCTATCCGCGATGAGCGACTCGACCTGTGCGAGCAGGTTGTCGATCGTCTGCTGCTGTGTAGACTGGGCCCGCTCTGCTCGCTCGCGCTCTTGCTGCAGACTAGCAATCTGAATGCTCAGCCTCTCGACCGTCTCGAGCGAGCGATGGAGGCTACTCATCAGCTCTTCACTAGCCGGCACGCGGAGCTCGACCGGGCCAGTGCCCTGGTCCCGCTTTGCGGCTTGGCTCTCTCGTTCGGCGTACAGGGTCTCGAGCTGCTCGGATAGGTTCTCCACCGTCGCAGTGAGCTTCTCGACCTCTCGTTCGACCGGGGAAAGCTCGAGTTTTGCGCTGAGTGACGTACTGAGCGATTCGTGCTCCGCAGGGATGACCGAGGCCTGCTGAACTTCAACGGAGTCTGCGGGCGCGACGAGCTGGTCGACAAACTGGCTCCACATCTGTACCGGAGATGGGGCGCGGAGCTTGGTGCGTCGCGGAGCAACTTCAGCTGGGCCACCCACTCGGCGCACTACTTCCAGGGCAATTAGCAGGTCGCGTACGCTTACTTCCTCGCCTTGGATGCGTACAAGCGTATCGTCTTCCTGCTGATCGTTGTGTGCGAGCCTATGGGTCATTCCAGGTCTCCTCGGGGATTGCCCGGGAGAACGGACCAACGAAGCGGCACTATAAGTGATAATTACTAAAGCGTATCGTTGGTGCGTGCCGTTACGTTGTGCCGAAGTTTGAGTGCGTAGTAATACTTATAGGCGATTCTGCGGTGCGTAATATTACTTATAGGTGATTGTGCGGACTGCGTGGGGCGGTGGTGGCGGTGCGCCGCCAAGCGATTGACGGCGCGAATCGCAGTGCTTCGCCTGCGAGTCCTGTATAGTGTGCTAGCGCTTTGCGTGCTCGAGCTTGCCATGCTTCGCCACGCAGGTTCGCTAGTAGGAGTTCCATCGAGGTGTTGCCGCAGCGTTCTCCAATGCCCATTGCTGTGGCGTGAACACGGTCAATGCCGCATTCAGCTGCAACGAGAGCGTTGCTCAGCGCCAACCCTCGATCATTGTGGCCGTGGAAGTCGAGCGGAGTATCGGTAAATCCACTGTCCACAAGTAGCTTCCTAACGAACAACGCCAAGGCGCGGATTCCACGTTCATCGGCGTGCCCCACCGTGTCAGCGAGGCAGATTCTACTGGCTCCAGCATCTAGCGCAGCAAGGAGTAGCGGCTTCAAGATGCGGGGCGAACTCCTAGTCGTGTCCTCTGTAACGAAGGTGACCGCCAAGCCTGCGCGCGCCACCAATTGAACTGCGGCGCGCGTTCGCCGAAGGAGGTCGTTTAGGCTCCAGGCCTCTGAATACGCACGGATCGCGCTCGAGCCGATGAACGTATGCGCTTCAACTGTCCCTCCGCTTTGCTCGCAAACGTTGAGAATATGTCGCATGTCCTGCTCCAAGGTTCGGCCCGCTAGCACTGGAACCAATGGAAGTTTTTGGCGGTGGATCTCCGTCACGAGCCGAAAAGCATCGTCCTGCGCACGCGCGGAGGTAGCTGGAATACCCAGATTGACCGCGTCGATACCGAGCCTGGACATCGCATGCAGCAGCGCGACCTTCTCTTGTAAACTAGGGTGTCTTACCGAGGGGCATTGGAGACCATCACGAAGCGTCTCGTCGAGTACTTGGGTTGCACGTACCTGAGGTGCTGGCTCATTCCAATCAGCGGCGTAAGTTTTATTGTGCATGCGCTAAAGGCCTCAGCAGTAAGTGTGCCGTGAGCTTGGTTCTAGTGCTCTATCGGTTGTTGCTTAAGTAGTTGTGTGATTGCGCGCTCGGCAGGGGGGCGGTCTGCAAGGCGCCTTTGCTGGACGACCCAGGGAGTGGCTATGTCGAACGAGTCCAAAGAATCGCCTTCCGTCGACCCCAGCCTGCTTGTCGAAGTAGGCAACACGAAGATCCCCATGAGCGAACTGATCATGGCGCTCGACCTGTTGAAGGGGGTTAGCGGCCGAAACGGCGCCCCGCGCCTTCATAGACCGTCGCCGAAGGACGCTGTCCGAATGTGGAATCAGTTCGTTCAAGATCTGGTGGAGCCACGCGAGGGCGCAGCTGAAGCCGAGGTTGCCCGCAGCGACGCTCAGGTTGAGCTAGCTGCCTCGATCCTACGTTGCGACCAACTCGCTCGTGAGCTTGCTGAGCTAAACGAGAACTTTGCGAAGCTGACCCAGCTTCATACGGACGAGCGGGCCAACAGTGAAGCCTTGGCGACTGCGCTCGGTGTTGCGCGCGGGGCGGTCGAGACGCAGCGTGTTGAGCTGAGCGCGCTTCAGTTGGAGTTCGAGCGAGCGATGGCGGCGGCTGTTGAGAAGGCTTCGGCCGATGCTCAGACCGTCCTTACGAAGGAGAAGGAGAGCTTCGACCTCGAACTGGGCAAGGTGATCGCGGAACGCGATGGACTTGGATGCACCCTGGCTGAGGTTGCAGTGCAAGCTGAGACTTCACGCTCCCAACTCGAGCAAGTTCGCGCTTCGTGGCAGGCGTGCGAAGCACGGATCGAAGCGTTGACGACGGCGGCTGCGCAGTCGGAGGCTAATCACCAAGAGGCTTGGGCGGACCTTGTTGCGATGCATGAAGCTGCATTCGCCGCGAGCGGCGAGGCACACGCTGGCGCGCTTGCCCGTCAGGCTGAGGCGCATGCTGCAGAGATCGCCCAACTCATCGCAGATAAGGCCGAACTTTCGGCTGGCAGCGCACAGCTTGCGCGAACGCTTGCGGCCGCTTTGGGCGCGCAGGAAGAGGCCGCACGAGGGATAGAACAATTGCGACCTCAACTTGCTGAGCAGGAGTCAATGCGGCACGAGGTCTGTGCTTCGTTGAAAGCTCTGGAAGCCCTTCACCTTGCAACCCAAACCGAGCGCGAAGCGCTGGGCGAGCGGGTACTCGAACTCGAGGCTCAGCTCGCCGAGTCCAGCAACGTGCCGGCCGAGCACGTCGAGCGAAGCGATGAGCCCTGCGTCAGTTGCGCCTCGCTCGAAGGGCAGGTTGACTCGCTTCAGCTAGCTATTCGACGCGCAGCTGACGTCAATGCCAGTCTGGTTCAACACGCAGCGAAGTTGCACGTGGAGAAGCGTCAGCTGGCTGAAGCGATAGGTGGGGAAGACCCGCTGGAAACGTTGCGTACCGAGCGAGCCAACGCTGCGAACGTGGTGGCTTATGCCGCCAGTCTGCATGCAGAGCTTTGCTACGAGAGCTCCGTGCCCACGCAGACCCCGCCACCCGCCAGCCCAGCGATCGAGCACCCGACGACCATCGAACTTCCACCATCGCCCGCCGAACCTGCGGCGAGCGAACGGGGGGCCCTTGCTTCAACACGTCCCCACCCGCGCAGCGAAGCTCCTACCTTCAACTAGGGCGCTTCCGCGCAGCGACTCCGTTTTCTTCGTGGCCGCTCCCGCTGGGACGCGGTAGGTGCCTTGGGCCGGCTCTTGCCGGAGCGAGCATCTAGCGTAGTGAGCGAGGGTTTTGCCATGCTTGTTGGAGTGATCGGCTCAGGGGCCATCGGGCCGGATCTTGCGTACGGCTTCATGACGGCGCTTGCACGGGAGCCTGGGTCCAAGGTGTACCTTGTCGACATCAAGGAGGAGGCCTTGCAGGCCGGGATGAAGCGCATCCGTGGCTACGTCGAGAAGGGAGTAGCGCGGGGCAAGATTGCTCCTGCCGCAGCGAAGTCGATCCTGGCGGGGCTCGTGCCTACCCAGCAGCTGAGCGATCTTGCGGGCTGTGACTACGTGCTCGAGGCCGCGAGCGAGGACCTGGCGATCAAGCGTCGCATTCTCGAGGGGCTCGAGGCGATCGTGCGCAAAGACTGTTTGATCGGCTTTGCGACCTCCGGCCTTCCGCGGGCGCAGATTGCTGCAAGCGCCAAGCACCCTGAGCGCTGCTTCGTCAACCACCCCTTCTATCCTGCCTGGCGTGCCCTGCCGATCGAGGTGGTTGTTTCCGACAACGCTGAACTTAGTCAGCGCATGGTCTCCACCATCAAGAAATTGGGTCGCGTCCCGGTCATCACCGCCGACGTAGAGTGTTTTGCGGCTGATGACGTCTTCTGCAACTACATTGCGGAGGCCGCTCGCATCGTCGAGGAAGGCGTGGCCACACCTGCTGCAGTCGACGCGATCGTCAACGCGGCTATCGGCGGCGGTGGCCCCTTCAACGTCATGGACCTGACGAAGGGCAACCTGCTGGTACATAAGTGCCAATTGTTGATGCAAAATGCCAAGACCGGCACTGCCTGGTTTGCTCCTCCTGCCATCTTGCAGACGAAGGGAGACGCCGCCTGGCACGATCGCAAGAACCCGGGGAACGCTAGTTATGATTCAGCGCTCGCCGATAAAGTGATGAACCGCATCTTGGCGGTCTTGCTCGCGCGAACCTACTTCCTGATCGAGAACGAGGTGTGTACCAGCACCGAGACCAACTGGCTGATGCGCATGGCGCTCGGCTTCTCCAAAGGAACGATGGAGATCGGCGAGGACCTCGGCCCGGCAAAGGTGCGTGAGATCTGCCTGCGCTATGCTGAAGAGCACCCCGGGTTCGTCGTGCCCAAGCTGATTCGAGATGGGGCGTTGCCAGCCTTCCGCAAGAACGTCACCGTCGAACGCGAGGACGGCGTCGCGGTCGTGAGAGTGTTCCGGCCCGAGGTAAAGAATGCCTTGTCCAAGGCAACGCTGCTCGAGTTGGACAGTGCAATCGCTGAACTCGCGCAGGACGACTCGGTCAAGGGTATGGTGCTAACGAGCTATGACGGTTCCTTCGCTGGCGCCGACATCACGGAGCTTGCGGCCTTGCCTGACGCGGCCGCGTGTGAGGCGACCTGTCTTGCCTCGCATCCAATCTTCGAGCGCATCGCAGCTTGCAAGAAGCCCATCATCTCCGCCGTCGATGGCCCGTTGCTCGGGGGCGGAGCAGAGCTTGCCATGGCCTGTCATGCTCGCGTCGTCGGCGAGTCTCTCGCCTTCGGGCAGCCGGAAGTGAACCTCGGCATCATCCCTGGATACGGTGGCACGCAGCGGCTGCCTCGCTTGATCGGCGTGGCCCGCGGGGCGGAACTGGTGCGTACGGCACGCACCGTGAGCGCGAGAGAGGCTTGTGAATGGGGGTTTGCTCACGGCGCGCCTGCGGCTGACCCGCTTGCCGCAGCCAAGCTGCTCATCACCGAGGTCCTCGCGGGGAAGACGACTCTACCGAAGCTTGATGCAGGGCCGGTCACTGGTCTCGAAGCCCTGGGTCCGCTGGACATTGGTCATCGGTCCTTGGCGATTGACGCAATCGTCGTCGACGTCCTCCGCCGCGGTCTGGCTTTGCCGCTCAAGGAAGGGCTGGCCGTCGAGGCGAAGGGCTTCGCCCGCTGCAAACAAACGGTGGATATGGACGTCGGTATGAAGAACTTCATGCAGAACGGTCCGCGCGTCCCAGCCGCCTTCCTCCACGAATAGTCGCCTCCCACAAATCGAAGGATCAACGAGCCATGTCGAACATCTCCAACATCGTCATTCTCGAAGGTGGGCGCCGGACTCCTCGCGCCGATATTTTAATCGACAATCGCGAGGCGGGCCTGTTTTCCCGTTTCACGACGACGCAGCTGGGCGGACTCGCCATCGCCGCGACGCTCGACAATACAAAGTTAGACCGTAGCCTCGTCGGCCACGTGGTCATGGGCATGGCGCAGCATAGCCATCGCGACAGCATCTACGGGGCGAAGGGGATGGCGTACCGCGGCGGCCTCGGTAGTGACGTTCCAGCTCTGACCGTCGCGCGAATCTGCGGTAGCGGGGCTGAGGCGGTTGCCGTGGGCGCTGAGATGATCCTCGCAGGCGTCCGACACGACACCGATAGGCCGTTTGTCGTCGTGGGGGGCGCTGAGTCGATGCAGTACCCGTTCTGCCTCTACAATCAGCGCGGCAAGAAGGTCGGCGAGGCTGTCCAAAAGTACGGCCCGATCGACGCCAAGTCGCTGCCGGCTGGCACTCACTTGCAAGATATGTTGCTAATGAGCCTCTACGATCCCTCGGCGAAGATGGCTATGGCCAATACGGCAGAGGAGCTCGGTCGTCGCTACAAGATCAGCCGTGAAGAGGCGGATGCCTTTGGTCATCGCTCCCACGTTCTCGCTAAAAAATCCAGGGACGCAGGCGTGTTTCAGGAGGAGACCGTGCCGGTCGTCGTCGAGACGACAGGGGACACGCTTACGGTCAAACATGACACCCACATCATGGACGATATATCGCTAGCGAAGATGGCTCGGCTGCCAGCCGCTTTCGAGGCTGGCGGCATCATCACCGCGGGAAACGCCAGCGCCGTCGTGGACGGCGCCGGGGCGATGGTGATTGGACTGGAGAAGGACGCGGTGAAACACGGCGCCAAGCCGCTTGCCCGCATCGCTGGCATGGGCGTGGCTGCCTGCGACCCGTCGATCATGGGCTGGGGCCCTGTCCCTTCGACGAAGCGAGCCTTGGCGAGCGCAGGCATCCCTGGCAGCAAGATCGATCACGTCGAGCTCAATGAGGCCTTCGCGCCGCAGGCCCTGGCGGTGATTCGAGACTTTGGTGAACTCGGCATCGCACCCGAGAAGGTCAATCCGCTTGGGGGCGCGGTTGCGCTCGGTCATCCGCTGGGCGCAACTGGCGCGATCCTCACGCTTACGTGTGCCTACGCACTACGTCGCGAGAAGAAGCAGTATGGCCTAGTGACGATGTGCATTGGCGGTGGCCAGGGAATCTCGCTCATCATCGAGTCTCTGTAGCAACTACTTGCTCATGGAGAACGCCCGGGCTCGTTCGCGAGTCCGGGCGTAGTGCTTTTGTGCGGACCGCAATTCCTATTTAGGGAATCGCTGTGATCTCTATCTCGCTGGTGGTGATGACCTCAGGCTCGACGCCGCCCTCGAAGTAGAAGTCACACTCCTCTGCAGCGGTACAGCGAAGCAGCTTCGCTTCGATGGTGGTTGTCTGCTCCTCAGCCTCACTGAATTGCACATAGTCATCGAGGATCTCAATCCATTGCCCATCCGCACAAGGATTCAACGTAGACGGGGCTGAAAGGCCAATCCCGCCGGAGCCAAGGCTTAGGAGCAGCCTGTCTCCCTCCACCGCGCCGAAGATGCGCAGCGAGACGTACACGTGTTGGCCTCCTTGCGGCCCATAGTCCATCTCCAGCGACGAACCGGATTTGAGCGGCGAAAACGGCTCACCTTCAGCCGTTCCGAACTGAATTCTTGGTCCCCAGGGCCACAGACGCCAAAACAGCCGGGAAGTAAGACCAGTAAAGTGGAAAGTAGTCGTCTCTGCATGGGTCACTCCAAGTAAAGAATAAGAGAGACTCAGTGTAAACCAAGGTGTGCAGGAGCCGCACGTCAATCTGGCGTCGTAGGTGTGCTTCAGCTTTGGGTTGGAAGCGACTAAGGAGCTTATCAATCATGCGTACCCTGAATTCCCACGTGATGGGCTTCTGCTTCCTCCTCGCCTGCGGTAGCGAGCCCGCTCCGGCTTCGTCGGCCTCGAGCGCACGAGCTACCTCTGCGCCACCGGTTGCCTCCTCGGCTTCTGCCACCACCGTCGCCAAGCCCTCTTCCGCGCCAACGCCGAGTGCTGCCGCTCCGCCAAGCTTCTCAGAGACGCCTGAGCCCGAGCTCAGCGAATGGGCCAAGAGCAAAGTTGTCGCGGCTCCTGGCTCGAGCAAGAACGCTTGTGACACGCGGATGGTGCGAGAGTGGCTTCGGGTGCAGTGTGTCGATCGAAGCCCCGAGCGCGGAACCCCGGTCTCGATTGAGGTAACCGAAGGCCGAGCTCCGACAGAGCGCTATAAGGGCGAAAATTTGTCGATGGTCAACGACATCACGACGCTGATTGTCCCAGTGCGCCCCGGCACTGATTTCGCTGCCAACTTCAATTGGGCGAAAGGCAGCGATGTGTTGACGGTCAAGTGGCCCGCAGGCCAACCCGAGTCTGCTCGTGAGATCAAGTTTGCTCGTGCTGAAAGCGACGGAGCGGCGGCGGTCGAGGGGTCGGCGCCGCCGAACAAGGCCGCCACAGTGGCTTCGGAACCGCCGCTCGAGGATCTGCCGAGTGTTGGCGCTGCTCCCACTGAGGAGGAATGGGCCAAGGTCGCGGAAGCCCGCGTCAAGGGCTCTACTGCCGCTGGCTGCGAGACCAAGCTTAGTGGGGATTGGTTCTACGCTAAGTGCGAGGCGAAGGGCAAACCCGTCAAGGAACTCGTTGCCGTGAAGGGGCACCGCAAAACGCAGACCGTATTGTCAGTAAAAGACGAGCTTGCGACTCTGCTAACGCCTTATGTGGAGGGCACGGAGACGCATATTCGAATGGTGCGAGAGGGGGAGACCCGCGTGCTGGTGCTGCGTTGGTCCAAAGGGCCGAAGCCGGAGACGGCTGGCTCGTTCGAGCTACCGCAATGAGGTAGCGGACGCCGTTAGTCCTCAGAGCTAAAAACGACCTTACCGACCTTGGCCTCCTCCTCGGAGGCCGCCTCCCGTTCAGCCTCGACCGCGCGGCGCTCGAGTTCAAGGTCGGCAAAGCGATAGCGCACTCCCTTGTCCAACTGATTGAGGTCCACACCTCCGCCCAAGTCCAGCACCTCCTTCGTAAGCAGCTTGGGATCAGCCTCGAAGCCGGCTGCAGCAGCGAAGCGGCGCTTGAGTACGCCCTCTTCAATGCCTTCGGGCTGTTTGACCCCCTCGAGTACGGCCTCGAGGATGGCGCGGCGCCCGCGTTCCTCCGCAGCCTTCTTTTGGGCTCGACGCCGCAGGGCCAAGCGGCCGAGCGGCAGAAGAAATAGCGCTATGGAGAAAACGAACGGCACTAGCCCGAGCGCAATGGGCAGCCCCGGCGGCGGCAGGTCGCTCGGTGCGACTCTGGTGAGCATTGCGATCAGTCGCTCGATCGTAAGGCCTTGAAGCAATACCCAGCCCGAGGCGACGAAGTTGAAGGCGTTGATTCCGCCGATCAGTAGGTCGGAGGACAGCTCGTTGCCGGTGAGCTGCGGTTCAGTGACAGGCCGCTTCCACACTGGAGGTTGGCGCTGGCTCTTCTCGAGCAGCGCGGTTTTGCGCAGGTCGGCGAAGCGGTAAGCGATGCCGCCTTCCTCCGAGACCTCGACGGACCCCTGATAGTCGGTCATCAGCTTCGCCATGAGCGGGTCCACTTGATTACGCGGTAGCCCGGTGGCCTGCATCACTTCAGCAAGCCCGATTCGGCCCTTGCCAGCGCGGATCTCGGCCAGCACCGCGCGTTGATTGGCCAGCGGATCAACAGGGGCTTTGGGCGGCCCGAAGAAGAAGCGGTCGACGCGCTCGTAGAACGGCGATTGCTCTCTCTTGTTGAAACTGCGGCGGGCGGGCCTGGAAAGTTCAACGTCGCTGCGAAACGGTGAGAACGGGTGATAGGTCCAAAAGAGCGCCTCCGCCACCAGGCGAAACACCACGCCGAAGAAGCTAAAGTTGCTGCGACTGTCGCGGTCGTCCGAAGAGCGACTGAAGGCGAGCGCGATGAACAAGGCCACAAATATGAGCGCGCAGCCCACGAGCACGACCGCGACCCAGGCTCGGACGATGAAGCGTAAGGCTCCCAGCGCTGTTCCCTTGATGCGTTCCCAGGCCAGCGCCAGCCGGTCTCTGGTTACCCACGGCTTGCGAAAGCGGGTTGGAAACCGGAACAGGATTTCGCCCTCTTCGGTGACGCGCAGGTGCCCTCGGTATTCGCTGGTCAGGGCGTGAAGTGCGGTTTCGGCTTGCGCCAGCGTGACCCCGCTGAGGGTGGCCGCGTCGGCGATGGTGACCACGATATCCCCGGGCCGCGAGTCAAGGGCCTTGCGAACCGCGTCGACCGACGCTGCGGGTTTCATTCCTTCGTGGTGTAGCGCCGTCCAGCCCGTCACGCATCTTCCATCGGACAATGCTGACGGAAGTGGACGTTGGCCGCGGCGAGTTCCGCCGGCAGCTCGATATGGTAGAAACGTTGCATGATTCGCCGCAACGTCCTTCCTCTTGGGCTGCTGATCGCTGTTTTCGCGTGCGGAGATGACAGCGCGAGTGGTGGCGGTGGGGCTGGCGGTGGGGGCGCGCCGGTCGTTTGCACCGTGGACCTAGCGGCGCTGCCCGAAGACACCGCGCCTGCGCCGCCGATCTACACGCCACGTTGGGCGTTCCACCCCTGGATCTCGAAGGACATCTCCACAGGCGAAGACTCTCGCACGTTCATCCAAGGCTTTCTCGACCGCGATATCCCAGTTGGTGTGCTCGTCCTCGATAGCCCTTGGGAGACTCACTATAATACCTACGAGCCAAACCCAGTTCGCTATCCCGAGTTTGGCCAGATGGTCGCTGATTTTAGCGCGTTGGGCGTGAGAACGGTGGTTTGGACCACGCAAATGATCAACACCAGCGGCTTCGACTTGGAGCCGGGCGGTGACGGCTACGAAGGGCCTTCTCCGGATTTTGAACCCGCCTCTCAATGTGGTTACTTCGTCAATGAGGATCGAGTTTCTCCCTGGTGGAAGGGCCAAGGCCAAGGCATCGACTTCTTCAATCCGGACGCCATGGTGTTTTGGCACCGCATGCTGGACCGTGTGCTCGACCTCGGCGTTTCCGGGTTCAAGCTCGACTTCGGTGAAAATTACATTGATAGATTGCCGATGACGACGGCCGACGGCGAAAAATCCCTACAGGAGTATTCGGAAGCCTATTACGAGGACTTTTTTGCATACGGCGCCGCAAAGATTGGCAATGAAGAGTATGTCACGATGGTGCGGCCCTATGACGAGAGCTACCAGTTTGAAGGGCGCTTTTTCGCGCGGCCAGAGCACGCGCCGGTTGCCTGGGTAGGAGATAATCGTCGTGATTATTTTGGTATGCAGGATGCCCTCGACCATATGTTTCGATCGGCCGACGCAGGTTATGTGGTTATTGGGAGTGACATAGGCGGCTATCTCGATCGCAACGACCTCGACCTGACCGAATCCATCCCCTTGGACCCGGACGTGTTCATGCGTTGGACGGCGCTGGGCGCGATGAATCCGTTCATGCAGCTACATGGCCGCGCGAACTTGGAGCCGTGGGCCTTCCCGGAGAAGGCAGAAGAGGTCACGTCCACTTACCGTTTTTGGGCGAACTTGCACGAGCAGATGGTGCCCTTCTTCGATTCGGTCGCGACCCAAGCGTATCAAGGTAGCGCCGTTCGAATGATGGCGCCGCTCACCGCTGAAGCCGCTTGGCCCAATGACTACCGCTTTATGCTGGGTGGTGCGCTCTTGGTGGTGCCGGTCGTTGACGGCACTGGTACTCGAGACATTGAATTCCCCGAGGACGCTCGCTACTTCGACCTTTTCGACGCGGCTGGTTTGGCGATTGAGCCAGGGACCACACTTACGTCGGTGGATGTCTCGGACCCGACGCAGATACCCGTTTATCTGCGTGAGGGCGCCATTATTCCAATGGAGGTTGCCGGGGACGTTACGCCATTCGGGACGGCTGCTTCGGCTGGAGCGTTAACGGTCCTTATCGCGCCCTCCGAGCAAGGTTCAGCGTTCGAGGTTGTCGCCGAGGATGAGTCCATCGAGGCGACCATTAGCGCGCAGCGGGACGAAAGCTCAGCCACGGTCGAACTTGGTGCTCACGCGCGAAGGTTGATTTTGCGCGTGCGGGTGGAGGAAGCGCCGATGGGGGTGGACGTCGACGGCACCTTGCTCGAGGCGGCGCTTGATCAGGCAGCCTTCGATGCGGCGAGCGAGAGCTATCGCGTCGACGGTGGGTATGTGTGGATCAAGCTGCCGGCGGGAGCAGGGGAAACGGTGCTGATTCAGTAGAGGCCCTGCGAGGTCGCCCTACTTCACCAAGCGCAAGAAGGGCGGCCGTTTGGGCGGTTGAGGCGGGGGCTCCTCAGGAGACTCCCCTTGCTTTGAGCCGTCTGCTGTTGATCCATCGACCGACGGCTCTAGCGCCGTTTCAGTCCCACTCGTTTCAGCCCCACTCGTTGCTTGTGGCGGTGGGGTCGAAGAGACCTTCGACCTGGCGGCCTCCGGGGCTTTTGCAACGGCGCTGACAAAGGCCTCCGACCGCGAGGAGCCACAAAGAGGGCACGAATCCACGTCCTCGGGCCAACGGATCTCGCACACCTTGCACGTGCCTTCGCCGGTTGGGGCGCTCGAGAGGGGCGCCTCCTCCGTTGTCGTGTCCGAGGTGTCGGCAGGTCCAACGGCCCGAAGGTGAGAACGTTTGGGTGCCGGCGGTGGTGCGGGCGGCTCTGGTCCCGGACCTGGCCCCCATGAAAACCCTCGCCGGTCGACGTCACTCACGATGGCGTAAACCGCCGTCCACGGGATTCGACACCAAAAGGGGCGCCGGGAGAAGCTGAGGGTGCCGCAGATCGCGTCGGGTTCAACCTCGAGGTCTTTGATTGGCACTCGCATGTTGAGGCCAAACTGGAGCACGAGTTCACGTTGGGTTTTGAACTGTGCTGGAACCATCACGTCGGGATGACGCGGATCGAGGTGAATGAAAATGCCCGAACTCTCGAGGAGCTTGAGCGCTACTTGGTGCTTCGGCGGCAGGGACACGAAGGCGGCACTCTACACGCAACTGCGAGGGAAGGGGCGCTTGCATTGCGCGGGGGACATCAGGAGGGCTTGGCGGCCAGCACGCCGCTCGAGCGCAATTCGGCGCTGGTGACAGGCTGATATCGAGCTTGGGTTACCTTCAGTTCGGCCCGCACCTCGTCGAGCGGGCGCGCTAGCCACGTCTCCCATTCGAAAGCTGGAAGCCACGCCGCACGTTGGCCGGCTCGATATCCCGCGAAGATGTCAGCCCGCCCCGCCGAGTCAAACTTGGCCAGCCCGAGCAAAACGACCGTAAGAATCCCCGGGTTCTTGGTCTGTGCGAAGGTAAACGCGAGCAGCGCGCCCTCGCCGACCAAATCCGGCCCATAGCCCGTAACAACGTGCCAAAGATCGTGGGCATCACGCAGGCGGTCACCCAAGTACCGCATGTCCGCGGGGATATGCTCTGGTCTGCGCCCGCCAACCTCGCTGGCCTCTGCGATCCCCTCGGCCGAGATGCCCTGGCTTTCAACGAACTCGAGGTAGTGGCGCCCAAGACTTCCCTCCGGCAGCGCCCGTAGCGCCGCGCGGTCGGAAAGTCGGTTCGCAAGCTGAGGCTTCGCCGCCAAGAGCCGCGCACCGGGCGTGGAGCGCTGCGTTTGGGACAGCAGGTACTGCGGTGCTCGACCGGGCAGGCTGTCAATGATGGTGAAAGCCTTGGGTAGGTCATCCGGATCGGCCAGCAGTCCGCGAAGGGCGCGCAGGGCGACAAAAGGGCGATTCTTGTGAGTGGCGGGTTCCATTGTGCCTCCAGCAAGTTTGTGAACAGTTCTGTAGATAGCGTTACCGACAGAATTGTCAATAGGCGGTCCGCTGAAACTCGTCCCAACTGTGCGAAGCTCGAAGGGTGACAAAGCCGGGCGTGCCCAAACTCCGTCGTCGCCTGTCGGCGCAAGACGCTCGCGAGGCGATTCTGTCCGCCACCGAGAAGCGTTTGCGCGATCACGGGCCCGACGCTTTGCGCCTTCAAGCGATTGCGGCGGACGTTGGTCTTTCCCACCCCACCGTGCTGCATCACGTCGGTAGTCGCGAGGACTTGGTGCGGGAGGTCGTTCACCGCGCCATCGGCAAGCTCGAGAATGACCTTTTGGCCTGCTTTACGGACCAGCTCGAGGCGACCGACATCGTCTCGACCCTGCATCATGTCGATGAGGTGCTGCGAGCTCAAGGCCAAGCGCGGTTGGTTGCGTGGCTGGCGCTGACCGAGCCCCGCGGTGAGGCGAGTCATACCCGCTTGGGGGAATTGACGGCCGCGCTGCACTCCGCCCGCACTGCGGGTACCCCTTACGAAGACACTGCCTTTGCCGTGGTTTTGGCCGCGACTTCGATGTTTGGTGCTGCCTTACTCGGGCCCAGTTTGTTGACGATGGCTGGGCTTGGCAATGATGAGCAGGTGCAGCGTCGCTTTCGGGAGTGGCTGGCTGAGCTGCTGCTGGCTCATGCAGAGTTGCCGTCAACTGGACCAGACTCGGGGGCCCCCGAGGATTTGCGCGTAGAGAGCTGATTGGTGCGATGAAGAAAGGGCCTGGTCGAACCGCCGAGCTCAGGCCTCTGGATGTCCATCAGGACGAGGTCGTCCCTCGTGCTCACGGCCTCGATGCGCGCTGGTAGAACGGGCCGCCGCTTGGAGTTCCCCGTCGATCGTCGCGACGTAGCGCTCGAGGGAGGCGCGCTCGCGCAAGGTGCGGTGAGCACCCGCTACCACGCGTTGCGCGAGGGACGGGTCGCGCATGAGGCGCTCAACCTCGCGTGCCATCCCGCTAGCATCGGACACGTTGAGGCTGTTGTCCTCGTGGACGAGTAGCTCCCGGGCTCCGCCCGTGGGCATCGCGATGACCGGGACCCCGCACGACATCGCCTCGAGGTACGTGAGCCCGGCGGGCTCGTTCCACCTCGAGGGGAACAGGAATACGTCGCTCGCGCGGTATAATGCTCCAAGCTCTTGCCTCGGTACGAAGCCGAGCCATTGCACCTGCTCTGACACCTGGAGCTGCTCGCAGAGCCTTCGGAGCCTCGCGAGCTCCGAAGGCTCCCCGCTACCCGCGACGCTGAGGGTTGCGCGCACCCCGGTTCGAGCGAGCTCGGCGAGCGTCTCGATAGCGATGTCGCAGCCCTTCGTCGGGTGGAGCCGCCCGGTGAAGAGCAGCCGTGGCGAATCGCCGACAGGGCGAAACGGGCGCGCTGCAAAGGTGAGCGGGCACACGCCCTGCCACGCGACCTTCCCCTCCGGTACTGGTGCTCCGCCGCGGCGGAGCGCGTCGCGCGTGGCGCCGCTGACGTAGACGGCCCGGCTGAACGCGACGCCTCTCCATGTCCTTGCCGAAAGCCCGGCACGCTCGGCCGCCGACCAAAGCCATCGGCGGGTCCGGCTCGAGCCCTCACCCGGTCGATGGGCGAGCAGCCAGTCGTCGTTGAAGCAGAACACCGTCGGGAGCCCTTGCCGCTCGAGCTCTCGCACGACGTGCAGCCCCAGCCTTCGAAGCGACATGACGAGGGCGACGTCGAACGCTGGGCGCTCGCTAAGAAACTCACGAACGATGCGATGCTGGGGGCCCGCCGCGAGTGCGTGGCCGAGCCTATCCAGAGACGCTGGTCGCCCAAACGGACGGACCAAGCGAAGCCGCCGATGGACATGCTGCTCGTTCGGGTAAGGGCCGTCAGCGGCGGTCGTGAGGATCTGCACGTCGTGACCTCGTGCGCTCAGCGAGCGAACGAGATCGGCCGCAAGCAGTTCGTATCCGCCGAGCGTGTCAGGAGGAAAGAGATTGGTCACCAGAAGGATGCGCATAAAACCTCCACTCAAGGACACTGGCCGCAGCTGGGGATGACGGCTGCGACGCAGAGCGCATCCCAGCCTGAGTCGCAGCAGTACGGATCCTTCGTACACACCGCGTCGATGCAGTCTTGGAGCGCGCTCTTCGGACAGGTCTCGGCAGAGCACGCACGGCCCTCCATGCAGAGGTCGGTCGCGCAGTCCGGGTTCCCTCGAACGGTGCTCGCTTTCAAGCTCCAGCCTCGGGTGCGTAGCGTCTCTTGCATGGCGTTCGTGACCCGCGTGCTCTGGGAGGTGGACGTCGGCGCCGAGTACCAGGTCTGACTCGCGGCTCCTCGGGTGTTGCGCCAGTTGACGAACGTCGGGTAGGCGGTCTCGATCGGGACACGCTCCAGAGGGAAGCGCCACGCGTTCGGTAACAGGAGCGCAAACGGAAAACCGTCGGGATCGAGGAAGGCGTTGGAGCCCGACTCGTCTGGTAGATGCGACGGACGGCCGGGGCGGGCCGGCCTGTTTGGGAGGTGGATGTCCCAACGCTCCCCGCCTTCTCGAAGCACGGAGAGGAACGGGTCGAAGGGCGCGGCTCCCAGGGGGGCGCGAGCGACCGGCGTGTCGAAGGTGACGACGAACCGCACCGAGGCGGGGCCCCCATCGAGCTCCGGAGACACCGTGTTGGTGTAGCCCTTACCGTTCGGAGAGAGTGCCGACATGGTGCTCGAAACGAGGTCCTCGAGCGCCAGCGTCGACTCGATCCCTTGGTTCAGCTCGAGGGCGTCCGCGAGAGATCGCGACTCGAGGGTGGAGCGCGTCCCAGAGGGCGCGAAGCGCTCGATCTCGATCGAGCCGGTGGCCCACGTCGGGAGGCCGTGGACCGCGACCCCGAAGGCGTGGTCCAGCGCGGCTCCACGGGCGAAGAGGTGGTAGGTCCCGATCAGCGTCTTCAGGTTTCCGTTGGCGTCGAGCACTTCCTCGTGGGCAACCTGGAACACGGCATCGTTGAAGTCGGCGTCTCCCACGAGGGGGTAGCGATCCTCGAAGGCTAAGGTCTGCCACCCGGTCGCCGGGGTCCTCACGATGAAGGAGCGGTCGGGGTCCTCGGGGAAGTAATCGGACAGTCCCGATACCCCGTCCTGGTCGGGGTCCGGATCGCCAGGCAGGTAGAGAGGCACCACCGTCTCCGCCACCGCCTCGATCGGGTTGGCGTGGGCAATCACCACCACGTCGTTGAAGTCCTCGTCTGCTTCCTTGTCGCGCCGGAGATCCTCGAAGCCGATGAGAAAGAAGTCGTCTCCCTGCAAAAAATCCTGGCATGCCGGCGATGCGAAGGATCGCGACGTGGCGTGCCTTGTCGGCGAAGCCGGTGCTGACCTCCGGGTTGAGAGAATCGATCGTCGTGAAGGCGCGATTTTTGGCATTGGTGGACGCGCTGCTGCTCGGCAACGACGGATTGCTGGAGTTCCAGCCCTGCACCGAGGAGCCATTCCACCCGTCGGCCACCAGGAAAAGGCCCACCCTGTCGCCGGGTTGGAACGTGCGGATCGCGCCGCTCGTGTCGCGCAGCGTGACAGTGTCACCGCTCACCAGCGTGCCGCCGGCGATCAGGGTCTTTGAGCGCGGCCTCGATCGCTGCGGCCCAAGCCCGAGGGTCGAGCGAGCCAACCAGCCACGAGTCGTCGCCGAACGCTCTGCCGAGACGCGCAAGCCCCGAGTGGTCCGCTAGCAGCGCCGGCTTGCCCGACGCCCAAGCCTCCAGCGCGATCAGCCCGAAGGCTTCGTGTTTGGACGGCATCACCACCAAAGTCGCGAGCGCAAGCAGGTCGGGGATATCGCGCAGCGGGTCTACATTCCCAAGCAGGTGCACGCGATTGGCGATGCCCAAGCTTCGCGCCTCTTCCGCGATCTGTGCGCCATAACCGCGGTCGGTCTCGGCTCCCGCGAGCACCAGGCGTGCGTTGGCGACTGCCGAGATCGCGCGAACGGCGGTGAGCTGGTTTTTCTGGTCCGAGAGGCGTCCCACCAAAAGGACGATCGGGTCCGGGCCCGAGAGCGCAGGCCAGCGTTCGCAGGCCCGCTCCGCCGATGCGCCGCTGAAGCGCGCAAGCTCGACTCCTTGATCGAGCAGGAGCGCGCGCGCGCCCACGCGGGGCTGCAGCGCGCGCAGCTCTTCTTCGTTGAAGCAGAGAACGCGCGCCGCGTCGTCGATGACTCGTCGCGAGCCGAACAGCCATCCGAGCGGCTGGCCGAGATCGAGCAGCCCCGAAAGGCGCTGCTCGGTGTCGCGTCGCAACAGCTCGGGATGCGCGAGCAGCGGCCCATGGACCGAGACGACGTAAGGGCGCCCCGTGAGCTTCATCGCAGCGCGAACCGCCCCGCCCACGCGACCCTGGGTATGGACATGGGCCAGATCGAGCGTGCGGTCGCGCGCGAGCCTCACGGGCTCGTCGATGGTGCCGATGTTCCCGGCGTTTGACACGAGCGATGCTCGACGGTCGGCGCGCCCGATGAACGGGCAGAAGGCTCGAAAGCGGCGGAGAGCAACAGCCTTGGGAAGCGCGAAGTCGTCGCACGTGGGGCCCGCCGGCGCGTGGACCTCAACCGACACGCCTTCCGCCGCCTGCCGGGTCGCGAGCGCGGCGACGTGCGTCTCCGTCCCGCCCCACGCGGCAGGGTCGTACTTGCGAAGGACGTGGGCGACTCGGAGCTTCATCTTGGGATTGGCCTTTGCAACCAGTCGGCCAATGACAAAACGACCGGCCATCCCTCTCGCTCTCTGGCTGTGGCTCCTCGTTCTCGCGCTCGTTCCGCTGCGGCTCTGGTTCGCCTGGAACCACGGGGAGGCTCCGACCTTCTACGACGAAGGCGACTACCACCAGATCGCCGCAAAGCTCGCCGCAGGCGAAGGATTCTCAGGGAGCTATGGTGCAACCGCGTTCCGTCCACCCGCACAGCCGCTCTTTCTCGCAGTCGTGTACGCAGTGTTTGGGACGTCAGTGCGGAGCGCCTACATAGCGCAGGCGCTGCTCGCCTCGCTGCTGCCCCTCGTGACCATGTGGTTCGCTCGTTCCGAATTGAAACACTCGGGATGGGCGAGTCTCGCCGGTGCTCTTGCCGCGCTTCACCCAGGGATCGCTTATGCGAGCACCACGCTCTATCCGGTCGTGCTCACCTCTGTGTGTTTGGTTGTCGGCGTCGCCTACGTCAGCCGCGCTGCGCTGCGAGAGAGTCGCTGGTCAGCGCCCGCAGCCGGGCTTGCGCTGGGGATGGCCGGCCTGACCACGCCCTATCTCGCTCCACTCGTGGGCATCGGCGGCGTGCTGCTCGCGTTGCGGGGCCGCCTTCGACGAGGGCTGGTCGTGACGCTCGTCGGCCTGCTTCCCGTCGGGCTTTGGGTGGCTCGCAATGCCGACGTCCTGGGCGCGCCGGTGCTCGGTACGCACGGGGGCTACAACCTCGCGCTCGGGGCGAACGCGTCGTCGCGGGTCTCGCAGGGCTCGTCCTCTCACGCCGGCGCATCGCTGCCCAGCTCCTCACCGCCGCCTTCCTCCTCGTCCTTGTCAGCGCCGCGGCGACGATCACCAAACCACGATTTCGCTTCCCCTGTGATCCTCTGCTGGGCGTGTACGGGCTCGTCGTCGTGCGGGCGCTGACAAGCCGAATCCATCGGCGTAGGCGTGCGCGGACTGGGTCCATGGCCCATGCAACAGAACCGAGCGCTTGAGTCCATCGTTGACCGACCGCGCCGAGTATTGGCCAGGATATTGGCCAGGAGGCACAAACGACTTCGGCGGCGAACCCTTCCGAGTACGCCGCCGAGAGCCATTCTGATGCCGTTGTGCGAAGACCGGGACTTGAACCCGGACGGTGTTACCCGCTAGCACCTCAAGCTAGTGCGTCTGCCATTCCGCCACCTTCGCGAAGCGGGCGGACACTACCAGCGCCGTTCTCTAAGTCAACACAAATTTCTGATTGGCCTGAGTAGCGGTGGCCGGAAGTGTTCACTGCCTCGTTCGGTGGGATGGCTGCGGAGCTAGGGGTCGTGTGTTTCGCAGGTCGTTACTTCGCCGGTCGACGAAACGTAGGACCTGGTCGAGGGGTTGTAGTCGATGCGGACCGCGCGTTGGCCCTTCTCGAAGCAGTCGAAGGATGCTTCGAGGAAGCGCCCGTTCGGGTCGGTGCGCAGACGAACACGCTCTCCCGTTTGTGGCACCACGGCGGTGCGAGCCAACGGGTGGAGGCTGTCGGCTTCCGCCCGAACGACGCCGACGATCGCCATGGGGCAAACTCCGCAAAGGCCGGCGCCAAAGGGATTTTGCGTTTCCTCATACGCGAAGAACAGGTCCACGGCGCTACCGCGTACGAAGGCGGCGTTCACGGCTGGACCGGGCGCTACCTCGTCGATTGGGAGGAGGTCCAGTTCTCCGCTGGGCATGCGCCAGGCGAAGCCCAGCGTCGGTCCAAAGTTGTCGTAGGAGCGGGGAAGCTCGACCAGCTCCTTCGCTCCTACGGTTGCGAGTTTGCGCGTTGGCCCAAGCTTCAGCTCGCCCACGAAGGGGCTGAGCTCGGCGGGCGTGTACTGATAGCCAACCCGCTGATTGAACGCGACCTTGACGGTCACGGCCGAAGTCGAAGGTTGGTAGAAGCGAAGCTGCGGACCTGCTTCGTTGAGCACCGCGGTGAGCCACTCAGGGTGGGGACCGAATCCGAGCGGCTCTTCGAGCGGCACTCGGAGTGCGTGCTGCGCGGGCGAGTCCTCGTCCACACGAAGGCTCAGCCGCAGCGAGCGTAAGGGAGCGTCCGCCGTCATCGGCAGTACCGCCAAGGGAAGCTCGACTTCGAGGTCACCGTTGTCACCGCGTAGGGGGCGGATCGCGACGGCCTCGTCGTCGATGGTCAGTGCGTTGTGTTCGAGTTGCAGCTTTCGGCTGAAGCCGCGCCGCAGTTCGTCGTGTCGTGCAACCGATTGGTTGAACCACAGAACGCAGGCTTCGTCAGGCTCATTGATTGGACATTCATCCGCTGAGGCGAGCGTCTCCTCGCCGAATTGGTTAGCAAACCCGATCGGCGGAAACCAAGGCGGATGCGACTCGACTAGCAGCGCGAGTCTCTCGGTGCTGCCGCGGGCAGCGAGCACCACGCGGCGAGCTTCCACAGCCAGCCAAACGTCGGTCGTTTCACCCTGTGGACTGCTGAAGGTGAGGGTTGGGGTGGTGGGCCAATCGGAGAGCCGGCCATCCACGGACGGCGAGGCCTTGGTGATG
Organism: uncultured delta proteobacterium; assembly: GCA_903892415.1. GTDB lineage: Bacteria > Myxococcota_A > Polyangia > Polyangiales > Polyangiaceae > Xiheicaenibacterium. The sequence goes on along the minus strand of CAITIQ010000204.1, from coordinate 52,949 downwards.
ACCTCGCCCGCCTGGAGCGATGCTCTGTTGGACTTGGGAGCGGGCAGCTCGATCACGGTCGCCGTCGTCGGCTGTGGTGGTGGTTGGGTGGTGGCTGGGCGGGCTTCGGGCACGCCGCCACAGGCGAGCAATACCAGCAGGGGACTGCAACGAGCGCGCGCAATCATCATCGTCGCAGGGCAAACGCCTGCGAGCGTTCATTGCATTCCCACGGGGTTTGCGGCCACCGAGACACGGGTGGGCGCGAGCTTCTTGCAAGCCGGTTCGTGGCCGCCGAGGCAGGCCTTCACGTACAGCTCGAGCTCGGGCATCGAGGGCTCGCCGCTCTTGCGCGTGGCTTCGGCGAGGTCGTAGCAGGCGCTGGTTTGGCCTCGGTTGCAGGCTTTTTCGAGCAGTTGCGTCGTCGCCTCCGGGTTCCGGTCGTGCGTGCTCGAGGAGAGCGAGCCAGCAAAGGCACACGCGCTCGCTTCACCCTCTTCACAAGCGATCAACAGTCGATTCTGCGCCTGAGCGATATCCACGACGTCGGTGGCCGTTTGCAGCTCCAGGCGCGAGAGGTTGGTGCAGGCGCGTTGATTCTGTGCGCTGCAGGCGCGCGTGTAGAGCGCTCGTGCCGTGCGCGCGTTGCTCGGAACCCCAGCCCCGAGTTCGAGCATCAGCCCGTGAACGCTACAAGCGGCTGCATCACCGAGCTTGCAAGCGTCAGCGAAGACGGCGGCAGCCTCGCGAGCTTCAGGGTTTTGCGGGTTTCGGCGCAAGGACTCCTCGACGCACGACTGTGCATCGTAGGGTCCCTGCCCGAACAGGCTCGAGGAACAGCCCGAGGCAAACAAAGTCACCAGCACGGCGACCTTTAGCGAGGACGTCATACGCGCTCCTTTCCGGATGGCTCCGGATGAGGCCTCTCGCGAGGCGGTTGTCTTTCGGCGGCCCTTCAAACCGTGGCGTCCCGGAGGAGCCCGTAGGTCAATGGCTTTGCGTGCGCACCTTTCGAATGCGGTTGCCGTTATCGTGAGAACCCGCAAACAGCCATCAGGCGCTGTCAGCCGAGGCAGCTCTAGGATCGCGCCTTTGTCGGAGGCGTTTCTTCTTAGCCGCAACCTTAAGTACGGCGCATCGTTCGGGAGCTAAAGTCTCCAGCGACAATTTTTTGGCGCTGCCTCGATCGAACGATCCGTAGTTGCGCCCTCAGCTGTTTATGACGGCTACGCCCTCAATCGTCTCGGCCGGAGCCACCGCTGAATTGATCAGCCTTCTCGCCGAACAGAATGTTGAAGGTGGTGAGCGAGCCGTAACAGCCTGTGATGTAGGCCTGGAGCTGCACCTTGTCTTCGTCTGACAGGCCCGAATGGGCGTTGAGCTTGGCCTCGAGCAAGCGCAACTTGTCGCGCACCATCACGATCTTGTGAAAGAAGGTTTCGAGCGGTACCCGCTTGTCGGCCGTGCCCTCTTTCCCGGGCCTGAGCACGAGCTCCCCTCCCTGCCAGCGTGCGCCCAGCGGTGGTGACGACACGCCCAGCTCCTCGGCTAGGACTTCACGAAGCACCCGTCGAAACTCGTCAGCGTCCATATCGATGTCGATCTCCTTCGGAAGGTCACGGGAGCGGGGCAGCGGGGCGCTGGGCTCCGTCGGGCGCGAGCCCGCATAGGAACTCGATCGTCCCCTCGGCTCTCCAGCGGCCCGTTTCTTCGGTGGGGCGGCGAGGGCCCCTTTTACGCGGTGCCTTGCGCAGGTCATCCCCGCGCGCACAGGCCCTCGGAATACCTCGAGAGCACACTCGCCGACCTTTCCGAGCCCCGGGTGTTCACTCACGCGCACGAAGGCTGCACAAGTTTCACACTTCGGCTCGGAGGTGTTCACTCCACTTGCTCCACCAAGATGTAGCCGCGAAGTCGCACCGATTGCAGCCGTTGCGCCTCGGCGCCCAGCTTCTTCCGCAGGCGTTTGATCACGCTCTCCAGCGCGTTGTCCGAAACCGACGCGAGCTCTCCCCAGCAGGCTGCGACCAGCTCGGCACGGGAGACGATCTTGCCCATGCCGGCGCCCAAAATCGTCAGGACGCGCAGCTCACTCGGGGCGAGGTCGATGAGTTGCCCATTGACGTGAACAGTCTTCGCACCTTCGTCGATCAAAATGCCACCGGCGTCCACGCGACGCGGTGCCGCCGGATAACACGCCCGGCGATGCAGGGCCTCGGCTCGAGCCAGCAGCACATCAACGGGCGCGTCCGACTTCGCGATGAAGTCGTCTGCGCCAGCATCGAGCGCGCGAACGACGTCCTCCGTGCCAGCCCGACCGGTGAGCATCAGCACCGGGATCGTTCGACCCGCCCGCCGAAGCTGTGCGACCAACGCCACGCCATCCATGTCTGGCAAACCCCAATCGAGCACCAGCAGGGAGTAGGAGCGACTCTCGAGCGCGCGCACGGTGTCTTGTCCGTTCACGCAGGTATCGACGCGATGCCCGCGTCGCTCAAAGACTCGCTTCACACCAACTGCTAGTTGCTCCTCGTCTTCTGCGATGAGGACGTCCATGGTTGGAATAAGTACTAAAAAAAGTCCCAAGGTGTGAGTGTGTTTCTTAAGAAAGTTCAAGAGGCCCGTTTTTAATGGGAAGCCTGCCTGAGTGAGCGCTGACCCACCCCTCCTCCCGCCTCGTCGAGGCCCGTTACATTTCTTTCGCTCGCGCTCCGCTGTGCGTTGACCTCCGAATCGCGCGGGATGACCATTCCCGATCAATCATGGGGCCCTTTTCACAAAACGCGGTTTTCGTTGGATCCGATGCCGAACGTTTCGCGCTGCTCCAAGCGGCGCTGGCGGCCTCGGTGCCTGAGCTGGCGCTTGCATTTGCAGCTGTTGGCCCGGAGCCAATCGAGGCTGCAACGGGCGCTACGGTCGTGCGTTTCATCGACGTCGGTGAGCCTCAAGTTCCCGCGCGCCCGGGGATGCTCACGATCCTGCTCGCCGATGGGCTGTCGGCCGTTCAGTTGCTAAAGCTCGATTTGGGAGAGGCGGACGCCCTTTTGACGTCGCTCGCGCCGACGGCCGTCGCGGGCGCGCTCGTGACTGCGCAACATAACCAAAGGCAGCGGCTTGCGATGGACGCGTTGCGCCGCGGACTCTCGCACGAGGTCCGCGTTCGTGATGCTGGCGGCGCTACGATGTTTAGCACCAGTCCGCACGCCCATTCGGCCGAGCTTTGGCGCACCGCGGATGCGCTGCGGGACCAAGAGCAGGCGCAGCGTTTTGACCTCGCAGACGAGTGCGGAAACTCGCGCTGGTACGAGAAGAGCGACGTCAAGGTTGGTGAGTGGGAGGTGTCGACGGTCGCCGACGCAAGTCGGCTGCAGTCGCTTGAAAGCGCGCTGCTTGGAGCCGCGCGCGCAGAGACGGTGGTCGAGTTGTCTCGCGGCGTGATTCACGACCTCAACAACGTGTTCTGCGTCGTGCAGAGCTTCGCCGAGCTGTTGATCGAGGCGACACCGAAGAGCGATCCGCGCCATGAGGATCTGCAGGAGATCGCTAGGGCCGGCTTACGCGCCGCTGTGCTCACCGAGCGCTTGGTCGGCTTCTCGCGCTCTGGGTTGAACCGGCCCGAGCCCTTCAACGTGGCTGACCATCAGCGCCGAATCGAGCCGTTGGTTCGACGCCTACTCGGCGAGCGGTATGAACTGGTCAGTGTGGTGGACGCGGATGATTTGACCGCCGTGTTCGACCCGTTCCTGTTCGACCAGCTCATGCTCGAGCTCGCGAGCAAGCTGCGAGACGCCGCAAACGGCGGCTTGATGACGGTGGAAGCTCGCGCGACCGAGGACCACGTTCTCTTGACGTTCAGCGTGGTCCCCTCACAGTTTGGGAAGCTGGACACGAGTGCGGAGCGGCTTTCGGTGCTCCCGCGAGGCGCACGCGCAGAGACGCTGCGGGCCCTGCCTGGCTTCGTAGCCGCAAGGGGAGGCACGTTGCGGCTCCTGGACGAGCACAGCTTCCTACTGGAGCTTCCACGTGCACTCGGAAAGCTCTCCGGGGTATCACCGCCTCGCGCACGACCTGAGCGCGAGGAGAGCGTCCTCATCGTCGAAGACGAGCAACCGGTGAGAATGGCGATGGCCAGAGCCCTGCGTTCGCTCGGGTACAACGTGATGGAGGCGCGTTTGGGGGGAGATGCGCGAGACCTCGTCCGCGGTAACAACGTGGACCTGGTCATCACCGACGTGGTGTTGCCCGACGGGGACGGACTTGAGCTCCTGTCGGAGCTCTGTCGCACGGCACGCCGGGTACGCGGTCTCGTCGTCACCGGTTACGCCGACCGTGAACTGGCTCGGCTGGCGCCCGAGGTCCCGCTGCTGCGTAAGCCCTTCTCGACGTTGGACCTCGCTCGCAAGGTCCGCGGTGCGCTGGACTCACGCGACTCCTGAGGCGAGCTGGGTCAGGAGTTTTCGGTGCCAACGAGGCGCACGTAGGTGGCGATCGATTGGCGCACTGCCGGAACGGGATCATTGAACGCGACACCGAGCGCCGCTCGGCCCTGGCCGTCCTTGAGCCAACGAACCGTGCCCGGAACGGTCGCGACCACGCCCGTGGTCGGTAGCGCAAAGCGCGCTTGAATCTGCTCGACGCCACTTGAGTTGGCGCCTGCCGTGCCGCGATAGTTGATCGGCAGCACGATCAGGATGCCGCCCTCGCTGATGTCCTCGCTGCGTCCGTCGATGGTCGTGCCGTCCGCGCGCACGACGCGACACGGGGTGATGTACGGAGCGCGTGGGTGTTTGCGGCGTGAAGCGCCGTTGGGCTCGTCGGCTGCGACTCTTGCCTCGCCTTGCGGCGACCGCTTGAGCAGCATGACGTTGCTGGGTTCAATGCCGGCGAGCAGCGCTGTGAGAAAGGCCTCCATGCTCTCGAAGCGGTTGGCTGGGAGCGGGGACATTGCACGGATGATGGCCTCGCCTGCCGCTGTCGGAAACTCGGGGGCGACCTCGTTCAAGCGAGGGAGTCGGGCTGCTCCGGCGAGTCGGTCGGTGAGCGAGGGCAGGGTTCCGGAGATGCACTCGAGCAACGTCGTTGCAAGCGAGTACTGGTCGCTGCGCGGGTTGGCCATCTCTGGCGCCGACAGCTGTTCCGGTGCGACGTAGTCCAGCGTTCCTAACATGTCCCCGCCACGCGTGATGCGGCCCGAGGCCGGTGCGACAGCGTCTGGTCGTACGCTGCCCGCGATACCAAAGTCGATCAGCTTGATCGACTCGCTGCCATCGGGGAGTCGCGCGATGAAGATGTTGCTCGGCTTGACGTCACGATGCACCACGCCGCGCGCGTGGGCATGCGCAAGCGCCGCACCGATTGAGGTCGCAACTCGCAAAACCTCAGCCGGACCGAGAGACTTTCGCGCGGCAAGAATGCCGTCGAGCGTGCGCCCCTCGAGCATCTCCATTGCTAGGTAGGAGCCGAGCTCTCGTGCGATACCCGCGTCAACGATATCCACCACCGACGGATGCCTGCAGGTCCCGAGGGCTCGCGCTTCTTGCTCGATACGCTGATTGGCGAGCCGCTGCTCTGGAGCGTTGTGGGGAACGAACTTGAGCGCGATCGACCGGTCGGTAAACAGGTGTTTCGCTTCAAAAACCACCCCCATGCCTCCTCGTGCGACTTCGCGTAGCAGGCGAAACCGGTCGGCGATCACGTCGCCCGGCTGAGGGTCCATCGGGCGATGGGACGAGAGCAAGGCGGCGATCATGTCCTGGGCAACCATGGGTTCAGTCGAACATCCGGATCTCCGGCCGGTGAACTTAACCGTGGGACCCAACTTCCTTGGCGCAGCTATTCGCCTGGCAATCGGTGGTAACGAGTTCTCGTTCGGACGGACGTCAAGGCGGTGGTAGAGTGCGCCCAATGGCTTCCGACCCCCCGCCGCGCCGCGCCGGTAGGACCGGCACATTACGCGGTGTCGGTCTTAGCGGTGTTAAGCCCACTAGCGCGCTGAAGCCGCCTCCTCAGTCCACCCGACACAAGGAGCCAACGCCGGCCCCTAGCCCGGTTCCGCGTCGTTTGGCGCTGGAATCGACGATCGACGAGGCGACCACGACGGTCCAAGCGCGAGCGCTGAACGTCGATGGGGACCGGACGACGGCGGAACGAGCGCGTGCCGAGGCTCGAGCCTGGGCCGACTCGATCGCGGACGGGGAGGGAGATCGCCCGAGTCTCGAAGGCGGCCGGCACCGCGAGGTCCTGCCGGGCATGATCCTCGCGGGCAAGTTCGCGCTCGTGCGGATGATTGCCGAGGGTCCAACGACGCAGGTCTTCGAGGCCGAGGATTCGCTGGTCGGACGGCGCGTCGCGCTCAAGGTACTCTTGCCGGAGCCAGCCCAGCACGCGGACATCGTTCGACGATTTCGCCAAGAGGCGAGCGCAACCGCGATGGTGGCGCATCCGAACGTCGTCACGGTGCACGAGGTTGGGCGTCGCAGTGACGGAGCCCTCTACATCGTGCAGGAGCTGCTCACTGGGAAGAACCTGCTCGAGGTGCGTCAGCTGCGTGGCCGACTGAGCCTGGTGGAAGCCGTTTCGGTGCTCGCGCCGATCGCCGGTGCGCTCGCCTTTGCGCACTCCCAGGGCGTCGTTCACCGCGACGTCAAGCCGAGCAACATCGTGCTCTCGGCCATGGGCTATGGCGCGGTCGTCCCCAAGTTGATCGACTTTGGCGTGGCGCGCGTCGAAACGCCGCGCGGGCGTGGTCGGACCATGGCGGGGACGCTGCTTGGCACCGCCCACTACATGTCCCCCGAGCAGGCCATGGCAGCATCGTTCATCGATGGGCGCGCCGATGTTTGGGCGCTCTCCGTCGTTCTGTACGAGCTGCTCTCGGGCGTGCGTCCCTTCGATGGGCCCAACGATCACGCAGTCTTGGCGCGGGTGCTTTCGGATACGCCCGCCCGCATCGAGACGCTGGTTCCCACGGTGAGCCGCGACCTCGCGGACCTGCTGCACAAGGGCCTGGAACGTGACGTCCGGGAGCGCCCGGGGATCGAGCAGCTACAGGCGGCTCTGCAGCGGCTATGCAACCCAAGCTCTCTCTCCGTATTGCTGACGGACCCGGCCGACCCGGTTCGAATCGAAGAGATGGTGGAAGCCGTAGGCTTGCTGCCCGGGGACGTGGCTGCGCTGTCGGCGGCTCCTCCCGACGTCGAGGAGTTGGCTATTGACGTACCTGTCGTCGTCGAGGCCGATGACGATTCTGAACCGCTCGACGATGAAGATATCGAGGTGGTCACCGAGAGCGAGTCGCCGGAGCCGGTGGTCTCGGGCGTTGTGGATTGGCCACGAAGCACGGCCCAGATCCAAATGGATTCTGGTTTCCTTCCGTCGACCGGCGAGAAACCCGATCGCTTTGCGGAGGCCGCTCAACGTGCGCTGCGGGTGAACGCGTTGGAAGAATCTGTGCTCCACGCCGAGATGAGCATCTCCGCGGGCCACTCCTCGGGTGAGCCCTTCGGGCAGATGCGGTTGGTTCAGGCCATCGCGCTCTATTGGCTCGGGTCGTACGAGGAATGTCTAGAGAAGGCGGACAGCTCGATCAGCGCGCTCGACGTGATGAGCACAGCTTGGCTCGGCGCAACCGGCTACAAAGTGATGGCGCTCGGCAAGCTGGGGCTCTCGAATGAGCTGGCAGAGCTGAGGCGTTACCTCGGCGAAAATGACGAGCGTTTGGGAGCCGCTCACGTGATCGCTCTTTGCCGGTTGGCGGTGACCATGACGACCGCCGGGGACTTGATCCAGGCACGCCAACTCGTTCGAAGCCTCCGCGATCGCATGGATCGGCAAGCTGCGTCCGAGTCGGTCGTGTTTGCGTGGTTGGATCGGGCGTTCGCCGAGCGCGCCGAGTTCGTCGGGGATCCTGCGCGCGAGTTGTCCCGCCGCAAGTCCGCTCTCGAGCGCTTCACCTCGGCCGGGGACGTGCGCAACGCCTGCCAAGAGCGCGCTCAGCTGGGCGGGGTGTACCTGCGCACCGGCGTGTTCGACGAGGCGGAGAAGGCGCTGTCCGAGTCGCTGCAAATGGCGGAGCCGATGCAACTTCACGTGGTCGGCGTGATTCAGGCGTATCTCGGTTTGCTCGCGCTGCGTCGGCGTGACATCGAAGGAGCGGAGCGGCGCTTGACCGAGGCGCTCGCCTGGGGCGTCGAGCGCGGAGACCGTCGCGTCGAGGCGATCGCGAGGACCCACCTCGCGACGGTGATGGAACAGACGCGTGGTCACGAGCCTGCGCTGGTGCAGATCGCCGCGGCGAAAGAGGCTGCATTTCGGCTGCCGGCCCATCTCGCACACGCCTTCGGTGCCGAAGCGGCGATTCTGCTTCGTGTCGGAGAGAAAGACGGCGCGATCGAGTGTGCGACGCTCGCGGCGCGCACGCTCGACGAGCACGGTGGAGCAGGCGACGCCGAGTCGCTGATTCGGCTCACGCACGCACTGGCGCTGTCGGCGACGGGCGATATCGACGAAGGGCGCCAACGGATTCGCGATGCTCGCAGTCGCATCGTTGGCCTGGCCGATCGCATTCCGGACCCGCGGCACAAGCGCTGTTTCCTCGAGTTGCCGGAGAACCGTCGTATTCTTCGGTTGGCCCGCGAGTGGGTGGACGGCCAGCGCAGCACCCATGAGTCGGTGGGCTAGCCAGCTCGCGACCACACTGCGCGCCTCAGCCGAACGTTGGCTCGTCCTCCAAGAAGAACTTGGTCGGTCTGCCGTAAAAGGCCTCGAGTTCAGCAGGGGTAGCAAACCTCGTGGTGGCGCGCCTATCGGTGACCGGCACCGAGAGGACGGCTGGGGCTGCGGGATCTTGCTGCTGACGAAGGGTGAGTCCCTCGATCACGGCCTCTAGCGTGGGTTCGTCCCCTTGCACGAGCGGCTCGAGGAAGCGCCTTCGAATCAGCACGGGTCGCCCAATTCGCCCCTCATAAATCGGCTGCACCACCGCTGGGTTTGACTGAGCGCCACGCAGCAATTCTCGCCGGATTGCGCTGGAGGAGGCTGGCATACCCACCGGCTCGATCATCAGCCAGTCGTCCGGCCCGGCCTCGAGCAGTTCGAGCGCTCGCTTGATCGAAGTCTCGCCTTGCTCGGAAGAGACGATCAAATCGAGGCCGCGTTGCGAGAAGCCCGAAAGCACGCGGGCCACCTTGCTTGGGACCACGATTACCACCCGCGGCGTTCCATCATCGAGGTGAGCGCGGGCGTGTGCGATCGCCAAGGGCAGCTCTCCGGGGCCTTCACCCCAGCGAATGGCTAACAGCGCTTTCGGTCCGCCCATCTGTTCGCCAGCGTCTGTGGCGCAGACAATCGAGGTGTAGGTAATTTCGGCGTCACTCATGGACAAGGCTTTCGCTTGGAGCTTCGGTTCGATCGGAAAGTTTGGCGGGCGCGGTCGTTTCGCTGCGTGAGCGTCGCTTGGTTCGCTCGGCGCGCCACGCGACGAGCTCTGCGGCGATGGCGACGGCGATCTCCATCGGCGAGCGTGCACCGACAGGTAGACCAACCGGCATGCGCACTCGGTCGATGTCGCTCGAGGCCACCCCTTTGGCGCTCAACCTCTCGCTCGTGCGGATCGCTTTGCGCTTGCTGCCGACCCCGCCAACGTACGCAAAGCGATGACGGAGCGCCCATTCGATGACCTCTTGATCGAGCTGATGATCGTGCGTCGCCACCAACAACGCCGCTGCTCGTGGCGGACCGAGCAGCGCCAAGAGCTCTGGGTCGTCGTGGGCGTGAGCGACGATCGAGACGCCCGCCTCTGTTGCTTTGGCCAGCCGTTGCGCGTCATGAGCGCCTTCTCGTTCGTCGCTCAGTACGACCTCGAAGTCGAGCTCTGCGAGCAGGGTTGCCGTGCGCAAGCCAACGTGCCCAGCGCCGATCAAGAGCACCTGTTGTTTGAGGTTGAAGGGCTCGATCAGCACGTCTGCGGAGCCGCCGCAGCACATCCCCAAGTTGGGGCCGAGCTGAAACGTGTGCACCCTGACCTCTGGATTGCGCTCGTCGAGTTGGCGCTTTAGCTGTTGAATCACGGCGAATTCGACCGCGCCGCCACCTACGGTTCCCATCACTTCGCTGCGCCCGGCTTCGCGCCACAGCGCGAGTTTTTGCCCGGGGCTTGAGGGTGCCGAGCCGCGACGCGCAACCACGGTCGCGACCGCGACGGAAAGCCTCGCAGCGAGCCGCTCGGCAACCTTTGCAGTGACCTGCTCAGGGGTCGCGTCGTTCGGCAGGCGTTCAAGAGACACGGCCTCAAACTATCACAGCGGCCAAGCCCGCCGCGAGAAGGCTTCGTCGACGCCCGCAGCGCGCTTCGCTATGAGGTTTTCGTGAAGTTCGATCCACGGCCAGGAACCCCACGTGAAGTGCCAACGCTGCCTGCGGACGAGCGAGGCGCCCTGGCGGTGAGCTTGGCCTCCCCAGGGTTTACTCCCTCTGCGAAGCAAGCTGTCGCGCTTGTGTGCCTGGCCAATGAGGCTGCGCTCAACAATGAAGCGGCGCTTTCGGAAGACGCCGTTCGCGCGCTGCGGTCGATTCAAGGGCCGCTCGTTCGGCGGCTCGCGGACCTCGTTCCGCTGCTTGCTCCAGAGGTGCGTCTGGGCACGGTGGACGCACTCCGCCGGCGAGCGAGCGCCGCCGATGCAGCGGCGTTCGTCGAGCTGCTAGGCGCTCTGCTCAACGATCCCAGCGCCGCTGTTCGTCGCATGGCGGCCCGCTCTCTCGGTGAAGTGGGCGGCCCCGCGAGCGAGGCTGTATTGCGCAACGCTCTCGCACAAACGCAGGGCAGTCACGAGCGACGGCCGTTGTTGCGCGCTCTTTTGGAACTCGGGGCCGAGCTCGATGCCCCGTTGGCTAACGAGCTACAAGACGATCCCCAAGCCAAACGGCGACAGCTCGCCGCTTTGCGAGATCGTCAACGTGAGGAGCCTCACGACTGGGATGAGCAGGCCAGCTTGGCCACCGCCGTGCCGACGCGTTGGCTGTGCAGGCGTGGTCTCGAATCGGTGCTAGCCGACGAGCTTGCAGCTTCATCGCTAGCAGTGACGGACCTGGAGCCGTTGGTCGGCGCTGTGCGTGGGCGGGCGAGGGGCAACTTGGCCGCGATCGCGAGTGTGCGCTGCGCGAGTGAGCTTTGCTTCGAACTCGGAGATCTGGGGGACGCGCCTCTACTCGCTGCGGCGCAAGAGCGGCTGCGGGGGCCAGTTGCGCGTGCTGTGTTTGCGGCGGTGGGCTCGACTCGGCCGAGGTTTCGCTTCGAACAGACCGACGAGCGCGGGAGACCTGTGCCGGTTCCGAAGGCCCTTTTGTGGGAGCTTGCAGCTGCCTTCCCAGCGACGCCCCCGAGCGGTGAGCTCGCTCCCATCAACGATCCGAAGCAGGCGGACTTCGTGCTGCGCTTGAGCGAGCACGCAAACGAACGGAGCTTGTTGCTCGTTCCGCGCGTGCCAGAAGCACGCTTTCACTACCGCATGGCGGATGTCCCTGCGGCGTCGCACCCACCGATCGCCGCCGCCCTCGCTCGGGTCGCTGGGGTGCAGGAGCGTGACGTTGTGTGGGATCCGTTCGTTGGCAGCGGTCTCGAGCTTTGTGAACGTGCGTTGCTTGGCCCGTTTGCGAAGCTTTGGGGCACCGACCTCGATGAGAGCGCTCTGAGCAAAGCGACGCTCAACCTGGCCAAGCTAGGGCGAACGCCCTTTGAGCTGGTGCGAGCGGATGCGCGCTCCTTCGAGGTTCCCGGGTTGACCTGCGTGCTCACCAACCCGCCGATGGGACGTCGATTGCTCCGCGATCGCGACGTCGCCGCGCTACTTCAGGCCGTCATCGCCAACGCTGCAGCGCAGCTGCGCCCCGGTGGTCGCATCGTTTTGCTCTCACCAGCACCGGGCCCAACCGCTCAAGCGATGCGACAAGCCGGCCTCGAATGTCGCGTTGACCAGCGAGTCGATATGGCAGGGTTCGACGCTTGGCTTCAGCGCTTTGACCGACCGTGAACCAGAGTGACCGACTAAAAGCCGATTTGTGCGCGGAACTTGAGCGCAAGAAATGTAACGGCTGCCGCTAACACGAGCACCAAGAGGCACACGATCACCAACATCAACTTCGAGCCACCGCCGCTCGACTTAACCGGCTGAGGCTGGGGCGGCGCTACTGCCGGAGCCGCCTGATTGGGACCTGGAAGCAACAGATCTTGTGAGGGCGGGAACAGGTTCGCGGGCTGAATCTGTTGTTGCTGAAGCTGCGGCAGATGCGGGTCCTGCGCAGCGGGCGAGGGGAAGACCGCGCTCGTCCCCTGTTGTTGCTGTTGTTGGAAGAGCGCGCCCTGGTCGCCGAACGGTGCCTGAAGTCCACCGTGTGGGGTGGTGGAAAATGGACGCGATTGGCCATTGCTCGAGCCCTGCGGCGCAAACGGGCCGAGGTTCATTCCACCGTTGGGCGTGGGCGGAGAGGCGCCGTCATTCGGAGGACCGAGCGCAGAAAGCGTCTCGCTGATCAACGCCGACACTCCGCTGCCAACACCGTGCTGGGGTTGCGCCCCAGTTGGGGTGTGCTGTGGAGCGGTGTGCTGTTGTGCTGCCGGGGGACGATCGGTTTGCGCGGTTGCTTGGAAGGGCGCGCCAACCGGTGGAGGTGCTGGTGCCCACTGCCCGCGCGGAGGGGGCGGCGCCGGAGGCACGAACTGTGGCGCTGTTGGAATGGGCGCCTCACGCATCACGGTTCGCTGCCCATCGTCGTCGTCGTCCTCGTCAGGCTCGACTTCGGCCGCGGAGGCCCCGCTGGTCAGACGACTGACCTCCGCAAGCAGGTCTGCAGAGGGCGCCTGATGCATCACGGTGCGAACATCATCGTGATCGCGAGGAGGCGGGTTCGTGCTCAGCGTCGTTGGCGGCGGGGCAAAGCCTGCGCGTGGCCCCTGCGGTGGCTGGGGCTGCTGGGCGGCGGCCTGCTGGGCGGCGGCCTGCTGCGCGATGGCTTGCTGGGCTGCCGCGGCTACTTCGGCACCAACGCCGAGTTGCGTTGACTTGAAGGCGCGAGGAACGCGAGGCCGAGAGACCGGCGGTTCGAGGCCTTGTTGCGGCGATGCCAAGGTCGCTGCCTCGTACGGTGCGGGCTGCGGCCGACTAGGCGGCATTGGCCGTCCTGGTGTGGACGGTGGCATGGCTGGCATCGCAGGGGGTGGCCGGTGGGCCGCGATGCCCGCGAGAGCGTTTGATAGCTGTGGAGCGGTGGCGATTCTCGTCGTCTGCCCGAAGTCTTCATCCTGGCTCTGCTGCAAGGTCTGATCGGGACTTGGCGGTGCAGGCGGCGGTGGCGGCGAAGATCCAGCCGCTGCACGAGCAGCCAGCGCAATGATGTGAGCCGGGAGCTCCCGCATGACCGTGGCGTCTTGCTCGCCAAACGCTGACGAAACTGCGGGCGGTTTGGTTACGTCGGTGGTGCGTGAGTGGCCCGACGAGGTGTCTTGGTTCTCGTCGAAGAGCATGCCTTCCATCGGCAACATGGCGGTCGCGCCCTGGTCGTCCTCGCCACCCTCTTCGTCCTCGAGCGCCGGCATGTGTCGGAAGCCGGGTTGCTGTGACCAATGCTCGAGTTGCATCCGGAAGGTTGCAACGTTGGCGGTTCGGCGACGCGGGTCTGCAATCAACGCGGCGGCGAGGATGGCGTGCAGCTGATTGTCGTCCACGCGGTAGTGGGACAGCGGTACCAAGAGTTGCTGTTGACGCTCACTGATCTCCTGCCGCGTCTCTCCGAAGGGGGCAGCGCCCGTGAGCGCTTTGTACAGCGTAGCTGCGAGCCCCCAAGCGTCATCGACAGGGGAGAGCTGACCGTCGCGGAGGCGCTCGGGAGAGTGAAAGCCGATGGCCTCAGCCGTTCGACGGACATCGGCAACCTGCCCACGGCTCATTGGATGGCTGGTCTCAATCAGTACACAAGCAGGCGACACGCAGCCGTGCGCCACACCATGAACGTGCAGCGACTCCAAATGCTTGGACAGGCGGATGATCCAGCCGACTGCTTCGAGGGGTAACAGCGCGCCCCGACGATGAATCCAAATCTCGAGCGTTTCCAACCGACAGCCTTCAACCCTAGTGTAACGGAACGTCCCAGCTTAGTCCCAGTACCTGCAGGAGCATGAGCTACTTCTCTCAGAGACGAGCGACCTTTAGTGTGTTCCTGACGGCTTCGATAGAGGGGTCTTGGTCCAGCTCGTCCAAAAGACGATCAGCTGGGGACCGCAGACTTTGGGTCAATTGGGTAAGTGCTTGTAAGTGCGCAGCCTCGGAGCGGCCCTGCTTGTCGTAGCGGCCGCGGCGTTCGAGCCCGCCGCGGGCGATCTCCAGAACGCGAAGTGCAACCTCCCCGGCGGGACGTCCCCGGAACGGCGCCCTCAAGGCGAGCGTTGGGATCTCTCGGCGCAGCACCGTGAGTTCCTCGAAGCTGAAGCTGTCAACGAGACTCTCCACCTCGTCGAGTGCCTTCGCATCGTAGAAAAGGCCAGCAAACAGTGCCGCGGGCGCCGCAACCAGGTCGCTCGGCACCGAGTCACCGCCTCGAACCTCGAGCGTTCGCTTGAGGCGCACCTCAGGAAAGAGCGAGTTGAGGTGGGTCACCCAGTCCAGCTTGGTGGCTGTCAGCCCCGAGAAGCCATGCTTCATGAAGCTACGGAAGCTTTGCCCGGTGTTCTCGTGCACCACGCCATCGCGCAGAACCAGGAACATCGGCGCATCCAGCGCCCAATTCACATAGTCGACGAAGGTGCTTCGTGGCGTGAGCACGGCTGGGACCAGGCCTTGGCGCGTTGAATCGACGTCGAGCCAAACGTGGGCTCGGTAGCTCTTTCCGCCGAAAAGCTTTCCCTCGTAGAAGGGGGCGTTGGCAAACATGGCGGTGAAGAATGGGGCCGTGCGCAAACCCACACGCAGGCAGCGCATGGCGTGTTCTTCTGAGCTGTAGTCGTAGTTCGCCTGAACCGTGGCCGTGCGCCGCATCATGTCGAGCCCGTTGGCACCCACCGCCGGTAGATACCTGCGCATGATTGAGTAGCGCGGCTTGGGAACCCAGGTCAGCTCTGACTGCGCCGCCAGCGGGTGAAACCCAAGTCCAAACCACTGGATCTTCGAGCCGCCGTGCCGTGCGGCCAACGCCTCTGACACAGCGTGCAGTTCTTCGAGATGAGCGTCGAACTCCTCGCGGATCAAGTGCGCGTTGTCGAGCGGCGCGCCTGAAAGCTCGAGCTGCGCGCCGGGTTCGAGGGTCACCGATGCGCCGTTCTTCTCGAGCGCCAAGAGCGGGTTGTCATCCACCACGGTCCAACCGTGCGAAGCCACCAGCTCGCGCATGACCTCCACCACACCGTTAGGGCCGTCGTAGGTGACCGGGTTGAAGCTCCCCTCGAGCAGGCCGACCTTTTCGGCCTCCGCACCGATGCGAAACTCGCTGCTCGGTTTGCATGCCGAAACGAACGGCTCCACCAAATCGTCCATGTTGCGGACGGGGGCGAGCTCACTTGAAGTCGGTTGGTGTCCCATGGGCGGCGGTACTATACCGCTCTCCGTAAGCGGTACTCCGGGTTACCACCGAGACACACCATTCCAAAGCGAGATCGCGATGACCTACCTTCTCCGAGACCCGCTTCCTGAATTTAGGCGTACTCCGCTCGCCGTTCGCAGCGAAGCCGACCCTGTGATCGTCATGGCTGGTGAAAAGGTGCTGCTGATAGGTCCTCGGAGCGCGCAGCCGGCGTTGCCTCGTTGGGCCGATTTTGCGAGGGAGCTTGGCCCGCAGGCCGAGTCTCGAACCGTTGCTTCGCTCAGCGGCGGCGGCTCGATGCAATTGGCCTTTTGGCCGGAGCAGCAAGCTTTGCCCGCGGGTTGGGGCGCCGAACGAGTCCGAAACCTGCTGTTTCTGCTGCGCGAGCCGGAGCTTCAACTCGCGCTGTTGGGCCAGCAATACGGGCATTTCTTGAGGACGCACCGCTTCTGCGGCGCTTGCGGTGGGGCGACCATGCCGCACGAGAAGGAGCTCGCGCAACATTGTTCGGCCTGCAAACGCGATCTTTACCCGCAGATCGCCCCTTGCATGATCACGCTGATTCACGACGGGCCTCGCATCGTGCTCACGCGGGCGCGACATTTTCCGAAGGGCATGTACGGGCTCTCTGCGGGGTTCGTCGAGGCGGGTGAATCGCTCGAGCATTGCGTGCTGCGCGAGGTGCGCGAGGAGACCGCGCTGGAGGTGAAAAATGTTCGCTACATCGCTAGTCAACCTTGGCCCATGCCTTCGCAGTTGATGGTGGGCTTCTTTGCCGAGTACGCAGCAGGGGAGCTGACGCCAGACCTCGAGGAACTCGAGGAAGCCGCTTGGTTCGACCTGGGATCGCTGCCGGGGCTACCGCCTCCGATGAGCATCGCCAAGTTCTTGATCGATACGTACATCGAGGAGTTTCAACGTGGCGCCTGAGCTGCACATCATCGACGCCACCTACGAGTTGTTCCGGGCGTGGTTTGGCGCTCCTCCGCGCAAAGCTCCTGATGGCACAGAGGTGGGCGCAACGCGAGGGGTGCTGGCTTCGCTGCTGCTCATCTTGCACAAGCCAGGCGACGTTTTCATCGGTTGTGCGACGGACCACGTCGTTCACAGCTTTCGCAACGAGCTTTGGCCTGGCTACAAAGATGACGGCGGGCTCGCTCCCGAGCTGTTCGCGCAGTTTCAGCTGCTGGAGGACTTGCTGCGTGAGCTCGGTCTCGTGGTTTGGCCGATGGTGGAGTTCGAGGCGGACGACGCGATGGCTACGGCTGCACACTTGTTCGAGCGCGACTTCGAGCGCATCAATTTGTGCACCGTCGACAAGGATCTCGCGCAGTGCGTGAAGGGAACGTCGATCATCCTCGAGGATCGCCGAAGAAAAACCACCACCGACGAGGCGGGCGTGCTCGAAAAGTTCGGCGTGCTTCCTAGCTCGATTCCCGACTACCTCGCGCTCGTGGGCGATACCGCCGACGGCTATCCAGGGATCACCGGCTTCGGGAAGAAGAGCGCTGCCGTCTTGCTCAGGGAGTTCGGCACCCTCGAGGCCGTGCCAAAGACACTCGGCGCATGGCCCAAAGAACTGCGCGGGGCCGAACGCTTGCTGGAGTCCCTGGTTTCGAATTGGGAGCACGCTTTGCTCTTCAAACGGCTGGCAACCTTGCGTCGGGACGTCCCGATCGTTGAAACGACCCAGGGCCTTTTGTGGAAAGGCGCGTTACCGAGCTTTCGCGAGACTGCGCAGCGCCTGGGCTTCCCCGACCTTTGCGAGCGAATCCCACGCTGGCAATGAAGGTCGAGACTCGAGCGCGGCGAGTCCCAACGTCAGTGGTTCCACGCCTCGCGCACCATCTTTAAGAAGCTGCGCTGGTCGGCGACCCAATCGTTTACGTCGAACCGCGCCTCTCCCGCGGAATGGAGCGTGAGTTCATCCGCCAAAATCTCGCGTTCCCCTTGGACGGTCTGCGGATGCAGGAGCTCATCCACCACGCTCAGTCGGTTGAAGGCAGCGTTGCGTCGAAGCCGCCCGGCCAGTGCCGGTTGCCACGCAAGCACCAGCGGTTCAGCCGTTTCAACGTCGAGTCGCTTCGACCCGAAGCGCGGCACGGTGATCCCCGAGATACGGTGAATGGCGAGCGCGGCGTCGTCGGCGTAGCCCTGAAGCAGCTCGACCAAGCCCGGCTCGTTGTCTTCGAGCAGGCGCTTATCGAGCACCTTGATGACGGCGAACAGATCGTGAACGTGGGGCGCATGTCCGAAGAAGCCCACGTCGCGATAGTGTTTGGTCAGCTCGGCCAACTTCCAAACTTCTTCATGATCCGTCGGGTTGCCGATGATCGAAAGGCCACGTAGTACTTTTCGCGCCGTTGCTTCATCGCGCACCGCGAGGGCTCTCGGCGCGAGCTCCTTGAGGATCATTCGCCCGCGACTCTCACCATGGATCGCGAGCACCAAGCCCTGAGTCGCTCGTACGAGCGGCCTGGTTTCAGCGTCCCGACCGTTCAACGCTTCCAACATCATCGAAGACTTCGCGTTGCAGGTCGCGAGCGTCGCCAGTTCGGCCACGGTGGGATCGGGGTGGGTCAAGAGCGGCAACATGGCTCCTGCCTGGAAGTAACGTCGGCGAATCGCCGTTTGAAGGGCGACGACCATCAGCTCTCTGCGCACGTCTCCGCCGAGCAGCCCGCGCAGCCGATCATTGATCGCCGCCGACTTTCCCAGCGAAAGTGCCTCCACGTACGAGGGGTACACCTGAGGGTCAGCTGTCTTGAGCCCCATCTCGACCCAGAGCAACGCCGTATCCGAAGGTAGACAGGCGAGAACGAAGGCGAAGGTAAAGGCTCGTCCCCGATCGGGGAACGACCATTCGGTTGCGTAGCCGTAGAGCGCCTCAGCGAGGTTCAAGCGGGCCCGTCCCTCGACCACAGGCCGAGCGGTTGACGTAAGCGCGTCGAAGCACGCGAGCAGCCGCTTCTCAAACTCTTCGGCGGTGATCCAAGCTTCGTGATCGAAACAGCGACGCAGCATGGAGAATGGCCCGATGTCCTCCATGGCCTCCCGCGCCAAGGTCTCCAACATCATGCGCTCGGGTTGTGTGCCGCCGCTGCTCTTCCCCGGGTGTTCGCGGCGAATGGCGGTCACCACCGACTGGTGGTCGTCGTTGTCTTCATTCTCGGGATCGTCATCTGCCGGGTCTGGCTCGCGCTCGGGCGCACCGAAGAAACGCGGAGAGGCTATGGGGATTCCCGACTGGCACGCGGGGGTACCGTTGCTAGCCAGGAACACGTCGAAGTCCGCAATGCGACGCAGGCTTTGCGGCGCTCGGCCAGCTGCATCCGATTCGACGACCTGGTCGATCGCGCTCGATTGCAACGCCACAAGGAAGGACTCGGCGTCTTGCAAAGATTCGCGAACAGTGGCGATCGCCACCTGCTCGATGCTGCCCTTCAAGAGCTCTTGGGCCTTGCGCAGATGGCCAACCCATTCCTCGTCAGCGTCCTCGCGGCCACGGAACTCTGAAAGCTCGGAGAGCGCCTGCCTGAGTGATTGGTCGGCTACCGTCCCCTCGAACTCACGGCCCGCGCTCGAAAGCCTCAACAGAATGTCGACCAACTCCTCCGCGAGGAGTTCAGCGCGTTCCTGTACATCCTTCATCCCGGAGGAGCTCATTCGTCATTCCTCGCAAGGTGGATGAGAGCACGCTCTTTCCCATCGGACGCGGTCACGATGGCAACGCTCGAGCCCGCGCCAAAACCCAGCGTGAGCCCGAGCGTCCCGATCACGAGCAACAACGCGCCGCTGGCCGCACCGACGTCACCGAAGTCTCTCGGCACATTTTGAATGATGGTCTTTTCGGGATCGATGGTCGCGGGGTTTCTCATCGCCGCGTACGTCCATTCTTTGACGCGATGCCGCTCGCCGTTCAGGTCGGTGAGCACCCACGGGATCGGGTGAGGCAGCCTCGGATCGCGAAGGAGCTTGGTGAAGCAGCCAGCCGTTGGCGGCCCGTCGAGGTCCTGCTCGCCCGTTGCGACCAAGGTGATGGTCGCCAGTCGTCGCACCTCGGTCGGGACTTTGCGAAGCTTTGGCGACACACAGACGAAGGCGGCTGCCTCTCCAGGAATGAAGCCGTTTGCCGAGCGCTCCGAGAGCAGCCTGAAGCCGGTATCGAGCGTCGCCATGCGAGCTGCGTCGTAATAAGAATCGACGCCGCCGATGATCACTCGAATGTCGCCATAGAGCTGTGCACGCCCGAGCAGCGCAGCAAAGCCGGCTCTTCCGAGTCGGACGACCGCCGAGCGATCGTCGAGCGAAAGGTTCACCGCTTTCGCCAAATCGAAAAGCAGCCGAGTCGCGATGCGCTCGTCCTCTCCTTCATAAAGCTCCGGCAAAGACAGCAGCAAGATCGTCCGTTCGGAGCGAAGTTGCGGGGGCGCGGCTGACAGCACTTCCTCGAGCGCAGGGATGGCCAGCGCCAACATTCGCTCGTAGCCAACGGTGTCATCGCTGATGTTCGCCGAGCGCACTGCACCGACCGAAACTCCCGTCTTGTCGCGAAACCGCGTCCCGCGAGGGTCCGCTTTGCCGGCTCGCCAGAACAACGCTGTTTGTCTCGCGTCGAGGCCCAAGGGGGAGGAGGCTCCGATCGACCAGACCGAAAGCTCGCTCATCTGGCTTCAGCCTTCACAAGCTGGTTGGCCTTCGCTGCGCCCTGAAGCTCCGACAGATGATGCTCGAGTTCCTCGGCGGCTCGCGGGTCCGCTTGGAGTCGCGTCATCGTGTCGCGCTCCCATCGTATCCACTCGCCGAGCGACAGCTTCGCGTGTTTCAAGGCTTTGCTGGGATCCCCGATCGACATGCGATGTCGCAGCTCAGCAAATTCGCGCAACGTACGCTCTTGCTCATGCGGACGAGCGAAAGCCTGGCTTTCACGTGCCATCGCTTGCGCGTAGCGCGTCGCCAGCGGCGCCTCGATCGGGTTCTGGAGGGTTTCTTCCGTCATCCGTTCGGTCCAGGCGCGACTCTCGAGCGCAAACCTGAACTCGTTGGTGTCGTGTTTTTGGAAGATGTCGGCGCGAGGTTGCCTTGCTTCGTTGAGTTCGGCTTGAATCTTCGCGAACTCTTCGACGGTGATGCGGGGGTCCGGTGCGAACGGGCAATCGAGCGTCGAGTACATGGCATCCTCGAGCTCATCTTCGTTGAGGTCGGGGGGAGCGATGCCCGCAACAGCATCCTCGTAGCTCCACGCCCATTCGAAGTGCCCGTGGCCCATCTCCCGGTAGAGTTCAGCGAAGCCGTCCTCCCACTCATCCTCCGTCGCCCAGCCAATGAGCACCCGGTCAATCTCGCTCGGGTCATCCCTGCGGAACCAGGAGCCCCGCCAGGTGAGCTCGAGTTCACACTTCTCGAGGTCGATGATCAAGGTGTCGAGGTGGAGCGGCTGGATGCGACTCTTCTCATCGCCGTCCTGCGCATCCACGAGCACTCGCGGAGCCCGCTCGGGGATGCGCGCTTTGAAGTAGGGTTCGGGCTGATCGTCCAGCTGGAGGGAGAACTCCATTCCCGGTGTGAGCGTCCCCAAGTTACGAGCCAGGGCAGGGTGGCTGAAGGAGTACAGCTCGAAAGGGAAGCCCTCAGCATGATCAAACTCGGTCTCGGCTGGGTTCAGCGCCTCATTGAGCCCGCAGTGTTCCTTCGTCCCGCCGATCACGCGCACCGAGCGCTCGCTAACTGCGATTCGTCCTCCAACCTCGCTGGTGATCGAGATGGGTGTTTCCTCTTCACCCAGCACCAAGCGAGCAGTGGCTCGTATCGGTTCGCCTCGTTTGCTCACCAAGTTGAACGAGCCGGTCAGCGCCACGTCGATCCAAGGTTTGGACGGAACAAAGTCAATCGGGCGCAGCAACGTCTCCGACTGCTCCGGCGTCCCCAGCATCACGTCCGGGCGCGTTAGGCCGTTGGCGTCGTCGAACGGGACCCTCGTCTTGACGATGATGCCGTAGAGCCCCGTGTCCTCGTAGCGCCAGTGAAGCACGCCGGTAACTTGGGGCGCTCGGCTCAGCTTCGCCGACAGGTGAGCAGCCGACGTGGCGACCAAAATACGATCCATCTATCTCTCCACCTACCACAGCTTGGCTTGCGCCTCGCCGGAGGACCGGCAAGGCGCATCGACCGAAATCACGGCCGTAGAATCAAGGTTCGGCGACGACGTCAAGGCGGCAGGCCAGACAACCTTGACTAGCCGTCATTCTTCGCGAAGAGCGAGCGTAGCGGGCGGAAGGTCTGATCTCCGTACTTGTACTTCCAGGAGTCCGGGAACCACGAGCCGCTTTCATCACGTTCCCACCACAAGGCGCGGATCTGGAACATTGCCTTAACGCCAGGATCGATCGAACCCTTTTGCAGATCGAAGCCGATGTCATTCTCCGGCGGGTACTTCTTGAGATTGCCGAAGGTGGGCTTCCATTGCGCACCACCCTCGACTGTCACAGAACCCAGCCTGCGAATGCTGATTGAGGCATAGAGGAAGAACTCGAATGCCAAGGGGACAGTGAGGTCGGCGATGAGAATCTCTTCGTATTCGTTCCAGCCAAAGGAGAGCTTTATCCCTAACTGAACTTTGAAGCGCACGCCGACTTGAGCGTCGGCGACGTAGTCGATGATTTTTTGCGCCACCCAGCCGAGTCCGGGAATCGCATTGAGCAACGCACTCAGCGGTACGCCGAGCTTGACCTCAGCGCTCAATAGTTCGGTGCAGGAAAGATCCAAGTACACGGCCTTGTTGCACTGGTACTTCTTCAGTCCGATGCTCGGGACGTCCCTGTCCAGCTCCTTCCACTGACAAACGAATTTCGCTGCAGGATCCTCGAGCAGCTTGATGTCGAGCCTAAATCGAGCGCCGATTGTGTTGAGCAGCCGTTGTCCGGCTTCAGCGAAGGACTTCAACTTCTCGAAGGCAGCCTTCACCGGTCCGAAATCCTTGAGATCGAACTCAGCTTCTTTATACGGGAAGATCACGAGTTCGAAGCTTTGAGAGCCTGAACAGGCAATCGCTTGAATGTTGATTCGGCGCGGATCGTTGCGAAAGCGGAAGACCTTGAGCCAGTCGTAGATGCTCTTGATGTTCGTGGCGGCGGTGATGAGGGGCTTGCCCTTCTTCATCAATTCGCCCCATTTAGCCTTCTGCTTCAGCTTCTCGTCGACGACGGCGTCGCGGCCACCGTTCTTCCAGGCCTCGCGGGCCTCAGCCTTCGCTGCTGCACGGTCTCCGGTGAGTGGCGTGCGATTCTGGACATTGGAGTCGATCGTGTTCGGGTCGAGGCCTCGTCGAACGCGTGAGTCCTTAGCGATGCGCTCCCCCGCTTCACGATCAGCGGCGTTCTGCGCATCCTTGAGGTTCTTGGCCGCCTTGTCGGCCTGATAGGCTTCCTTTTCGGCCTTCTCTTTATCGGTGAGTTTGACGTCCTTCGGTGGTTCACGAGCAAAGTCGGGATTGGGGTTGTACCAATTGACCGCGAGCGTCTGCTTGTCGCCGAAAAGCTCCTCCTTCTTTTCGTTCATGTCCCCGCCCTTTTTGCGGGAAATGATCCACTTGGTGTGGGGCTTGGCTTCGGGGCACTCCGGCGGGCCTTGCTTCTTGGCGTTGATGCGCTCGGCCTCGAGCTCGGTGACGTCGTCGTCGACGATCTCGAGAATCTTGCTGTCTTCGAGCGTGCGCTTGCCGCTCTTGAGCACCTTGATCTTGACCATCGAGCAGGCCTTCTTGGCCTCTGTGTCGACGTTTGGCTTGGCCCCTGCTCCTCCGCCTTCAACGAGGGCGCCGGTGCTCGGCGGTTGCTTGTGCACTGTGGAATCGGTGTTGCGCGCCAGCCCGTCTCCTTGGGCAGTGACGCTTGGCGAGCCGTTGGTCAACGTCGCGTTGCCCGCCAAGGTCGTCCCTTGTGTCACCGCTTTGCCGCCGGAAACCTCCGTTCGCGACTTCGGATTATCCGCTGCCGCCGTCGGAACGAGCGGCGAGGTGTGAGCGGTGGCGTCAGATGCAGCTGACAAACCTTGGTTAGTAGTAACGCCTGCCATCGGAATCTCCTCTCAAGGGGACTGAAAGTCTTAACTTCGGGCGTTCAGCGGAAGATCCGCCAACCACTGCCCTGACGAACGAGATAGGGCTTCACTCTCCACGCCGTTCGCGGTTCGGTCTTGTGTTGTGCGAACAAGGCCGGGCCTCGTTCGTCATCGGTCACGTACACGACGCGCCCTTCGCAACAGGAGCGGAACCGCAGCTTCTTCGGATCGAAGGGCCGGAGGTCCCACTCCATTCCGAAGAACTCAGCCGTCTCCTTCTCAAGCTCGCTGCGAGTCGCATCGGGGCTGGGGCCCGTGTAACGAACGAGGTCGGCGATCTTCGTCGACGTGATGTTGAGGAACGCATCAATGTCACGTCGAACGAATGCTGAGTGCAGCTCGAACAGCGGTTGAAGCAGCTCCGGCGAGCCGTCCTCTCGAATGGCCGCTCGAGGCGCGTTGGCCCAGATCGGATCGGGGATGTAACCCGGCGGCGTGAACTTCATCACGTCCGAGCGCACAGGGAACTTCCTCCGCTCTGGCGGAAGAGACTCGACGAAGTCGGGATAGCGAACGTTGAAGACGTTCACCTCGTCCTCCACCTTCATCACGTGAAGGAAAAAGGCCAACTCGAACATGGGCAACGCCGGGATCTCCATGTTCATCGGGGCCTTCTCCACCTCGATCACGACCTGGTTCTCACCGGGGATGAGAAACGGGCAGCCGTGGAAGGTCGGCGCGGAAAAGTCCATCGTGGACTTTTCGTACATCGGCACGTCATTGACCAAAGCCGTGACGAACGTTCCGGCGTTCTGCAGCACTCGGGCAACGTAGGGAGCCGCTTCTTCACTCATGGCGCGATCGCTCACTTCTGCTTGGCGGACGAGCTAGCGACGCAGGTCGCGCCAGTGGTGGAGGTTTTGATCGAGCCTTTGGTCTTCATCGTTACCGTGCCCTTCGAGATCACGATCTCGGTATCTCCAACCTTCAGCGTAAGCTTCTCTTCGCCCGTGTAGGTGGCCTTCTTCGAGTCCTCGGTTAGCTTCATCCGCCCCGCGAGCAGCAGATTCTTGTCGGCTTTGACTTCCCAGTTTTTGCCAACTCGAAGCAGCCGCTTCTTCTCCACGCGGGTCGAGTGCTCCTTGTCGCACTTCTCGAACAGGATGCCGCCGATGACCTCGATGCGGTTCTTCCCGCTCGTCTCGGTCTTCGACTTCTTGGCGATCTCGAAGTAGAGCCCGCCGACGATGCTGTACGTGGTTTCGCCGGCTTGGTTCATGTTGGCTTTGACGCTGAACTCGGTCGCGTTGCCACCAATCGATTGGTTGAAGTTCTGGCCCGCTTGGAACTGATAACTCGAACCGGCGACGTAGGTGGCGTTACCGCCAGTCTTCAGCGTGTGATCCGCAGTGACCGTCTCTTCCAACGCCTTGCCGGTGTTGAGCTTGAAGGTTCCGCCGATCTCCTTGACCTGGTTGCCCTCGACCTCCGCGGAGGCGTAGGCCTTGAGCGCGATCTTCTTGTCCCCGCCGACCTTGAATATCTCGTCGTGCCCGACCGTAAGCGAGTCGGTGTTGTCGATCTGCTCCTTCTTGTTGTGGGCGATGCGCACGTTCTGATCTTTGTGCGCGGCGAAGGAGATCTGCTCGTTGCCCACGAGATCCTCGAGCTGCAGGCAATTCATGCCCGTCTCGGTACGTGGCGAGGTGAGTGAACGAAGGCTCGTCCGCGTCTTCCACTTGGGCAGTGGGTTGTACGCCGGATCTCCACCGTTGTAGACGCGCCCAAGCACGATCGGACGGTCGGGATCCCCCTCGAGGAATTGCACCATCACCTCCCACTTCGTTCGCGCGACGCCGACCGAGTTGGCGGTGTTGTCCTGCACGACCGGGACCCAGTGCGAGCAGTTGTCGTCCTTGGGTTGCAACCGATCCCACGGAAAGTGGACCTTGGTGTCGCCGGTTTCGTTGGTGTGAATGTCAGCGCCAGCAGGGCCCGTGGTAAAGCCGGTCAGCGGGTTCGGCTCGGTCGGGACGTAGGTGAGCTGCTCCGGTCGGAAAGTGACCGACTCACGTTGAGCTTCGAGTGAGACCTTGAAGCCGTTGTTCTCGCGGTGGAAGTCGTGCTTCAGGGCCGTCACGACGTAGCCGCCATCGCGAACGCCCATTGGCGCTCCGCTCATCTCGAAACGTGCACCAACCTGGAGCTCCGCGCAGAAGGACTCACCAATCAAGCGTTGGTGCGCACAGGCGAGCGCCTCAGCGCGTTTCTTGGCTTTCAGTTGGCCTTCACCGGGCTCGAGGTACTCACCGGGGTAGTCGTAGAACTCAGCGCCATTCTCGGTGGGGCCGTCCGCTTCCACGTCCATGTTGAGGCTGGGATGCGCCGGGTTGAAGTCGCGAAGCGAGACCTTTCCGGCCGTCATCAAGCCGCGCATACCGACCGCCGAGACGCTGTCCTCGTTTTGGTCCAACCCCGAGCCGTAGCGGTACGGGAGGGAAGCCACGCGGGGATCATAACCTGCGGGGTGATCTCCCAACACGACGGTGCTGTCGTCGGTGAGGAAGTAGTAGATGCCCTCGTCTTCGAGCAAGCGCGCCGCGAAATCGTAGTCGGACTCGCGGAACTGCACGCAGTAAGGCCGCATGACGTAGGACTCTCGCAAGCGATTGTCGACGCTGACGCCCATTTGATTGAGCACCTGCGTAACGATCTCAGGTGCGGTTTTGTCGCGGAAGACCCGAATGTCGACGCGCTTACGCAGCATCGCGAGTCGCGGTTCGAGGGTAACCGCGATCTCTCCGCCGCCTGTGGTGCCCCCGCGCCCTTTGCGCGTCGCCGAGCGCATGAACTCGGTCACGTGCGTGGAGATTCTGCGTACAGAATTCTTGCGCATGAGCACGAGGGTTGCTGGCCCGCTGACCACCATATCGGGGTGGATGGGGTCGGTCGACTCGACGTTGAACATCAGCTCGAACTTGTGGGTCGCGCTGATCCGTTCCTCGCCTTTGATCGAGCGAACTTCGTACGACTGTCCGAGCAGCTCCAGAAAATACCGAAGAGGTTCCCTTGCCATGTTGGTTTCCTTTGGTCTCGAGGAGGCGGTCAGTTGTGGGAGATCTTGGAGGCGTTACTGTCGACGCTTCCGCCAGAGAGACTCAGGCCGGTTCCCTCGAAGGTGATGCCGTCCTTGGTCAGAGTGATCGCGCTGTTACCGCACTTCACGCGCAGCGTTTTCTCAGCCTCCACGTGCACCGACTTCCCTTTGGCGGTGATCTCCTCGGACACTTTGATCTCCTGGAGATTGTCGGCGTTGTCTTTGAATTCCTTCTTCGCCTTGCACTTGAGGCTGCCACCCACGAGCTCGAACGAGCGCTTCTTGACGTTGGTGGTGCGCTCCTTCTTTGCGCTCTCGACCTTCGCGCCGCCAACCACCTGAATCGAGTGCTTGTCGGCCTGGTCGGTCAGCGACTGTCCGCTGATGCGTCCAAGAATACCGCCCACGACCTTGCTGGTGTTGATCACGGCGTACTCGGTGATGTCCCCGAAGGAGATCTCGTTCAGGCTGCCACCGATCGACAGCTGCTTGTTCTTCTTCACGTCCTGCGTGACGCTGTCACCGGCCATGTAGTTGAGGTTTCCTCCGATGGAGCGGGTCTCGCTACCGGTGACCTCCTTGGCCACGACGTCTTGAACCTCCATCGTAAGGTTGCCGCCGATCTTGTAGTTCTGGTTCTGCCCAATCTTCTCGCTCATCTGAGCGTCGATGTGCATGGTCAGCGTCGCTCCCACCTCGTGCAACGAGTCGTTGTCGATCGCTTCGTTTGCACCGTGACGCACGCGCTTGTTCATGTCCTTTGATGCGTTGATGAACATCTCCTGACGGCCGTGCGCGTCCTCGAAGTAGATTTCGTTGTGCGCCGTTCCCCCCTCGCCACCGCCGATGGTCGGTGTCTTGAAGACCACGCGGGTCATGTTGTCGGGCAGACCGTAGGCCGGCGGGTGCTCGGCATCGTGGATGCGGTTCAAGATGCTGGGAACGTCAACCCCGCCTTCCTCGTTGAAGGTCGTCACGTTCCAACCCATACGCGGCAGCAGCATCGAGCCGGGGGCGCCACGTTGCGCGATACGCATCCAGGTGCCGCTCTTCTCGTTCCAATTGCCACGCCGATCCCAGTGCAGCTGGGTGCGCACACGGCCGCGTGCGTCCGGGTGTACTTCGGCGCCCGACGGCCCAGTGACCTTGCCCATCTGAATACCAACCTGCTTCGCTTGTGGCGTCGTGCGCAGGGGCCGGAACGCTAGATCCTTGGGAATGGCGGTGAAGCGCGTTACCGAGGGCTTCTTGTGGTGGGCTTCCACCTCGACCGAGGTGATCAGAAACTCACCGTTCAACCGTACCAGCGGGTGGCCGATCATCACGAAGGTCCGCCCTGGGGTCATGCGCGTGGTGATCGCGATCCCAGAGATTCCGCGTCGAGCCGCCTCAGCAGCCTGTTTTGCGTCCTTGATGCGGCGCTCGAGAATCGCCGGCTCCACGGGACCAGCGCCGGGGGCGTCATAGTCTTCACGATGGCTCTCACCGTCGGAGGAGGAGATTCCCATCAGCGGGCGATCGGGGTCGAAGGAACGACCTGAGAACTTGCCGGAGGCCATTCGTGCTTGGAAGCTAACCTCCACCACCGCTTCTTGGTCGGGGCGCATCGAGCTGGGCTCGGCATAGTTGATCACCGGGATGCCCTCGATCGGTGGGGCTGCCTCGGAGGTATCCGCGAAGACCACAGCTGAGTCGTCGCCTTCATGGTCGAACCAGTAGTAGATGCCTTCCTCTTCACAGAGCCGGCTGACGTAGGTCCAATCGTCTTCCCTGTACTGAACCTTGTACGGATAGGTTGGGTAGTCGCGCGAGAGCTCGTAGCGGATCTTCCCGGGGTAGTCCTCGAGCACGTCCTTGAGGACCTGCACCGTGGATACCTCTTGCAATGCGTAGCAATCCCGGCCGAGGAACTGACGAAACACAGCCGGGCGCATGGTCAACACCGCACGGTGCGTCGAGGCGTCGAAGCTGCGTGCGTGAATGTCCGTCACGATGCCGACGATCACGCGCGCTTGGCCGGTCACGTCACGCACAGTCAAGGCCGCACGCCCACCGATCACGAAGGTGAGATCCGGCGGAGGACCATCGAGTTCGACCTCGACCTCGTAGGAGAACAGCGTCGAAATCTGCTCCTTTCCTTTCACGTGCAGGACGTAACCGGTGTCGAGCCCCTCGACGGAGATCTCCACTGGGGAGAAGTCCGGGTTCATTTTGCCTTCGATATTCGCAAGAACGGTTTCGAGCACACTCATGGCATCCTCCTCAGGCGCTCAGCTTGTCAGGGCCGCCCTTGATGTTGCACGGGCCGTCGGACTCGAGTTTCAGCGAGCCCTCAATTGTGATGCTTTGCGGAGTCAGCTCGAGGGCAGCATCATCGATCTCGAGGCGGAACTTCTCCTCTGCCTCGAGCTCGATCTCGGTTCCGCGAACCTCAAACTCCTCCTTCGACTCCCACTTGGCGTTCTTCTTGACGACGATCTTGCTGTCTTGAGCCGAGTGGCTCATCGAGTCTTTGGTCTTGCGACGGATGGCGAATCCAACCACTCGAATCAGTCGACCGTTGGCTGACTGGGTGATGTTTTCCTCCTGGGTCATCGTGATCTTGAGCCCGCCGACCACCTCGACGAGG
This sequence comes from uncultured delta proteobacterium, assembly GCA_903892415.1. Lineage (GTDB taxonomy): Bacteria > Myxococcota_A > Polyangia > Polyangiales > Polyangiaceae > Xiheicaenibacterium. Next base: position 23,622 of record CAITIQ010000204.1, on the reverse strand, counting down.
TTCTCGTTGGCGAGGTTCTGCACCTGACCCGCGGCGCTCTTGACGTAGTTGCCATTCACCGACATCGCGAAGTTCTGGTTGACGTTCTTGGAGATGTTGCCGACCAGCATCGACGAGATGTCTTGTCCGACCGTCGGTTCGTTGCCGGCTCCGCCAGCGTCCGCACCACCACCACCGCCACCACCGCCACCACCGCCGGCGGCGTTGCTCAGTCCGCCCGGTACCGCACCAGAGTTGCCAGGCCCACCGCCGTTACCCCCAGCATTGCCGCTGAGTCCCCCGGGGATGTTGCCTGCTCCGCCAGGGCCGCTCTTCGGCTTACCGCCGAACAGTGATTTCGCCTTTGGCAGGATCGACATGCCGCTCTTGAGCAGCGGCATCGTGTTCGGCATTTTGCCTTCGAGCACGTTGACCGAATCCGAGAACTTGCGCGCAGCGAGCTCAGACACGTACTCGCACTTGTCGCCATCATCGGGCTTGCTGGGCTTGCCCAGCTTCTTGTCGATGGCCGACTCGAGAGCCTTCTTGCCGAGATCTCCAAGCAGCTGACCGAGTGGACCTGCATTCTCGCCCCCCGGAAATCCCAACGCTCCGGCGTCGAGCCCGCCCTTGTTGCCGCCGACGAGCGTTTTCATCAGCTCGGCCGCACCAGGAACGTGAATGCTCACGCTGCCGACGCGGGTCGTCACGTTGCCCCCAACCGACTCCGTGCTGTTGCCGCTGATGGTCAGCGTGATGGTCTTGGCGGCCTGGATCTGCTCGTTGCCGCCGATCTTCTCGTTGCGGTTTTGTTTGACGCGGGTCTTGTGGGTTTCACCGATCTGGCGGGTCTCGTTGCCATCGACCTCGACCTTTTGGTCGTTCCCGACCGAGCGACTGAAACCTAGCTTGACGAGCCGCGTTTGGTCGTTGCCGATCTTCTCGGTCTTGTTGTTACCAACCTGGTTCAGGAAGTCGCGCTGGGCGTGCATATCCATCACCATCTTGCCGGGGGTATCGTCGAGCCGTACCTCGTTGAAGCCCTGCTTGCCCGGATAGGACTCGGTCTTGATCGTCATCCGGTTCTTGAAGCTCGGCTGGGTGTACATCGGCACCATTTGGCCGTTGATTTGGCGGCTGATCCCCACGGGCCGATCAGGGTCACCGTCAATGTACGAAACCGCAATTTCCCAACCCACACGCGAGAGGACGATCGAGGTCGACGTCTCTTGAAGCACTCGGATCCAACGCGAATCCTCGTCGGTTCCTTTGGCTTCGCGGTCCCAATGGAACTGCACCTTGGCTCGACCCCAGGTGTCGGTGTGAATTTCTTCCCCCTCGGGCCCACGCACCATCGCGGTGTGGTTCCCGACGATCACCGGATGAGGTGTGACCACGGCGGGGCGGAAAGGCACGTCAGCCGGGATCGCCTTCCACGTGTTCTCGTACTTGCCCTGCCCTTCGCTCGCGTACTTGGTAACGAGCTTGTGCTTTACGTGGGTGAGCATGTAGCGACCCGAGAAGTCGGTAGCTTCGGTGTGCAAGAAGATGAAGCCTAGGCCCGGGCGGAAAGACACCACGCTGCTCGTACCTTTGGCGTAGGAGCGGAACGCGGTTTGGGCCTCCATACGGAGCTGCGCGAGCAATTTGCCCTGGTCCCCCTGTCGGTAGCCGACGGGATATTCGTACACCTCGAGATCGGCATCGCGCTCGTTGGCGACCGTTGCGAGCAGGGAGACGTCCGGCGTCTTCCAATTGTAGTCATTGACCGTCGAGGTCCCGCTGGTGGTCATACCGCCGCGGTGAAAGGTAGTAATGCCCGGCTTGTCATCGGCCATCGCTCCGCCGGTTTCGAGCAGCTCGAAGATGCCGGGGACGTCCGCGTGAGAGGAGGAGGCGTCGCCGAACTGCATGCTGCCGTCGTCAGCAAAGCTGTAGTAGATGCCCTCGAACTCGAGCAGCCGGCTGACGAAATCAAAGTCGGACTCGCGGTACTGCACGGTGTAGGGGCGCAGATCGCAAGCACGCGTGTTGGAGAACTCGTGCTCGACACCGCTCTCACCGAGCACCTTGGAGATGATGTCCTCGGTCTTCAGGTCGCGGAACTTGCGGGTGTTGCGGCGGAACTTTACGAAGTAGAAGTCCGGGTGGAGCTCCAGGCCGTAGCGCAGCGACTGGTCCACGACACCCTTGAAGGTCGAGGAGCCGAGCCGCATCGTGAAGGTGCGAATCGGGAAACCCTTCGAGGTGACGATCAGCACCGCACGCTCGTCGATCATCGGATCGAAGTCCACGTCGGTCACATTCGCTACGACCACTCGGGCGACGGTCGACTCGCTGAGGCCTTCGTCGATCTCCGCCTCGAGTACGCGAAACGTGCTCGGCCCAATCACTAGCTGGAGGTCCAACTCGTCCATGGCAAACGGCAAATCCATACGTTTCTCCTCGATCAGCTGGCTTTGGGCCAGGGCTCGTCAGTCAACATTTCTGGGGCAAGGGACACGGTGGCGAAGGAACGGATTGTTTGCAGCCGATCCCACTTCATCGGAAGAATGATTGAGGTGCGGTAGGTGAGCTCCACGGTGCGCTCATCGGCGTCGATCAACAGACCGTCGAGATGGGTTGGGTGGGAACGCACCTGGTCGTCCAGCACGCTCTCGAAGAAGAGCGGGTAGCGTGGGAGCTTGAAGCGCCAGGTCCCCTCCGGGAGAACGCCGCCGACTTCAATCGGCTCGTCGCCCAAGAGCGGCGTCTTCGAGTGGAGTCCGGGGGCAGCCCAGCTGTGGTGCGCAACCTGGAAGTCGAGCGGACGAATGGGGAGGCGCTCTTCCTGCCAGGCCTTGTCACAGGTCCCCTTCCGCGACTGCCTCGGCTCCCAGTTTTCCCAAATGGGCGCGAAGCAAGCGTGTGCCGGGTGAGCCTTCTCTTCCGGCCTCAGCGGATCGTAGATTGGCTCGAGCTGAGGAGCTGGATGGCCGACGTGATAGACCTTGTCTTTGCCAAACCCTCTCCCGATGTGGTTCTCAGGACAGAGGTTGCTCTCGTGATCCTTGCCGCCGTAGCAGAGGTCGTAGCGGAGCGGCGTTGGGCCAAGCGCGCCCACGTCTGTGGTTGTAATTCCAGTGAGAGCGTTCTTGTAGACGGCGGCTCCGCCGATTTGGACGATCTTGCGAATCGTTCCAACCTGCAGCCACGCGAGCGCCCGGTTTTTTTCCTTGGCTTCACGCGTTTGGGCAGGGTAAGCGGTGCCCACGAGTCCGATGTCAGTTCCGTCTTTCTCCTCGACGAGGTCGCTGGGAAAGCGCAGGGAGCCTTGTTCCCCAACGGAGGCGAGCCGCACGGGCCGGAAGCCCAGCCTTGCCTCTCCCTGAGCACTCAGCCGGAAGGCGAGTTTTGCAACTACGGTGCAGACGTCAAACCCGAGACGGTCGGTGAGCAGGTGGCACTGCACCGTCGCGTAGCTTCTGTTCTCGAGTCGCTGGTTGAAGTCCATCGTCTGCCTTGAGTCCTGAAGATACGTGACGCTCGCCCGCCGGATCCCGAGAAATCCTCGTCGAATTGCGCTTTTTTTCAGCGAAATGAAGGGGATCCAGGATCCACCAGAGTGCGACTTACATGTATGTATTCGCGCCGTGGGGGGGAGGGGAGTTGGGCTGCTCAGGCCCTTGCCTACATCAGACCACTGCGTGCTCTTGACCCGTGGTCAACGCTAACTGGTTGATGCTCCACAGCTGTTTGGCGGCGTGAACAACCCGGAAATGGTGCCAGCATAATTCCGTTGTGACCAAACTCCGATTTCAGTGTGAGTCCGTGTGGTTTTGCAATGACAATGAAATCGGGCCTTTGGCGACGCTTCCAATTGAATTGACAATTGGTCAATAGTCTAGGATCAGCTCGACGTTGCCACTCCGACTCGTTCGAGTCCTTTTCTGCCGTGCCGGGTTGACGTAGCCCTGGTGAAACCATGAAGCATCGCCCGCGCCTTTCCGCCCATGTGTTGCCGAGGATCTATGCGGCCAGCCAACACTCGTACGTGGTGCTGTACGACACTGAAGCTCTGCGTTCGCACCCGGTTTCGCGCCGCGCGTGGAGCTGTATCTCCGCCATGGATGGCACGCGCGACGTAGAGGGCTTGGCTGCATTTCTCACGGCGCGTGGGACGGACGCGAGCACTGAAGAGATCACTGGCTTCATCTCCGAGCTCGAAAGCCAGGCCTTGGTCGAGGAAGGCGTAGTCGCTCCTCGGGCCGCGATTACGGAGGAAAGTGCGGTCGACGTCGATCGCCGCCTGGAGCCGCTTCCGCGTTACGCACTCGAGTGCGACGGCGCGGGTTCTTGTTGTCGCTTCTACCCTTCGATCGCGTTTACGCCACACGATGTCGCCAAGGCGCGCTCGCATTGTCCCGACGTCGAGGACAGCGGTCAGGACGAGCGCAGAGTGTTCGTGCCGTTGATTGGAGTGGAGTCCCCGATGCGAGCCGTCGCGCTTCGCGATGGGCGCTGCAACTATCTCGAGCCGGATGGTGCCTGTCTCGTTCATAAGCGAGGGGGCGCGGCCGCCAAGCCCATTGGCTGCAACCTCTACCCTTCTCGCTTCGTTGACGCAGGGCATAGCGTGCGCCTGCTGCCGCACCTCGAGTGCGCCTGCGTGTTTCGAAGTGCGGCCGTTCCTGCGGCCACCGACCCGGCTCCGCAGACCATGCGTGACCTGCCTCTTGGTGCATCGGTGGAGCGGCTCGAGAGTCCGGTCATTCTCACTGCGACGCTCGCTGCGTCCTTGGCCGAGGTGCAGGCCACGTTCGATGCCTTGAGCGAGGTGGCTTGCACGGATTGTGTGGGTGCGTTCCTGCAGATCGCTCGTCAGCTCAATGCGGGGCTTTCGAGCGAGGCGTTGGCGAAGCTGGTTGGGGCGGCCGAGGGAGCCTCCGCTTTCGAGCAGGAGCTTTTCACAGCGGCGCTCGAAGCGCTCGAACGCAGGGTCTTGCCGCTCTCCAAGGAAGAGTGGCGGTCTCCAAAGGACCTCGTGCTGGTTACGGCCAACGCTCTGCTGATGGCGATCGACGTCCTGAAGGCAGGCTTGGCAGAGTTTCTTGGAGGGCCCGGTGTGTACGCCGCCGATGAAGCGTTCTACTTCCGAGTGCAGATGTTCGGGCTTGGGCTGTGTGCGCGCAGCGGCACTCGTTCAAGTCGCGTGCTCGCCTTTGATCGCGCGTTTCGACTTCTGCTCGGCCGCGCCTTGGGCGTGGTCTCGGTGTTGGCCGAGCTAGGCGACCCGGCCTTCAAATGCCCGTTGAGTTTGGTCGAGGCGGCGATGCGCGGCTACGGTCTCGGTGTGTATGTGCGCGAACTCGAGCCTGCGATCGAAGCGGCGTTCTCCGCCGCCGAGGACGGCGCAGCGCTCAATCCTTGCTGAAGTAATTCTCGCCCTGATAGGAGCCAGTGCGCTCCTTCTCGAGCTGCATCAGCACGTCGTTGAGCAGCGTTGACGCGCCAAAGCGGAACAAGTCGGGGCTGAGCCAATCATCCCCGAGCGTCTCTTTGACCATCACGAGGTAGTGGAGGGCCTGCTTTGCGGTGCGGATGCCTCCCGCTGGCTTCATCCCGATTTTCTTGCCGGTGGCATAGTAGAAATCTCGAATCGCTTCGAGCATGACCAGCGTTACGGGCGGCGTTGCGGCCGGTTGAATCTTGCCGGTGGAGGTCTTGATGAAGTCGGCGCCGGCGATCATGGCGATCTGACTGGCCTTGCGCACGACATCGTAGGTGCCGAGCTCGCCCGTCTCGAGGATGACCTTGAGGTGTGCAGGCCCACATGCCGCTTTGATCGCGACGATCTCGTCGTACACCTTGCCGAACTCTCCGCTCAGCATCGCTCCGCGATCGATCACCATGTCGATCTCGTCCGCCCCCATCTCGACCGCGCGCCGCGTGTCGTCGAGCTTGAGCGGCAACGGTGAGAGCCCGCTCGGGAAAGCGGTGGCAACACTTGCGACCTTCACGCTCGACCCGGCGAGAGCACGCTTCGCCACCGGAACCATGTTCGGGTAGACGCACACCGCGGCGACCGAGGGAATCCCCGGCGACTCGTGCGGAGAACGCGCCTTCTGGCACATCATCGACACTTTCCCGGCGGTGTCTTTGCCCTCCAAGGTGGTCAAATCCATCATCGTGATGGCGAGCTTCAAGCCGGCGACCTTGGTCTCCTTCTTGATGCTGCGCTTGGCCAGCGATTGCGCACGTTCCTCTACGAAGACCTTGTCGACAGTGGGGGCTGAGAAGTCGGGGTACACGGTCCGGGGACGGTAGCAGAGACCCGCCCCTGGAAGGGAGCACAGAAGCGCGTGGCATCCAGGACGGGGACCGCGTAAGCCCAAAGTCATGCTTCAGGAGCTGGTTGAACGGGTTCGGGTCAACGGACTTTGGCTTGCGGTTCACCGCTTCTCGAAGGCGGACGCGTCGCCAGCTCCGGAGCGAAAGACGGTCCTGCTACTGCACGGCTTTCTGGACGCGGCTGCTTCGTGGGACCTTGTCGCGGAGCCCTTGTGCGATGCGGGTTTTGAGGTGGTAGCGCCGGATTTGCGCGGCTTTGGGCTCTCCGAGCGCGTAGGCGCCGGCGGCTACTATCACTTCCCCGACTACATCGCCGATATGGACGAACTTTGTGACCAGCTCGCACCGTCGTGGTTGGGCGTCGTTGGACACAGCATGGGCGGCGGTGTGGCCACGCTGTTCGCCGGAGCCTGTGCTGCGCGGGTGAACAAGCTGGTGGTGATGGAGGGCGTCGGGCCATCCTCCGACGCAGCGGAGCTTTCGGTGGACCGCTTTCGCAAGTGGCTCTCCGATCGACGGCGCATCACGCGAGAGCCGCGCTCGATGTCGTTCGAGGAGGCCGTCACTCGGCTGAAGGCCACGCATCCTCGGCTCCGCGACGAGCTGCTGCGATCGCGTGCGGCCCGGTTGACGGTGAAGCTGCCGAGTGGCGAGGTCGCCTGGGCTTGGGACCCTCTGCATCGAACGGTGTCTCCGACGCCGTTTCAAAGCGCGAACTATTGCTCGTTTCTGCGCGCGATTTCGTGTCCGGTCTTGTTCATCGACGGTGGCCCGCACGGTTGGCACCCGCCGGAGGAAGAAGAGCGTCTTGCGCAGATCGCAACGCTGCGGCGCGTGTCGTTCCCCGACGCTGGACACATGATGCATTGGACGCAGCCGAGCGAGGTGGCCAAGGCGATTGTGGACTTCTTCGTTTAGTCGTCATCGAATTGGCACATATCGCAGCGTTATGTGTGAATTCGTGAACATGACCTGACGCAACCGTGACATTCGCGGACCTAGAGTCGGGAGGCCATGGCGACAGCGAAAACCATCAATTGGCTGGGCTCGATTCCGTTCTTCGTCATTCACCTCTTGGCCATCGGTGGGATGTTCGTCGTGGGCTGGTCCTGGTGGGGTGCCGGGCTAGCCTTTGCGCTCTATGCCGTACGCATGTTTGGCGTGACCGCTGGCTACCATCGCTACTTTGCTCACAAGTCCTTCAAGACCTCGCGCTTCTTCCAGGCTTGTTTGGCGTTCCTTGCGCAGTCCAGCGCCCAAAAAGGGGCTCTGTGGTGGGCCGCTCATCATCGGATGCACCACGCTCGCTCGGATCAACCTGGGGACCTGCACTCGGCCAAGCTCGATGGTTTCTGGTGGTCGCATGTCGGTTGGATCCTCTCTGCGCGGCACGATGAAACCGACTACTCGCGCATCCGTGACTTCGCGAAGTATCCCGAGCTCGTGTGGCTCAATAAGCACTTCCTCGTTGCACCGACCGTGCTCGGGCTCGGGCTCTTCGCCCTTGGCGGCTTCCCCGCGCTCTATTGGGGCCTGTTCGTTTCGACGGTCTTTCTCTGGCACGGGACCTTCACCATCAACTCGCTGACGCACATGTGGGGCTCGCGCCGCTTCTCGACGACTGATGACAGTCGGAACAACTTGTGGCTCGCGCTCATCACTGGGGGCGAGGGTTGGCACAACAACCACCATCACTACCAACGGTCGGTGAACCAGGGTTTCTACTGGTGGGAGATCGACATGACGTTCTACACGCTGTGGGTCTTGTCAAAGCTCGGTATCGTTTGGGACCTTCACCTAGCGCCCGAGCGGGTGCGAGTGGGCCATGGCGAGAGAGCGGCTGTTGTTCGGGACCTTGTTTCGACTGGTTCTTCAACGGTGATCGCCGTTGAAGGGGCGGAGTAGGCACTGGGGCAGAGCTCCGCTGGAAACCTTTTGCGTTCAGCCGTGATGCAGCTCTTTCGGCGAGTCGGGTTTTTTGGTGTCATGCTGGCTCGATGAAGCGCGCTGACTTTCTTTCTGAAGCCAACCTCCGTGTCGCTGAGGCCGCCAAAACCACGGCAGCCAAAACCACGGCAGCCAAAGCACCGGCCGTGAGCAAGAAGCCTGCTCGCCCGCGGAACGCAGGCAAGAAGAAGGCACAAGCACCCGCCGCACCCCCACAGCACCCCGAGGCGCTCGTGGCCTTCATGATGAAGGATTGGGCGCCGCGCGAGAGTCAGCCGGAGCCTCGTGCGAACGTTGAGGACTTTCGCGCCAGGCGCAACCGCCTGTCGCGGCGTTTCAAAGGGGACCTGTTGATCATTCCAACGGGCCACGAAAAGACGCGCTCCAACGACACCACGTACCGTTTCCGGCCCGGTTCCGACTTCTTCTACCTCACGGGCAACGTCGAGCCTGATTGCGTGCTTTTGCTGTGCCCGAACGCGCGCGGTGGGCACGATCACGTACTCTTCGTCGAGCCAAATCCCGGCCGGTCTGACAAGACGTTCTTCACCGATCACTCGAAGGGGGAGCTTTGGGTGGGTCCACGTCTAGGGGTTGCGGAGAGCGCCGTTCGCTACGGCGTTCACCAAGCCAAAGAGTTGGGGGCGCTCGCCGACTTCATCGCCCAAGAAGCGAAGCGTGTGTCGAAGAACAAGTCGGCGAAGGTGCGGCTTCTCACGGGCTTCTCCGCTGCTCTCGACGCCTCGCTGGGCAGAAATCATAGCGCCCGCGACAGCGGAGGCCGCGGCGATCTGAAGCCATGCCCAACCGATGCCGACAACGAGCTGGCCGCGTTTCTATCGGAGCTGCGTCTGATCAAAGACGAGCTCGAAGTGAAGGAACTCTACGACGTCACCATGTCCACGAAGCGGGCCTTTGAAGACGTGATCGCGGCGCTCAAGAAAGCGAAGAGCGAGCGCGAGGTGGAAGGCGTTTTCAACCTGCGAGCGCGCGTTGAAGGCAACGACGTCGGCTATGGAACGATTGCGGCGAGCGGTGCGAACGCCTGCATCCTTCATTGGACGCGCAATGATGCCCGGCTCAAAAAGCAGGACCTTTTGCTGCTCGATGCGGGCGTCGAGGGCAACCAGCTCTACACTGCCGACATCACTCGAACGTTGCCTATCTCAGGCAAGTTCACAGCGGCGCAGCGCGAGGTCTATGACCTTGTTTGCAAAGCGCAGAAGGCAGCCTTGGCGGCAGTAAAGCCGGGCAACGATTTCATGGAGCCCAATCGCGCTGCCCAGCGTGTGCTCGCCTACGGTTTGGTCGAGCTGGGGATCCTCAAGGATGCAGAGTTCGCCCTCCGCCCTGAGCAGCAGCTGCAGAAGCGCTACACGCTCCACAACACCAGCCACATGCTCGGTATCGACGTTCATGACTGTGCCAAGGCGCGCAACGAGGTCTACCGCTACGGCAAGCTAAAGCCCGGTATGGTGCTGACGGTGGAGCCAGGGCTCTACTTCCAGCCGGATGATCTGACTGTGCCCAAGAAGTACCGAGGCATTGGCGTCCGCATCGAGGATGACGTGTTGGTTACGGCGACGGGCATGAAGAATCTCTCGGGCACCATTCCTCGCGACGCCGACGCGGTCGAGCGCTGGATGGCAAAGATTTGGAAGTCTCGCGCTTAGCCGCAACTCGACGATCGACTGCGCGTGTCGGGTCAGCTTCAGCTCGTTGGTGGTGACTCCGACCCGCCCTGTGGCTTGTGCGGCGCGGTAGCCGTGGGGCCGTGCGCCCACTGCCGCACGCTCGTTTGTGGTGATTGTTGCGTGCTCACCGAGGGGAGCGTGCGCACCTGGGCAATCTGTCTGCGCTGCGACAAGAAGAAGGGCCGCAACCTGCTCGGTGGCTGGGGCCTTGTCCTGCTTTGGGTGGGCGCGCCGATCCTTGCTCTCGTGCTGTTTGGTCTGCTGCTCGGCATGTGCCGCGCTTGACCACGGTCACTTCTTGACGAAGGCGCGCACGTTGCCGAGGACGGCGTACAAGCTGCCGTCTTCCAACAGCACTGCCACCGGCGCGCCGCGGACGATGGACTGAGAACGGAAGTTGGCGCCAGGAATCGTCTGCGCTGGCGCGCCACGTTTGCCAACCGCCAACCCGTCTTTGGTGGCTACGCATTGATCGTTGTTCTCGGTGTCGAGGCGCAAGAGCTCGTTGGGGCCGGCCTGCATCTCTCCGCGCTCCATTGCTAGCCGTTGCAGATGCAGCACGTGCCCGACGATCTCTGCCTCGAGTACGTGATCGCGTTCTCCAGCGGTATCGATCAGTCGGGCGAGCAACGTTCGAAGCTCCGCGCGGGCCGTGCTCTCCATCTTCCGCACGCCGTCTCGTTGGCGTTCTGCGTGGAGGACCTGCACGAATACGCTGGGAATCTTGCCCGACTCTTTGGTCGGTGACTTCTCAGCGGCAAGCGGGCGCGAGGGCGGTGCTCCGACCTCCGATTGGCGGCCTGCCTCCGAGGGGCGGCCTGCCTCGGAGGGCCTCGGCGGCGGTGCTGGCGTACCGTCGGGCGGAGTCTTGGGGCGGGCGTTGAGAAACTCGGCAGCCCCGGCGAACACAGCTCCGCCCGGAGGCATGGGCGCTCCCGGAGGCATGGGCGCACCGGGAGGAACAGGCGAACCGAGGTAGGCTGCTGGCGTAACCGCGCCGTTGAGCGTGCGGTGCAGGCGCGAGAAGGTCTCGCGTTGCAGCTCCCAACGGAGCTCTGGCCCGTGGGATGTTCGTAGTTTGCGGATGGGTGAGGTCTTGATGCGCGTTCCGGCCACCGGTTGGTTGACACGCAAAGGCTCCAGCAGGCCGAGGCTGCCCTCCGTTGGCAGGTGACCGGCGTAGATGCTCTGATAGACGTACTGCCGGCGGAAAGGCTTGTTCTCGATGGGCGCGGAGATCAAAAGGAGCGAGCCCGAGTAGGTGAGGATGACGGCGCTCTGTCGCGAATCAGCGGGCAACCATGGCGCCTCGACGAGGCCTGCTTCCTCGGTGATCGAGTTCCACAGCGCATCTTGTTCGATGTACTCAGCCGCCTTTACCTCGAACAGGTCGCGGTACTTCGCCTCGTATTGCAGACCTAAGATCTGCGCGAGCGCAAACCGCTCATCGGGACCAAGGGAATCGAGCGCAGTCCCAAAGCTCGCAGAGCTTGGTCCGACGTTGGGACTGTGCGCATCCACTTCAGCCAGGAGCGCGTTGAAGTCGCGGCGCATGCTGGCGAGCATGTTGACCGCGCGCATGCGTTCGTCGTCTCTAAGTCCAGCACGAGAAGCATAACGAGCCCACTCGTGAATCCACCCGTCGAGTAGGGTCGCATATTCGTAGAGGCGGTCGGCGTTGGGGTGGCCGGTGAGGCGCTTGCGAAGAGCTTGAACGCGCAACGATGCTCGCGGTTCGTCCATAGGCGAAGCCAGGCTATCAGGAACCTCTGCGCTTTGGGGCACTACTCCCCGCGATGGCGTTGCTCTTCCGGTTGCGGACCAGCTTGGCCAAACGGTGTTTTTGCCTTCAGGATCTCGCGGATTTGCGCCATCCGTGCTGAGCGTTCGGTTGGCAATTCGATGGGCGAGGGAAGTGGAAAGGGTTGTGGTCGCTCTTCGGGGAGGAGCGTGGCGTTGTCCAGCAGCGCATCCGCCGTTAGTTCCCCATAGAGACAGACCGCGCCGTCGGTGGCCGGAACACTTGCGGATAGCTGACACCAGCCGTTCTCATCGGGCTGTTCAGCTTCTTTGAGCGAGCGAAGCACGTCGAAGGTCTCGCAAGCGATCGCGTAGAACGAGCCGAGCTCGCATGGGCCCTCGGCGCGCGGCTGCAAGGGTTTGATCCAAATGCTCATGTTGTGAGCGGACCCGGTGGCTGAAGAAGTCCCACGCCCAAAAAGAATGCGGTTCGCCTCGAGGCGCCCGCAGCGTAAGCCCGAGCGGCATAGCCCGCCGGTTTCACCCAAGATGGTCTCTGATGCACCGCTCATACGCAGCGCGATCCACCCGTATTGTCCGCCCGTGAGCTCCTCGGGGACGATGCTGAGTTCGAAGTCCCCATCCGCGAAAAGGTTTTCGATCGGAGACCCCAGCGGGCTGCGGATGAAGACCTCACGCACGCGGGGTACTTCGGGCGGTGCGCCGCCCTCACCACCGCTGCCGCCAACGCCGGCGCCACCGGAGGACGGCACAGTCGAGCTGACCGGCGCGGGCGAGAGGCGCTCCTCCGAACACGCCATGGCCGAAACGCCGACGACAAGGGCTAGCAAAGCGGTGGTCTTCAAGGCTTCAACTCCTGACGAACCCAGGCGAGGGCAGCTTCGTGAATCGAATCTTTGCCAGCCAAAAGATCGCTCTGCTTCTGCTCGACGATTTCGTCGGGAATGACGCCGTGACCAATCAAGGCCGCGCCGTCTTTGCTGATCGTGTCTCCTGAGGCGAACTGAAAGCTGACATCCCCCCAATAGACGAACTGAATGAAGGTGGAGAAGGCGCCCGCTGTTGGGCCAGGGCCGAAGATGCGTGTCTTGGGCGCTCCCTTCATACCCTGCGGTAGATAGTCGCTGGCGGAGCCGTCTCGATGCGTAATCAGCGCGACCGGCAGCGCTGCGTCGTATTGCTCGGAGCCGACCACGTAGGGCGAAGAGGAGGCGAAGCTGTTGAAGAGCGCGATGCCCTCGCTAGCCGACGCAGGACCATCCCAGGCAGCTTTGTGGATCGGCATCAGCGCTACCGCCCAGGTTTCGGTCGGTCGCACCAGCTCGGTCATGTACTGCGGCGCATCAAGGGTGCCGCCGTTGCCGGCTCGGTGATCGAGGATCACGCCTCGTGCTTCATTCTTCCAACGCGTTACGGCGTTGCGAATCTTGCCGTTGACGTAGCCGTTGGGATCTCCGCCGCCGTAGAGCGTGTCCCAGAGCATGCCGAAGATCGCCTCTTCTTCGCTCGTGCCATCGATGCGCCCCTCGAAAAAGTCGAAGCCGACGCGATGGTCTTCAGCTGGGCTGTTGACGCCCAAGTGATACGACGGGCGATTGTCGCAGGCGACACCTTGCCCGGAGACAGGAGGCAACTCCGCGACCGCGATCGTTTCGAGCTCTCCGTTGCATTGCCCGCTGGTCTGATCGCATCGGACCACGGTGAAGTTCGTTGCGTAGCGCGAAATCAGCCCGCGGGACCGGCCGAGATCCTCAACGTAGTCCGAGTAAGATTGAGGGTCGCAAGGCGGGTGATGCGACCAGTTCACGCCGCTGAGCCCGCGTGCCCACTCGATGGGGTGTAGGCCGTCGATCGCGACCAAGCGGTCCCCGGCGGCGAGCCCAGCGATGCTGCCGGTGCCGGTGTGGGAGACCATCACGTCGGGGAACACCGGGTGCTTCGGTGCGATGGTTTGCGAGCGATCCGCGGAACCCTCGATGAAGCAGACGTTGAGCCCGGCGCCAGGCTCCGTCTCTTGAAACGCCGAGTTGATGTTGGTGTGCCAATCACCGAGCTGATGAATCGCGGTTGCCCAGCCGTTCCAAAATTGCCAGCCGGTTTGCGCCTCCATGAGCGACTCGACAGTGGCGAGCGCGAGGGGGAGGTTGTTCTGCCGCGTGCTTTGCCCTCCGAAAAAAGTGTGCAGCTTGGACTTGAGCGATGCCACCATCTCGCTTCGGATCTCGTCGCGAGGCAGCGGGGGAACAGACGGCCCACCGAGCTTGCAGCGTCCAGAGATGCACACGGCGTCTTCACCGCAGACCGGGTCGGCGTAGCCAGTGCACGTTGGCTGATCGCGGAACGGGCCTGACTCCACGAGCTCGATCGCGTCGAGATCCACGCCATCCTCCGCCGCAAAGTCGATGAACCGTACGTAGACCAGCGGCTTGCGCGCGCCGTCGATTGGCACCGGATTCGATGCGAGCTCCACCCAGCCGTCGCTCGTTGCTCGCCCCGTGGGCGCGAGCACGCCGATCACCACATCCTCCTCGGCGTAGCGAACGACGAGTCGTGCGCTCGCCGAGCCGTGCCTCATCCAGAGCGAAGCGGTGTAGCTCGCCGCTTGATCGGGTGCTGGTGGTGCTTCCGGTACCAGCACGTCATCGCCGAACAAAACGATGCGCTCCAGGCAGCTGCCAAAGCTATCCACCTTGATGTACTCGCTTCCCTCGAGCGCATCCGCCGCGTCGGCGATCAGGTCGAAGTGCGGGAACAGACACTCCTCCGAGCTGCCTTCTTGGAAATAGGAGATGGGGTTCAGCCCGCGCTCGAAGGCGACGCTCGTCGGATCCGGTACGAACCGCCCGGCTTGGTCAAAGTCTCCAGCGAGCGCGCGGGTAGCAGGAAGCAGAGCCAAGCCAGCTGCGGTCAGCGTAACGAGTTGCTGCTTGTTCATTGGTTCTGTCCTGCCTTTGCACCGAAGCGCCTGCGCGCCTCCGCCTCGAAGGCGCGCTGACTAGGCGTTGCGCCGTCGTCCGAGGGGAGCAGCGTGCGTGCCGCTTCCTTGGCTGCTGCCACGCGGCTGTGCGCGTTTGACCGCAGCGGCAGCGCCTGGGGAGCCGCCGTCGAACTCTTGGTCTTCAGCGCCGCCGGCGAGGACGCGCGAACCAGCACTACGTCATCAACGAGCATCGAGCTCGTGCTGTTGTTCGCGACGTAGAAGAACGGCTTGTTGGCTCGCGCTGGAACCTCGGCCATGAAGGTGCAGTAGCCGGTTACGTCGGGGACTGGCGTGAGCAGCACCAGCTCTGCGTCAGGGTCGGACGGCGGAAATGCGCCGATGTCGAGGATGGCCACGAGAGCGTCGGAGCAGCCCGGTTTGACGCCGTCCTCGTCGGGCTCAAACTTCACGTGCGCCGAAGCAAATAGCGCCTCATCTCGAGCGCCCACGGCCACTCCGAGGATCTCGTCATTGCGACCAACGCGTGCGCACTTGAGGCCGCTACGACACGTCGGTCCGACCGCGACCTCCTCCAAACTGAGGGACGAAGGCAACTGCCACCAGCCGTACTGATCCGAGAAGGGCGACGCCCACTCGAAGTCTCCGTCCCACAACAGGTTGTCCGCCGCCCCGACGTTACCAAACGGGTTCCGCTCAATCACCGTGCGCACGGGTGGCGCAGGCGGTGGCTCTTCAGTTGTTGGGGTGGTGGGGACAGGCGTCGACCCGCCCTCACCCGGCTCGACGGGGACCGGATTTAGTTGTTCATCGCTGCAAGCCGCCAAGCCGGCGCAGACGAGAGTCAAACTTGCGACGCGCACAAAGAACCGCTTCATGGTGCGAGCTCCTGCCGTACCCATGCGAGGGCGGCTTCATACACGGTGTCTTTGCCAACCAGCAGATCCGACTGTTTGGGGCGCACCACGAAGTCGGGCTCGACGCCGCGGCCGTTACGCGTGGTTCCTGTAACGTCGTAGGTGTCCCCGACGGCCATGACGAAATTTACGCCGAGCCAATAACCAAAGCTGTAGCGCGTGGAGAAACCGCCGTTGGTTTGAAAGGGCGCAAACAGCTTGACGTTGGGCGCTGCGTCTTTGAGACCCAGCGGCAGCCAATCGCTGGCCGAAACATCGCGCGTCAGCAGCAGCGCAACGGGCATCGTCGTTGGGTTGGCAGAGCCCGCGATGTCGGCTTGATTGGCCGCTAGCCCCGCTTGAAACAACGCCAGACCCTCGGTCAAGGACGGCTGTTCTTCGTCGAAGTAGCGCCGGTCTTGGTACACGCTCACCGGGCGACTCGGCACCGCGAACTTCCACAAGATCTGCGGCCCGAGGATGGTCCCCCCGTTACCGGTGCGATGGTCGAGGATCACTCCGTTCGCCTCGTTCTTGAACAGCTGCACGGCGGCGTTCAAGCCAGGCGCTACCCCGTCCACGCCACTCGTCGAAAGGGAGTCCCACTCAGCACCGTAGATGCCCTCCGCTTCGGTCGATTCGTTCAGCCGCCCGAAGTAGACCGTATCGAACGAGGCTGGCGCGTGGTCCGCCGGTGAGTCCGGCAGATGGCGCAGCGGACGGTTGTCGCATTGGACCGAGCTGAATTGCTCTTCGGGCGTGAGCGTCGGCAACAGCGAAAGGTCGATGCTCTCGATCTCGCCGCACTGGGAGCTCACTGCGTCGCAGCGGACCACCTCGATCGTGTGGGCGTAGCGTGCAATCAGCCCGCGAAGTTGTTCGGCCAGTTCGGCGTAAGTCGTGTGATTCGAAGTGGGGTTCATGGCCCAGTGGTGCTCGACCTGGGCGCGCGCCCACTCGATCGGATGCACGCCATCGACGCTGACGAGACGATCTCCTGGCACGAGACCCAGCGTCCGCGAGCCGGCGGTATGGGAGACCAGCACGTCGAGGTAGACGTCATCCGAAGGGGCCGCCCCCGTCGAGAGATCGGCGTCTCCCTCAATGAAGCAAAGCCCGAGCGGTCGTTCATTCTCGAGCACGAAGTCGGTGATCGAACTCGTCGTCGTGTGGCCGTCATGGAGGCGACGAATGGCCAAGGTGAAGCTGTTCCAATAGCGCCACGGAGATTCCGCCGTATCGAGCTGTTGCAATGCGAGCTCCGCGTGCGGCAGATCCAGCGTGCGATTGAGCAGCGGGCCGAACATCAGTCGCAGACGGTTCTTGAGATAGAGCGATACCTGCTCACGGTCCGGAGGCAGGTTGGGAACGGTGCCGCCAACGTAGCGGCATTGCGAAAACAGGCACACGCCGCTTTCTCCGCACACTGGGTCGACCGAGCCCTCGCAGGCTTGCCCGCTGTGTTCATCGGGCGCGAGTTCTCGAACCGGAACGAGCTCGACAGCGTCGACGCTAGCGCCTGAAGGGGCGAAGAACCCAACGTTGACTGTCGCTCCTCGAGCGCCGTCGATGCGTACGTGATCGCTAGCGACCTCGTACCAGCCGTCACTGGTCATGCGGCCGGTGGGGTAGAGCACAGCGATCTCGTCCACTCCGGCGTGCGGATTGTCCGCATACGTCACGTCCACACTGGCGACTGCTTCTCCGTCGCGTAGCCACGCACTCACGCGATAGAGCGTCGACGAGGGTGGAAGCTCCAACGGCAGACCGGCGCCCGCGAACGGTGCTAGCCGCAGGATGCGGCTGCCAGAAAGGGCGCCAGCGTCTTCCTGGATGGTCCCCGCTCCGATCTCCAAGCTTGGGTCCTCGAAATCCAGGCTGATCGCGGCAGCCTGGTCAAAGCGAAATTCGCCGTTCTCGGCGAAGGTGGCTGCCCGCGCCGAAGCGGGCAGCAGCCCAGCGACGACGACCGACCAAACTACAGCTCGCATTCCTCGGCTTTAGCGCCGGCCGTTTCCCGCGAGAAGCGAAAGATCGTACCAGGGCAACAGAAGTCTACGCGCGAATGACCGCGTGGCCGTCTCTCCTCGAATCAGCGTCGCCGAAGCTGCCTTCGAGTAGCGGTCAGAACCTCTTCGGCAAGCGCCGGTTCCCCGACGGCCCGAGCGATCGTAACGGCCCCAACGCAGCCAGCGAATAGTGCGATCGCGCGCTCGCGCCGCGAGGCCCCTCCAGGATGTTCCTCGAGCTTGTCTTCAACCAGTTGCAGGAAGGACGAAATGCGCGCCGCTACGATCTGACGTTGCTTCTCATCCCCGCGCGACAAGTCCGCGCTGAGGGAAGGCATCACACAGCCGCGGCCAGGTTCCTGGAGATGAGGGACCGACAAATAGCGCTTGAGCGCCAGCTCCACCCACGCGTCTCCGCGAAGCTCGTCATGGAGGAGCCAATTGCGTTCCGCCTCGTCAAACATCTCATGCAAGGTGCCAGCGACCAACGCCTCCTTGTCCTCGAAGTGCGCGTAGAACCCGCCGCGCGTGAGTCCAGCGCCGGCCATCACTTCGTTCACGCTTGCGCCGTGTAGGCCGCGTTCGCGAAAGAGTCGCGCGCCCGTTGCAAGGATCCGCTGACGACTCGAGGCCTTCTTCTGACCACGCTGAGGCGACGGGGCAGGCTCCTTGGCTGTGGGTTTCTGCATGGCTGCTATGAGGGTGGTGCGGCCAATCGCTCGAGGACCTCTTTGACGAAAATGGCCGGTGGCGTGACGTGCAGTGCACCCTCACGGACCTCGCAGGGGATGCGGACCAGCTCTCCCCGTCGTGTCCAAAACACTTGATCGCTGATTGAGCCGGGGCCACGCCGATGTGCCTCGAGCGCGAGGCTTACCAGCGCGTTCACCGCAAAGATCGCGCGGCCATCCTCAATCAAATGATGAAAAAAAACATGGCGGTTCGGCACGGCGATCAAGGCTCCGAAGGGATGTCCTTCAGGCACTGAATCTCTGGCCACGAGCAGCGCGCGCGAAGCGTTGTAGTAGGAGCTGCCCTCGACCACGTTGATGGGCACGTCCTCCTGGCCATGCACCACGTGCGTCTCTGGCTCTTCCTCGAGCGCCAAGTTTGCCATCCCCGTTTCGAACAGCTCTTCCTCCGAGCGCCCCCACGCTCGAATCTCCGCGCGTGAAACGCTGCGCATCGCACTCGGCAAATCAAACACCAAGGCGGCAGCGAGGCCTTCAGACACGTGCTTGAGCACGTAGTCGTCGATCCACGATTCGTACAGGCGAACGCGCAGCATGCTCTTCACCTTGTCGAAATCGCCGACCATGGCGCGCAGCGCTTGCTCCTCAGCAGCGCTACCGAACACCAGCGCAAAATGCTTGGCGATCGCCGAAGGCCAATCTCCGGTTGGGATGCCCTTGCAGACCTGCGCCAAGTTGGAGAGCCCAAGGCTTTGCGGGCCCTCGACCCACTCGATCTCCACCACCCCGTTGCCCATCTGATAGGCGACGCCGTGCGCCTTCACTTCGGCTTCGACGAGCGTCAGGAACATCGTCAGTTCCTTCTCCGAAAGGAAGGGTGCCCACTCGGCTCGAGTCATGAACTTCGGGAGCTTAGCAAAGGACGAGCAAGCGCCCGCGGTCATTTCAACGGCGAGTTAGTCGATGTCGACCAGCACGGGTGCGTGATCGCTAGGAATCCGCCCCTCGCGCTTCTTGCGAAAGTCTCGATCGATCTGCGCCGTGCGCGCGCGGCTCGCAAGGGTCTGGCTAGCCAACAGAAAGTCGATGCGTAGGCCGTGCTTCTTGTGGAAGGCGCCCGCTCGATAGTCCCACCAAGAAAACGCCTGTTCCGCAGGGTGCAAAGCGCGAAAGACGTCGACGAGGCCCAGGTCGATCAGCGCTCGCCAACGAGCGCGCTCCTCCACGGTGTGGAAGATGCGGTCGGTGAAAGCCGTCTCGTTCCACGAATCGAGGGCAGCCGGGACGAGGTTGAAGTCCCCGCCGAGCAACACGGGCTCGTTCAACGGCAAGCTAGCGGCGTACTCATGAAGCTTCTCGAGGAAGGCGAGCTTCAGCTTGAAGTCCGGATGGGACAAGGATTTGCCGTTCGGAACGTAAACGCTGGAAACCGAAACCCCCGCCACTGCGACCGTCAACAATCGGGCGCCGTAACTTTCAGCGCCGGGCAGTCCGCGTTGCACGATACGCGGCTCACTCTCGAGTGCCCGACGCACCAAAACGGCGACGCCGTTCCATTGTGGCTGGCCGTGCGTGAGGGCGACATAGCCAAGTTGGGCGAAGGCTAGGTGAGGGAACGCCTCGTCTTCCACCTTCAATTCCTGCAGACAAACCACGTCCGGTTGGTGCGTTTGGAGAAAATCCAACACAAAGTCGAGTCGTGCTGGCAGCGAGTTCACGTTCCAAGTACAGAGGCGCATCAGCGCGCGAGGAGACGACATCCGAGGCCCTTCTGCCAAGGCTGCTGGCTCTGTAGCTTCACGCTTGACTTAGGCCACCCCCTGAGTAATCTGCGCGTCCCGCATTTCCGCGAGCATCGAGACCTGTAATGCCCACGATCAATCAGCTCATTCGTCAAGGCCGTGAAGCCAGCGTCTGGAAGACGGCTTCCCCCGCGCTCAAGTCCTGCCCCCAGCGCCGCGGCGTCTGCGTTCGCGTCTACACGACCACGCCGAAGAAGCCGAACTCGGCTCTTCGCAAGGTCTGCCGCGTCCGCCTGACGAACCAGATGGAAGTGACCAGCTACATTCCCGGTGAAGGCCACAACCTCCAGGAGCACTCCGTTGTGCTGATCCGCGGCGGTCGTGTGAAGGACCTCCCCGGTGTTCGCTACCACGTCGTTCGTGGCACGCTGGACGCCTCGGGCGCCAACGGTCCCAGCTCGACCAACAAGGCCAACCGTAACCGCAAGCGCTCGAAGTACGGCGTCAAGAAGCCGAAGGGCTGAGACGCTCGAGCAACCGTTTTTGATTCACTTTCTGACCCACGTGTTTGCCACGTGGCTCCCGCCAGAGAAAGAAGACAGCAATGCCCCGCCGCCGTGAAGTTCCGAAACGCCGAATCATCCCTGACCCCAAGTTCAAGGACAAGTTGGTCACCAAGTTCACCAACTCGATCATGCTTGGTGGCAAGAAGGCGACTGCGGAAGGCATTCTTTACGGCGCCTTCGACGTCATTCGGGACCGCTTCAAGGAGGAGCCTCTCGAGGTTTTCCGGAAGGCGCTCGACAACGTCAAGCCGAAGCTCGAGGTGAAGAGCCGTCGTGTTGGTGGCGCCACCTACCAGGTGCCGGTTGAGGTTCGTCCGGAGCGGCGCGTCTCTCTCGCCATGCGTTGGTTGGTCACCTACTCACGTGGCCGCGGCGAGAAGACGATGATGGAGCGCTTGGCTGCCGAGTTGGTGGACGCCGCTCAGAACCGTGGCAACGCGGTGAAGAAGAAGGACGACACCCACAAGATGGCCGACGCTAACAAGGCGTTCGCTCACTATCGTTGGTGATTCGATGGCAGGTGGTCCTGGTGGCTCCCTGCCTTCTTTCGTTTTGTTACTGGAAGCAAGCTAGCGAGCAATGATCTGCACGACATAAAGGATCGGGTTACGCCCCGCCGTTAATCGGCAAACAAGGCAACGTACCCCGACCCCTCTCCGGGTTCCCCTGGTGCTCACCGAATGGAGGTGGGCCAGCTTCGTAAAGACGAAGCGGAACGGACCGGAGGGGGTTTCGTGCATTCAGGCTCCCAACCTCTTACCCGTTCGTTCCGACCGAGATTCCCATGGCCCGCGATTACAGCCTCGAAAAGACCCGAAACATCGGGATCATGGCGCACATCGATGCGGGGAAGACCACGACCACCGAGCGCGTGCTCTTCTACACGGGCGTCAATTACAAGATGGGCGAGGTCCACGAGGGCGCCGCGACCATGGACTGGATGGTTCAGGAGCAAGAGCGCGGCATCACCATCACCTCCGCTGCGACCAACTGCTTCTGGAAGCCTGATGAGGGCCCGCAAAAGGGCAACACGCACCGCATCAACATCATCGATACCCCCGGCCACGTCGATTTCACGATCGAGGTCGAGCGCAGCCTGCGCGTGCTTGATGGTGCCGTCGCCGTGTTCGACGGTGGTAACGGTGTGGAGCCCCAGAGCGAGACGGTTTGGCGCCAAGCCGACAAATACCGCGTCCCGCGCATCGCCTTCATCAACAAGATGGACAAGGTCGGCGCAGACTTCGACATGAACGTGGCGTCGATTCGCGAACGGCTCGGAGCCGTAGCGGTGCCGGTGCAATACCCGGTGGGCCAGGAGGACCAGTTCCGTGGGCTCGTGGACCTCGTGTTGATGAAGGCTGCGATCTTCGACGAAGAGTCGAAGGGCGTTGATTATGCCTGGCAGGCCATCCCGGCGGACATTGCCGAGAAGTGCCAGTCGCTGCGCGATCAGATGATCGAAGCCTGCGCCGATGTCTCCGACGCCATCATGGAGAAGTTCATTGGTGGTGACTCTGCTTCGATCACGAACGAGGAGATTTGGGCCGCCCTGCGCAAGGGAACGCTCGAGTTCAAGTTCGTCCCGGTGTTGTGCGGGTCAGCGTTCAAAAACAAGGGCGTCCAACAAATGCTCGACGCCGTCATCAACTACCTCCCTTCGCCGGTGGATATCCCGCCCGTCACGGGCAGCAACCCCGACAAGAAGGGCGCACCCGAAGTCACTCGCAAAGCCTCGGATGACCAGCCGTTCTCGGCGCTCGCTTTCAAGATCCTGCACGATCCGTTTGGCACGCTCACCTTCTTCCGCGTCTACAGCGGAACGATCTCCACGGGCGCCGCTGCGCTCAACTCGACGCGCGGAAAGCGCGAGCGCTTCGGGCGCATCTTGCGCATGCATGCCAACAAGCGTGAGGACGTAGAGACCTGCTACGCCGGCAACATCTACGCGGCCGTCGGTCTCCGTGACACGCGCACCGGGGATACCCTCTGTGACGACAAGAACCCCATCGTGCTGATGAAGATGGAGTTCCCCGAGCCTGTCATCTCGATCGCGATCGAGCCCAAGACCAAGGCCGACTTGGACAAGCTCGGCCTCAGCCTCGCCAAGCTAGCGTTCGAGGACCCCAGCTTCCGCACCTTCACCAACGAAGAGACCGGCCAAACCATCATCGCCGGCATGGGCGAGCTTCACCTCGAGATCATCGTGGACCGACTCCGTCGGGAGCACAAAGTCGAAGCCAACGTTGGCAAGCCCGAGGTTTCCTACAAGGAGACCATCGCTCGCAAGGTCACCAACATCGAGGGCAAGTTCGTTCGCCAGTCGGGTGGGAAGGGCCAATACGGTCACGTCAAGATCGACCTCGAGCCCCTGCCGCGCGGCTCTGGCTTCGTGTTCGAGAATGACGTCGTCGGCGGCATCATCCCGAAGGAGTTCATCCCCTCGGTCGAGAAGGGCATCCGCGAAGCGATGGGCCGAGGCGTGCTAGCTGGCTACCCCCTGATCGACGCCAAGGCACGGCTCTTCGACGGCAGCTATCACGACGTCGACTCGTCGACCTCGGCCTTCGAGGTGGCTGGCTCGCTCGCGTTCCAAGACGCTGCCGCTGCTGCGGGCCTGGTGTTGCTCGAGCCGATCATGACCGTCGAGGTCGTCAGCCCCGAGCAGTACTTGGGAGACGTGATCGGCGATCTGAACAGCCGACGAGGTCGGGTGACGGATATGAGCCAACGCGGAAATGCTCGCGTGATAAAGGCAGAGGTTCCCCTCGCGACGATGTTCGGCTACGCAACCGACGTCCGTTCGCGAACGCAAGGTCGAGCCACGTACTCGATGCAGTTTTCGCAGTATTCGGCGGTCCCTACCGCCATCCAAGAAGAGATTGTCGCCAAGCAGCGCGGCTGAGCGCTACACACCCGAAGGAAGAAGAGAGAGATCGCGATGGCCAAGGAGAAATTCAACCGCACCAAGCCCCACGTGAACGTCGGAACGATCGGTCACATCGACCACGGAAAGACGACGCTGACGGCTTCTTTGGTGAAGGTTCAGTCGAAGAACGGGTTGGCGAAAG
>CAITIQ010000203.1 GCA_903892415.1 uncultured delta proteobacterium | reverse complement strand
GGGAGGAGGCAGCTCGGGTGCGTTTCCGGGAGCTACATCTGGTGGCGCCAACCCGCTTATTTCCGGCGGATGTTTGGGTGGTAACGGCGGCAAAGGCGGTGACGGCGGCCCTGGAGCCGGTGGCCTCGGCGGACCGTCTGCAGCGATTGCTTCGCTCGCCGCTGGCGCAGTCATCAGCGCAAACTCCAGCCTCACCGCCGGCAGTCCTGGCAGCGGCGGCACTGGAGCCGCAGGCGCACCCAACGGCAACAGCGGCCCCGCGTGTGAAGGCACCCTCGTGCTCACCGCAGGTGCGTCCAACTGCGAATCCTAGCCGCCGCCTGAGACCCCTCGTCGTCCTCGTCTTCGTCCTCCAGCTGCAGAATGCAACGACCATGAAGAACAACGAAATGGCTGCTCACCCGCACAACGGTCTCTTTGCATGCGCGTCCCCCCGCGAGCGCAGCGCGCGAGTTTGGGGGGACTGGGCGAGCGCAGCGAGACCGAGGGGGGCAGCAAAGTCTGCTCTTTTCTTGGTTGTTGGCGCGCGCACCGATCGAGGGATGCCATGAACGAAGCACAAGACTGGGGCGCTACGGAGGAGGAGTATGTCGCGGCAAAGACGGCGGTGGAGCAAGCGCTATCGAGCGCCGGCCACCTGCTGAGTGAATCGGAAGCTGTTCTGCTCCATGACGATTTGCTCGCCTACCTACTCGGCTCTCCGGCCGGCCGTTTCGCTCTGCGCCAGACCCTCGAGCGAGTTGCCCCCGAGCGATCGGGGGATGTCAGCAAAGAGGGTGGGGATTCGCTGCTCGCTGGCGCGCCCGGACGCAAGACAGGCGGAGGGCAGAAGTGACGCAGGCGCACGCAGCGCTGCTGCGCGAAGTCGAGTTCATGATCCTGGCCTTTGCTCAGCAGTACGCGCGTCGTTTCTCACGGGTCCGAAGGGAGGATTTGGCCCAGGAGGGCCGCCGCGTCGCGCTGGAGATCGCCGGTCGCTTCGACCCGAATCGCGGCGCGACCTTTGCGACCTTCTGCTACCAACGGGTGCTCGGTGCGATGCTTGATTATGCGAAAAAAGAGCTTCAAGCGCCGGTTCCGGTTTCGTTCAGTAAGTTTGCAGCACGCGATGAAGGTCCGGATGCGCGTGACTCACTGACCCTTGGTGCGGACTCGCCCGAACAGGCCTTGCTCGGTACGCTTCAGGGCAGGATTGCCGCGTTCGTCAGTCATCAGGTGCTGAACCCGACGGCCCCTTCGGTGGAGGAGCTTCACGGCGCGGCGGCGCGGTCGGAGTTGGTGCGCTCTGCCGTCGCGTCGCTGCCGTCCGATGCTTCCACGTTCGTACGCCTGTTCTATGAGGAGGGACTCACGCTCGAAGAAGTTGCGAACAACATGAACGTGTCGAAGCGCACTGCAGGGCGCACTCACCAGCGCGTGAAGGAGATGCTAAGTCGGCGGCTATTTGACTCTGTGGAGTGAGGTGGATGCGTTGCGTCCCATAACTCGTCCCTCGAAAAAAACTGTCCATCTTCGCCGGGAGTCGCCGATAACTGGTTGTGGCTGCTAAACACGCGGTGGTTCTTCCACGCTTCGAGTCGGGGGAGTGATGGCCAAGCGAGTAGCGAACGTTGCCTTCTTGATCGCGGTCTGCGGCTTGTGTCTGCTCGTGATCGTCGGCATCGCGCCGTTCGAGCTGCCCAAGGAGGCGTTGCCGTACGCCGTCTGGCTCGGAATCATCGGCCCGATGATGGTTGGGGCGGTCGCTTCTGCGTTTGAGCCCGGCGCGAACAGGAAGACGAGCATTGCAGCGTTCATGGCCTTCGGCGCGCAGCGCGGGCTTGCTCCCGAGACGTGGAATGCAGTTGGCGGCGTGGTGGGCGAGCTGCGGGTGCGCTTCGAGCTGCAGTTCGTTGGCCGCAGGAGCTACACCCCTTCTTCGAGTCCAACCCACTTCGTCTTCTCCGCCTACGGGCCGTACTCGGCGCAGTGGCCCGGGGAGACGAGCGTGATCTTCGACAGCTCCGGTCCGGGCTGGGACCAGGACCTACCCACCGCGGTCTCCCCGCATTTCGATGGGCCCCGCTTCACACGCACCCGCTTTCCGGTGCCCGCGGTGAGTGCGGTGGGGCAACGGTTGGACGGGCCGCATTACCGGGCGTTGCCACACTATCGGCGCTTGGGCTACCTCCCGCTGCACCCCGAGCTTCAGGCTCGGCTACTGCAGCGGGATTGGATGGTGTCGGTGTACGCCGGGCGCATTCAATTGCGGGCTACGGTCAGCGAGGATTGCGCCTTGGACTACGAGCAGGCGCTCGCGCTTTGCGAGCTGATTTCGGGGCACATGACAACATGGGCGGCCTTGGTGCGAGAGGCTCAAGTCGGTGCCACGGAAGGGGGCCGTCCCGCGTTGTGATCGCTTCGTCCTCTCGCTGAGCCCGCTCACTGCTGCAGGCAGTACAAGCGTCGGCTGCCGTTGCACTGGCCAACGCCAAAGGCTGCCCAAGCAGCGTTGGTAATGAAGCCTGATACGCCGGAGTTTGCGTTGGCCGCAGATTGCCAGTCGAGGCAGTTGTTGGTGCTCATGGTGCTCAGCGTTCCGTTCTCGTTGGTGCCGGTCCAGGTAAAGACGTTGTTGGAGACGGTGTTGCCCTGCTCGGTGACGCTCAGGTTGGTGTCCAGGCTGCCATCGGTGAGGTCCGCCCAGTTGTCGGCGACGATGGTGCCGGTGACGAGGCGATAGGGGATGGCGGCTTGGGTGAGGCGCGCGGCTGCGTTGACGGTGCTATCGCTCATATGGGCGCGGAACTGGCCGCTGAGCCCCGCTGCGGCGGCCAGGTTCTGACAGGTCGCATCGGCGCCGACCAAGCCGCCGAGGTTGCCGTTTTGAACGGTGCTCGACACGAACGCACGTTTGCCGAGGAGACAACTTCCGTCTGCGCAGAAGTGGTCCGGCGCGCACTCGAGATCTTGGGCGCAGCTCGTGGGGCAGGCCGCCACCGCGCCGTCGCAAACGTAGCTGCCGCAGGCCGTGCCCGCGTTGGCAAGAGCGTCAATGCCGCAGGCGATGCTGGTGCCATCGCAGAACTCGGCGACGTCGCACGCGCCGCTGGCCGCCCGGCATTCGGTGGCGACGCCCTCGAGCTCGCAGCCTCCATCGCCGTTGCAGTTACCGGGCGCACAGGCGCCGGCCTCACAGTCGTTGCCCGGGTCGGAGCCCGCAATCACCGAGCTGCACTCGCCGTCGGCGTCGCTATTGTCTACCGCGAGGCACGAAAGGCAAGCGACTGCGCAGGCCGTGGTGCAACACACGCCGTCGCTGCAGGCCCCACTTTCGCACTCGCCGTTCTCGCTGCAGGGCGTCCCATTGCTGCTTAGCGGCGCACCGCCTTCTCCACCGGCGCCACCGGCTGCACCACCACCGCCAGCCGCACCGCCGCCGCCCGTGGTCCCACCGCCTGTATCGTTGCCCCCGCGCTGCTACCGCCACCACCGGTATCGTTGCCCCCCGCGCTGTTGCCGCCCGCACTGTTGCCGCCGCTGCCGGCTGTTGCACCTCCCGAGCCGTCGTCGCCACAGGCGACCGCGAGCAACGCAATGACGATGGACCCAAGCCGAGCACCCTTCAGTTGAAGCTTCATGGTCGGGTAGTGCGCAACCCGCCTTGGTCGATCACCACTCATTAGCTAATTAAAATAAGTCGCTTGGTTTAATGTGCGGAGCTAGCGCTCCAAGCCAATCTGTGGGCCGCCGAAGAGCAGCTCGAGTTCCGCTGCTTGCAGGCTGTTTGCGCGCTGCACCCAGCCTGGTTCCAAGGTGGTCTCCGCTCCAACGCAGCTGAGTGGCGGGCGAAAGCTTTCGCCTTGGCGCCAAGGGAGAGTGGACCTCTCTACTTGCCACGGCTCGGTTCCTCCGCGCGCCCGCCCGACCGATAACTCACAATCGAGATAGGCGATTAGCGTTTCACGAGACGGTGACGTCTCGGCCAGGAGCGCGCTGAACGAAGCGGCATGCGGCAACTCCACCGCGCGGTTGCGGGCGTAGAAGAAGCGATCTCCAACCAGGATGAAAAGCTGCTCGAGTCTGCCGTCCCGGCGTTGGTCCAGCACCAGCTGCCGCCCGTCGCTCCCCGCGACCCGCCACCAACATTCGCTGTAACTTCCGTCGAGGGCGAACTCCATCATGTGTGCGCCCTGACATTCGACGCGCCCCTCATCGAGCTCGGGCTCGAGGCACGGCTGATAGTCGAGCTCGTGGTGCCATTGCACGCAGTCGCCCTGCAGGGTGGTGAAGCCTGCGAAGCCGCGTTGCTCCGTGAGCTGACGCAGCTCTTCGTCGCTGAGTTCGTCGAAGTTGCGCGCACGGATGAGCTCGCGCGCTCGCGGTAAACGAAGGTCGCCAAAGGCGCTTTGCGCTTGCAGATAGTCCACCGAGTGCGGCTGACGACGCACACCCGCGCGCTCGATCCATTCGCGCCGCCAGTCACCGAGCAGCCATTCGGGCAGGGGAGGCCGCTCGGTCATGAGGCCTCCGTTAGGCCACGGAGGGTGTAGCGTTCGAGCACCTGCGCCGGGCTGACGATGGCGCAGAAGTTACGCATGGTCTCGAAGTTCCACTGGTAGAGCGCGCTAAGGAACTGCTCGCGGCCGACCAACACAGCGCGCCAATAGCGATGGTTGCGCATGGCACTGGTATTGACCGCCACAGCGTGAATGCGCTCGGCAGCAACCCGCATCGCGGCGATCGAAAAGAAGGCGCGCCCCGGTGGATACGCTCGCAGCGCAACGTCTAGCTCCTGGTGAATGCTGCTGAAGAGGTGCTGGGCCTCCCCAAGCTGCTGTTTGGACGCGGCCGCAGTGTGATCTCGCTCTAGCTCGGCCGGGCTATCGGTGAACACGTTGATCCGGTCGAACAGCATGACGGCAGCATCGGCTTGTTGGGACCGGAAGGCGTTCTGTTGGGCGTGTGCGATCATGGCCCCGTAACGTTCAACCTGCTCGGCGAAGCGAGTTCCGGTCTGGGAGCGAAAGGTGAACGCCAAACAGCGGACGAGATGGTCGTAGTGGAGCAAGTTGAACGTGCGCGGAAAGGGCGAACCGCCCTCTCGGGAACGCAGGGCGGCCGCCACCCGATCGGCGAGCTGGAGGGCGCTGCCCGAGAGGCCTGTACTGCGGCCAACCGTGTTGGTCAGGACCGACATCGCGTTGAGCAGCGTCCCTAGGTTATCCACCGCGGCTTTGGGCTGGCTGAACCCGAAATGCGGATCGTAATCAACCAGCCGTGCGCGTAATGAACCCGCTGCGTCATGTAGCCCGCACACGATCCGGTGCAGCTCGAGCGGCAGATAGTGCCGCGCATGCTGATGGACGTAACCCGGCGCAGTGGCCGTCAGTGTGAGCAGCACCTCAGCGTGCCAACTGCGACGCTCGCTGAGCCCGGCTTGTGCCCGTTGCTCGGGGCTCTGCTGAAACACGTTGAGGATGTCGACCACCTTTACGCGGCCCTTCGCCTTGTGCTCAGCGAGCTTGAGTCGGCCGAGCACCGAGGCGTGCATCAGAGATTGATCCAAACTGAGGAAGACCTGCGCTTTGTCGAGGTCGGCGAACAGCTCGCCTTCGCTCGACAGAGCGGGAACTTCGTCCTCGACTTGCGCTTCGCGGAAGGGGCTCTTGGCTCGTTCGTTGGTGCGCGCTGCTTCCTCTGGCGCATTGATCAGGCCAAGCAGCCCGGGAAATACCTCGTTGGTGACGCGCACAAGGCGAGCCAAGGCGTGGCCCAGCAAGATTCGCGTCGAAAGCGACGGCACGCTCACCAGCTGGCCGGTGCCCGGATTGAGCACGAGCTCACGCACCGTGGTGGGCAAGTTCAGCTCCAGTAGCAGCGGCCTTAGCGCCGTCCGAATGCGGAACGGTGGGAAGGCGTCCACCGAGGTATCCACCGACTCATACAGCGATTCGATCGCGCCCATGGCCTCGTGTTGTTCACGCGCCAGTGCCGCTTGCAGCGGCATGAGCGCGCTCTCACTCTCGCTGAAGAAAGACTGCTTCTTGCGCTCAGCGCGCAGCTGTTCGGTGATCGCGCGCCATTCTGCGTCCTCCTTGTGAGTTATCGCCAGCAGCTGGTCGTATTTCGGCAACAGCGCGCTCGCAGCGATGCGCGCGATCGTCTGAAAGCTCGCAGGCGCGTAGCCGAGCGCCGCGTGCTCTTCCACCGCGGGAGCACCTGCAGCCAGCGCTTGCAACTGAGCGCGATCGCAGAGCAGCCGAACCAGCTGCTCTTCATCACAATCAGGCGCCCAAATGGCTGCAATGCGATCGAATAGCTCCTGCGCACTCGCGCGGAAATCGCGCGGGACTTTACCGCCGACCCCGATCGGCTCGCGCAGAAAGCGGCTGCGTAGATGGGCCACGCTCAGCGCCACGCCGAGCGGTGCGTGCTCCGCGGCTGCGGCTTGCAGCTGCTGATAACTGCGTTGGGTGAGCTGCTCGAGTTCGGCGGAGAGCTGGGCGGCTCGCTGGTCAACCTCGGAGGTGCCCCATGGGGAGAAGGCCCCGCCGGCATTCCAATTGCGCGGTGAGCCCAGCGTCTTCAGTTCCCGCTCGAGGGCGTCGCGCCGAGCCAGCGTCTGCAACAGTCCGTGGCGTTCCAGCGTCTCGAGAGCGTTGGCCTTTAGCTTATTGATCGCGCTCACCCGCGGATGGCAGCACAGTTGGCGTAGCGTCGGCTCGAAATTCAGAAGATCGCCGTCGTGGTTGCGCTAAAGCCAGCCGATGGACTTGGGCCTTTCGGGTAAAACGGTGGTGGTGTCTGGGGCGAGCCGGGGCATCGGCCGCGCGATCGCGGAGAGCTTCGCCAAGGAGGGTGCGCGGGTCGCCTTGGTTGCGCGCGGTGAGCAGGAACTCGCAACGCTTTGCGCTTCGCTCCGGGAGCAGGGCGCCGACGCACACGCGGTGGTCGCTGACGTCCAGACCGAAGCGGGCGCCGCGGCCGCGATCGAAAAGGCCACGGCGCTGCTTGGTCCGATCGAGATCTTGGTTAACAACGTCGGCGGGAGCCTCGGCAGCGGTAAGTTCGCCGACGTGAGCCTCGCGGACTTTCGCCGTGTGGTCGATCTCAACATGTGGTCGGCGGTGTACATGAGCCACGCCGCGCTCGGCGGGATGAAGCAGCGAGCCGCCGGAGTTATCTTGCACGTGAGCTCGATCTCGGCGCGCGAATATTGCTCGAGCGCACCGTACGCCGCAGCGAAGGCGGCGCTCAGCGGGCTCACCAAAGAGATGGCCGTGGACCTCGCGGCGCTCAACATCCGGGTCAACGCCATCGCTCCCGGATCGATCTTGTTCGAGGGCGGCTCGTGGGATCGCCGCAGCAAGTCGGACCCGGCGCGCATCGAGAAGATGAAGCGTGAGGAGTTGCCGTTCGGTCGCTTCGGTACGCCGCAAGAGGTGGCCGAGGTGGCGGTGTTCCTTTGTTCGGCGCGAGCGAGCTGGGTGAGCGGTTCCACGGTGGTGGTGGACGGCGCGCAAGGTCGGGCGCTCTGATGGGCGCGCGTTTCGAGGTGGAGCTCGCGTCGAGCCATGCGCTTTCTCCGTCGGTGAAGTCGCTCGTGTTTCGGCGTTGTGACGGTGAGCCGATGCAGTTTGCGCCGGGTCAGTTCGTGAACCTGCTGACGAGCACCGGCGACAAGCGCTCCTATTCGATCGCCTCCGCGCCAGACGGTGGGAGCTCGTTCGAACTGGCGGTCACGCGCGTGGAGGGCGGCCTGTTTTCGAATGAGCTGCATCAACTCGAGCCCGGTAGTCGGCTCACCGCGGTGGGGCCCGAAGGGCTGTTTACGCGCAAGGCGGAGGACGAGCGCCCGTCCTTGTTCGTTGGCACCGGCACCGGCGTAGCGCCGCTGCGCAGCATGATCGCCGCGGCGCTCGCAACAGGATCGCAGGCGCCGATGCGGCTGCTTTTCGGCGTGCGTACCGAAGCGGATGTGTTCTACGAGAGCGACTATCGAAGCTGGGCGCAGCAGGCGAACGTCAAGGTGCAGGTAACGCTCTCGCGCGCGAGCAACGACTGGAGCGGACGGCGCGGGTACGTGCAGCATCACCTCGAGGAGGTGCTAAGCGAGCTAGGCCAGCCCGACGTGGTGCAGGTCTACATCTGCGGCCTGACCAAGATGGTCGCTGAGGTGAAAGAGCTCGCGCGCGGCAAGTTGGCGCTACCGCGAAGGCACGTCCACGTCGAGCGCTTCGACTGAGGCTCTGAGCGAGCCCGGCTCGGTCTAACGCGGTTGGGCGCGCTTCCTTCGAAGCGCGAGCACCAGGAGCACGAGGCTCCCCGCGAGGCAGACCAACGTCCCCGCGAGCTCGGCCAGCTCGAGTTTCCGCTCCTCGCTCGCCTGAGCGTCGTACATCGCTTCGGCTCGCTTATCGCTGGCGATCGTCGTCTTGAGTTCGGCGCGGTACTCGGCGGAGGCTCCTGCCGCTGCACTGAGCTTTCGCTCGTTGTCCTGCCGTTGCTTGCGGGCGTCGTGCGCAGACTCTTGACGGTATTGGACGTGTCCGCGCTGGTAGTAGGCAAGGAAGCCGAGCACTAGCGCGGCGAGCAGGAGCAAGACCGCGCCGACGAGCTTCAAGTTGGGCCACACCAGGTTCTGCGTCAGCTGTCCGACCGCGCCGCGGCGCATCACGACAAGGTCCTGCGCGGGCTGCCATGCCTCGCGCTCTGCGCGGAACAGCGTATGGCTTGGAGCGACCAGCAGGAGGGCCTGCGAGACGAGCGCCACCAGCTCCGAGCTTTGGTTCGTCGGGGCCTCTCGCAGCTCGGTCGCGGTCACGAGCAAAAGCGAACCAGGCTGATTTTGCAGCGTTGTCAGCGCGCAACCAGGCGCCACGCGAAGCGAAGCGGAGATCGCTTCGCCAAGCTGCGATAGGGCCGGATGGGTCGACGGCTCATAGCGCAGTTCGACCCCATCCTCGAAGGCATGCGCCGTCTTCAGCGTCGACGAGTTGCCGCTGCGATTGTGGACGACCTCCTGGAGGCGATACGAGCAGCGAAAGACGCGGATGCTGATCCCGCCTTCGAGTTGCGCCTCGAGGCTGAGCCATGGATCGGCGTGGCAACGATTGAACGACTCACGCCACGACGGTAAGCCGAAGGGCGGCGTGAGCGCGCGTTGGTTCTGCTCCTTGAAGCCGGTGAGATCGAGCACGAGCTCCACCTTCGTCCCCCGGGCGAACTCCAGCCTGCGCAAGAGCGAGCTCGCGAGATCGAGTTTATCGCGCGGTGCCTTCGTGACCATACGCAGCTTGGTCAGCAGCGCTACTGTGATGCCCAGGCCGAACACGGGCACGAGCAAGGCCGCGTGCTCCTGCGGGTACGCCGCCAATAGCGAGTAACCGATGGAGAGCGAGAGGGCGAAGCTGAGCACCGCTGCAACGATGATCCACGCGCTGAGTGAACCAGCGTGGGAGCCCAGCGCGCCCAGCGTCCCGAGATCCGCCTCGAGCTCTTGGGCGCTATCGGCCCGGCGATAGACCTTGATCCCCCGAAGACGGTCTTCACGAGGCCGTTCGGGCGTTACAGCGCCGGAGCTCGCTGAAGAGCCTCGATAAGCGGCCTGCGGCCTATCCGGAGTTGGTTGCAATGCCGCTCTTCCCCGCAAGCCCGGCCCCCACGTGAGCGCAGCGACTCGCTGCGCGAGGGTACCAGCTGGCGGATGTCGCGGAGCTACCGGTTGCCCCTCGTTGCGTAGGGGGCCCGTGCTGCGACCCGTGCCTACGGTGCGCGAGGTGCAGGCAGAGCAGGCCAGCGCTGGGCACGACGCCAGGCCCCAGTCAGCTGGCACCCTCTGAGCGAACAAAACCTGGGGGGCTGCGGCAGCTCCCCAGGTTTTGTTCGCGACCCAGGCCGAAGAATCGCTGCATCAAGCGAAGAAATCGTGCGGCAGACACAACTGGCCGCTGCAACGGGCGATATCGGCGCATGAGCGAAGGCGATCCCTGGGAAGGCGGCCCATCGAGCGAACAAAGCCAGGGGGGCTGCCGCAGCTCCCCCCACTTGCTTCGCACCGCGCGCCCTCATCGACTGCGGGCTCGAGCGAGCGCGTGGGAAGCCTTGGGCTGGCACGTCACCATGCGGCTCGCTGATAGCCGGGTGATCGCGCCGGGGGTGGGCGAGCGGAGGGTGGCCGCGTTCAGCTTGCTCGAGTTGGCGTCGTCTTTCGGGGTGATCGCCTTCCACATCGTTGACACGCACATCCACGCGTTGGTCGTTGGTTCACGCGAGCGCGCGGGGATGTTCGCCCGCCGGATCGAAGGGACGCTGCAAGCTCGTCTGCGACTCGGCTGCCCATTTGAGGCAGCGCGCTTCTCGCCCGTGAGCGACCAACTGCGGCTGGCCAACACCTTTGCCTACGTCCTCGACCAAGCCGAGCGCCATCGACTCGCGAACGACCCTCTACACGAAGGCAGCTCCCTTCCGGATTTCGTCGGTTTGCGCGTCGTCCACGCCGACGGCGTTGCACGTTGCGCGCGTAGCTACCTCCCGCGGCTGCATCCTCAGGAACTTGTGGCGCGTTATCTTTCAGCACCCTCCGCAACGAAGCTGGATGGCGCACAGCTGGCCGAGTCAGCCGCCGCCGCGTTGGCCCTGCCCAACCTGGGCTCCCGCGAGCCGCGAGCCGTCCTCGCCAGGCACGCCGCCGTCGTGGCCGGACTCGCCGACGGCTTCACCGTGCGCAAGATATCCGACGCGCTTAGCCTCACGAGCCGTCGAGTCGAAGGGCTGCGTCGTGCGCCGTCTCCCGACGCCGCTCTGGTGCAAGCAACCCGTTGGCAGTTGCGGCTTCGCTCGT
Organism: uncultured delta proteobacterium; assembly: GCA_903892415.1. Lineage (GTDB taxonomy): Bacteria > Myxococcota_A > Polyangia > Polyangiales > Polyangiaceae > Xiheicaenibacterium. The sequence continues at coordinate 13,131 of CAITIQ010000203.1, read as the reverse complement.
GACGGCCGAACACGCGTGAGGCCCGCCGCTGGCCCGGCCTGCCGCTACCCACCCGCCTGGCCGGCGCGGCCCGCGCACCGGTCCAAGCGAAGTAAACCCTGGGAGCTGCGGTAGCTCCCCCTGGTTATTTCGCTGCGGCAGCGAAAACGGCGCCGCCTCGACGAGCGCGGGCCGCCGGAACAGAGCGCTGCCCCCTCAATCGGCGGTGATTCGTCTCCCATCCCACGACCGCCAGCTCCGGCCCGGCCGCCCGAGCGAACAAAGCCAGGGGGGCTACCGCAGCTCCCAGGGTTTCCTTCGCTCGACCCCATCGCAGCGGGCCCCCGTCGCAGCGGGCCCCCATCGCAGCGGGCCGCGCAGCGGGCCCCCGTCGCAGCGGGCCCCCATCGCGGCGGTCCCCGGTTGCAGCGCGCCGCGCCGACCGACCGACCAGCGCAACTCCTCTTAGCCCGCGGTCAGCCTCATGCCCCACGCTCCGGGCACGCTCGAGGCCTTGCTGCAAAGGCTGCCCAGCGCGCTCAGCGCGGCCTCCTGCTGCGCGACGAAATCCACCGGATCGAAGTGCAGGCCTGCACCCGCTTTGACCACGATCTCGCGGTACAGCGTGCGTCGTTCGGCCGGCGTAACTTGGTAGCTATCGAGCTCGATCCACGATTGCTCGGGCGTATACGGCTGGCCTCGACGCATGCGCCGCTCGCCTTGGAAGCGCACCTCTTCTGCAACCAAAAAATCTCGCCAACGCTCGGGATTGGCGGTCGGCAGCTTCTCGACGTCGTTGGCACCGGCTTGCGGCTTGTCACGGCCTGCGCCGCGACGCGGAGCGCTCGCCGGTTCTCCCGGCAGCGGCGGGTCCGGCGGAACTTCTGGGTCCTTGTGCTCCACCGGGACCTCCACCGTGTCATAGAGCTCTGCGCCGGTGATGCGTTGCAGCGCAAAGGCGGTGGTTTGCAGCAGCTCCGGCGGGCTATCACTGTTCTCCAGCGTGGCCAGCAAGCGCGACAAACTCTGCGGATGGCCGAGAAAGCCCAAGGCCTCAATCAACGCGCGCGAGGGCGCCTGCTCGAGCCGGTCTAACAAGAGCTGCGCGTCCTCGCGTTCGGCGGCCATCGCGAAGGGCAACAGCGCGTGCGTATCCGCCTCGACGCGCGGCCGCAAACGATCGAGCGGGAAGGCGACCCCGCCCATCACTGTCGCCCAGGCGGTGGCTGCGCGCAGCGCCTCGGTCTTGGCGCCTGCGTGACGATCCAGCGCGTTGCCCAGCCCCTCCGGCTTGTGCGGCGCCGCGTGCAACAAAGCTTTGGCGGCCACTCGCTCGGAGTCCCCGGCAGCGAGCTCCACCAACGTCTTGGGCGAGACCCAACGCCGATGCCCGAGCACGTCCACCGCCAACGTTTGCAGGCCCTCCTCGGCGTCGTGGAGCCAGCGCGTTAGCAGCGGTCGCAGGCGGTCATGAGGCGCGAGCTTCAACGCATGCGCGGCCTCTGCGAGGATGGTCGCGTCCTCCAGCGCTACGACGCGGATCACTCGTTCGATCGCCGCTAGCGCGTCGCGACCGCTGAACGAACCCAGCGCAAAACAAACGCCGAACACGTGCGAGCCGTCTTTCGCCGGAGAGTCCCAAAACACCGACTCGAGCTGGTTGACCGCGCCCTCGCCGAGCCCGGCCAGCGCGTCCGCAGCGCGCAACATACGCCGATCGAAAATCACGCTGCCGCGCCAATAGTCGCCCAACATCGGCGTGCGCTGCGCGCCCATCGCCGAGATCTCAAAGAACAGATCGCGCGCCTTTTCTCGACGAAATTGGGCCAGGGTTTGTGCAGACCAGCTACCTGGGACCAAGCCCGGAGCTAGCACCGCGTGCTCGGTCTGCTTGCGCTCCTGCAAACGCTCATCGCGCGCTTTGTGTCGAGCGTCGCGTCGCTCTGCAGCCTGCTTACGCAGCCGCTGCTGGTGTTCACGCAGCGTACTGAGCCGCTCGGCCGCGTTCATCGTCGGGTCGTACTCGAGTTGCGCTGCAGGCCGCTCGGCCGGGAGCGGCTCGGGTACGTCGTAGCGCGGCAGGATCGAAGCGCGCGCCGGGCCATGCAACACCGGCAGCTCGGCGCTCGCGACCACCTCGCGAGCTTGGGCGAGCTGCATCGGGCGGCTCTCGAGCGCGCGTTCTGCGACCAACAGCCAGCCGCGCGCTTTGCCCAGCCAGTCGAACAGCTCGGCGAAGGCGCTGTCTCGAGCGAAGGCCGCGGACAAGAGCTCGCTGGTCTCGTCGACCCGGACCACCGCATCGCGTACGGCGCTCAGCGGGTCGCGGCGCGCATCGTAGGCGTCCAACACGGCGCCTGTCGCCGCCTCGACGCTGCGCGCGATCGGCCGCAGATCCTGCTGGCTCCGCGGCGCCGCGCAAAGGGCGTTACCGACCTCAGCGAGGACGGCCAGCACGGTCTCCAGCGCGGCTTCGTGTTCGGGGAGCTTGGCAGCAGCGTCTTCATTCATTGGGGTTGGGCGACGCGAGGAGGCGAGCGCCCACGCAAGGTAGCCAAACGGCTCTTCCTCCGAAAGAGGCGAGGTGATAGCCCCAAGGTCGTGACGATCAGCGATCAAGACCTCACGCGCTACGCCCGCATCGTGGCTGCTACGGCGCAAGCCGAGGCGAGCGAGGCGGTGCTCTTGCGTGAAGGCCTCACGGCGAGCGAGTTCGAGGCGCTCGAGACTGCGATCGAGGGCGAGCTTTCGAGCGCCATCGCAGAGGAAGGCTCGAAGATCGCCCCGTTCGTTTTGCGTTATGAAGCAGCGCTCCGCAGCGCGCACGCCCAGGCGCTCGGCAAGACCTCGCTCAGCCTCGAGGAGTATGCGCGCGGCATCTCCATCATCAGCTCTGGTCATGCGGATCCTTATGCGGCCTTGAAGCGCGCTGGGCTCGATTTGACCGAGGTGATGCGCGCTTCGGTCGCCTACGCGCCGGAGCTCGCTCGCAACCCAGTGGCCGCGGCGGCCTTCAAGCGGCTCGCCAAACCCTCGCCGAAGTAGCACTTTACGGGCGCTCCGCCGAGGCTCCGGCCACGGCTGCGGCGGCGACGGCGAGCAACGCGTAGGCGTCACCGGCGAATTGCAACACCCTGCGACACTCCAAGCCAAGCAAGCTCGCAGCCAAGGTTTGTGGTGGTCGCTCGAGCCGCTCGGCCAAAAGCGAAAGCGATGCCGGCCCGGGCGCGAGCGCTTTGACCAGCTGCCGGTCCTGCTCGCTCAGCGCGGCCCAGAGCTGCGCCGCCTCCGCCGCGGGGACGCTGTCCGGCGCGCGAACTCGGGAAGCCTTCTCGCCGGCTTGCGAGGCCTTCTCGCTTGCGGGCTGCTCGCTCCGGAGCTGGGACTGAACCAAGGCCAGCACGTCGTTGACCGAAAGCACCGGAGCTGCGCCCAGCTGCAACTCGAGCCCCGTGCCGGCCCCGATCGTCCACGGAGCATGAGGTACTACGCCCAGCGGACGCCGGTGTTTGCGCGCATGGTGCGCTGTGTTGCGCGCGCCGCTGCGGTAGCCACATTCGATCACCACGGTGGCTTGGCTGAGCAGCACCACCAACTCATTGCGACGGAAGAACTGATGGTTCTTCGCCGCTGTGCGATCCTCGAAGGGCGAGACGATCGCGCCACCGCCGTCCACGATCTCGCGGAAGAGCTCGATGTGTTGCGCCTGCACGCGCGCTAGGCCCGAGCCGATCAGCGCCGCCGTTCGGCCACCTGCAGCGATCGCCGCGCGGTGCGCCGCTGCGTCGATCCCGAGTGCGCCGCCGGAGACGATGCTGAAGCCCTCACGCACCAAGCCTCGCGTCAGCTGCTCGGTGAAGGCCAGCGACTCGCGGCTCGCCTCGCGTTTGCCCACCACGGCAATGGCCGGCCGCTCGAAGTCGAAGTGGCCGCGCACCCGCAACACAGGTTGCTCGCGCAACGCGAGCAGGGCTCGCGGGTAGTCCGAACTTGAAGGCGCAAGAGTGTGAGCATTCACACCTAGCCCTTCACCCATCGCCGGTCCTAGTTGCGTAAGAATTTTCAGCCCGCGGTCTAAGTTGCCGCCTGCTCCTGAGCCCTCTACGCTCGGGAGGTGAAGTTCGCTCGGTTGCTCGGTTTTGCCTGTCTTGGCCTCATCGCCTGCAGAGACTGGGCGCGGTTCGAATCGAGCGGCGGTAGTGCTGGCAACCCCACGGACGGCGGCGGGGGCGCGGGTGGCGAAAGCGCTGGCGGTATGAGCGTTGGCGGTGCCAACGCTGGCGGCGCAAACGTTGGCGGCGCGAGCACTGGCGGTTCGGGCGGAGTTGCTCCGTGGAATGCGGCCTGATCGATGCGCTCACGAGTTCGTTCGACCAAGCGCTCGATTGGCGCTGGCAAGCTTACGATCCGAACGTCTTCAGTACGGAAGGCGGGGACCTCGTCATCAACGTGCCGGAGGCAGCGAGCTACTACGGGCTGGATACCACCGTGCAGTGGGACTTCACCGGGCGTTCGCTCACGCTCGAGCTCGAGCCGGTGCCGCTTGGGGTTGGCTTCTGGTTCGACATCGGCTCAGACCCTGAAAACTACGCCGAGCTCTTTGTCACCGACGGTGGCCAGCTGCTGCACGTGACCGAGGTGGAGGGCGTTTATGATGTGCTCGCCTCCGAGCCGTACAATCCGGTAGAGCACCGCTTTTTGCGCCTGCGCGAGCAAGATGGTTCGGTCATCTTCGGCGTCTCCGCGGACGGCCAAAGCTTCAACGAGCTGCTCGAGCTGCCGCTCGCCGGTTGGTTCGATCCACGCTTCGTCGACGTCTTCCTCGGTTTCCCGACGCTCGGCGGCCCCAAGCCGGAGCTGCGCGCGCGCTTCGTGCAAAGCAGCACGGTCAACTCGCCGCTGTGCAAAGCGGAGGCGCTGAGCGACAACTTCAACGATGGCGTCGTTGGCCCGGAGTGGAACAACTCCTTCGCTCAGCCCGGCTGCGCGCTCCTGGAGCAGGAAGGGCGCGCCCAGATCGCCTGCCCACCCCAACAGTACATCCAGACCAGCTTGGTCTCGTCGTCTGCCTATGGTCTAACCGGCTCGTCGGTCAGGGTAGAGCCTGGCAACGCGACGATGAATGACGGTGCCAACGTTTATGCCGCGCTGATCTTGCGGGACGCAGGCGAAACAGGCTCCTTCTGGTTCTACGAGTTGTTCGAAGGCGCCCTCGAGCTCTATGAAATAAAGAACTTCGAGTGGCAGCCCACCAAGCAGGTGCCCTATGCGCCAGAGGACGGCAGCATCCTGCGCGTCCGCGAGCAGGCTGGGCAGGTGATCTTCGAGCGCTCGGTGGACGGCGTTACCTTCACCAACTTCATCAGCCGCACGCCCCACATCGACATCAGCAAGCTGCAGATCGAGCTGAGCGGTGGCGTCAGCGAGTTCCCCAACCCCAACGCACCGGTTGAGGTTTGGTTCGATAACCTGAACGTCGCGCCCTGAGGCGCCCAGGCCGGCCTAGCTCCCGGGGCCGCCTAGCTCCCGGGGCCGCCTAGCTCCTGGGGCGGCCAGCTCAATAGTGGTAGTTCACCGTGTAGGTCACGCACTCGTTGGCCAGCGTGCGTACCGACATATAGACCTTCACGTCGTCGCTGGTGGCGGCGCAGTCGGGCGCCACGTCGAGGCCGCTGTCAGCGCAGCAGCCGGGCCGCCCGTCGGGGCTGGTGGCGGCGTTGGAACCGTTGGGGCAGGAGAAGTCCGGCGTGCTGTCGTCGAGGCACTGGAAGTACTTGCAGAAGCGCACCGGCGCGCTCGATTGAACCTCACGCGTGGCGTCCACGAAGCAGCCGAGGTCATCGCTCGCTTCGTACTTGTACCAATCCAAATCGTCGATCCCGGCCACCATGCCGGTGAAGGTCCCGCCGTCGCCGTCGCAGTCGGTGATGGTGCCGAGGTCGGTCGCCGAGGACTCGGTGTTGTTCGGCTCGGGACCAGGATCTTCACAACCGGGACCGCTGCCGCCGGGTTGCTCGCCTCCCATGCCGCCGCCTTCTCCGCTTCCACCCGTCGAGGACGTCGTTGGGCCGGTGGGGCCCGTGGGGCCGGTGGGGCCGGTGGGGCCGGTGGGGCCGGTGGGGCCGGTGGGGCTGCTGGAGGTGGTGCCGCCATTCGAGCTATTGCCGCCGTTGTTGCCGCCGGAGCCTCCCTCTCCACCGAGCGGCTCAAAACCGGGAGGCGGCGCTTCGGGGGAACAGGCTGCGGTGAAACAAGCGGTAAGCAAGAGGTGGCGTAGGCGCATCGAACGAGCATACCTTCTTCGCGCTGCAATGAAGAGAGTCCTCATTCTGGGCGCCGGTGCGGTTGGGCAGGTTTACGGTTTTCACCTACAACAAGCGGGCTTTTCGGTCGGCGTTTGGGTGAGAGCCCGGCGCGTAAAGGAGGCTCGCGAGGGCTTTCCGCTGACGCAGATTCAGCTGGGTAAGCCGCGTCGCCAAGCGAAGTTCCGGCCTGATTTCGTCGCTAGCAACGTGAGCGAGCTGCCGCCAGAGATCGCCGCGGTGTGGGTATGTCTGGCCACGACCTCGCTCGAGGACAGCCTGATCGCCGAGCTTGCAGCGGCATGCCCGAACGCCACGTTCGTCGTGCTCTCGCCGGGGCACTTCGTCAAACAGCGGATGGATGCGCTCGTCGGCGCAAAGCGCGCGCTCTACGGCATCATCGGCATGAGCAGTTATCACGCGCCGCTCGAGGGGAGTTCGCAAGCGCGCGAGCTCGAGACGGCCGCGGGCACGGCGTACTTCCTCGCGACCACGGTGCTCTCCGGCGAGTCGCAGCGGCGCGCGCTCGAGATGCGTGACGCTTTGCGCGCGGGCGGCGTCCCAGTGACGCTCGTCCCTGATGCGTCGGTGGAACTCACGCTTTCCAGCGCCGTGCTGATGCCCAACATCGCGTGCCTCGAGCTCGTGGGTTACGACTTTGCACGCTTTCGACGAGAGCAAGCTGAACTGGCGGCGGAGGCGACCGCGGACTCACTGCGGGTCGCTTGTGCGCTGACGGGAGCTACGCCGCCGCTGTTTGCCCCGCTGCTCAACCCCTTCGTTTTGCGCTTGGGTTCGCAGCTGGCGGCGCGCTTCGCCCCCTTCGATATCGAGGCGTTTTTGCGCTTTCACTTCACCAAGGTTCGAGCGCAGACCGAGCTGCTGCTCGAGACCTCAGTGAACGAAGCCGATGCGCGCGGGCTTGCCGTTCCGGCGCTCAGCCGGCTTTGCGAGCGCTTCCGAGCGTTGGGCGACGACGTCGCGCCGCCAAAAGCAAACTGAGCCCAAACACGGCGAGCGCGCCCTGCTCGCTCGTGTTTCCACCCAACACGCAGCCGCAGCCACCTTGCTTCGGCGGGACCGGCGGCGGCTCGGAGGCCGCGGGCGGATCGCTGTCGGCGGGCGGCGTGGAGGGCTCGTCGTTCGCGGGCTCTTTCTTCTCGGGCTCATCGGCCGGGGGCGGCGGAGGTGCCTTCTTCTTGTTCGGATCTTCACCAACGAACGAAATCGAACGGCGGTCCACCGCCTTGTTTTCGCCGTTGAGGATCAGCCGAACCTTCGAGCCGAGCGTCTCCATATTGTCCGACTTTTTGACGATCATCACGTACTCACCGGCCTCGAAGCCTTTGTCTCGAGTGAGCGTGATCTTGAACTTGGTGGTCTTGAAGATCTTGCCGGTTCCGTCGCCGAAGCTGATGTCGGTGCTGACGTCGATCGTCTTTTGATTCTGCAACTGGCGCTTGGTGAGCACCGGCTTGTCGCCCGATTCGTCGGTCAGCGAGCGCTCGTAGAGCGTGACCGGTTCGAAGGTGATCAGTACCGGAATGAACTGAATGTCCGGCATGGTTCCGTTGTCGACCGTGAAGCTAAACCGCCAAGAGCCCTCGACCTCGTCGATGGCGAGCTTGTCGGCTTTGATGGTTCCCTTGGCCAACGCCACGGAGGGCAGGGTGATGAGGCCGAGCAAGGCGCAGAGTGCGAAGAAGAGCGCGCTGATCGTGCGCCGCCCAACCTTCGTGGTTCGGTGGATCTTCATGGGCGCGCAGCGTACACGAACTCAGCGCAAGCTCGAGAGGGCTTGCGCTTGGCTGCGCCAGGCTCCGCCGCTACAGCGCAACCTTGGCTCGGAAGGCCTCCAGGTCCACCAGCGCTCGTTCGGCCAGCTTCTCGTAGCGGTCTCGCTTCTTCACCTTGCGTGAGAGCGATTCCATCGGCGGAATGTGCGCCCAGGTGATGTTCGAGGGTTGGTACTTGCCGGAGGCCGAGGGGCGGGTGAGGTGCGTGAGCAGCCCGCCGAAGGCTGTTGTATTGGGCGGGAAGGGCAGCTCCTGGCCCTTGAGGTGAGCGGCCAGCAGCACCGAACAAAGGAAGCCCGAGGCCGCGCTCTCGACGTAGCCCTCGACGCCCGAGATCTGCCCGGCCAGGAACACCCCGGCGGTGCTCTTGAGCTGCATGCGCTCGTCGAGCACGCTCGGTGCGTCGACGAAGGTGTTGCGGTGCACCGAGCCCATGCGCAGAAACTCGGCCTCTTCGAGCCCGGGGATCATGCGAAACACCCGAAGTTGCTCGGCGTACTTCATGCGGGTTTGAAAGCCGACCAAGTTGTAGGCCGTCTGCGCTTCGTCTTCGGGGCGCAGCTGCAACACGGCGTGCGGTCTGCGGCCGGTCTTCGGATCGGTGAGGCCCACTGGCTTCATCGGACCAAAGGCCAAGGTCTGCTCCCCTCGTTCGGCCATCACCTCGCACGGCAAGCAGCCCTCGAAGTATTTGGTCTCCTCGAAGGCGCGCGCCTCGACTTTGTCAGAGGCCACCAAGGCTGCGACGAAGGCCTTGTATTGCGCCTCGTCGAACGGACAGTTGACGTAGGCCTCATCGCCGCCGTCGCTGCTCGTGCCGGTCCCTTCGGGGGCGCTGCCGCCCTTGCCGTAGCGGCTCTGCTTCCAAACGCGATCCCAAAGGATCGAATCGGCGGCCACGATCGGCGCGATCGCGTCGTAGTAGGCGAGTTGGCTGCCGCCAATCAACGACTCGAGGTCTTTGGCCAGCTCATCGCTGGTGAGCGGGCCCGTAGCCAAAATGGTCGGCTGCTCGCGCGGGACCTTGGTGACCTCTTCTTCGACCACGCGGATCAGCGGGTGGTTGCGCAACATCGTGGTCACGTCCACGCCGAACTTCTCGCGGTCCACCGCGAACGCTCCACCGGCCGGGACCTGCGTTCGATCCGCCGCCGCCATCACGAACGAACCGCAGCGCCGTAGCTCTTCCTTCAGCAGGCCCACGGCGTTCGCCAGCGCGCTACCGCGCAGCGAGTTGGAGCAAACCAGCTCACAGAAATGGTCGCTGGTTTGCGCCGGCGTGCGCTTCTTGGGCTTCATCTCGTGCAGCGTCACGTGGATGCCGCGCGCTGCAAGTTGGAGAGCGGCCTCGCTACCGGCCAGACCGGCCCCGACGACAGTGACCCGAAGTTCGGACATGCCTGTCGCTTCGTCCGGCGGCCCTCTCACTGCAAGTCCAATCCACCTTTCCAATCGTCGTTCGCGGTGGCGTCCTCTTGCGGGAGCACGTCTGCGTCGACGATCGCGTCTTCCACCTTGCAATCGACCGCGGAGGTCGTGAAGGCGAAGTCCAGCGGCACGCACACCCCGCCCACGCATTCGTCGGTGACCAGGCAGCCCGAGTTGCAGTCGTCGTTGGTGCAGCAACCGATCACGCCCTCCCCGCATTGCGTCTTCCAATCGCGCGGTTTGAAGCAGTCCCTACGGTAGCTATCGCGTGCAGCTTTGAAGCAATTGACGGCCTTCACGTCGCAGGCGCAGCAGGCGGCAGCACAAGCGTTCGGTTGGACGGCGTTGCAGCTTGGGACTTGGTTGGTACAGGTTTGATTGTACGCTGCATTGCTCGGCAGGATGCCATAGTCCATACAGTTGCAGCCCGGGATCCCGGTCGCGTAGCAGGCGTCGTGCGCTTCACAGCAGTCGTCGGTGGCGTCTACCGGGGTATGGTTGGCTCCTGAGTTGCCCGATCCGCAGAAACAGCCGTAGCCCAGGTAGTCGAGCGAGTTCAGACCAGTGCACATGATGGCCGTATTGAAGCCCACAATCGTCGCTTGCTGCGCTTGAGCGAGCTCCTCGGAGTCGTCCTCGGTGCTTGGGCTTTCAACGGCGCAAGAGACCAAAACGACGGCTACCAACGCGATCAACTTGGACATACTGCCTCCCGGGCGGGTGCGCGCTCGCGCACGAATCGAGCAAGGTACGCGGCGTTTGCCGCTACTAGCCATTAGATCCCCATTAGATCGAGTTCGCGCGGCGCGCTCACGCCGGCTCACGGTAAGTTCGCAGGGCGGCGATTGCTGCGTACTATCCCTCGATGCCGCGCCCCGACTTTCCTCGCGCCCAAGCATCGCTTCTTGGACGGAAAGCCGACCTCGCTCGCGCGCAGGGCCGGCTTGCTGAGGGCGCTCGTTGCCTCACTTTGCGCGGCGCCGCTGGTATGGGCAAGACCCGGTTGGCGATGGCGATTGCGTCGGAGCTGCCCGCCGATCGTGTCCGCTGGGTCGATCTGATCGGCAAGAAGAGCGAAGAGGACGTCGCGCTGGCGGTGCTTTTCGCGCTCGGTAGTCGCGAAGGTGAGGATCTCGAGTCGATCCTCCATCGCACATTGCAACAACAGCATTCGCTGGTGCTCTTCCTCGATAACTGTGAGGAAGCTTGCGCGGTGCTCGCGGCGATGGTCGACCAGTTCTTGCGCACCTCGCCAGAGCTGGTGGTCGTAGCGACGTCGCGAGTGGCGCTTCGGCTCTCCTATGAATCGATGATCGAGGTTGGCCCCATCGAGTCGCTCGAGGACGCTTGCGCGTTGTTCGAGCAACGGGCCATGGCTCGAAGGGGACCATTCACAGCGGCGGAGCGCCCGCTCGCCGCGAAGATCGTTTCGAGGTTGGAGCACATCCCGCTCGCGATCGAGCTGGCTGCGGCACGCACCGGCACCTTGTCGCTCGAGGATCTCGGCAGAAGGTTGGAGCATGACCTCTCGCTCTTGGCCGACCGCGCGCGCGATCGACCAGAGCGTCAGCGTGACTTCGTGGCCGCCGTCTCGTCCACGTTCCATCTGCTCGAGCCCGCCTCGCGCGCCGCCTTGGCGCGGCTCGCGCTCTTTCGTGGGGGCTTCGATCTTGCGGGGGTCGAGGCAGTGTTGAAGTCCGCGGCCGGCGAGTCTCCTTCGGCCTTGGAAAGCCGTGAAGCTGCAGCCGCGATCGTGGATGACCTGGCGCAAGCCTCACTGATCTACCGCTTGGACGTGGAGGGACTCGCGCGCTTTCGTATGTACGAGTGCTTACGTCAGTGCGCGATCGAGGCGCTTTCAGTGTCCGAGCAGGCCGTGACTGTCGAGCGAATAGCAGCCTTTCTGGCTGAGACCGGCTCTTCGCTCTCCGATTGGACGGTGTCGCTCGATGAACAGAGAATCCGCGCCTTGCGAGCGGATCTCGAGAACTACCGCTCGCTGTGGACCCAGACGCAGGAGCAGCCACCGCTCGTTCGTTGCTTCGTCCAGCTCGGCTGCGTGCTCGGGTCAATCTACCTGGCTGAGGGCCCACTCGTTGAGTCGCAGCGAGTGTTGACGAGAACGGTCGAGTTAGCCCGGCCTCAGCGCGCCTCGATCCCTGATTCGTTGTGGGGCGAACTGCTGTGGAAGCGTGGTCACCTGCGCGCGGTTGCTCGCGACGTGTCCGCGCGGGCGGATCTCGAGGAGGCCCTCGAGTGCTTTGCGCCAGCCGCCCAAGGGCCGGTGTTGCGCGCGCTCTCGAACTTCGAATGCGAGTCGGGTAACGCCGCCGCTGCATTGCGGCAGGCTGAACGAGCGCTCGCACTCGCCGAGTCGAGCGGGGACAGCGCCGAGACCACGCTCAGCCTCTATCAGCTGGCGATGGCTCAGAAGGCGCTCCTCGATTGTCCTGCCGCGCTTCGCTCGATCGATCGAGCGATAGAAATCGAAGAGGCCACCTATCCCGGTGTTACCGCAGCGATGTATCACGCTCTGCGCGGCGGGATCCTGCTCGAGCTTGGGGAGTTTGTTGCCGCTGATGAGGCGCTCGCCGTGGCGGTGGCCGCCGTGTCGGCTCGAAAGGTTCGGATTTATACCGGTCGCTTCTGTGCACAACAGGCGCTCTGCCGCTTCGAGGCGGGGCTCGACAGCTGTTGCGAGCCGCTCGCAGTCGCTGCCAACATCCTTTCTCCGGAGAACGACCTCGCGTGGTGCATCACGCTCAAGGTGATCGCCGCTGTGCGAATGCGGGATGACGCGCCGCTCTGCGAGGCTCGAGCGCTGCAGAAGCGTGCACGTGGGCTCCTCGAGCAAACAACGTCCGCAATCCTGGCCCTGGGGACGCAGCTACTGCGCGCCCATGCCGGCGAGCGCTGCGCGCCTCTAGACCTGCCGCCCACGGTTTGCGCCGACGAGCGCGTGCGTAGTTTGGCCCGCTTGGCGCGGGCCGCCGTGGTCCTCGAGCCGGAGCTCTTGATCGCTGAAGATGGCGCGTTCTTCGATTGGCGCGGACAGCGCGTGGAACTCTCGCGACGCCCGCTGCTGCGTCGCATCCTCGCCGCGTTGGTGGCAGGAAATGCCACCGGCCGCACTCATGTCTCGCGAACCCAGCTCGTGGCCGAGGCGTGGCCCGGTGAAAGGCTGATTCCCGAGTCCGCGTTCAATCGTCTACGCGTCGCCGTCTCAGAGCTTCGCTCGCTCGGTTTGCGCGACGTACTTACGGCGACCGCTGACGGCTACGCGCTGACGGCCAGCGCACCGATTCGTCTCGTCCGCCCGTCGTAGCTTCGACCGCGTCGCTACTTCTTGCACATCTCGTCGACGACCTCGGCGGCGCACCATCAATCATCGGTCTCGCGCTCGTAGGAGTAACCCTCTGGCCTTCGTGAAGGCAGCGTAGCAAGCTGCTGGCGATGACCAGTGACGAGCTCGTCTTTACGCTTTGCAACAACGGCGTCATCCCTTTTTGGGCGCTGCTGGTCTTTGCTCCGCGCTGGGCGTGGACGCGGCGGCTCGTGCATTCGGGCTTGTTCGCCGTGCTGCTGGTGCCGGCCTACGCCATCATGCTCTGGTCGGATTCACCCGG
>CAITIQ010000202.1 GCA_903892415.1 uncultured delta proteobacterium | reverse complement strand
CTCGTCGTCGCCCGCTACTTCGCCAAGGAGCAGGCTGCGCTCGACGCCAAGCAGGCCGAACTCGACGCTGCGACCGCAGCGCTTGTCGAAGTGGAGGAGGAGCACGGTGGCGACGATGGCTGCCTCGGCTCGCTGGAGAAGATCGCCAAGGCCGAGGTCAATGCCCGGCTCAAGGAGATCAAGGGCGACAAGGACGCGAAGGACGAGTCTGTCGTGCTGAAGCGCTGGCTGGACGTGGCCGAGCAAGAGACTGCGCTCAAACGTGCGGTGAAGGAGCAAGATGCTGCCCTCGACGACCTCGCGTATGCCAAGTATCCCAAGCTTAGCGATGCCGAGATCAAGGTGCTCATGGTTGAGGACAAGTGGATGGCGCGGCTGTCGGCAGCCGTGCAGGGCGAGCTAGGCCGAGTCTCACAGAACCTCACCGGCCGTATCCGCGAGCTGGCCGAGCGCTACGCCGTGCCGCTGCCGAAGCTTGGCGGCGAGGTGGCGACGCTCGCCGCACGGGTTGAGGCGCACCTGAAGTCGATGGGGGCGTCATGGGAGTGAGATCCGGATACAAGCAGACCGAAGTTGGCGTGATCCCCCAGGACTGGGATGTTGACTCATTCGGCAAGCTCTTCACGTTCTCGAATGGGGTCAATGCCGACAAGAACGCCTATGGCAAGGGCATCCGCTTCGTGAACGTCTTGGAGCCAATCACGCATTCTCATCTTCATGGCCCCGAGATCCCTGGTCGGGTGTCGCTCCCAAAGGCAGTAGCAGATCGGTACTCCGTTAGGCCAGGCGATGTTCTCTTCAATCGTACGTCGGAGACAGACGCCGACCTCGGCTTGGCCGCCACATACCTAGGGAGTGAGCACGTCGTGTTTGGTGGTTTCGTCATCCGGGCGCAGCCGTCCGACACCCGCCTTGATCCTCGATACTCCGGTTATGCCCTGCGTGCGCCTGCCATCCGTTCGCAGATCATCGCGATGGGGCAGGGCGCGATCCGCTCGAACATTAGTCAAAATAGCCTGAAGCTCGTCCTCGCTCCTATTCCGCCGAAGCCACAGCAGAGAGCCATCGCGTCAGCCTTGAGCGAAGTGGATGCGCTGCTGGACGGGCTGGATCGGCTCATCGCCAAGAAGCGCGACCTCAAGCAGGCCGCCATGCAGCAGCTCCTGACCGGCCAGACCCGCCTCCCCGGCTTCAGTGGGGAGTGGGAGGTCAAGCGGCTGGGGGATGTCGCCGATATGGGCAGCGGTGGAACACCGTTGTCATCGGTTGTTGCTTACTACGACGGCGATATCCCATGGGTATCGATCGCCGATATGACCAAGGGCGGCAAGACGATCGAGCGTACCGTGCGATGCCTTACCGCTCTTGGATTCGCCAACTCGGCCGCGCAGATGTTTCCGACGGGCACGATTCTGTACGCCATGTACGCGTCCATTGGCGAGTGCAGTATCGCGGGTATGCCGCTTTGCACAAGCCAAGCCATTTTGGGCATTAGGCCGAATGAGATGCTGCGGGCAGAGTACCTCTACTACTACCTTGTCTCATTGAAGGTAAAGGTGATGACTCTTGGTCAGCAGGGAACGCAGGCCAACCTCAACAAGGGCATGGTGCAGGACTTCAGGCTCGGCTTGCCCGCAGTCGACGAACAAGCCGCCATCGCCGCCGTCCTCTCCGACATGGACGCCGAACTCGCCGCCCTCGAAGCCCGCCGCGACAAGACCCGCGATCTCAAGCAAGCCATGATGCAAGAGCTCCTCACCGGCCGGACGCGTCTCGTATGAAGATCTCCACGATCCTCGACCACATCGACAGCGGTCACATGGCGCTGCCTGAGTTCCAGCGCGGCTACGTCTGGAACCGCGACCAGGTGCGCGGGCTCTTCGACTCGCTCTACCGCCGACACCCAGTCGGCGGCCTGTTGGTCTGGGCCACCGAATCCAAGACCGCAACGCATCGCGGCGACGGGGTCCTCGCGGCGGGCATCGTGAAGCTCCTGCTCGACGGGCAGCAGCGCATGACTTCGCTCTATGGCGTCTTGCGCGGCAGGCCGCCGAAGTTCTTCGACGGCAACGCGCAGGCGTTCACCGGGCTGCGGTT
>CAITIQ010000201.1 GCA_903892415.1 uncultured delta proteobacterium | reverse complement strand
TTCCGACCACGAACGCGACCGGCGCTTGTAGGTGGCGATCATCTGGGACGATCGATGCCCCGTCCGGTCGCTCACCCATGTCTCGGATTCACCCCGCGCGAGGGCCTCTGTCACGAACAAGGCGCGGAGCCCATGAATGCCGGTCGGCTTCGAGGCGGAGCTACCTGCAAACAGCTCGGGACGGTTAATGCCGGCGCCCACGAGCAGCTCGCGGAGCTTGTCAGCGCGGAGCCGCAGCGGCCGCCCTTCAGCGGTCACAAACACGGGCGAACTGTCCTTCAGTGCCGGTGACTGCTTTCGCCAGGTCCGAAGCGCTCGCGCAACGTCGGGTCGAAGGCACCATGAACGGGGATCGTCGGTCTTGTTCTCATCAAGGCGCACGAGACCGGCCGCAAGGTCGATATCCGCCCACGTGAGCCGCTCGGCTTCATCGTGGCGCATGCCCTCGCGAGCCACGAAGCCAACGAAGAGCCGCACCTCGATGGGTGCCGTCGGCGACGCGACGAACCGGTCCGCCTCGAGCGGCATCAAGATCGCCTGCTTTGCTTGGGAGCCCACGCGGGGAAGCCACCCCGAAGGAATCGGCGAAGATTCCCGAAGTCGAAGCGGAAACACCGCGAGCTTTAGCACGCGAGCAATCAGGCACCCCACTTGGCGGCGCGTCGCCGGCGCAAGGTGGTCAGGAAGCGCAGCCATGACACGTTCAGCGTCATCGAGGCTGAAGGTAGCGATCGGCACGTGGCCCACCGTCTGCAGCACGTACCGGGCAAGCCGGTTCACATCGTCGCTCGCCGACCGCTTCTCTCGCAGGTGGTGAGGAAAGCGGCGCGCGAGCTCGCCGGACGCCCAATCATTCGCCACGTCTTTGAAGGTCAAGCCAACGATCGGCGCGACCGGAACGCGAACCTTGCCGGCCACCAGTCGATCGACCGTTGCGCGAAGTTCCTCGAGTCGCTTGGGGTCCGTCGCTACGGCGGCATGTTCGAGAATCTTCGGCAACAAATCGAGGTGGGAGGGCTCACCAGTTGAGCGCAGGTCTCGAACGATGCTCGCCAAGAGGGCGGCGCGCGGTCGTGCTTCTTCCTCTGTCGAGGCCCACGGCACGTGGTACGCGGCCCGCTTGCCCTTTGCGATGCAAAGCCGGACATAGATCCGCCCGCGCATCACCAGGACGTTGCCGGTAGCGTCGGAGCGAGTTGTTTCGCCAAAGGCCTTGCGCTCGCGCTTCTTCGTCTGCAATCTAGGGTCACTCATGACGATTTACTCCGTCGTGGGTCACAAGCTCGGGACGCTGGCAGGCGTCGCCGGGCTTTACTTGTTTCAGCTCAAACCTAGCTCGCGCTCCATCGCTTCGAGCCCGCGCTCCATGCAAACCTTCGCCACCGTCGAACGTCGCTGCGGAACGCCTGCCGCACGCTGCGTGAGGATCTCGGCCACGCGGTCAAGGCGCGACTCAAGGTTACCCTCGTCGGTCCGCACTGCGACGCCCTTGAACGCTCGCTCCTTCGTGCTCGGCTTCGTCATAAACAGCAAGATATCCACTTTTGAGCGTTCGAAAAGGGGCCCTAATGTCGATTGTGGTGAAAGTGATATCGATTCAACGGTTTAGGGAGTGACGAATTTCTGGTTTCGATATCAGTTCGGCGGCGCTGCTAGCTGGCCTTTCAGCTCGTGAACAAGCGCTCGCACGTGGGGCTCGCCGTGCTGATTCTCGAAGGCTTCGACCCTCTCACGAATGCGCGCGGCGAGGGCTTGGCGCTCTGCTTCGTGGGCTTCCTCAAGCTGCGCACGCTCAGCGACAAAGCGCTCAGCAATCGCCTCAGCCTCGAGCATCCCTCGCTCTTCGGGCCAAGCTACCTCGAGAGCCGCTTGAGCAGACAATTCGTCGAACGCACTTTGCACTCGCTTCTTGAAGGCCTCGCGCCCTTCACCAGCATTGAAGAGCGGCTTTTCGTTGAACTCGATCTCGAACTTGTGCGCGAGCGCTGGGACTTCTTGCCTCTCGAATCGTTCCCGAATCGCTCGCCCTTCGTCGGTCACTCGCACAGCCAGCGCGGCAGCCTCGTCGAGGTTTCTCTTCTCGAGAGCCTCGATCGCTTCCACCTGCTTCGTCCCCAGCTCGCGGGCTTCTGAGAGCAGCTCCAAGAGGGCCACCGTCATGGCATTCTTCTCGACGATACCGACCATTTGAACCTGTCTTTCTGCCTTCACGCGATGGCCAGCGCATCGGCGAGCGCCCCCCGTTCATCCGCCAAGCCGTTGGCCATGCTCGAACGCATCGCTCCAATCATGCCGCCGTGCGGCGCAGAAACCGCGAAGTGCATGTTCGTGTTCTGCTGAACGCTCACGGTCTTGTTGTTCGTCGTGCGCGGGATCATCGCTGTCCCCAACTGAAAGCCCATGCGCTCAAGCTGGGGTAGGCCTTCAGCCAAGCCGATGAGCGTGCCGGCGACGATGTCGCTTGCGGACTTCTTGCCTTTGACGCTGGGGCTCCTGTTTCCGGCGCCCTTGTTCATGGCCTTGATCACTTCAGCGCCTGCGGCCAGCCCGCCTTCCTTCAGCTTGGGCATTCCGATGCCTAGGCCTTGCAAGATGCCCTCAACGATGTTCTTTCCGACGTCCTTGGCTGTCTCGAGAATCTTGCCGCCAAGCTCCTCAAGGAAGGTCACGATGATGGGGCCGATCGTCTGGATCTTCTTCACCGCATCGGTGAACGTGCTGATACCGAGCGCAGAATCAGCGATGACGAGAACCCACTCGCCGAAGCTTCCGCTCCCTTGCTTGATGGACTTCGCCGCGAAGCCCACGGCCTCGGGGATATCGTCCATGAAGAACTTGACGATGTTCTCGCCAGCTTGGCTGAAGCCTTCCTCGATGTAGTCCCAGACGGTTCCACCGCCGGGCTTCTTCTCCATGTCCTTGCGAAGGTCTTCAAGCTTGTCCTGGATTCCCTTGATCCAGTTCCTGACGTCGTCGGGGGCATCATCCCCGAAGAGCCACTTAATGACGGCTCCGGTAACGCTGTCTTGGCCCTTCAAGAATCCCAAGAAGTCTTGGACGATGAGATAAGCGGTCGCGAGCGCGACGATGAAAGGCAGGTAGGGAGCCAGCATCGCAGCGCCTGCCGCGGCGCCTGCTGCGCCCAGTACAATGACCGCCGCTTTCATTCGTGTCGCTGCGGCGTCTCCCTTGTTGAAGTAGGAAATCACCGAGGCGAACCCATTCGTCAGGCTCCGAAGCGCGGGCGCAAGAACAACCATCAGCGAGCCCTTCAGGCTGCGCGAGGCCAACTCTACATCGTCCATCGCGTCAGCCGCGGCGCCGATCGAATCGAGAGCTTCTTCAGTAAGCCCGCCCCCCAACTCAACGAAGCGCTTTCGAAGCTCGGCAATCGCCTCGGGGCCTTTCGAGAACACCGCGTTCAGCTTCGATCCCCCCTTCCCCAAGAGTTCGAGGGCGAGCTGTGTGCGCTCGGCCGGGTTTTTGACCTCCGAGAGACCTTGGGCGACGCCATACATCAGATCTTCGACAGGCGCGATCTGACCATCGGCGCCCTTCACGTCGACGCCCAGCTTCTTGAATGCTTCGCTTCCGCTCGCTGCGTTCTTCTGCAGCACCTTCATGGCCGTGGCCATGTCATCGGCAGAAGCTCCGCCTCGCGAGGCGATGTAGCTCCACTCTTGGAAGCCCTGTCGCGAGACGCCCAAAGCGTCGGAGGTGTCGGTGATGCTGCCCTCGAGATCAAACATCTCGTTGACGAAGCCACGCATGGCTCCGACGATCTCGGCGGCCGCGAAGGTTGTGATGATGCGCTTCGCGAGTCCTTCGGCCTTCTTGTCGGCCTTGTCCAAGTTCTTCGAGTCGACCTCGAAGCCGAACTTCGCGAGTATCTCTTTCAGTGCCATGGGGTTCCTTTCAGAACGTGAGCGCGCTCACGTCTCGTCGTTGTAAAAAAGCCGCACGCGGCGCCCAAGGTCAGCAAAGCCAGGCGGCGCGCCGGGGCTCTCGATCGTTCGAGACGGGTCGAGAGCAATCAGAAGCCCAGGTGGGCAACCCTTCCTCGCGCGACATTGGCGAAGCAGATCCCACCCACAAGCGATCCGCAGCGGCCCAGCGAACAAGGCCTTTGATTCGTCGAGAAGGTAAAGCGACCAGCGATCCTCTCGCGCGCCGTAGTCGAACTTGAGCCAATACTCTCGGCCCGAAAGCGCGGTTCGGTACTCGTAGAGAGGGACATCGGGGAAAAGGCGAAGTTCGGCGAGAGCCATCAGCCACCCCCCAAAAGGCCCGTAAACTTATCCACGATGGCCTTCAGCTCGGTTTTGCTCAGCAGGGTCTCATTGTCTTGTGGGGTTTTGGGAGTTTGCGCGCCCATGTTTCGCTTTGGAGCGCCCTTCGGCTCGACAGGTTGCGGCGCTGCAGTGGTTGCCGTGCTCACCGTGCGGATCTGTTGCAAGTCGAGCGAGAACTGCGCCGATCCTGGACCCGTGCGGGCCAGCTCCCAGCGCACGATCACCATGTCTTGGTAGACGCGGGAGAGGGTAACCACTTGGCATTGACGGCCCGTCGCCTTCAGCACGATCAAGGCGGCTTCCGTCTCCGCGATGCGATCGATCGGGCTCGGCTGGGCGAACACTTCGACCTTCGTTGTTTGCGGCCTGGGGCCCGACAGGAAACCGGCCGCCTCGCGAAAGAGCGCGCCGGGAGTGCCGTCGAAGGGAGGCGCATACGTCGGGGTGTAGAGGTCGACCACCGTGGGTCCGCCTCGCCCCTGATCCGGATCTGATTCGATTGGCGTATTTGTCACGACCAGGACGAGCGACAAGAGCGACGGATCGGGCTTCACGTGGTCGGTGATGGGCGCGCCAGTCTCGACGTTGTGAGCCGTTACCATGCACGTTTCGGAGTGCGTCTCGCTGATGATCGAATCGAACGCAGCGAACGTGCCGCCGTCCTGGGCCATGACGTAATAGGCCATCGCTCAGGTCCCCTGGATCCGATTCAGCATCTTCTGATGCGGGTCAGAAGGCGAACGGTAGGCGGCTGGTGGCCTGCCAACCACGTCCGATATGGCTGCGTCTGAGCGTGCGCGCGCGCTGTCTTCGACCTCGGGCAAGAGCTCGCCCTCGGGCATCTTCAGGCTTCCCTTGGCTGCGCCCTGAAGAACCATGTCGAGCAGCTGTTCAACCATCGCGGCGTCAAGAACGCGTTGCTCAACACCCTTGACGATCTTCCGCGCAAGCTCGCCCGAATCCCACGTTTTCCCGTCTCGCTTTGCGTACTTCACCGGCCACCTCCGAAAAATCGGCCCATCATCTGAGAGCGCGCGTCGGTCGCGCTCACGCCCGCGACGCCATCGCGCCGGCCCTTCTTGGGTTCCTCAGAGGGGTCTTGTTCTTCTTCCTCGAGGTCGGCCTCTTCGCCTGCCTTCTCCGCCTGCAGCGCCGCGAGACGCTGGCGCGCTTCTGCGATCGCCTGGGGTTCGTTCGTGTCGCTCTTGCCCTCGAGTTCGGCGATCTGCTCCTCGAGTTCGGCGAGGGTCTTCTTTTGCTCTCGAGTGAGCGCCTCGGTCTTCTTGGGACCGATGTCGGTAAACACGTCGGCGCGGTAGTTGCGGGCCATGGGTGCATCGGTACGAAAAACCATCACTTCGCCTCTTTCGGTTCGTTTGTTCCTGTCACTCGCAAGAGGGTCTCGCGAGCCTTTTCAAGCTCGGCCTCTTGCTTCATCTTGGCCTCACGCTTGGCCTCGTCTCGGTCGCCGGAGGCCTTCGGCGACGCGTCCCAAGCTGTCGG
>CAITIQ010000200.1 GCA_903892415.1 uncultured delta proteobacterium | reverse complement strand
GCAACGGGCGCCGGAGCAACGGGCGCTGGTGCAATGGGTGCCGGTGCAATGGGTGCCGGTGCAATGGATGCCGGTGCAATGGGTGCCGGTGCAACGGGCGCCGGTGCAACGGGCGCTGGTGCAACGGGCGCTGGTGCAACGGGCGCTGGTGCAACGGGCGCTGGTGCAACGGGCGCTGGTGCAATGGGTGCCGGAGCAATGGGTGCCGGTGCAATGGGTGCCGGAGCAATGGGTGCCGGAGCAATGGGTGCCGGAGCAATGGGCGCCGGAGCAATGGGTGCCGGAGCAATGGGCGCCGGAGCAATGGGTGCCGGAGCCATGGGTGCCGGAGCAATGGGCGCCGGAGCAATGGGTGCCGGAGCCATGGGCGCGGGCGCTGGGCCAGCTTGCATTACTCCTGGCCTCGGCGTGGGCTGCCCGGCGGAGCCTGCGGCGGCGAAGGGCGGAGGCGTTGCGGGAACGGAAACGCTGCCGAATGCAGGACGTTCATTCGGGTCAGGGTTGAGCCGTTGCGGTGGTGCCATCGGGCCTGGCCCGAGTGACGTCTCTCGGGCGGACACCGGACGACCTTGTTGTCCCAGCGGCGCGGGCGCGAGTGGTCCCATCGCTGCAGCGCGATCGGCAGGCTGCATCGGAGCAGGAGGTTGCATCGGAGCTGGTTGCATTGGGGGGGGACCAGCCGTGGGGGCACCTTGCACATGCTCCGCCCCCGAACCCGACTCCACCGGCATTCCCTCGCCCGGCGTTCCAGCCGAGGCTTGCGCTCCTGCTTCAGCTGACAACTCGATGCGAAGAACGAAGTCGCCGATGTAGATCTTGTCGCCCTCGCGAACGATGGTCGCCTGAGCGATCTTGCGGCCGTTGACGTAGGTGCCGTTGGTGCTCTTGAGGTCGGTGACGATGAATCTACCGTCGCGAAATAGCAGACGCGCATGACGCTTCGACACGTTCCCCTTGGGAAGGGTTAGGTCGTTGCCCTGAACGCGGCCGACGTTGATCTCCGTCTTGTCAAACGCCTCTCGGCGCTCGGCTCCGCCTTTCTCACTGATGATGATTGAGAACATTTCGCTGCCGGCTGGTCGGTTTTCGCAGTGCTAGACGAACGCGAGCCCTCCACGGACTCGTTCGCGCGGCTGCATACTAACGTGAATTCGTAAGGCGGGGACAGGTACCTGCGATCCTTGTTCAGCATTCGGCTGGTAGTTGAGCCCTTTGTTCTCGGGTTTGTTCAGAGCCTGCGACCGCTCGACGTTGCGCTTGACCAGTCGGGGAGCCGGCGTCTACGTTGCGCGCGCTCATCGAGGACCCTCGTCAAAGGGTGAGGGAGCTGCGATCGCGTGCTCAGCGTTCAAGCGTTTGGTGCCGATTCGCAAATCGCCTTGGCAGAGCTGCTCTGCTGACGCGACAGCGGGAGACAACATTGTCTCTTGAGTCCTCGCAAAGCCGGAGCGTGGTAGGCGCTGCGGCCCGATGTGAAGTGGAGGAGTTTCATGGCAGTTGGTAAAGTGAAGTGGTTCAACGACGAAAAAGGCTGGGGCTTCATCAAGCAAGACAGCGGCCCGGACGTCTTCGTTCATTACTCCCAGATCAGCGGTGACGGTCGTCGGCGCCTGTTCGAGGATGAGACGGTCGAATTCGAGATCAAAGAGGGCCCCAAGGGTCTCCAAGCCGTGAACGTGATTCGAGCCGAGGCGAACTGACTTCACGTTCGTCCGTAGCGAAGCAAAAGAGAAGGGCGGCCCTTAGCCGCCCTTTTTCGCTTTTGTGGCCAACTCCGCGAGGGAGTACTAGCCGAGGGGCGAGACTGTGAACTCTTTCGAGGTTGGATCGAAGTGCGCGGTCGAGACGGCGTTGAGCGTTCCTGAAGGATCGAAGTCGAGCAGGTTGAACCCGGCCATCTTGGCGCTGTCCTCGTGCAACAGGGAGGCGCTGGTTGCTCCGATCACGTCGAGATTGGCGCCTTGCACCGTCTTCACATTGCGACGCATGCGACGATGCCAATGACCGTGGAGAAGTACTGCGGGCTTACCAGCCAGCACTGCCAGCTCTTCGTCTGCGTCAGAAAGACCCTCGAGCAGGCTCTTCACGCGATTGGCCGGGTTGTCGATCGGGTGGTGCTGAAGAATGATGCGAGTGCGTTTTGCCACCTCGGGGTGGGCTAGCAGCGCGGCGAGCAGTGATGTCTGTGCCGATCCGAGCCGGCCCGCCGCAACGAACGGAAGCTGCGGCACCGCGGTCGACAGCCCGATAATGGCGAGCGGGCCGCGAAGGTGCACGAAGGGGAAGGCGCCGTCTCCCGTCACGCTCTTCAGATCATTCGTCAGGAACGGCGCGAACCAAGTGGCAAATCGGTTCTTTCGTTGGGAGCCGCGCGTGTACACATCGTGGTTGCCGGGCACCAGACTGATCGCGCTGGCGGGAAGGGAGGTGGCCGTGGTCAAGAGCTCCACCACTCGGTCAAACTCACCCTCGAGCGCCAAATTCGAGACGTCCCCGGTGATCACCAGGTGGTCCACCTTGAGCTCCGCGAGCGCCTGAAGTGCTAGCCGAACCGGCTCCGGCTTGTGCTTGTGACCACGCTTGAGCTTTAGGTTTGCGTAGCCAGTGAGGCGCTTGTTGAACAAGCGTCCCGGGACTGCGCCGTCCAAGTTGAGAATGTGGAGGTCCGAGAGGTGAGCGATGCGCACACCGCGTTATGCCTCGACGCTCGAAGCGCGACAAGCCACGAGCCGGTCACAAATCGGGGAGTCGCGGTCACGTGGCCGACATGAGCTTGCGACGTCTTTCAGCATTGGGGTTTTTGCTATTGGGGTGCAGTCACGAGGGAGTCAGCCCACTTGTGGTTCCAGCCGCTTCGACTGTAGCGGCTGTGAAAGCCCCTAACGTTGCACCCGTTACGCTGGCGGTGAGCACCGACAGCTCGAACAGTCTGGTGCTCGCGGATCAGCCGAGCGAGCTCATCGTGCGTGTGCGCGTCACCGGGCTCGCTCTACAAACTGCGGTGCGCCCGCCGATCAACCTGGCCTTGGTCGTGGACACCTCCGGCTCGATGGAAGGCCCCGAGCTCGAGCGCGAACGCGAGGCCGTAGAGACGCTGGTGGAGCACTTGCGTGATGGCGACGCACTTTCGATCGTCACCTTTGGCTCGCGAGCGGAGCTGCTGGTGCCAGCGACGCGCCTCGACGCGGGGACCCGGACCAAGGTCAAGGCCGCGCTGCAAACAATGCGGGCCACGGGCACGACTGACCTCGCAGCGGGCCTTCGACTCGGGCTCGCCGAGGCTCAGAAGTTGCGCGTTGCCGACGGCATCAACCGCATGGTCTTGGTCGGGGACGGCGTTCCCAATGACGCGTCGCCGGTGCCTGGGCTAATTGCGCAGGCGAAGCAGCAAGCCATGCCGATCACGACGCTGGGACTTGGAGCCGAGTTCGACGAGACGCTGATGGCGGTGATTGCTCGTGACTCAGGTGGCAGCTTTCATTTCGTCGACAGCGCTGCTCGCGTCTCCAAGGTGTTTGACGAAGAGCTCGTCCGCATGCAGCGCGTCGCGGCCAGCAACACTCGGGTGCAGGTCACGCCCGGGCCGGGCGTTGAGATTCTGGAGGTAGTCGGGCAGCCGCAGGCTGTGAGAACAGCCCGTGCGTTTACCTTCTCGCTGGGCGCTCTCGCCGAAGGACAAACGCGCGACACCTTCTTGCGAGTGAAGGTAAACGCCCACAAAGCAGGCCGCACGGTGGAGCTGATGGACGTCGCCGCGCACTTCGTACCGACGTCGCAGCAACAAGAAGTGGTGGTCACTGATTTTGAGTCGGTGCGCTCGACGAGCGATGCCGCCTCCTTGGTAGAGAGCCAAAACCCTGAGGTCGCTCAAGCGTCAGCGCGCGCGCGCGTCGCCGATGGCATCGTTCAGGCGATCGCGTTGGCGCGGGAGGGGGATCTCGTCCGTGCACGCGTTCTCCTCGACCAAACCAGCCGACTTGCTCGCGAGGAAGGCAAACGTTTGGACGACGTTGTTCTAAGTGAAAAGGCCAAAGAGGTGCAGGCGCTGAAGTCGACCTTGGCCAGCTTGGCGCCTGCACCGCAACAGCCTGAACCGGTCTCGGCGGGCAATGTCCCAAGAACGAAGCCATCCGTTGCTCCCGTGCCGGCGGAGGCCGCGATGGCGATGCGAAGATCCCACGGCGACGCGATGGAGACGCTTCAGGGCCTTTGATCTAGGGGCGCGGCTTCCCGGTGGGCCCGAGGGTTGGCTTGTCGTAGGCGCAGCGGAATCCGCGAAAGGCGCGCCGCGCGCCGGGGAAGTCGTGACCGCGAGAGGCTGCGCGAAGCCAAGGGCTTGCGTGCAAGTAGCTGCCTCCGCGCGTCACGCGCTCATCGCCATTGTTGGGCCCCTTCGGATCGGTGAGCGGCCCTTCATTGTAGGCGTCAAACCAATCGGCCACCCACTCCTCGACATTGCCCGCCATGTCGAGCAGGCCCGATGGTGTTCGTCCGCGAGGAAAGCTGCCGGGCGGAGCGAGCTCCAGAAAGCCGTCCCGGTCCTCGAAGGGATCGAGCGCGTACTTCCCGCCGTTGGCCAGGAATAGATTCCAAACATTCCCCCATGGGTAGCGGTGGTTCTTGAGTCCACGTGCAGCACGCTCCCACTCCGCCTCGGTAGGCAGCCGACCGCCTGCGAACTTGCAGAAGGTCACCGCGTCTTGAAACGTCACCATGGTGACAGGCAATTCGGCCGCATTGAAGCGGCCGCCGCCTGCATCGGTGGGGCGCTTACCGCAGGGGCCGGCCTCCACACAGCGCTCATATTGCGCGACGGTCACCTCCCGCGTGTCCAGCTCGAAGGCCGAAAGAACCACCTCGTGGACCGGAAACTCATCGGCAAAGACCTCCTCCTGACACAGGCAGCGGGCGCTGAGTGCGTCGCAGGTGCGACCACCAGGCTG
>CAITIQ010000199.1 GCA_903892415.1 uncultured delta proteobacterium | reverse complement strand
GTGATCGCCGTCGCGCTCGCATCACGCGCCAAGCTCTGCGGAGCTTGGCAGGCGACGAGAGCAACCTGGGACAAGGCGAGCGAAAACAGAGAACCTCTCTTCATACGAACCTCCTTGGTTATTGAGAGGTCGCGCAGGGCGAGAGAGCGTTAACGACGAAGGCGATTTATTGGCTTCGGAAACCAACGCGGCTCGAACTGCGCTCGTACGCCGCGCAGCGCCTCTGCGTCTCCATCGACAGCGCGTGCACGCAGCTCGGCGGCCAGAGGCTCGATCGCGGCGAGCCGCGCCATCACCTTCTCCCGGCCATCCCGCGTGACCCGGGGCAGCAGGTGCACCAGCGTCAAGGTGTCGCGGGAGCCCAAGCCCTCGAGCAGAGCGTCGAGCGCTTGCGCATCGGCTGGGTTCGCATCGACGCGACCTGCGGCGGACTTCACCGCCTCGGGCTCGCGATCCCACACCGGCAGCCCCGGACCGCGACCATCGATCAACGCGGCGGACGCGCCTTTGGGCACGAGCGACGATAACGGCGACTGACCCGTCGGCGCCGGCACCGCCAGCTCGACGAAGCCGGTCTTCACAGACAAACGCCCGTTACCGAGATCGTCCACGGCGAGCGTGTACTCACAGCCGAGATCGATCGCGATCGCCGAGCGGGTCTGCACGAAAAAGAGCCGCGGCGGCGCGTCGATCACCGCGTGGATCGCGCCGCGCGCAAGCTCGAGACGGTGCTCCTTGTCCGAGGTCGCCAGCACGCGAAGGCGAGACTCCGGCTCAACGTCCACCTGACCAAGCGTCGCGACGACCATGCGCACACGCGTGCCTTTGGGCGTCGTCAGCCACACGCCGGTGGGCAGCTTTCCAAGCTTGGGCGCAGCGCCTTCGCCGCAGCGCGCCGGCTCGCCTGCGATCAGCTCGAAGGCGAGACCAGGCCCATCGCTGTCCTTGTTGCAGGTGGTTGTCGGCAGCGCGGAAGACGCGACAGAGCCCGCGGCCATGTTGGTCGCGGCCGGAGCAGGCTCGCCGCTGGGCGCGCCGGAGGCCGAACCGTCGAGGCTTACGATCTCCGGACTCGGCGTCCTTCCGATCCACCACAGCGCCGCAGCGGCGGCGGCCGCGACCGGGAGCAACCACGCAGCGCGGCGCCAGCGTGCAGGGCGGACGACGTTCTCACGCGCAGCAACGTTGAGCTCCGGCAGCTGCTTCGGGTCGAACGAACGCTTCGACTTCAACGAACCGAGCGCGCCCTCGAGCGAAGAAACCGCCGGGTCCACAGGACCTTGGCCGCTCCAAAGGTACTCATCGTCTTCTTGTTGGTCGTCCGGCCGAGTGGTCATGGCTCACCTCCGAGGCGCTCTTTGAGGAGCTTCATACCTCGACACAAATTCACGCGCACCGACTCGGGCGTCAGGCCCGTCGCCTCGGCGATCTCCGGGCCGGTCATGCCCTCGACCAGCCGCATCAGCAACGTCTCGCGATAGGCCATGGGCAGCGCTTCGATCGCCTCGAGCGCGCGTTTGGCCTCGAGCGTCGGCGCATCCACGGTGGCGGCTCCCTCCGCAGACAACGGCTCATGCGCGCGCACACGTCCCCGGCGGCCGTGATCGACCGAACGTCTGCGCGCGATCTCGAGCACCCACCCTGGAAAGGCCGCATCCTCACGCAGTTCGCCCAGCTGCACCCACGCGGCCACGAAGGTGTCCTGCATTACGTCGCCAACATCCGAAGCCGGAACCCGCGCCAAGATCACCGCGTGCACCGCGCCCTGCATTCGCCCGTAAAGCTCAGCGTACGCCGCACGATCCCCCTTTCGCGCCAATGCGACGAGGCGAGCAACGTCAGCACGGGTGGGGTTCAAAGCGGGCGCAGCCAAGACAATCGATTGCACGGTCGAGCGGAGGTCGCACGAGGCCCCAGGACCGTTAACACAGGAAGGAGCGGGGGCGAGGGCGAGCGTGGGGGCGGGCGCGGGGGCGGGCGCGGGGGCGGGCGCGGGGGCGGGCGCGGGGGCG
>CAITIQ010000198.1 GCA_903892415.1 uncultured delta proteobacterium | reverse complement strand
TGCGCCTGATCGATGATCACACCATAGAGGGCAAACCCTACTCCGAGATCCTGACCACCAAGATGAAGTGGACGAACGGTCCGCTCTCACACTTCTTGCGCTATCTCGCGCCGCGACAAACCTACGCTCGCACCCAAAACTGGCTCGCGCCGAATGATCTGTCGAACCCGGAGATCCCCTTCACCGAGCGCGACCATTGGGAGGAGACAGAGCGCGACGGGCTCCATGCAGGTCTGCTCACCTTGCCCGCATTCTTGCTGCGCTTTCAGACCAATCGCGGTCGGGCTAACCGCTTTCGCATCGCCTTCGAGGGCAAGTTCTATCAACCGCCGAGCACGCTCGACGATCAATGCGCGCCCGAGGGAGACGACCTCACCGGCCGCTGTGTTTGTCGCGGCTGCCACGTGAGCTTGGAGCCGCTTTCGGCCTACTTCGGTCAATTCGCCGAGTCCGGCTCGGCGTCGCTCGAGACGCTCGCTCGCGAGTACCCCACCGCCGAAGCCTGCCGCAAGGCGATTGCACCCGCCAGCATGGCCTACTGCGACCGCTTCTACGAGCCCGTGCCCGATACGGTGGATCCCGACATTCGGCCCTACAAGCTCAAGGCGCTACGTTGGGCCGGGGAGGACGAGATCCACAAGGACGTCGAACCAAACTTCGACAGCGGACCTGCCGCGTGGGCGCAGAAGATCATCGAGGACGGCAGCTTTCACCGCATAGCGGTCAATCACTTGTTCGAGTTCTTCATGAAGCGTTCGCCCGATCTCGATATGGCGTCGCCCACCTACGAAGGGGAAGAGTTGGCGCTGATCGCTGAGGCTTTCCAAGAGCACGACGACCTTCGTAAGGCCATTCGCGAGATCGTTCTTTTGCCCGCCTACAGGAGAGCCCGATGAGGTCGGTCTTCGTTTGCTTCTTCGCCGCAACGGCGCTGTTCGGCTGTGAAACCGAGACCATCCCTTCGAGCGCAACCTCGAGCTCGGGTGACCCGCCGTTCACCCTCGATCCGGAGTCCACCTCGGTCGCGCTGACACCCGAAGACGCTGTGCTGGCCAATCAGCCTGCGCGCCTGCAGTTGGATCAGCTTTCCGCGTCGATGACCCGGATCGCTGGTACCGACATCAACGGGCAGCCCATCGAGTGGCGAGTCAACGGCAAGAACGGCTTTTCGGACGAGGTATTCGGCAAAGCGTTGGGCCGCCCCGACTTCCAATCGACGACGGAGGAGCAAACGGTCTCGAGCGCGCTCTACCTAAAGTTCGTAGGAGACGCGGCCCGAGCCATCTGCACCGACATGGCGAAAAATGACGTCAAACGCAGCGATCCAACCACACGTACCCTGTTTCCCAAGGCCCCGGTAGACGCGGAGCCAACGGAGGGGGAAGTCACCGACAACCTGCGGTTCCTGGCGCTGAAGTTTTTGGGCCTCCGCCTCGAGCAGGACGCACGGTTGATCGTCGGTCTCAAGGCGGTCTACGCCGCCGGCGCAGCGGAACCCGTACCCGAGGGCGCGCAACTCAACGCCCGAGCCGAGGGCTGGCGCGGGGTGTGCGTCACCCTGTTCGAGCACCCCCTCTTCCACAACAACTAGGTCGAGACGCCATGAACCAACGCAATCAGCCTTCTCGCCGCACCCCTCGCAAGCTCGCCCTCAGCCGGCGCGCTCTCCTCGCAGGCCTGGGCGGAACCGTCATGATGGACGGCTTCTTCGGTACTCGGCACGCCTCGGCCGAAGTGGATCCGGACAACGCGCCGCTCTTGGTTTTGTGCGAGTTCGCCAACGGCTGGGACACGTTGCTTTGCCTCGATCCGCGTAGTCAGACGCTGTTCGGCGAGCCGAGCGGCGGCATCTACACGGGCTTCGAACGCATCACCGACGCTGCGACCCAAACCACGCTCGACAACACCGGCGGCACTGGCATCGTACGCCCGAACGGCTGCGCCGTGGATTACGGCCCGACCATGGAAAAGCTCGCCCAAGAACATTGGGAGGAGTTGTGCGTGGTCCGCGGCGTGAACATGGGAACGCTCACCCACGAGGTTGGACGTCGCTTCTTTTTGACCGGGAAGTTCCCCCGCGGCTTGGCTGCCTCTGGCAGCTCGTTGGAGACGGCGTGGGCCGCCTCGTCGGGTTTACTCGACCGCTTCAAGATCCCGAACTTGGTGACCGGCGGCGCTGAAACCTACAACGAGGGCATGGACCCGAACGCCAGCGGACTTTCGGTGCCGAGCTTCGCAGAGATGCAGCAGGTGCTGCGTCCGCTCAATCAATCGCTCGCACTTCCAGGTTCGGTCGAGCAAGCAGCTGCAAAACTCTACGCCGACGGCGGCTGCTACGAAGCCCAGGTCGACGGCAGGCAGGCCCTATCGAATCACGTGTCCGCCTGGCAAACGGCGCAAGCGTTGGCCAACGGCGGCCTCTTCACGCACTTCGACTTCAAGCCCAATCCCCCGGTGGATTCGCAGCTCGCCGAGCTTTACGCAACCTTCGGTGCGGATCCGGCCAACCCGTCCGCGGCCCTCGCCGGTAAGCCTGCCGGGCAGGCCGCGCTCGCCGCGCAAGCGCTCGTAAACGGCATCTCGCAGGTGGTCTTGGTGCGCATTGCTTCCGTCACCGACGCTCACTTCGACGACGACTGGACGGCCAACCATCCGCAGCGGCAACGGCAAGGCTTTGATGCCGTCAGCGATTTGATTACCTATCTAAAGGCCACGCTGGACCCAAAGGGAAAGCCCTATTGGGACCGCACGACCTTGCTTTGCTTCTCGGAGTTTGCGCGCACTCCACGCATCAACGCGACCGGTGGACGCGACCATCATTTGGCTTCCGCCTGTTTGGTGGCCGGCAACGGTATCAAGGGCAACCACGTCGTCGGCGCGACAAAGGACTCCAACTATGATTCACGCCCAGTGGACCTCGCGACCGGCGCACCAGCTGACGAGGTCGGTCACTTGATCAAGCCGCCCGACGTGCACGCGACCTTGCTCAGCGCAGCGGGGCTACCGTTCGATCACATTTCGAACCAAAGCCCCAAGATCATCACGTCGATGTTGAAGAGCTGAACGGCGCCGCTAAGCGAGGAAACCGCCCTCTTCCATCGAGCGGGCGGTATCCCCGACAGAAACCTCGACCGGGCGGAAGTTGAGCCCGAGTTCCTTCTTGATGCGCGAGTTGTCGAACGTCGGCACGCTGTCTAGGTTGCGTTCGAGGAAGGAGAAGGAGAGCCGCTTGTCGAAGGCGGCGAGCGCGTACATCGCCGGGCTAGGCATGGGCCAACGCGAGATCTTGGCGCGTGGACAGGTGCGGCGCGCGATCTCCGCCATCTGCCTTAGGCCCATCGCCGAGGCGGTGCATACATAGCGACTCGAGGGCTTTTCACGCTCCATCGCGGCCACATGCGCGATTGCCACATCACGAACATCCACTACCTGAAAGAAGAAGTTCGGGATCGCGGGGAACTTGCCCGACATCACCTCGTAAAGCACAGCTGGGCTCGTACGAAGATGCGCGTCGCACAGCACCGGACCAAGCACGAGGCCGGGACAAATCGCGACGAACTCGACGCCCTTGCCGTCAACCAACCTGCGCGCGGTCCGCTCCGATTCGACCTTGCTTACGCCGTACGGATCCGACTTGACGGTCGCTGCGTCGTTCCAATCGCCCTCCGAGAAGATGTAGCGCTGGTCGCGATCATTGCTAACGACCGCTGAAATACTGGAGGTCATGACGATGCGTTTGACCGAGCCAGCAGCGATGGCGGTTTGAATCACGTTGCGGGTGCCGGTCACCGCGACATCGACAATTTCTCGCTGTGGATCCTTGGCGGTGAGCTGCACCACGCTCGCGGAGTGGATGACGTAGCGGGCGCCGGCCATCGCCTGCTCGAAGCTTCCAGCGACCTCGAGGTCTGCCGAATGGAGTTCAAGCTGCTCTTCATTCGCCATGGCGCGCAGGTGCGCCGTCTTCTTGCGATCTCCGGCCTCACGCACGGTCGCGCGAACGCGGTACCCGCGTGAGAGCAGTTCCTTGACCACATAGGTGCCCACGTAGCCAGCGGCACCCGTGACGACGACGGTTTCTCCAGACATGCGCGGGAACGTACTAAGTTCC
The DNA here is from genome assembly GCA_903892415.1 of uncultured delta proteobacterium. Taxonomy (GTDB): domain Bacteria; phylum Myxococcota_A; class Polyangia; order Polyangiales; family Polyangiaceae; genus Xiheicaenibacterium. The sequence continues at coordinate 40,747 of CAITIQ010000198.1, read as the reverse complement.
GTCAAGCCGGTGTAGGGATAGGCGTGTTTTTTCTTCTGTCCAAGACGTTGGACCTACTGCTGAGTCCACTGGCGTGGGCGCTCGGGCTGTTGCTCGTCGAGAGGGTTCGCGCACTGCGAAAAGCAAGCCCAGCCGCCACGGCGAAAATCAAGCCCCGATTACCCTGGCGAATCAACCGACCGCTGAGTTCGCTCGCGTTCTTGATTCTATTTTTCTCCGGCTGCCCTTCGATCAGCAACGGGCTGTGGGGGCTCGCCGAACGCAGCGCGCAAGACGAACGCACGCCGGGCAAAACCTATGACGTGGTGATCGTCCTTGGTGGCGCCGCGGACAGCGCCCCTCAGGCCGCTGGGATAGGAAGCTACAACGGCAACATCGAACGGCTGACCCTCGCTTACGAGGTGCTCAAGTCGGGCCAAGCCAAACAGGCCATCCTCACCGGGACCGACGAGAGCAACGTGATGAAGGCTCAGCTGATCGACTGGGGCATCGCCGAAGATCGGCTGATCGTGGAGGATGAGGCGCTAAACACCCACCAAAACGCCGTCCACAGCGTCAAGATCGCTCGCGAACGCGGCTTTCAGTCCCATCTACTGATCACCAGCGCGTACCACATGCTGCGGGCCCGCGAGTGTTTTCGGGCCGAGGGTCTGGAGGTGGATACGCTGCCCGCAGATTTTCGACGGCGCCGGGTGCGCAACATTTTGCCGCGAGCCACGGACCTCAGCGATAGCGAGACCGTGATTCACGAGCTGGGTGGTCGGGTGATCTACCGGGTGATGGGCTACGCCCAGCCCTGAGTCCGACGGCGTAGCGGCTTTACAAGACGCGCTTCGGGCCTATGCTCAGCGAGTGCCCCCCTTTTCCCGGAAGTCCTCCCCGATCTCGGTTCGGAGGTTCGCCGGTCCAGCCTGGTACGAGCAGAAGATGGAGCCCTTGCGGGTGGCCCATCTGACGGATCTTCACGTCGGCCGCGTAACGCCGATGCGCGTTCAATACGCCGCGGTAGAGCTGACCAACCAAGCCAAGCCCGACCTAGTCGTGATCACCGGTGACTTCGTTTGCCACTCCCAACTCTACTTGGATGATCTGAGCCAGGTGATCCGCGGCATCTCAGCGCCGGTGTTCGCGGTGTTGGGCAATCACGATCATTGGTCCGGCGCGCCGGAGGTTCGCAAAGCGTTGCTGCGCGGTGGAGCTGAGGTGCTGGACAACTGCAACACCGTTTTTTCGGCTCGCGGCCAAGAGCTGCAGCTCGTCGGATTGGACGACGCGTACACCGGCTACGCCGATCGCGAGAAGGCCATCCGCGGCCTCAACCCCAAGCTGCCGACGCTCGGGCTCTCGCACATCGCCGAAGAGGCGGACGGGCTCTGGGCCGCCGGTGTGCCGCTCGTGCTCTCCGGTCACACGCACGCCGGCCAGGTGACCTTGGCCAAGCTCAATGAGCTCGCGCTCGGCCGCATCGGTGGGCATCGCTATGTGCACGGGCTTTACGGAACGCGGCGAGACCCGAGCAAAGGCGCGGTTTACGTAGGCGCCGGAATCGGCGCTTCTGTCATGCCGGTACGGCTCGGGGAACGGGGTCAACGAGAGCTCACGCTGTTTGAGCTCGGCCAGCCGATCGGCTCGTTCGACGAGCACCACGCCGAACAAGCGCCGCTACCGGGTCGCAAACCGACGCCCGAAGAACAGGAGCGAAGGCGACACAAAGTGCTGCTCAAGGCCCTGCGGCGTCAGCGCCGAGAGCCGCCTACTTCTTCTTCTTCTTAGGTGCGGCAGCAGCCGCCGCGGCCTCGCTCTGCTCCAAGAAGGCGTCATAGCTGCCCTTGAAGTCCACCAGACCTTCGGACGTGAACGCCCACAAGCGCGTAGCAAACTGCGAGATCAGCTCCCGATCGTGCGCGACGACGAAGGCGGTGCCTTCATAGCGCATCAGCGCGTCGCCCAAGGCCACGATCGATTCGAGATCGAGGTGGTTGGTGGGCTCATCGAGCACGAGCACGTTGTCCTTGGTGAGCATCAGTTTGGAGAACAGCAAGCGTACGGCCTCACCACCGGAGAGCGCTGCCGTCGGCTTCTTGCCCTCCTCGCCGGCGAACAACATCTTGCCGAGCAGTCCGCGAATGTCTTGCACGCCTGCGGTGGGGTCGACCGAGTGCAGCCACTCAGCGGCGGTGGTGTCCTTCGGGATCCCTTCACTGTGGTCCTGCGCAAGGTAGCCAACGCTGACCTGATGGCCCCAGGTCAGCGTGCCGGTGTCGGGCGTGAGGTCCCCGGAGAGCATGCGGCAGAGCGTGGTTTTGCCAACACCGTTGCGGCCAACGATGGCGATCTTTTCGCCTTTGGTCACCAGCGCATCGAAGTTCTTCACGATCGGAATCTCCGGGAAAGACTTGGAGAGTCGTTCGATCGTCAAGGTCTGCTTGCCGGAAGGCTTCTTCACCAGCAGCTGGATGTAGGGCCTTGCGATGTTGCTCTTCTTGAGGTCGGAGAGCGCCAACTTCTCGATCTGCTTTTTGCGGCTCTGAACCTGCGAGGCGCGGGTACCAGCGCCGAACTTCGCCACGAAGTCTTGCAGCTGCTCGATCTTCCGTGAGCGCTCGGAGTTCTCCTGTTCAATCCGCGAACGGACCTGGCTCTTGGCCATCACCATCTCGTCGTAACCACCCGGGTAAACGATGATGGTTTCGTAGTCGATGTCGGCAATATGGGTGCAGATCTCGTTCAGGAAGTGCCGGTCGTGGGAGATGGTGACGAGCACGCCCTCGTAGGCGTTGAGGAAGCGCTCGAGCCAGCGAATGGTGTCGAGATCCAAGTTGTTGGTAGGCTCGTCGAGCAGCAGGGCGTCGGGCTTGCCGAACAGCGCCTGAGCAAGCAGCACTCGCAGCTTGAGACCGCCCGGGAGTTCCCGCATCGGCCGTTCGTGGTCCACCGTGGTGAGCCCGAGCCCCTCGAGCAAGGTGGCCGCCTCACTCTCGGCGGAATAGCCGTCTTCCTCCGCAATAACGCCCTCGAGCTCACCGAGCCGCTCCCCTTCCGGATCGGTAAGCGTCTCCTTCTCGAGCAGCGTGTTCTTCTCGGTCATGGCGGCCCACAGCTTCTTGTTGCCGCAAATCACCACGTCGAGCACACGTTGGTCCTCGAAGGCGAACTGATCCTGGCGCAGCACGCTGGTCTTCTCGGGCCGGTGCACAGAGCCGTTATCCGGCTCGAGATCCCCGCTCAGGATCTTCATGAACGTGGACTTCCCGGCGCCGTTGGGGCCAGTCAGACCGTAGCGACGCCCATCGCTGAAGTTCACCAAAACGTCCTCGAACAGACGTTTGCTGCCGTAGTGCTTGGTTACGCCCTGAACTTGAATCGACGCCATCGCGGTTGGCTCCTACCAGATAAAGCGCCGCCTCAAAAGCACTGGCTTTCCTTTCGCAGCGTGGGGCCTCAGAACAAGGTGGTCAGTTCGCGAGCTAGCAGGACCACGCAAGCCAAGAAATCGACGATCACAACAGCGATCTTCAGCTTATCGCCGAAGGAGATGGCAAAGCGCACGGCCAGCGCAGCCCCGACCACCGATCCCAGCGAGAGCGGGAGCGCATACGCCCAAATAATCTGACCGTTAGCGATAAAAATGCCCGCGGCGACCAGCGAGAAGCCGAGCACCACCGTCACCTTGAGCGCGTTGCTACGAACGAGGCTGAGGCCAGCGACTTGCGAGAAGGCGTGGAGCAACAAAAGGCCCACTCCTGCTTGCAGAAATCCACCATAGAGGCCCGAAAAGAACAGCCAGATGAGCGAGGTTGGCTGCTTCATCCGCGCAAGGTCGAGGGCTTCGCTCTCTTCGGCGGGCTTGTTGCCCCGCTTCGACTTGCGCAAGCCAAGCACCGCTACGGCGAACAGCACCACAATCAAGAGCCCGTTCATGAAACGGTCGGGCACCACCAGCGAGAGCAACGAGCCAACCACCGCCCCCGCAGCGGCAGGTGCCAGCGAGGTCAGCACCAAAGCGGAGCTCACCCGCGCGTGTTTGCGGAAGGCCCACGCGGCTGTCGCCGACTGCGCCACGACCGGGATTCGGTTGGTACCGTTGGCCTCACCGGGCAACGCGCCAAGCAGCATCAGCGCCCGCAAGGAGAGCAACGAGCCCGCGCCGGCCACCGTGTTGACGAACCCGCTCGCCAAACCAACCAGCGCGAGGAGCGCCAGCGCAGCCGGGGAGATTGGGTGCATTTCGCGGCGAACCGTACTACCCGAGGCACATGGCAGAAAGCATCTTTCGCAGCGATATTCTCCTAGGAAAAGTGGCGCTGGTGACCGGCGGTGGCTCGGGTATCTGTTACGGCATCACCAAGACGCTGATGGCCCACGGGGCCGAGGCTGTAATTGTCGGGCGCAAGGCGGACCGCTTGGCCGCCGCCGCCGAAGAGCTCACACGGCTCACCGGGCGCAAGTGCTTGGCGGCTCCCGCAGACGTACGGGATCCAGCGCAAGTAGCGAGCGCCGTGGACAAGGCCGTGAGCGAGCTGGGCAAGCTAGATATATTGGTCAACGGTGCTGCGGGGAACTTCCTAGCGCCTGCGGCCACGCTGTCACCCAACGGTTTTCGAACCGTGATGGACATCGACGCCTGCGGCACCTTCAACGTGTCGCGCGCGGCGTTTGACAAGGCGATGCGCGATAACGGCGGCATCATCATCAACATCTCCGCCACACTGCACTACGGCGCGACGCCGTTGCAGGTGCACGCTTCCGCCGCCAAAGCGGCCGTCGACTCAATCACGCGCAGCCTCGCCGCTGAGTGGGCTGGGCTCGGCATCCGTGTAAACGGCATCGCCCCCGGGCCGATCGACGATACGGAGGGCATGAGCCGGCTCGCACCCCCGGGCTTCAAAGAGCAGCTGACCGCCAAAATCCCGATCAAGCGCTTCGGCACGATCGACGAGATCGCCAACGTCGCGCTGTTTCTTTGCTCGGATGCGGCCTCGCTCGTTCACGGCGCCACCATCGTCGCCGATGGCGCTGCTTGGCTGGCGATGGGCCCCGGCCTCGGGACCTGAGCCGCGCAAGCTCAAGAACCGCAGGCTCCGCGACGCGCGCCACGGAGCCTGCGAACGGGCTCAGACCATGACGGCCTTGCGAATCAGCACCGCCATGTAGATTTCACCCGTCGTGGTACCCACGAAGATGTTGCCGCGCGCCCCAACGGCAGTCTTCGGCTCACCGCTGCAGCCGAGCGAGAGTTCCGCCTTCGGCACGGCGTTGCTGGTGGCTTTGTCCAGCGACTCTGAATCGTAAAGGATGGCCCGGCCGTCTTTGGCGACCACGATCATGCTCGACTCTTGGATCACGATGTCGGCGATCTGCGCCTCGAGGTGCAGCAACTTCGGCTCGACGCGGTTGCCCGCACGACGAATGATCGCAACGCTGTTGCCACCGCGCTTGAACGCTGCTGAGAGGAACTTGCTCCCGCGCAGTCGGTCGAAGCCCTTGGAGCCGGCAGGCAATGCAACCTTGGCCAGCGACCCTTGCTCCGGCGTCGCGCCGGGGTGGATGCGGAACTCGCCCTCACCGCCGTCGGCGACCACGTAGCACTCGTTCTCGCCGAGATCGATCGAGCGGTGATCCCCGCGCAGCGCGAAGTTGCGCAAGGCGATCTCATTCTTACCGGGCGTCAGCGCGTCGGCCGTGTTGTCCCAACGCAGCACCAGCGCTTGCTCCCCTTGCGGCCCCACGAGGCTGCGCACGTCATTGCCGAGCGGATCGACGCGCGGTTTGTGCGACAGATCCAGCACCTGCCAGGTCTCACTCGAGGACTGGATGATCGCCATATCGCGGGACAAGAGCACGATGTCGGAGACGTCCCCCATCGTGATGTTGTGAATCTTTGCGCCGGTGCCGGCGCGACCGATGACCGCGATCTGAACGGGGTTCCACGACAGGAGGGCCACGGCGTCGAGCTTCGCGTTGTAAGACGCGCCCCGAACCTCTCCCTCAACGGAGGCGACTTTTCGCGACTGGCTAATGTTCTTGAAGGGCATGGTCGGAGGCTACACAACGGGGCCGGGAAGGCCAATGCACCTTTTCTGCCGTCCAGAAGCTTGCTTCGCGCAAGCAAGGTATTGCCATCCGCGGCCTGCGCACTACAACTCGGCCCGTGACCACCAGTGAAGCCTCACCCCCGCGCGACGCCGCCCTCTTCACCTCGATCGCGCTGATCTCGGTGGTTGCGGTGGGCATCATCGCCTACGTGCTCTTCGGCACAAAAGCAGCACCGGACCAGGGCTCCTTGACGTTCATGCCCGCGCTCAATGCCTCGCTCAACGCGGTCGCGGCTTGCTGTCAGGTAGGGGGCCTGATCGCGATCAAGAATCAACGTCGGGAGGTGCACAAAGCCTTCATGTTGGCTGCCCTGGCGGCCTCGGCCTGCTTCTTGGTTGGCTATCTCGTTTATCACTATGTGCACGGAGACACGCCGTACCCCAAAGAGGCGCCCCTCCGCGGCCTGTATCTCGGCGTGCTATTGACGCACGTGGTGGGCAGCATCTTGGTCGTGCCGATGATCCTGCTGACCTTTGCGCGGGCCTTCCAAAGCCGCTTTGATCGTCATCGTCGCATCGCTAAGTTCACGCTGCCGTTATGGCTGTATGTCTCCGTCACCGGAATCGTGGTGTTCGTGATGCTTCGAAGCGTGACCGGCTGACCAAGTCGTCCCCCGCGCAGGAAGCCCTTGTCATCGGCATGGAGCCCGTGAAAAGGTCTGCTCCCATGAAGCGTGCTCGCGGTTTGTTTCTTGCGCCGGTGTTCATTTTGGCCTGCTCTTCGGCGGCTCCGGATATCGTGGTTGCGCCCCCCAAGGCCTCCGCCTCCTCCGAGGAAAAGCCCACAGAAGCCCGAAAGAAGCTCTTGCCCTACCCCGACAACCACCGCGATGAAGCCATTGCCGACGAGCTCTTCGGCACGAAGGTCAAAGACCCTTACCGCTGGCTGGAAGACGCCAGCAAAGAGCCGGTCAAGGCCTGGTCGGAGCAACAAGACAAGCTCGCGCGCGCCACGCTAGCGGCCTATCCCGAGCGCGACGCCATCGCCAAGCGCCTGACCGAACTCTTGTACGTGGACGCACTTTCGGCCCCGCGCAAGCGCGGGAGTCGCATCTTCTATTCGCGCCGCCACGCCGACAAAGAGAAGTCGATCGTGTACGTGAAGCAGGGAGAGAAGGGCGCCGAGAAGGTCCTTTTCGATCCGAACAGCTGGTCCACCGATAGCTCGGTCAGCCTCGGCACCTGGGTGCCCAGCTGGGACGGCAAGAAGGTCGCCTACGCCGTCAAGAAGAACAACTCCGACGAAGCGACCCTGAAGGTGATCGACGTCGAGACCATGAAAGACTCGGAGGTCGACGTAATCGAGGGCGCCAAATACGCGCAACCCTCGTGGACGCCGCGCGGAGACGGCTTCTACTACACGTGGCTGCCGACGGACCCAGCGATCAAGCCGGATCAGCGCCCCGGCTTCGCCGAGGTTCGCTTCCACAAGCTCGGCGACAAGCCTGAGAAAGATGAGCTCGTTCACGAAAAGACGGGCGACCCGACCAAGTTCATCGGCGGCGACCTGACCAAAGACGGCAAGCTGTTCTTCCTTTCGATCGACAGCGGCTGGACCTCCAACGATCTGTTCGTGCGGGACGGCGCCGATCGCAAAGCCAAGTGGACCAAGCTATCGACGCCGGCGGTGGCTCATTATCGGGCCGAGGGACACAAGGGCGTCATCTACCTGATGACCGATTGGCAGGCCGAACGCTGGCGCATCTTCAAGGTGGACCCGAAGAAGCCCGACGCCAAAGACTGGGTGGAGATCGTCCCGCAACACCCAACAGCGACGATGGACGGCTTTTCGATCATCGGCGGCAAGCTGGCGATCGCCTACTTGGACAAAGCGCAGAGCCGCATCGAGCTTCGGGATCTCGACGGCAAATCACCGATGCCGGTGGATCTCGGTGGCGTGGGCTCGGTCACCGGCCTCGTAGGCTTGCCTGACGAAAGCGAGGCCTACCTCGGCTTCGAGTCGTTCACCGCGCCGCTCGAGATCCGCAAGTTCTCGGTCAAGGACGGCAAGTCCACGCTCTATAGCAAGACCAACATCCCGATCGATGCGTCGAAGTTTTCGACCGAGCAAGTGGAGTACAAATCCAAAGACGGCACCGTGGTGACCATGTTCGTCGTCGGCGCGAAAGACGCGAAGAAAGACGGTGAAAACAAGGTCTACCTGTACGGTTACGGCGGCTTCCAGGTAAACCTCACGCCCTCCTTCTACGCGACGCTGTACCCCTGGCTCGAGCGCGGTGGCCTGCTCGCCATTCCCAACCTGCGTGGCGGCGCTGAATACGGCGAAGCGTGGCACCAAGCCGGGATGAAGCTGAAGAAGCAGAACGTGTTCGACGACTTCATCGGCGCGGCACGCTTCCTCATCGACAAGAAGTACACAAAGCCCGAGAAGCTGGTGATCGCCGGCGCCTCCAACGGCGGCTTGTTGGTCGGCGCGGCAATGACCCAGGCACCCGAGCTGTTTGCCGGCGTTGTGTGCGGCGTTCCGCTCTTGGACATGGTGCGCTACCACACGTTTGGCTCCGGTCGCACCTGGATCGCCGAGTACGGCAGCAGCGACAACGAGGCCGAATTCAAGGCGCTTTACGGCTACTCACCGTACCACCACGTCAACGACAACGTGCGTTACCCCGCCATGTTGATGCTCGCCGCCGACAGCGATGACCGCGTGGATCCACTTCACGCACGCAAGTTCTCAGCGGCCGTACAAGACGCCACCAGCGGTGGCCCGGTGCTCTTGCGCATCGAGAAGAACTCGGGCCATGGTGGAGCAGACCAGCGCAAGGCCGAGGTTCAAAAGGGTGCTGACCGACTGGCCTTTGCTTGGGCTGTAACCGAGCCAGCGAAGTAACCACGATCGTCGTGTTCAGAAGGCTTCGAAAGCTGGCGAGAGTCGCCAGCTTTCGCTAGCGTGACGCGATGCGAACGGCGTTGCTTGTTACTGGCCTTCTCTCGCTACTCCTGGCAATTCCCGCAGAGGCCCGCGCGGCCGACAAGGCTGGGCGGATTTCCGGCACCCTCAAACTCGGGCCTGCGCTCAACGTGGACGACACACGCACGCAGTTCTCCCTCAGCCCGGAGATCGCCGTCGCGCTCGACCGCGACTACAACGCTTACCTCGGCCTCTCTGGACAGTTTCAGTTCGGGGACCGCTTCACCACGATCGCCGTTCCCTTGTTCTTCCAGTACGACATCGAGCTGCCGGTGGATGGGCTTTTCATCTACCCCAAAGTGAACGCCGGCATTTGGTACTGGACGCAAGCCGAACGCGCGGCCTTCCTGCTCGAGCCGGTCGCGGGCGTGAAGTACCAGGCACACAAGAACTTCCATGTTGGGGTGGAGCCGATTGGCTTTCCCCTCTACCTCTCCGAGATCTTCCAGGCCCAGTACCACCTGTACGTATTTGGCGGCTTCGACATCTAAACGGCTCACTCCTCCGGCTGGAGGAAGCGAATCTTGATCAGCTTGGGCGTCCAGCCCGGAAACTGCACCATCGCCGCAGGGTCGGCGGAGCCATCTAGGCTGAGCACAACCCCGGTGCCGAAGGTCTTGTGCAAGACGCGGGTGCCCGGCCCCAGACCGTGATCGGCGCTGATGCGCGCCCGCGGACGAAGGCTGCTGGAGGAACCGCCTGCATCGTCGTCGCGCTCGACGAAGCGTTCACCAGGTGCTCGCTCCGGCCCAGCGCCTGGACGCTGCTGCATGCTTCGAACAAAGCCTTGCCTCGTCGGCGCAGCGGGCGCGCTGAAGTTGGGCCGCACCGGCAGTTCATCGCCCACCGGTTCGACCATGCGCAGGCCACCAAGTCGGACGTCGGGAAAGAGTTCGAGCGTGCCGCCGCTCGCCGGGCGTGCCGCAGCTCGGGCAGGTTCGCCTTCAGCTCGGACCGGGGAGCGCACCGAATCAAGCTCGACGCGAGGCGTGCTCGGTGACGAAGCCGCGGGCGAGCGAAAGGCCAAGCGAGGCGGCTCTGCAGGCGGAGCCATCGGCCGATCGATGAAGCGTCCGCGTGCAGCGCGCATCGTGTCGGAGATCACCGGGCGCATCACCTCCCGCGGGATATCCCCGAGAAAGCGGCTGGGTTGGTTGTAGCGCGTATTGGCGAAGATCATCCGTCGTTCGGCGTGCAACACGAACAAGTGCTTCTTGGCTCGGGTGATCGCGACATAGGCGAGCCTGCGCTCCTCCTCGACGTCACCGGGCCGCTCGTTGTCCTGACTGCGCCACGGAAAGATGTCCTCCTCCATGCCGGTCAGCAGCACGAGATCGAACTCGAGCCCTTTGGCCGCATGAACCGTCATCAAACAAACCCGTGGCACATCCTTCAGCTCGTCCTGTGCGGCGGTCAGCGCTACTCGCTCGAGGAAGCCCTCCAAGTTTGGCACCGTGCCTTGCGCTAGCGCCTCTTCCTCGAACTCGCCGATCGAGCCGATCAACTCCGCCAAGTTTTGCAACTTGGCCTCACCTTCATCGCTGTCGAGCCGCGAGAGCATATCGCGGTAGCCGCTCTCCTCGACCACGCGCTCAGCGAGCTCGGCAGGAGCTGCAGTGGCCGCGCTGCTCGAGAGGTCCTTCATCAGCGCCAAGAAGCGCGCGAGCGCCTTCTTCGGTTGGGCCGTGAGCCCCTCGCTGTGAATGAAGTCCTCGATCGCGGCGAACATCGAGCTGCCGCGTTCGCGCGCAAAGGCGGCCAGCTTCTCTACCGTGGTATCGCCGATCTTACGGCTTGGGACGTTGATGATACGCACCAGGTCGACATCGCTATCGGGGTTGGTCAAGAGCCGCAGATAGGCCACCAAGTCCTTCACCTCAGCGCGCTCGAAGAAGCGCATGCCGCCGATGATCTGATAAGGCAGCCGCTCGCTGCGCAGCACCTCCTCGAGCACGCGGGACTGGGCGTGAATGCGATAGAAGACCGCGATTTCGTTGGCCGGCGTACCAGCTTCCATCGCCTCGCGAATCCGCTCAGCGACATAGGCAGCCTCATCCCGCTCGCTGACGCAAAAGACGATCGGGATCTTCTCGCCCGCTTGGTTCGCCGTCCAAAGCTCCTTCGGCTCGCGGTCGCGCGCCACGCGAATCACGCCCAGCGCCGCTGCGACCACGTTGGCGGTGGAGCGATAGTTTTGCTCCAGTTTGACGATGCTGGCGCCGGGGTGGTCGTGCCGAAAGTTGCGCACGATCTGCACGTCGGCGCCGCGCCAGCGATAGATGCTCTGGTCGTCATCACCAACGACGAAGAGGTTCTGCGTCTTCTCGGTGAAGCCACGCACGAGTCGATATTGCACGCGGTTGACGTCCTGAAACTCATCCACCAAGACGTAGGAGAACTTCTTGCGCAGCTCCTCCCCTTCGGGGGAATCCTTATTCTCGAGCAGGCGCATCACGTAGAGCAGTAGGTCGTCGAAGTCGACGGCGTTGGCCGCGCGCAAGCGCTCGTCGTAGGCCTGGAAGCACTGAGCGATGGTGCGTTCCATGAAGTTGCCCGGAATGAAGTCGGTGCCGGTGACGCCCTCTTGCTTCTCCTTGTGGATGCGACCCAAGACCTGGCGCAACGGGAACTTCTTATCGTCGATGCCCTGGTCTTTGTAGATGCGATTCATCACCGCGCGCTGGTCATCGTCGTCGTAGACGAGAAAGGAGGACTTGAGTCCACAGGCCGCTGGGTAACGACGCAACAACTTGGCGCAGGTCGCGTGAAAGGTCCCCACCCACAGATCTCGCGATAGCTCCTCGCCAACCAACTTGGTCAGCCGATGGCGCATCTCCGCTGCAGCCTTGTTGGTAAAGGTGACCGCGAGCACGCGATAAGGCGGTACCCGATGGGTGGCCAGCAGGTTGGCGATGCGATAGGTGATGACGCGCGTCTTGCCGGAACCAGCGCCGGCGAAAACCACCATCGGGCCCTTCTCGTGGCGCGCAGCTTGGATCTGCGGTGAAGACAGCCCCGCAATCTCGCCCAACTCAGCGCCCAGCTCGACCATGGCCTACCGGTTAGCACAACCGAGCGGCCGCTGAGCCCTGCTCGCTCGGCGGGCCGAGAAGCCTTCGTGCTAGCATCCCGGGCGAACTTCAGCTTGTCTTGGTATGAGGCCTCATGTCCTGGCGGTTCGTTTTTGCGGTTCCTGTGATTCTTCTTGGCTTGGCGCCCAACGAGGCACTGGCCTTCTGTCGCAGCACGACGTGCGTCGGTGAAGACTGCACGCGCGACGAGAACGGCTGCAAGACGTCGGGCCAGCCGCTGTATTGGCCGAGCAGCTGCATCGGTATCAGTCTGCAACAGGACAGCAGCGTCCACATCGCCTTCAAATACTTCGAGCAGGTGGCGCAGCGGTCGATGCTGACGTGGACCGGGCTCGAGTGTGAAGGCGGACCTGCGAGCATCGGCTTCTCGCAGCTGGACAACATCGCCTGCAAACAGACCGAGTACAACAGCGGCGGAACCAACGCGAACGTGATCCTCTTTCAGGACACCAAGTGGGTCTACAAGGGTATCGACAATACGTTGGCCAAGACTACCGTCACCTTCAACGACGACACCGGCGAGATCCTCGACGCCGACATCGAGATCAACCACGCCAACAACAACTTCACCATCTCCGACATGGTGATCGAATACGACCTCGAGGCGGTCCTCACCCACGAGATGGGCCACCTGATCGGGCTCGATCACACGCCTGACGTCTCAGCGACCATGTTCGCCGGTTATGAGCCCGGGTCGAACGACCAACGCACCCTCGAGGAAGACGACATCCTCGCGGCCTGTGAGGTTTATTCGGCCTCACGCTCCGCACCTTGCACGCCCGAACCACGCGGTGGGCTGGGCAACGAGTGTGGAGGTGAGGCCAACGCGGTAGACGAGGGCGGAGTTGGCGGCTGTACGAACTGTTCGCAGTCCAGCTCGACGGGTGCAGCAGCTTGGCTTGCACCACTTGTGCTATGTGGCTTCGCCGGTGCCCGGAGACTTCGCCGTTCACGGAACGTGGTCCGAGCCACCAAAGGGGATGGATGATGATTCGATCGCTTCGCTTTTGCTGTGTTCTGCTGGTTTCGCTGTTTGCTTCGGCTTGCGGTGACTCAACCTCGGAGCAAGTCTGCACGCCCGGCACCGAGGTCTTCTGCAAGTGTCGTGGCGGAAGCGTTCAAGGGACGCAGACCTGCGCAGACGACGGCCAGAGTCTCGGGGAGTGCACCACTCCCGAGGGCGAGTGCCCCAGCATCGGCACCGGCACCACCGACGGGCCGATCGGCATCTGCACCCCCGACGAGGTCATCACCTGCACGTGTGACAACGCCGATCAAGGCACCAAGACCTGCAGTGGAGACGGGCTGAGCTTCACCGATTGCACCACGCCTGACGGCCCCTGCGGCTCGAGCCAAACCGGCACCGAGGAGCTGTATTCGCCTTGTGACAGCGCCTCCGAGTGCCTCACCGGCGTATGTGAAAACGGTTACTGCACCCGCAGCTGTGAGTCGTATGTGGAGTGCTACGACGACGCAAAGAGGTTGTACGGGGACTGCGCCGAGGTGCCGCTGAGTGCGGGCGTCGGGCTCAGCTGCGTGCCCTATTGCATCAACCAAGAAGAGTGCTCGGCGTACGGCGCCACGAGCGTCTGCAACGGAGCCATCGCCCTCGATGACATCAACCTCGCGTTCGCCGGCTGCGCTAACTGGGGAGAGGCAGCCACCGGCATGCCCTACGGCACCCTGTGTGACTCCAACTCCGGCGAGGTTCTCTACCTGAACGACGTGATCGAGATGTCCTGCGACCTCGGTCTCGCCTCGCAGAACGTCTGCACCTTCGATGCGTGCACCAAGGGTTGTTATGAAGACAGTGACTGCCCCAACGCCGACTGCAACTCCAACGGCGAAGTGATCGGCTGTTGCATCAGCGACCCCGACTGCAACTGAGGACTCCCTTATGCGAATGAGCTCTGTTCTTACGCCCGCGTTACTGTTGACCCTTGGGCTGAGCTTCGCTTGCGGTGACTCGGGCACAGGCGGAGCTGGAGCCGCTGGCGCTGGCGGTTCCGGCGGCGCAGACATCTTCTGTGGAGACGCCATCGCCGATCCGGATCTGGGCGAAGAGTGTGACGACGGCAACTTCGAAGACACCGATGATTGCCTCGCCAACTGCACCCTACCCAAGTGCGGTGATCTCGTCGTTCACTCGGGCTTCGAGGACTGTGACGACGGTAACTCCGACAACAGCGACGGCTGTGTCGGGGAGTGCGTTGTTGCAAGCTGCGGCGACGGCTTCGTCCAAGCCGGGGTTGAGGATTGCGACGACGGCAACACCGAGGACGGGGACGCCTGCACCTCGACCTGCACCGCGGGCGTTGGCTGCGGCAACAACATGCTCGACGCCGGTGAAGAGTGCGACGACGGCAACACCGACAACAACGACGACTGTGTTGAAGGCTGCTTTTCAGCCTTTTGCGGGGACGGCTACGCACAGGCCGGCGTCGAGGAGTGCGACGACGGCAACTCGGTAGACGACGACCCGTGCTCCAACGGCTGTTTCGTCAACGTGCCCGATACCTTCGGCTGTCCCGGCATTGCGGTTTCGGTTCCGGCTGGCGGAGACGTCACCCTGGGTGGCAACACCGCCGACGCCACGCCCCAATACGAGGGCAGCTGCGGTGGCGCTGATGCGCCCGAATACGTCTATGCATTGACGCCCGAAGCAGATGGCGTGCTCACGTTGGACTTCCTCGCCGTCAACAACGACTTGGACCCGGTGCTTTACGTTCGGGACGCCTGCGAGGGCGGAGCGGAGCTTGCCTGTGTGGACTCTACGTTCGCTGGCGGAGTGGAGAGCGCGACGTTTGCGGTGCAGGCCGGCACTACCTACTACGTATTCGCTGACGGCTGGAATACCACCACAGGTGAGTTCCTATTGGGTGCAACGCTGCTAGGAGGCGTCGCCGGTGATAACTGCCCTGGAGTTAATATCCCACTATCGGGGTTCAATGACCCTTACACCGTAAGCGGCAACACAGCGGTTGCGTCGGCGGACCACCAGGGCACTGGCAACTGTGATTCAGACACCACGCCGGAGGTAGTTTACCGCATTGTCCCGCCGGAGAACGGCAAGCTCGTCGCAGCCTTGGATCCCTCCTTTGATGCTTCCTTGTACGTGCGCACCAACTGTTCGAGCGCAGCGACCGAGCTCGCATGCTCCGAGATGGGGAATACGGGGGAGCTGGAGCTCACCAATGTGCCGGTGACCGCGGGCAACCAGTACTTCGTTTTCGTGGACGGCTTCCTCGGAGAGTCCGGCCCTTACACGATTGAGTTCACGCTTCTTCCTCCCTGAACCGAGCGCGCCCTTGAATCCTCTCCACGTTGTTCTGCTCGGTATTCTCGAGGGCTTGACCGAGTTCCTTCCGGTTTCCTCCACCGGACATTTGATCCTCTTGGGGGAATCTCTCGGTCATAACGACGCGGCAGCCAAGACCCTCGAGATCGCGATTCAGGCGGGTGCTGTTCTGGCGGTGATTGTCTACTACCGCGACGTGCTTTTGACGCTCGTACGCGGCCTGCTCGCTAAGCAGAAGGAGCAACAACAGTTGTTCTTGGCGCTCGGCGTGGCCTTCCTCCCCGCGGCGGGGATCGGCTTTCTCCTTCACAGCTTCGTCAAAGCCCGACTGATGGGGCCAACCCCAGTCGCAACGGCCCTCATCGTCGGTGGGCTGGTGATGATCGCAGCCCCCTACTTGTTCCCCAGCACCGAGCACGAGCCCAAGGAGGAATCGTTGACGGCGGTGACGCTGCAACGCGCGCTAATCATCGGGGTTTGCCAGTGTGCAGCGCTTTGGCCCGGGTTCTCGCGTTCGATGAGCACCATCGTTGGAGGGCAAGCCTCGGGGCTTCGCGCCAAGACGGCTGCCCAGTTTTCCTTCCTGCTTTCGATCCCGGTGCTAGGCAGTGCCACTGTGCTGGACCTGGTGAAGGATGGCGACGCGCTATTCGCTGCAGAGGGCGGGGTGCTCGCCCTGCTGATTGGATTGGCAACAGCCTTTGCGGTGTCGCTCGCCGTAATCTCGGTCTTCTTGCGATACCTCAATAAATTCGGGCTAGCCCCCTTTGGCTATTACCGCATCGTGTTGGGCATCTTCGTGCTGGTGTGGGCACGTTGACCAGTCGCTAAGCCTCAATCAAAGCGCCAATGCGCGGCGGCGATGACGACGTCCACAGCAAGCGAGAGCAGCTCGACATTCGTCTCTACGCCCTGAAATAGCAGGCTAACCTCGCCTCGCTCGATCACCAGGCCCGCAAAGCTTGCTCCTGCCAGCGCGGAGATCGCCTCCTTCATGCTCGGGGTGAGGAAGGAGATCGCCGCCTCGGACGGCTTGGCGGTGATCAAAAAGGCGTGATCGAACTCCGGATCGCCGATCTCGATATCCTGGGCGAGCCAAGCTCGGATGGAGCCGAACAGCCCTGCCGGGCTCGGGTGAACTCCCACTGCCGCCTCATAGGGCTGGCTGCTCTTGGCCCCAACGCGGGTGTGGGCCGAGTGAACGAAGTCCGAAACCACCTTTACTGAGCAGTCACAACCTTGGATGGCTCCCGAGAGGACGGGCCTGGTTTCACCCGAGGCAGCGGCAAAACCAGTCACCGCTTCGGAGCCGAGCTTCAGGCCCTTGGCCTCGAGCCCCTGCCAGGCAGTGCTCGCAAGCGCTACCCCCTTTTTCAGGCGCACGATGTTGTTGGCAATGATGATGCCCGCGAGGGCCCCGCCTGCTGCTCCGCCTGCCATGAACGCTGGCTACACGAGCCTTCGGCCGCAGGCAACGCGCAGCGCCGATCAGTGACCGTGGACGCGCTTTCTCCACTTCAGTAGTTGCTCACGGTTGGCGGGCTTGACCGGGGGAGGATGAAGCCAAAGGCCGGCGTCGGCACTGGCCTCAGCCACGGAGGCCGCCGCAGCAAGGGAGAACGTTCCCGTGGATTGAGGCGTGGCGTTCAGCGTGCTGTCGGTGTTGAGGGCGATGAGCGCGCCGCCGCTCGAGTCGAACGGAGCGACGTCATCCACCGAGCCCGCGCCGCTTACACCGCGGTGCACGACGTCTGGCCCTGCGCCGACGGGCGAGGCCATGGTCTGGGAGACGCCCATGAACACCCCAGTAAACGGCGGCAAGCTCCCTGGAATGACGGGTAGCGTCGGTGGCTGATTGGGCGGAGAAACCAGGCCGCTAAAGCCGTAGGGACCCGAAGGCTCATCGAGCCAGGCGGCGGTCAAGAAGTCGAGCTGGGTCTCACTGAAGGACCGCGAAAATTCAGCTTGGAAGACGGCCTCGAGCGAGGCCGGAGAGCCCTGCAGCGCAAACAGATCTCCGAACGAATCAATGCCGCCTAGCCGTGATGCCGAGTAAGCCAGTAACATGTAGGCCTGCGCGTACTGGTAGTAGTTGGCGTACTCCCATTGCACCAAGGATTGCCCCGCCGCTAACGGTGTATTGGGCGCAAAATAGGTATCGGTGGCATACTCGTTTTGCATCCCTGTCACGAGGTGAACCGCGCACTCCGCCATGCCCTCGTTGTGCCAACTCCAGTCCGTCTGGCTGAAATCGTGAGTCTCGTTGTAGAGCAAGTGCGAGAACTCGTGAGCCACGACCTGGATTGGTAGATAGTTATTTCCGTTGTCGGGCACGCTCACGTAGAGCATCTCCATCTCGTTGGAGTGCCCACCAAACTGCATGGCTTCGGCGTCGGTGAGCGAGTCGACCGGCGAGAAATAGCCGCCGTAGTATTGGTTGCCGTTCAGCCCCAAGAGCAGCACCTTGCCGTTGCCGTCCCGGTCGGGCGCGGCGGTAAGCTCTGCGGTCTCGATCGGGAAGATCGTCTCGTCAAAGTAGGCGACTGTCTGATCGAGATCGTCGGCGTCCTCTGCCTCGGGAGTGGCGTAAACCACCACGTGCTCACCAACGCGCTCGCGACGAGCCGTGACTTGGTAGTTGCTGAAGTCGGCGAAGTCGACGGCCCAGAAGGTCGCCGTGTCTGCCGAGAGAAAGGCCTGGAACTTGAAGTCGAGTTCGTTGCCTGGCGCCTTCACCGTCAGCGTGTATTCGATGCCGAGCTTCTGCTTGGAGGTCTCCAGCGTGATGGTATTGGCCGCCGCGTCGAAGCTGACGGAGAGGACCTCGAGATCGCCGTTCAGGCTCGTCAGCGCGTACATCGAGGGCTGTTGCGGGTGCCCGGCGATGAACTCTCCCTGTAGCTGCAACACGACGCTGAACTCGGTTGGTGCCACGACGGAGGTGAGCGCGACGGGCTCGCTCGAGTTGCCGCCGCTGCCGCCTTCTCCGCCGTTAGCAGTGCTTCCGCCGCCTCCGCTGCTGACGCCACCGGTCCCCCCAGTGCCGTCCGACTCGTCGTCACCACAAGCAACGGTCGAAAGTCCTACCCAAAGAAGCAGCGAGAAGCCGGCGAAGGTACGCATGTGCGAAGAAGACCGCTTCTTCTGGGCAGACGCAAATCCAATCACCTCACGTCGATGTCGCAGCCGTAGAGGATGTTGATCGATGCATCCGGATCCGCTTGGACCGTGGAACAAGCGCCCGGACAGAGCTTGATCTTGCCGGCCTCGATGAAGAAAGAGCCGTCCGTGCAGGCAGCGAGATCAGCTACCTGATTGAAGGTCGTGACGGCGAGACCGGCAGTGGCGTACTGCACCTGCACCGTCGCCAAATCGATGGTTTGGCCATCCGGGGCCGCCGGTACATCGTATTCGCAGGGCACGGCAGCGCCTTGAATTACGCCCTGCGCCATGAGCGTAAAGATGGAGGTGTAATCGAGCCCACAGGTCGGAAAGCGATAGCCCTCGGTGAGCACGCTCAGGGCTTGATAGCCGGTGCCGGGGTTCACCGCCGAAGGAGTGCACTCATTGGTGGTGATCGGGTCGCTGGGCGCGTGCGGGATGCCGTAGGGATCGGCTGCTGAAGGCGCCAGCGGCTCGAGCGCGACGATGCTCCAGAAGGAGTATTTGCGCGGGCCATCCAGCGCACCGAACTCCGCCGGATAGGCGGTGCGCAGATTGGTATCCCAAGCGGTCGCAACCCCCTCCCCTTCCGCCACCGAGTTTCCGTCGTCGTAGTTGTCACAGCTGACGTTGTCGTCAGTGATGACGGCAAAGAACTTGAAGGCCTCCGGCCTTAGCAACGCCGCATAGCCCGTTGGCTGAAGGTTGAACTGATCGGGAGCGGCCAACTGATCGATCAGCTGACAGAGGGCGTCGTGACTCGAGATATCCACGCTGTGGTGAAAGAACTTGTCGGTATTGACGGGCTGGTTGGGGATGTTGTCGCAGTGGCCGTCCCCGTCGTTATCCGGGATTCCCCCGAGCGGCTCAGCCACGCATATCTCCTGGTTGCCGCTATCACCAAACGCCGCGACCATGATCACGCGGTAGTCGATCGCAGGCATCGCGCTATCGATGATCGCCGCGAAGTTAGCGTTGATCTGCTGCTCTACCTCCTCGATTTCGGCGGACATCGAGCCCGAGTTGTCGATCACGAAGATGATGTCCACCGGCTGATTGATCAGCGTGGCCTCAGAGGAGTCTTGCGCGCATGGCTCGCCACCACCGCTGGCCCCGCCCGTTCCATTGGTGAAGCCGCCGGCTTGCCCCCCACCGCCGTTCGTTGGCGCTCCCCCGTTTGAGCTGGTGCCGCCGTTCCCCCCGCTTGCACCGGAGTCACCACAAGCGGCTGACGCCAGCGTCGCACACAAGAAGAGCGGCAACGAAGAACGAAGGGGCTTCGACATAGGCCATCATCGCTAGGCGTCGCCAAGGACGCAATCCGCGTCTGTCAGCGCCCGAGAGGGTCCCGGCGTCGCGCCCACTCACAAAGGACCATGCCGGTGGTCACGGTGACCGGGAATGAGTGATTGATCCCGTACATCGGTATCGCGAGCACCGAATCGCACTTTGCTAACAGCGACTCGGGGATGCCGTCGTTCTCACTGCCGAAGACGAACACGAGGTTGTCGGGCATGGGCACGTCCCAAAGGGTGGCGGTCGCAGCGTCGCGCTCAACGCCGATCAGCGGCCGGCCCGCCACGCGCTCGAGAAAGACCTCTTCAGTCTCACAGTCGACGATCTTCTCGTACTTCTGCATGCCCATCGAGGCTTTCTCGTAATAGGGCTCCACGCCGATCAGGAAGATCTCTCGCACCAAGAACGAGTGCGCGACGCGGATGATGGCTCCCACGTTGAAGGGATTTTTCGCCCGGATGACAGCGATGGAGAGCGGATGGCGCAGCTTCTCGAGCTCCGCGCGAATCTCCTCAGTCGAGTAGCCGAAGTCCGGAATCTTCACTTCGGTTTGACGGGCAAACGAGAGTAGTCGGAGAACATCGGGTAGATCGGCCCTTCTTTGAGATCTACCTGCAGCGTGGTGCCGTCTTTGCGCGCGAGATCCATCCTGTAACCGCGAACTGGGAACGCCCCCAGCAAGCTGCGACGTTCAGCGATGGGCATGGCCTCGAGCGCCTGACCGTCGATGCTGACGATGCGATCGCCGGGGCGCATGTCTGCGCGACTGGCCGGACTTCCTTCGATCAAACGCGTCACATACACCGAGTCGTTGCGCAGCTCGAACCAGAAGCCGGCGCCCCAAACAGCCTCCGCAGGCTTGATGGCCAAGACGACTTCACCACCGCTCGAGAAGTCAAAGCGAATCTCGCCGGCGTCGATGTGGTCCGGCGTCAGCGTTCGCTCCTGCACGCCAACAGGACTGTCATTGAGCGGGCTAGAGTCCCACAGCTGAACCTCCACCTTGTCACCGGCGGCGATCCTGAAGTTGCCTTTGGGCGAATCATTCCAGGTCGGCTCGAGCGTGTCGCTGGCTGGGTTGGTTCGAAACAGCTCCACGCCGTTGACCGACACCTTGGCGTACGGGTCGGGCAGGCTGCCAAAGGCCTTGTCCCAATCGCGACCGTCGCGCGTTTTTGCGGGGACTTTGCCGCTCACAACGCGCAAAAGCATGCGGTCGGTAGGCGGCGGCGGATCAAAGGTGCCGAGGTCAGGTGCTTCGGAGAACCGCGTCGACAGCTCCGGGAAAACGGCAGAACATCCCGAAAGGAGGAGACCGAGGCTGAAGACCACCGCGAGAGCGCGCATAGCGTGCACCTTACAACCGAAGGTTGTCGCAGTGAACCCAATGACTCGTGCCAAAGTTCGACGCAATCACGGCTCGGCCTCCAGCGCGGGCTGAGGTGCTGGCGTCCACCATGAAAGTCGCGCACACTGTCCAGCAATGGCTCGTCTCGTCGGTTTCATCGCCAACCGCCCAGACCTCGGCTCACGTGCCTTGGCCGTGGACGCGTCCCTCTACTCTGTTCGCCCGCCGGAACCGGATCCTACGCAGGCAGAAGCGCCGAGCAGCGTCAGCTGGGGCGTGGGGTTCTATCAAGGCGGGGAGATTCTGCTGCAACGTCGCCCCTTCGATGATCGGCGAGTGCTTTCGTTCGGGGAGCTGGTCAAAGACATCCGCGCCGACGTGCTCGTGGGTCACATTCGTACTGCCACCGTGGGCGCCCTGCGCACCGAGAACACGCATCCGTTCCGCTATCGCAATTGGCTTTTTGCCTCCACCGGAACCGTGCCCAACGCCGAGAAGATTCGCGGTCGGCTGCTCGAGTCCCTACCGCAGTTCCTCGCTCGCGACGTGCGGGGGGAGACCGACGCGGAACTCGTGTTCTACACCTTCCTCTCCTTCCTTCATGACGCCGGGCGGCTGGACCGCGCCGACGTGCCGGCAGCTGCCGCACGTGACGCAATTCGCTCGAGTTTGGCGCTGGTTTCTCGCATCTGTGCCGAAGAGTCGAGCGAGCCGCTGCGGCTCAATTTGATGCTTGGTTGCAGTGACTTCGTGATCGGCACGCGCACCTTCTCACCGATGGGCTACAGCGTGCTCGCCGGCCGTCAGGGCCTCGAGCGCATCTTCGACAAAGAGAGCCTCTCCCGGACGAAGGTCCCGCATCTCGTCTCGGCGCGGCTGGGGCTGATCGCCTCCGACTTCGAAGACAACCGCCTTCCCTCTTCGCTGACCGAGCTCAAAGACGGTCACACGGTGACCATCGCGCACGGCAACGCCGCCGGAGATGGCGAGCCGCACGTCGAGGCGCTGTAAGGGTGAAGCGAGTCGCGTGGGCCGCGCTCGCGGCCGTAGCTTGTTCTCCAGCGACCAGCTACCGAGAGCTCGGGGAGCGCCGACAACCCGACGGGGTCACGGTCGATCCTGCGACGGGCTTCGGCGCGCCGCAGCGGAGCAGTCGGGCGGCGGAGGGCGTGGTGCTGCTGCGAACTCCGCCCGAGGATCGCGTGGTGCTCAAGGTGGTGACGAACTTTCTTGAGGCCGTAACGCGTGAGGATGTGGAGGCGGCCCGAGGACTTTTGAGCAGCGATTGCCACCAACTCGATCCAGAGCGCGGGTCGCGCGAGAACGCCATCAATGCTTGGGCGCGACGCTTCACACGGCTCGACTATACGCAGCTCGAGAACCTGCAGTTCTACGACGCCGACGACTTTCGCTTGTTACGCAACGAGGACTTCGCCGCAGAGTGGCCTGCGCAACTCGGGGATCTTGCTGCAAACGGCCTGCCGGCCAGCGAACGTACCGAAGCCTCGGACGTGCTCGTGGTGGTGCCACTCAGCTTACCCAGCGGCCGCCAAGGCCGCTTGCTCGGACCGACGCTCACCTTCCTGCTGCGGCGCAACGACGGTGGTTTTTCAATCCACCGCATTGTCGAGGACTTTCCGCTCACCCGTTGATCCGGCTGTTGCTTCCCGGGGCTTCATGATTTGCGAGCGGCGATCGCAAAAGAAGTTTGCCACCTAGCCACCAGATCGCGAAACTACTGAGCATGGTCCCTCTGAAGGTTGCTTTCGTCGGGTCGGGTGGCGCCGCCCGCGGCCTCGCACACTTGGGTGTGCTCAAGGCCTGTGAAGAGATTGGCATCGTTCCTACGATCTTCGTGGGCACCAGCGCGGGGGCGTTGGTCGCTGCCACCTACGGCCAGGACATCCCGCTCGACGTGCTGCTCGACGCCTACCGATTGCCGTGGCGGCGTCGTCACCAGGGTCCGCGGCTGTACATGAGCACCTTTCTCGGTGCGCCCCGGCTCGAGGACTTCCTCGATCCGGGCTACCTGCTGTCCGGCGCCTTCTCGACCCACAAGCTGGAGAAGGTGCTCGAGCGGTTCTTGCCGGAGAACGACTTCAACCGAATCGAGAACCAAATTCTCGTGACCGCCGTGGATGTCGACTCGGGCGAGCGGGTGGTGTTCGGCCGCGGGCACCGAACCGACGTGCCGATGAGCCGCGCCGTGGCGGCGAGCTGCGCCATCCCCGGCGTGTTCCGTCCGCTCAAGGTCGGTTCGCGCTATTTGATGGACGCCGAGGTGAAGCGAACCTTGTCGCTCGATCTCGCGGTCAACGCCGGCGCCAACGTGGTCATCATCTCGAATATCTATCGGCCAGAGGAGCGCGCCCCAGGCGAACGCTCGATCGCCCGCAGCGGGCCCTTCGGCATGATTCGGCAGGCCGTCAACCTCGTGATGTCGGAGAAGGAGCGGCGCGGCGTCGAGCTCACGAGCCGCACGCACCCGCGCGTGGTCTTCCTCGACATCGCGCCGGACATCGGCGCCTTCAGCTACCTCAACCGCTTCAACGCCCGCTCCCTCGTATTGCGCGGCTACCGAACGGCGCTGCGCTCGTTGACCGAGGCCAAGGAGCGCGGCGTGTTCGACGACATGACTTCCTCTGACGCCGCGCTCAACTGAGAACGCAAAAGCCTCGCTCGTAAGAGCGAGGCTTTTGTCGACCCCGGCCGCTCGCATCGCGGCCGCCAGGCCCAGCGTCACATGCCGGAGACGATCTTGAACTCACCGCTCTCGTCGCGGACCAGCTCGAGCCGGTTGTCATCCACCTTGCGCTTCCAGGCGTCGGCCTTGCCGGTGGGAACACGGAAGCTCGCGCTGAAGGTGTAATCGACGAACACGCGATCGGTCTCACGCACGATGCGGCGATAACGGATCTCGTGCCGAATGGCAGTCGCGTCGCGGAAGGCGATGCCTTCTTCATCAACGCCCTCTCCGGTAAGCCATGACTTGAACTGCTCGTAGTCCATGTCGTCCGAGGCGTCGGGGTTGCCGCCGTCCTCGTAGTATTGAGGCGAGACGAGCTGAAGCATGCCGCCCGCATCTCGCTTCTCGACGGCCCGGCGATAGCGCTCGCAGAAGGCGATGACCTCGCGGTTGTCCTCGTTGTCTTCGACATCCGTGTTGGGGATGTAGCTCTTCGCGCAGGCCGACGAGGTCAGCCCGAGGCCGACGATCAAAACCGACAGACTTCGTGCGCCGAAAGGAAGCTTCGACTTCGGGGGGAATTGTTTGCTCATGGGCATCTCAGCAGTCGAGAGAACCGGCGTGCAGACTCAAGCATTCCACGAACCAAACGTTCATTTCATTTGCTGAGCCTCGCTGACCCTATTTGGGAAAATGATGCGCAGCAAGCAAGATTGTCGTCTCGCGCGGGAAGTTGTCAGCGTGGCGCAAACGCTCGATTCGCCGAAGGGCGGGCTGCCAAAATGTCACGCTCATGAGCCTTGCCGGCGCAGGTAATCAAGCAGGGCGATGCGGCCGAAGCCAGCGCGCGGTGGCTCTCCACTCAGCTCGAACAAGCTGCCTTCAGCCACGCAATCAACGAGCGCAACCGTCGCACCGTGCTGCACGTCCTCGTGCGCGGCGTACGCCTCCGCTTGCACGAATCGCGACGTCTCCCCCAGGTAGTCGATCGCCACGACGACCACCTGCTCGCAATCTCCGCAGCGCAGCAACGTACGCGCGAGCGCCAGTGGATCGAGCGCCGTGCCCGGGCCGCCTGCAAGCGCAGCGCTCGGTCCGCGCAGGCCGAACAGGATGGCCAGTTGACCTGCGACCAAGTTCGGCGAGGTGGGCGGAAATAGCTTCGGCTCGGCGAAGCGAGGACCTTTGCTGAGGACCTTGGAGAAGAAGCGCTCGTTGATGTCGAGCGTGGCCAGACTGTGGCCCACCACCACGCCCACGCCGTCTCCCGCTAGCGCGCCTCTGTCTTGCAGTTGCGCGACGGCGCTAGCAGCGAGCAGCGAAAGCGCATCGAGCCGTTCGAGCTTGTCTTGGGCTTGGCCGGTCACCAGCGCGAGCCGCTCGAGATCGACCGCGTCCACCTGAGCAAAGTTGCGCACGAAAGCTCGGCGAGCTGGGCGAACGTTACGCGAAGGCGCAACGTCCGCGCGCTCGACGATCAGCGCAGCGTTGGCACCACCGAAGGCCGCCGACAACTTGAGTCCGGCCTGCAGCGGCGCTTCACAGGTCACCGGCGCGAGCCTTGCTGGCGTCTCCGGATCTGGGTTGGCCGGGATCACCGCGGCCGGTATGCAGCCGAGCTCAACGGCGCGCGCCAACGCCAGCGTCTCGAGCACGCCGGCCGCTCCCAGCGTATGGCCGATCTGCGCCTTGAACGGATGAATGTAGGGCGCATGAGCGCCAAACAAACGCTCGATCGCCTTCCATTCCATAGCGTCGTTGAAAGGCGTCGCCGTCGCGTGAGCAGATACCAGCCCGCATTGCTGCGAGCCCACCCCGGCGTCAGCGAGAGCGGCCGCTCCCGCGCGATAGAGCCCGTCGCCGTTGCGGTCTGGCGCCGTCACATGAACGGCGTCGGTGGAGGCACCGAAGCCGCTCACGAACGCGCGACGCTGCGCACGCCCCTCCTCCCCTTCACGCACCAGCGCGACAACACCAGCGCCCTCCCCGAGCGCCATGCCGTCTCGCGTGAGACCGAAGGGTGCAGGACGTGAGGCGCTGGTTGCGCGTAGACACTCGAAGCCAGCGCCGACGAAGGTGGTGAGCGCGTCATAGCCGCCGGCGAAAACGAGATCACAATCGCCTTCCTCTAGCCAGCGCAAACCGACGCCGAGCGCCCAAGTAGACGCAGCGCAGGCCGTCACCAAATGCAGCGCACGTTGCGGTACCACACCTGCTGCCTCGAGTAGCGCAATCGCGCGCAGCTGCGGCGCAAAGTAGGTAGCCGCGGCAACGCTCTGTGCAGCAATCTGCGCGCCCTCTGGACTTTCGGCACGCAAGCGAAAGAGCTGTTCGGCCGCTTCCATTCCACCCGATGAGGTACCGAGTGCGAGCCGCACGCGCTTGCCTTGCAAAAGCCCCAACTCGCTCACGTGGTTCACGCAAGCGCCGAGGGCGTGAAGGAGGAGCTTATTGGCGACGTGAGGCGCTTCATTGGCTGTGAGCTGCGCGGCGCGAGCGGCGAAGGGTCGGGCGAAACCGGCCTTCACGAAGATCGCGTCCTCTTCGATCGCACAGCGAGCGGGCTGCCCTAACGCGCCGGGATCGAACGCCGCCTCGCCTTCCCCGAGCGGCGAGATAGCCCCCACCGCGACGATGCTGGCGCGCGCTAACAAGCGGGCCCTCGACACACCGGCTGTGGCTCTTCAAAGGCCTTGGCGTTGACCGTCGCGCGCTCCGATTCGCAACGTACGATCGAGGTGAGCCGCGTCGAACGTTGGCTGTAGCGGACCTCTCCGCAGCCAGCCTTCGACGCGTGCACCGTCTCTTCGTCGAGGCGCACGACCTCTCCGCCCTGACGACGCAGGCTGCTGCGCGTTGCTGAGATCTCCCCGCCTGGTTGCAACAAGACCTCGATCCACGCGCCGTCTTCGTCACGCAGCAGGAGCTCGAGGCCGCCGTCCCGCGGACGTGCGGCCTGCAGCTGCGCCGAAAACGGATGAAGCAACCACCAACGCAGAAAGCCGATCGGTAGGCCGCGTTCTTGTTGCAATTCAGCGTCGGTACCGCCGGAAACGACGCGTTCGAGCGCAGGGATCTCCAAGCGATAACGCTGCCCCGAGATCCAAACGTCAAGCGCCGTTGCGCCTCCAGGACCGAGCAGGATCATGCGCAACTCGCCGGGAGGACGCAGTGCCACCGCACCGCGCGAAGAGACCTCACTCGGCAGATACGG
This sequence comes from uncultured delta proteobacterium, assembly GCA_903892415.1. Classification (GTDB taxonomy): domain Bacteria; phylum Myxococcota_A; class Polyangia; order Polyangiales; family Polyangiaceae; genus Xiheicaenibacterium. Next base: position 13,624 of record CAITIQ010000198.1, on the reverse strand, counting down.
CGCCGACATCGACAGTTGCACCGTCTGCGTTCGCTCGCGGGCGGTGACCTCGGCCAGGCTGTGGAGTGTCTCGCTCGCTCGCAGGAAGTCCTCCGCGGAGCCGGGCTGCAGCGGCTCGCGCGTGAGGCCCGAACAGCCAACCAAGAGCGAACAGCAGCCGAGAAGCGCGCGCAAGCTCACGCTATTGGCTCTCGAGCAGGAAGGCGTAGGCCCGATCTGGCGCGGCTCCCAAAATCAGCGCGCTGCCTGGTGTGGAAGCGAGCCGCTCGGCGGCTGCCGCCAAGGCCACTCCGCCCAGACCGACATGTTCACCGGCAGCGCGCGCCAGCGTAAAGCGCGGCTGCTCTTGCCAGGCGCTGCCTGCGAGCAGCGTCGCGACGTCGACGTTCGGCTCAGCGACGACGATGGCCTCCGGCGTCGGAGCCGGCAGAGCTTGGAGCAGGTCCGCGTGGCGCGTTGAACGCCACGCTACCACCGCGGCCAAGGCTCGCTTGCCTCGCGCCTGCGCGTCCTCGGCCCGCTCCAGCACCAACGCCGACGCACCCTCCGAATGCGCCGACATGGTTCGAACGCCGAGCAGCGGAGCCAGCACGCGCTCGGCGAGCTCGCTGACCTCCTCCACGCTACCGACAACGGCGGAGTGCGAAACCCCGCCCTCGATCAGCTCGAGCCCGGTCGCCAGCGCGCTCTCTGCGGTGGCGGAGAGATCCGGCGTTGCCAACGCTGGCCCACGCAAGCCGCAGTAAATTGCCGCGTGGCTCACCGGCGATGAAGGCACCATATTCGGAAAATCTACCGGGCTCGCGAACTGAGCGCCCTTGTCGAGCATGCGCTTCATGAAGCGCATGCTGCCATCTACATTGCCGAACGCCGTACCACTCACGGCCGCCATGCGGGCTCGCTCGACCTCGGCGGTGGACGCGGCGTTAGCCGCCTCCAGGGCGGCCGACACGACCAGGGTGGAGAGCCGCGCCGAGCGGTCCATCCGCCGCGAGCGAGCTGCGTCGAGCACGTGGGTTGGATCCCCCGAGGACGGCACGACAGGCTCGCCGGGTGCGCTACTCACCGGGACCAGCAGGGCTGCAAGCTCCGCGCCCTGCAGCACCCGACCCAAGGCCACCACCGCGGCTCCGGTAATGACGCTGCGTGGGGTCAAGCTCGGTGGCGCCTCAAACAGCTCCGCACGCGAGCTGATCACCACAGCGCCGCCTGTGCCGCCAAAACCAAACGAGTTGGACATCGCGGTGAGCGGCGCTGACTGCTGCACCGTCTCGCGCAGGTGGTTGAGCTCGCAAGCTGGGTCCACCTCGCCCAGGCCGACCGTAGGCGGCAGCGTCCCGGTCTGGACGGTCTTCACGGTAATCACCGCTTCGATCGCGCCGGCGGCGCCGAGCGTATGGCCGATCTGCCCTTTGGACGAAGAGACCGGAACGCGAACGTCACCAAAACAAGCACGAATGGCGGCGGACTCAGCGGCGTCATTGTGGGGCGTGGCGGTGCCGTGCGCATTCACATAGCCGATGTCTGCGGGCGTCAGCTGCGCGGCCTGGATCGCCCTGCGCATGATGTCGGCTGCGGTGGCGCCGCCGGGCTCCGGGTTGGTGATGTGATGGGCCTCTCCGCCGAGAGCGACGCCCACGATGCGAGCCAGCGGCTTGACGCCGCGACGCTCCAGCGAGCCCTGCGACTCGAGCACCATGAAGCCCGCTCCCTCCCCTAGATTGAGCCCGGCGCGCGTTGCATCGAACGGCCGACACAGCGCTGCATCCAGCACCGCCAAGGAGCCGAAGCCACCGTAGGTGAGCCGGCACAGAGCGTCCGCGCCGCCCGCGAGCACGATCTCCGCGCGACCGCTGCGGATCCACGACCAGGCCAACGCCAACGCTGCGACGCCGCTCGTGCAGGCGCAGCATACGGTGCGCGCGCTCGCAAACGGCCCAACCTCGCGACACAACACGTCCGCGGTGGACGAGAGCGGATGCGTCCGCAGCCGATGCCGCAACTCCACATCGAGGTCGATCGAGCCGAGCTGGGTTAGCAGCTCTTCAGTCTCGAACATGCCGGCGGTGGTGCCGCCGACCACCATATGCACGGCCGCGTCACTGGGCGAAAGGCCCGCCATACCCAGCGCTTCCCGCGCTGCCTGCACCGCCATCGCGTCGGTGCGCGCGGCGATCGACCCGCGCTCGAGCTGTTGCACCTCGCCAGCGACGCTCGAACGCGCGCCCTTCAAGTTGAACAGCCGGAGCTCACGAATGCCACGTTGGCCCGCCCACAACCCGGTCATGGTCTCCGCCACGTTGCCACCGAGGGGCGTCACCGCGCCCAGCCCGGTCACCCACACTGGACGAGCCTGCGCGCTATCGAGCTTCATCTGCGCTGAGACCCACCGCAGCGATATGAGCAACCAGCGCGTCCACCGAGGCGAAGATCTTGCGGGCGGGCTCCCCTTCAGGGACCTTCACACCAAACTTCTCCTCGACCACCATGGCGAGCTGAAGCGCGTCCAGCGAGTCAAGCCCGAGCCCCGCGCCAAACAGCGGCGCAGCATCATCGATATCCTCGGGCTTTTTGCCGACGAGATTCAGCTCAATGATCATGAGCTCTTTGAGATTTTTCCGAATTTCGTCGCTCACAGCTGGCTCCGTTCCGCCCCCGGGCGGATGTCATTCTCGAAACAGCTGTGTACCACTGAACGCGGCCTTTTGCGCGGCCACCTTCGTGCTTCTTTTAACGGCGGCGCACACGGGCTAAGCCCCCCGCATGGCTCTTGTCGACTACACCACCTCCAACGGCGTCGCCTTTCTCACGCTCAACGATCCGCCCACCAACGGCTACACCTTCGAGATGATGAAGGACCTCGACTCGGCGATCCTCGAGGCCCGCTTCGATCCCGACGTCCAGGTGTTGGTGCTGACCGGTCACGGCGAGAAGTTTTTCTGCGCCGGAGCGAACATCAACATGCTCAAGGAGGCGGATGAGCGCTTCAAATACTACTTCTGCCTGCACGCGAACGAGACGCTGCTGCGGCTCGAGCACACGCCCAAGTTGACGATCGCCGCGATCAACGGGCACTGCGTCGGTGGCGGGCTGGAGATCGCGCTCGCCTGTGACCTGCTGGTCGCCCGCGCCGGAGCCGGGAAGATGGGCCTGCCGGAGGTGAACCTCGGCGTGCTGCCCGGGACCGGCGGAACGCAGCGACTGGCGCGCGCGGTGGGTCGGGCCAAAGCCATCGAGTTGATGGTGGAGGGCTCAACCTTCGCGTTCGACGAGGGGAAGAAGCTCGGTCTGTTGCACCACGTTTGGGAAACCGAGAGCCACGCCGCCTTCATGACCAAGGTCGAGGAGTACGCCCGTCGTTTCGCCAAGCCGGAGCGCGCCAGTCTGGCCGTCGGCGCCATCAAGCGCGCGGTGATCTCCGGACTCGACGTGGGGATGGAGCAAGGCCTCGCGCTAGAGCGAGAACTGCAGGCAGCGCTGTTCGCCTCAAAGGACTGCAAGGAAGGTCTGTCGGCCTACCTCGGCAAACGAAAGCCCTCGTTCTCGGGCTTCTGAGCCTTGAAAACCACGTGCGCTCGGAGCACACTCCCGCGCGCGCTGCACCGCGTAGAAAAAGGACGTTGCAATGAGTGACCGCATCGGATCGTTCGAGGAGTTTTGGCCCTTCTACGTGCTCGAGCACGCGAACAAGACCAACCGTCGCTTACACTTCGTCGGCACCACCGCAGCCGTTGCGGTGCTCGGCGCCGCCGCGATTCGGCGTCAGCCCGCGTTGATTCCGCTGGCACTCGTGGCAGGCTACGGCCCCGCCTGGGTCGGCCACTTCTTCGTCGAGAAGAACAAGCCGGCCAGCTTCAAGTACCCGCTTTGGTCGCTGATTGGGGACTTCAAGATGTGGGGCAAGACGCTGCGCGGGACGATGGACCGCGAGGTCGAGCGGATGCAGGCGCGCAGGACCCAAAGCGAAGCGAACGCCAAAGCCAGCACCAAGGTCAGCGCTGACCAGGTTAACTGAGGCTTCGGCTGCAGTTTAGAGTCGGCGGGCGATGGCCGCTGCCATGGCCGCTTCGGCGGCTGGGCAGCGGCTCAACATCAGCCACGGCTCGGTAATTTCGAGTTCCATCAGCTGCGGCTTGCCGTTGAGGTCGCGCACGAGGTCGACCCGGGCGTAGAGCAGCCGGCCCGCGAAACGCTGCATCAACCGGGTGGCGAGCTCGAGCTCAAGAGCGGCTGGTTCGACCGGGCCCTCCACCACCACCGGCCCGCCGAGAAAACGCGGGCTTTTGCGCATGGCGTGGGTGAACGCACCGTCGATGAAAACCAGCGAACGCTCGCCCCAACTGTCGATCGAAGGCTGATACGGCTGAATCATCATCGCTCGTGCGGCCCGCTGCTCCTCGAGAAAGGCGATGGCGCGTTGCCGATCGTCGCCAGCGAGTTTGAAGCGATCGGTCGAGAAAGACCCAGCCGAGACCACTGGCTTGATCACCACGTCCTCGAGACCGGCGAGCAGCTCCGCCGAGGATCGCTCGTCCTCGCGTTCGACCCAGCGCGTGGGCACCACCGCTACGCCTTCGCTCGCGAGCTCACGCAAGTAACGCTTGTCGAGGTTCCACAATACGTCGGCCGCGGGGTTGAGCAGCGCCGTGCTCGAACTCAAGCGGCTGAGCCACGCGCGAAACGCCTCCAGCTTGTGGATGTAGTTCCAGGTCGAGCGCAGCACCACGAGCGGATAGCGCGACCAATCCACCGCTGGGTCATCCCAAGCCACCACCTCGGCCTCGACGCCGAGTCGCGACAGCGCCGCGAGAAAGCCCGGTTCATCCGGATCCGGCTGCGGCAGGGTGAGCGCGGTTACGTTGGCGATCATGAGCTCGACTTCACGCCAAAGCGCGCCATCAGCCGCTGCAGATGACGGCGATCCACCCCGGCCTCGCGTGCGGCCTTGGAGACGTTGCCGCCGCTCTTGACCAGCACCTGCTCGGTAAAGGCGCGCTCAAAGCGCTCGAGCAGCGCCTCGCGAGCCTCGTGATACGGCAACTCCAAGACGCCACCAAACGGGTCGCCACTGGCCGCTTGAACGGCTCTCACCGAGGCCGGCTGGTTCTCGCCTAGCGCTTCACCGGAGGACGCGCCGAGCACCGCCCACCGTTCGACGATGTTGCGCAGCTCGCGCACGTTGCCAGGGAAATCATAGCGCGCGAGCATCGCCATCGCCGCTGCGTCCAAGCGCTCCGGCGCCGGCATCCCTTGCGCACGACGACGCCGATCCAGCTCTTCCCAGATGGTGTCGACCAAGAGCCGCAGATCCTCGATGCGCGTGCGCAGCGGCGGGATCTTCACCGTCACCACGGCCAGCCGGTAGTAGAGGTCCTGACGGAAGGTGCCTGCCTTCACCTCCTTGGCCAAGCTGCGATGGGTCGCGGCGACGATGCGCACATCGATCGACAGCGTCTTGTCCGAGCCCACCGGCTTGACCTCGCGTCGCTCGAGCGCGCGCAACAGCTTCGCCTGCACGTCGAGCGGTAGCTCTCCGACCTCGTCAAGAAACAGCGTCCCGCGATCGGCCGAAAGAAACGCGCCTTTGCGTTCGCGGATCGCGCCGGTGAAGGCGCCCTTTTCGTGACCGAACAGCTCGCTCTCGAGCAGCTCTTTGGGGATCGCCCCACAGTTGACCGCGGTGAACTCACCCGACCGGCCGCTGGCGTCGTGAAGGCCCTCGGCGGCGAGCTCTTTGCCGGTGCCGGTCTCCCCTTCGACCAAAACGGTGAGGTCGCTCTTGGCGACGCGTTCGAGCAGCGCGAAGGTCTCGCGCATCGACGCACTGGCGCCGAGCATGCGCCCGAAGTTCGCCCGCGGTGAGACCTCGTGCTCGACCGTCTCGCTGAGCGGCGAGAGCTTGAGCACGGTGGAGCCGAGCCGCAGGTGGGTCTCCCCGCTGATCCATACCTCGCGCAGCCGCACGTCCCCGACGAAGGTGCCGTTGGTCGAGCCGAGGTCGGTCAGTAGGAAGCCCTCCGGCGTGAGCCGAATGGCGACGTGCTCGCGCGAGATGCCGGCGTCGCTCAGCACCACGTCGGTCTCCGGGCTGCTGCCGAGCCGCACCTCGTCCTGGGCGAACGAATAAACGGCGCCCTTCTCTTTGGCGTTGGGCGAATCCAGCACGCTGATTTTGAGCTTGCGGATGCGACGAATGCTGGGGCCCGTCTCCGGAGTGATGACCTCGGTGACGCGCGGAACTCTCGCGGGCTTATCGGCAGGTTGGCTCACGCACTTCTCCTCAGCGACGCATGCTGCTGGCGTAGTGATCGACGATCGAGGCTTTGCACAGCGTCGAGAAAAACGAGGAATAGGAGAGCCACACCGCGAGCCCGTTCATGTCCTCGAAGATCGGCGGCATGAACGGCGGCGGCCTCACGATGCCATCGCTCACGTGACGCTGCAGCACCGGGACGTCCTCATGCGCGACCTTGCCGACGAACAAGAACGGGATCAGCTCCGGCCGATCATGTTGAATGGCCGCCAACATGAAGGCCTGATTGAGCACGATGCCTTTGCAGTAACAGGCGTCTTTGGTGAAAGGCGCGCCGCCGTCCAACGTCCCCCCGCGGAAGATGCGCGTCGCGCTCTGAAAGCACTCGTCGTCCTCGTAACCCTCGGTGCGGTACCACTCGAAAACGTCGAGGAACGAAGCTCCGTCCTCGGCCTTGTCCACGGCGATCACTCGATCGTTGATCTTCTTGGCTCGGCGCGGCGTGCTGCGGAAGGTCAGGATCTCGACCAGCGCCGCCAATCCTTCTTGCACCGCAGCGGTGCGCGGCGGGCCTTTGGCGAGCCAGCGCGCCACCGGCTGAGCCTGACCGTTCAAGCTCGTAGCTAGGTGCACCCAGCCTTCATGCACCTCGAGGATATCAACGTCGCGACTGGAGAAGGTCGCCCCGGAGCGGATCTTCACGTAGTCGCTGCCGGCCGCAGCATCGGCCACGAGCTGATCATCCACCTGCACGCGCACCGAGGTCTCACCGAAGAAGCGCCCAAGCCGCTCGTTGAGCACCAAGGCCGCCGTCTGCGCGTCGATGTCGCGACGCCGGGCCTCGCCGAGCCGCTCCCACGCGATGTTCGTCAGCAGGTCATAGAGCTGAAAGCCCATCGAACGAACGGTGGTTTTCCCGTCGGGGAGAACGTCTTTGGCCGAGCCATAAAGCTTGCGCGAAAATTCGTAGAAGCGCTTGGTTCCGCGCTGTTCGAGCATTTGCACCACGAGCAGGTACTCCTCGGCGGTGGAGCGCAAGATGGCCGCGAGCTCGTCGGTGGGCCCGAACTCTTTGTCGATATCGCGCAAGATCTCGCTAAATTCGAGCTTCTTGCTCTCCGGATCAAAGCCGAGATCCGGGTCGTACTCGAAGGGCGGCAGCTCGCGGAAACGCGAGCGAGCGAACGCCTCCTCCACGCCGTCCGGCCAGCGCAAAGACTGAAGGATACGCAGCGGACGTTGGGCCTCGAGCACGCGCTGGGCGAGCTTGGCGAGGATTTCTTTGTAGGAGCGCCACGGCCCCGTTGGCGCCGGACGTTCGCCTTTGAGCGGCTCTTTGGGCTCCTCGGCGCGCCGAACCTCTTTGGCCAGCATCAGCGGCGCGACTGGCCGCGGCTCCGGGCGGGCCTCTTTGCGCGGCGGCTCCGATACCTCGGGGAGCACCACCGCGTCGTCTTTGTCTTTTGCGTCTGCGCGGGCCATGTTCGCTCGTACAGTGCTAGCACCTTCGGACCTCTCGAAGAAAGCCACCTTGCGCAGGCCGGTGCGGAGAGGTACAGCCGGACCCTATGGAACCTGCACGAGATCCGAAGAGCGCCACCGTGCTCTTGGGGCGCGCTAGCGAGGCGGTCGCTGCGCTCCGTGTGATGATCGGCAAGGCAGTGGTCGGCCAGGACGCCGTGGTGGACGCGATGCTCGCGGCCTTGTTCGCCCGCGGCCACGCCCTGCTGATCGGCGTGCCCGGCCTGGCCAAGACGCTGCTCGTCTCCTCGTTGGCCAAGTCGCTCGATCTTTCCTTCGGCCGGGTGCAGTTCACCCCGGACCTGTTGCCGGCGGATATCACTGGCACCGACGTGCTCGCCGAGTCGGCGGCTGGGCGTTCGCTGGTGTTCGCCAAGGGGCCGATTTTTCACAACCTCGTGCTCGCCGATGAGGTCAATCGCACGCCGCCGAAGACGCAGGCTGCGCTGCTGGAGGCGATGCAAGAGCGGCGCGTGACGGTAGGCACCAAGACCCACCTACTACCGGATCCGTTTCAGGTGTTCGCCACGCAGAACCCGATTGAACAAGACGGGACTTACCCGCTCCCCGAGGCCCAGCTCGATCGCTTCTTGGTCGAGATCTTCGTGGATTACCCTTCGGAGGCCGAGGAGCTCGAGATCGCGCGGCGCACCACGAGCGGCGTGAAACCGCACATCGAGCCGGTGCTGACGATCGAGGACGTGCGGGCGCTGGGTGAGCTCGTGCCGATGATTCCGATCACCGAGGAGGCCCTCAAGCTGGCGGTCAAACTCGCGCGGCTCAGTCGGCCCAAAGAGCCGCTGGCCCCCGATGAGGTGCGCAACTACGTGCGCTTTGGAGCCGGGCCGCGCGGCAGCCAAGCGCTGGTACTGGCAGCCAAGGCGCGCGCGGTGGTGCACGGCGAGGCCGCGGCGGACGTGGAGGACGTGCGCGCCATGGCGCTCTACGCCTTGCGGCATCGCATCGTACTTTCGTACCGCGCCGAAGCCGACGCCGTACGCGACGCCGACATCGTCGCGGCGCTGATGCGAGCCGCTGGTCGTTAGAAGACGCGGCGTTAGAAGACTGAGCGTTAGAAAGCCGTCGGGCAGCCGAGGACGATGTTGACGCTGGCTGCGTCGTCCGACTCCACCGCTGCACAGGTCCCTTCGCAAAGCACGATGCTCTTCGGATCGGCTTCGTCGTCGAACGCCCAGCCTTCTCCGCCGCTGCAATCGGGGTTGGAGAGCACGACCTCAGCGCTACCACCGCCCGGCGTCAGCGAGACGTTGACGTCACCGCTATCCACGGTGCCGTTCTCGAGATCCGTGGGCAGCTTGAATACGCAGCCAACGGCGGCGCCTTGCGCTTTTTTCAGCGCCGCAGCGAACGAATTGGCCGTATCGCTGGTGCCGACCACGATCGCCTTTTCACTGCCACCGGCCGCAGCGATTTGATCTGCGATCGCGACATCAACGCCGGGCAGGCCAACCACCAGCGTTCGAATCGACGGGGAGAAGGCGAGACCGGTTGCGGCCAAGGCCGCGACCACGCTCGGATCCGATGGGTCTTGGCCGGAACAAACGGGCGCCGGCCCGTCGGGTTTGCCGTCGGTCACGAGCAGCACCGCCGCGACCTCGTCTGGGTTCTGTACCGTGAGGTCGATGCCTTTGAGAATGGCGCCGCCCAGCGCGGGGAACATCGGCGAATTGAAGCCGTCGGGGTCGCGCGCATCCATCGCTGCGAGAATGGCCGGCCCGTTACCAGGCAGTGGACCGAACGGCACCACAGGCTCTTTGTAGGCCATCTGGTCGCAGGCAGGAGGCCCACCGGCAGGCCGAGGGAAGAAGTTGATGGCCACGTCCACGTCGGTGATCGTGCTGTCGGTGAGAAAGGTCTCTAGGCCTGCGCGCGCCGCTTCCCACTTGCTGCCAGCCATCGAACTCGAGGCGTCCACCATGATGTAAAGGTTCAACGGCTTGTATTCGGCCGCGTAGGTGGTGCCTTCACAGGGTGAACCGCCCTGCCCTGCCCCACCACCTCCGGTGCCGACGAAACTCCCGGTGGAGCCACCTTCGGCTGGTGCGCCTCCGCTCTGTTGGGTACCCGGCGAGCAGGCCGTCGCGAGCAAAAGCGTGATGCCAAAACGCGCTGAGGGAGAGGCGATGGTTCGCAAGGAAGGCTCCAAAAGCAGAAGGTCCCTCGAGTGTAGCCTGGGAGCCCGCCCGATGAAGCCCGAGAACCAATGCAGGGTGCAGTTCGCGCAAGCGCTGCTCGACAAACTACCTGCCTCCACGTAGTTTGCTGGTCTCACGGTGTCCCGGCCAGGTTCGATTCCTGTGCGTTTCCGCCCAATAACTCGAGGTCGCTGGACATAGCTGATCGTGGACCGCAGAGGAACAACGCTTGCCGGGCGCTATGGCCTGCTAGGTCCACTCGGTAAGGGTGGTCAGGCAGAAGTCTGGCTTGCCCGTCACCACGCGCTCGACCGTTTGGTGGCGGTGAAGATCCTGCTCGCGACCGACAGCCCGTCGCGGGAGCGCGGGCGCTTCGAGCGCGAGGCCAAGGCCTGTGCCCACCTGCAGTCACCGAACATCGTCCAGGTGTTCGACTTTGGCGTGGATGGGGAAGACCCGTTCTTGGTGATGGAGTTGCTCCAAGGCCGGGACCTCGGGCGCATTCACGGTGACAAGCCGCATTGGAGTGTGGCCGAGATCGCCCCTTGGATCGAACAGATCGCCCGCGGTCTCACCGTCGCTCACAACGCTGGCATCGTTCACCGCGACATCAAGCCGGGCAATCTATTCGTCGCCGAATTTGGTAACGAACGCGTGCTCAAAATTTTGGATTTCGGCATCGCCCGCTCCGCCAATGCGGACGAGCAGTTCACCCGTCCGGGCCTCACGCTCGGAACCCCTACCCACATGAGCCCCGAGCAGCTGACGGGCGGCGCCCTGGACGGCCGCACGGATCTCTGGTCGGTGGCCGTGGTCGCCTACTCCTTCGTCACCGGCAGGCTGCCGTTCACCGTCGCAAACGAAAGCCCGAGCGAGATCGCCCAGAAGGTCTTGCGCGGTCACTTCGCCAAGCCGAGCGAGATCGTCCCCTCGCTTTCAGCTGCCACCGACAGCTTCTTCCAGCGCGCCCTGGCTCTCAAACCGGAGCATCGCTTTCAAACCGCGGCCGAGTTTGCGCGCGCCTTCACCAGCCTGGCGAACGGCGAGCCCGCTGTCGATGTCGAGCTAACCCAGGTCGACGTCGAACCGCTCGCTCTGCCTGTGGCGAGTGAGCCAACGTGGGTTGCGCCTGCGCAGAACCTGCCCGCAGAGGACGCGACGATCACCCACTTGTTCAAACCGCACTTGCTGGTAAACGCGCCGCCCACCTCGCATACGCGGCCACTCCCGATTCAAGCGGCCGAAGCGGATTCGCCTCCACCTTCACAACCTGAGAGTGACGTGGCTCGAATGAGCGCGCCGACGTCGGTCGCACCCGAACCACCGCCATCGGACACGGCCCGTTATGTACCAGCCGCTGTTGGTTCGACGCCCAACGTCGCTCGGCCAGCACCACGGCTGAAGCCGGTCGCTTTCGGGGCCGCCGCGTTCGGTGCATCCATCGCGATCTGGGGCGTGACTTCGCTGGGTGAGTCGCCGTGGCAAAGCGGCCCAGAACCAGGCCCAACCCCGCGCCTACGGTGCCTCCGGTTCGGCCACAACGTTCGGCCGCCGTAGAGCCTTCGACGACGGCCGCGCCCTCGGCGACAGCCAAGCCCTCGGCGACAGCCGAGCCCTCGGCGACGGCGGAGCCCTCCGCGACAGCCGAACCGCCCAAACCGGCGACAGACGCGACGACCAAACCGACTGGCCCCACGCCAAGTGGCCCCAAACCCAAGCCGAAATACAATCCTTCAACAATTTGAAGCTGATTCGGCCGGTGCGCTCTGCTCGGTGCCGGGCGAAGCGGAGAACCATCGTTCGCGCAAGCGCTGCTCGACAAACCACCTGCCTCCACGTAGTTTTCTTTACGGAAGCGCGTGGTAGGCTGGCGCCGCCCCCGGTCTTCAAATCCGGTGTGGGGCATCTCACGGTGTCCTGGGCAGGTTCGATTCCTGTGCGCTTCCGCCAATTAACTCGAGGTCGCTGGACATAGCTGATCGATGGACCGCAGAGGAACGACGCTCGCCGGGCGCTATGGCCTGCTAAGTCCACTCGGTAAGGGTGGTCAGGCTGAAGTCTGGCTTGCCCGTCACCATGCGCTCGACCGGCTGGTGGCAGTGAAGATCCTGCTCGCGACCGACAGCCCATCGCGGGAGCGCGGGGGGCGCTTCGAGCGCGAGGCCAAGGCCTGTGCCCAGCTGCAGTCACCGCACATCGTCCAGGTGTTCGACTTTGGGGTGGATGGGGAAGACCCATTCTTGGTGATGGAGTTGCTCCAAGGCCGGGACCTCGGGCGCATTCACGGTGACAAGCCGCATTGGAGTCCGACTGAGATCGCCCTGTGGATCGAGCAAATCGGCCGGGGCCTCACGGTTGCGCACAACGCTGGCATCGTTCACCGCGACATCAAGCCGGGCAATCTGTTCGTCGCTGAAATTGGTCACGAGCGCGTGCTCAAGATCTTGGACTTCGGCATCGCCCGCTCGGCCGAGGCGGACGTCGAGCAGTTCACTCGGCCGGGGCTTACGCTCGGATCACCCAGCTACATGAGCCCCGAGCAGCTGATGGGCGGCGCCGTTGATGGCCGTACGGATCTCTGGTCGGTCGCGGTGGTCGCCTATGCCTTCGTCACCGGTAGGCTGCCGTTCACCGTCGCGAACGCGAGCGCGAGCGAGATCGCCGAGAAGGTTTTGCGCGGTCGCTTCCCCACGCCGAGCGGGCTCGTGCGCTCGCTTTCGTCGGCCGTCGATAGCTTCTTTGAGCGCGCCCTGGCCTTCAAACCGCAGAATCGCTTTCAGACCCCGGCCGAATTTGCGCGCGCCTTCACCAGCCTGGCGAACAGTGAGCCCCCGGTCGATGTCGAGCTGACGCAGGTCGACGTCGACCCGCTTGGGGCGCCGGTTGCGAGTGAGCCTACGTGGGTTCCACCCGCGCAGAGCCTGCCCGCCGAGGAGGCGACGGTCACCCACCTGTTCGCGCCGCACTTGCTGATGAGCGCGCCGCCAACCCTGCAAACGCGGCTGCTTCCGGTTCAAGCCGCCGAAGTGGTCCCGGCGCCGCCTTCACAACCTCGACTCGACGTGGCTCCGGTGAGTTCGCCGCCGATGAGTGCTCCGGCGCTGCCACCGCCGTCCTTTTCGCCGCGGGCGCAACAGGCTGGGCGCGGCACCGATCGCATGTACGTCGGACCGGCCGCCGTTGATAAGCCGCCCGTCGCGCGGCCGGCGCCACGGTTGAAGCCGGTCGCCTTCGGGGCAGCCGCGGTCGGCGCGTCGATCGCGATCTGGGGCGTGATTTCCTTGGGGGAGTCGTCGGCGCAGAGCGCCCCAGAATCAAGCCCGACTGCCCGTGAGCTGCCCTCCGCAAGGCCACAACCTTCGGTAGCGCTCAGTCCTCCGCCGGCGCAGCCGCCGAGCTTGGCCAGTCACACCGTCAGCGCAACCGCAACAGTGGTCGCCTCCGTGCCCGTCATCAAGCGAACCGCCTCCACCGTGACACCGCCAAAGATCACAGGGCGCCAAGGCAAGATGAACCCGACCATCTACGATGGCTCCGGCAATGGCAGCCGCTAGAAGGCTTTCGAGCCTGCTCCGCTGGGTCGCGTTTGCTTGCACGCTCGGAGTCGCGGGCCAGGTCTACGCGGGTGACAAAGCACTCACCCCCGATCCGGCGGAGGTCTTCTTCAGGTCGGGAGTCGCCGCTTTCAACAGCG
>CAITIQ010000197.1 GCA_903892415.1 uncultured delta proteobacterium | reverse complement strand
GGTCCTTCGCTCCCACATCGGGCGCGCATTTCTGACGCTGATGACTCCCGCAGCTCCAGCGCTTCAAGGCAACTCGCCTTGGGCACTGTAGGCGGCGGTGTACGTCGCCGTCGGCGTTGCGCTCCTTTGGATTGCGAAGGGCCTGTCCGAGTGGCTTGTCATGACCCGGCTCTAGAAAGCCGTGCCGTGACCTCGGCGCCGCAGGTGTGCATACATCTGCGGCGCTTTTCTTTCGAAAGCCGCTGCGTCTAGGAAATCGTTTTAGCCCTGCCCCGGCGTGCTAATGCCATGCGCCGCGATTCGCGCGGCCTGCAGTTATCGAGGGGAGTGCTATACGCTTCGTACTTGAAGCAGGCCGCCAAACGTGACCAGCAGCTCAAGGTTGTGAAGGCGATGATGCCGGCCCCCGCTCGCTTTGGGGCGGCGCCCCGGGCACACTGTCCATGGGCATATCGCTCTGCCTAGGTCGGTGAGCCTTTTGGACTCATTGGTGTTATCAATCCTGAAGTGAGATGGCAATGAAAACGCAAAACGAGCTCGAAAGCCTCGGCGTGGCTGACGCCATCTGCGGCATGACCGATGAAGAGGTCCGTTCTTTGGTGGACGAGGCCTATGCATGTGGATTGGTGCAAACCCTTCAGGACGTCACTACTGTTCTAGGCAGGGCAGAGGGGCGGATGACTGCTGAAACTCAGCAGCTGCCGATTTTCGCCTGATACTGCGTTTGCTTCACAAGACGGCGCGACTAGTTCGCGCCGTTTTCATTTGCACGGCGTGCTCCTGGAAGCCTATCCACGACAGGCCGCTTCAGGCAGCCCTTCTCCGTTGTCGAGTCTCAAGCGGTAGCGCTTCACCGCGGCCCTTCCCCTCCCGTAAGCCTTCAACCACCCGAACGGCTCCCCCACCTGCCGCGGGTCGAGCTCTGGGTCGAACTGCCTGAGCGTTACGTAGAGCGCATCCCGCGTCTCTTCCACCTCGACCCGTCGAGCAGCAATGCCGGCAAGCGTCGTCTCCGGCGATGGCCTTCCTTGAGTCACCTGGCGCCATCAGATGTGTCCAGGAATTCAGGGGAAGCTCAGAACCGGCTAGGTAGCTGCTCCTTGCTTAGCGAGTGCGAATATCAGAAGAGGCTGGCGTAGTCGCGAAGGTCACGTGGTTCAAAACCGCGCGCATGCAGTCCATCGCGTTGCTCTGACGTAAACACCGGGGAGAAACAGACTTTCTCAACGGCCCAGTCCTTTAGGGAGCGCCCTTCTTTGGTTGCGCAGAATGCTTCGACATGGCGGTCGAAGTCAGCAAGCGCCCTGTTATCGTGTGCATCGGCGGAGCGCTTGCACGAACCGAACCGAACACGCTTGTTGTCCTTATCGAGCGCTACCAAATCAATCTCGACTGCGCGCGATGCATTGCGTGCTCGGTTCCAGTACCCCATGTTGATTTCAGAAAGCGTGAAATCGCCCACACCCTTCTGTGAGCACTCGACGTGGAGCTGCTTGATGAGCTTCTCGAATGAATACCCTTCAAGCGTCTGCAACCTCGGCAACGCAATTTCGACAGCTCGCTCAGTTGGTCGCAGACGAGCGGCCTCTTTGGCTGGCTTAGCCACCGCAAGCCATGCCTGCAAAAAGTTGTCGGTAATGTAGTAGCGAGCGCTGCGGCTATTGCTTTCGGAAAATACAGGCAAGCGCTTGTCAACCAGTTGGTAGTTGTTGACCAGGCGGCTGATATAGTTTCCTAGCGCGGTAGCGTCGCCGTCCTTGGTCAGCGCACTCGTCAGGTCCCCATTCGTGCAGCCAGGGTGCCCAGCCAGGAAGTTCAGTACTGAAACTCCTTTGCCGCGAATTTCGCGAAGAAACCAAGTATCGGCTTCTTCCGCCAATGTGCTGGACGTCTCGATGAACATCCTGCGAAGCAACTCCGAAGCAAATGTTTGGGAGGGTTGCTTGAAGAGGTCTTGTTCGTAGGCATCGCGATAGAACTTAGGCACACCCTCGAAGAACGTCCATAGCGTCAACCACTGGTAAGGGTCGAGCACATCATGTGCCTTGAAGACATCTTGAAGGTCCTCGAAATCCCAATGGTGAAGGCTGCGCTGATTGGTTAGCCGGCCGTAGAGGGGCACGCCCTTGTCATCGAGCAGTGCCTCCATCTCTGCCTGGATGGAGCCCAGGACGAACAGCCCACCCTGTTCCGTGTCGCGGAGGACGTCGACCTGGGCTTGAAGAAACGAATTAAAGGCAGACAACGCTGCCCGGTTGAAGTACTGAAATTCGTCCAGCACCACAATGAACCCTGCACGGCATAGTTGCCCGATAGCGGCCGCCATCGACGGGAAATCGACAACAGACTCGGCTAGTTCGACTGGTCGTTTTTGGTCCGCCTCTGCCAAGGTGCGAGCGAAAGTGTTGACCACGTCGCGCTCGTCCGAGTCGGGCACTTGCATGTACAGCAAGCGAGCTGCCAATGATGGGTCCGACCCCGCCAACTCTGTCAGCAGCGCGGTCTTGCCGATTCGGCGTCGGCCTTGGATGCGGCAGAAGAACCACCTTGGGGTAGCTACAAGCGTTTTGAGCGCGAGGAGCTCAGCGTCTCGGCCGTAGAAGGACCAGGTTGCCATACGTAGCGTAATTCGAGTTATCGTACCCGAGGCAACCTTCTAACTATTTGAAGTTAAAGAAGATTACCAACTTTGGGCGCTTGCAGCCTGGCTAGTCGGCTGCTAGCCACCTGTCACGCTCCTCGTAGAGTAACTTGTTTTATCTTACGCAGCAAGAACGCGCAAGTCCCTGATGTGTATAGAAGTTTTCAATCAAGTTGTGTGGAAACCCTTGTGGTGCCCTAGGGCGCGTCACGTACACCTGTAGCTGTACGCCAGCCCTTCCTGCCTATGCTGGTGCGCCGGCCAGCGGCAGGGTCAACCGGTGGCGGTCTCCGCGACTGCCCGCCACTCACACACACTAGAGCGGGCCTTGAAGAAGACATCAGGACGTCCAAGGGTTCCAATTCGAGGTCTTGATTTTCAGCACCGCCGCGACAGAACCGTCAGTGCCTATACATAGTGCACAGGTCAAAGAAAAAGGGCGCTCCTTTCGTAGCGCCCCGGCTGGCAGATGTCCTTACGGACGGGCCGTCGTCAAATTGTCACCGTACCGCGTCGACCAAGTGGAGGACGAAGGCTGCCAAAGCAGCCGAGTACATTGCTCCTTTCTCTCCAAGTAACGCATAAGAGCCGGTTATCAATACCAGCGTCCATGCGGTGCACTTGAGGGGCGAAATGCTTGTTCCGTTCTTGTTCGACTCGTTGCGGTCTGCGCAGTCGCACTTGCGCCGAGTGTTCGCCATGGGTTGAGTCCTTGTAAATGGCGATTGTTCTTACGGCCCGGGGTGCGCTAACACCTCGGGCCGTTCCCTTCTTTGGGGCAGAAGTGGCCAGCCCTCAGACGGACACGTCGTCCGTTTGACTCACCTGCCTTCGTTATTGGCCTGAAAGCGACGGGCTTGGGTTCGCCAATGGGCCGATGCCCAAACCTGCTCGGTAGCGACGAACGCCAGCGACTCCTCGACCGAATGGCTTCAACCACCCGAACGTCTCCCCCACCTGCCGGGGGTCGAGCTCCGGGTCGAACTGCCTGAGCGTCACGTAGAGCGCGTCCCGCGTGTCCTCCACATCGACCCGTCGAGCAGCAATGCCAGCAAGCGTCGTCTCCGGCGCGGGCCCGGCCTTCTTACGACGACCGCCACCTCCCGCCGCCTCCCTTCGCGCTTGCTCCTCGAGCTCGCCCAGTACGCGCAACTCCCCATGCGCTTCGGCAATGAGCTCCGCAATCTTGGTCAACGCCTTCTGCGTGCGCGTCCTGCTCCGGGTGACAGCCATCAGCCTGCCTCGTCGGCCGAAAGCTCAGCGAGCAACGGCTCCTGCTTCCAGCGCCAACATGAGACCTGGCGACCGTTCTTGAGCCGATGCGTCATCTCGATGTCGCCCGAGCGCTGCCACTTGCGCAGCTGGGCCCGCACGATGTTGCGTCGAAAGTCGTCCACCTCGTCGGGTGAGGCGAACTCCAGATTGAACGCAACCCGCACAGAGAGAACAAGCTCGCTGGTTGTGCAGCCTTTGCTGCCGGCTTCGAGCAGGTGGCGCTTCATGAACGCCGACAGCGCGCCGTACTCCCCGTAGCGCTTTGGCGAGCCGTTGATGACTCCCAAGGCATCGGCACGCACCCTTGAGTCCAAACGGGCGATGGCTCGGTCGAAGGCAGCCACCTTCTCTGTGAGCTCGGCGAGTTCAGCCTGCAGGGCTTCCAAGCGCTCGCGAGCCCGCTCGAGCTGCTGTCGGCACTTCTCTGCGTGCTGTTCAGCTAGGGGCGTCAGCCCTTCCAGCTTCAGCTTTCGGCCGACCAGT
This sequence comes from uncultured delta proteobacterium, assembly GCA_903892415.1. Classification (GTDB taxonomy): domain Bacteria; phylum Myxococcota_A; class Polyangia; order Polyangiales; family Polyangiaceae; genus Xiheicaenibacterium. Next base: position 23,472 of record CAITIQ010000197.1, on the reverse strand, counting down.
GCCGCTCGTTCGTTGAGCGCCCACTTGAGGCCAGGAGCGGTGTGGGTGCGAGACATCAGCCGCTTCCAGCTACGTGCGGCTGGCACGCTCCGCCAATTCGGCAAGGGTAACGGGCTGCTTCATGCGCCAGCGAGCGACGCGGCCATTTGAAATGGCTTCATACGTGGCTTCTAGAACTCCGCGCTTTTGCCACTCCAGCAAGCGATTCTTCAAGGACTGCCGCTGAAAGGCTTCCCGCTCTCCGGAAGTTGCAAAGTCGAGTCCGAACTCGACCTGGACGGCGAGTGACAGCTCGGTCGTGGTGATTCCGACTTGCCCGGCGTCTCGCAACTTCTTCTCCATGAATCTGTTGAGCGCACCTCGTTCACCGTACCGGCCTGCCCAAGCGCGAATGGGTCCTAGCGCATCAGAGCGGACTCGAGCGTCAAGGACAGCAATCGCTCGGTCGAGCGCCGCCAAGTCCGCTATAGCGACGTCCAGTTCGGCCTGGACCGCTCGGACCCGCTGGGTAAGAACCTCGATGCGACCAGCGACAGCGGCGCGCTGATTCAGCGCCCACTTGAGGCCCGGTGGGGTGTGAATTCGAGACACAGGGGTATGCCATGCAGTTGACCCTCGCGTTTGCCGCGCAAGCCCCGTCTCTTCAGGGCGGGGATAGCGGCGTATAAAACAATGTTCTGTACTTGATACAACATCAACCGAAGATTCCGTGCAAGGCTGAAAGAGCCGGCAGTTCAAGTGAATCTTCGGCTGCACCTAGGTGCAGTGTCGAATCAGACCTTTGAAGCAGAGCGCGTCTCGAAAGAGACGGGTGCCGCATGTCGCCCTTGCACGGCGCTCCTGCGATGGTCGGAAGTTGCGAAGCGGCGGGCAAAGCCTGTCGCCGAGTGCGAGCCCGTGGAGCGACTCGTGCGTAAAGTCCGCGGAACTGGCGGTCTGAGCCGTATTCAGGAGCTTTGCTCCTGAATACGGTGCCCCGTCAGGGAAACGGAACCCTCGCCCTTCAGGGCGGGGAGCATGTCAGCTTAGGTCCTACGTCGGAATAGCAGGCACGGAGGGCCGCACTTCGCAGCGAAGAATCATCGGGGCGTCGGATACCTACCGCGGCGACGGCGCGCAAGCGACGGCCACAACGTAGGGCGGCTCAGGTGAGTCCGCCTCCTCAGTTTGCGGGTCGGTCTGGCGGAAACAAGTCTGGTGCCGAAGGCACCTACGAGCGCAGAAAACAACGGGGCTGCGTAGCGCAATCCTGGCGGTCAATAAACGAAATGACCAAGCCTGTCCGCTTGCTTCAGCCCAACAAGGCTCATTTCGGACAACTGAACATTTCGCAGATGTGCTGGCTTTGCACTACGTCCACAGCCTCTAGCGAGGCGGCTTAGGCTTGGCTCCAGCTTTCCTTCCTCGTCCTCTAGCCGCCATTGGCCCCTCGACCAGCAACTCCTCCCCGCGGTGGGCTCCATGGCTGTACCCGCGCCACCAGAGCGACATCCCGACCGACAGCGCCGCGTGCAGCAAGTGCCGCAGCTTCTTGCTCGTTGACAGGCGCCGCGTGTCTTCGCGCCATGCCTGCTCGGCGGCGTAGTCCTTTAGGTACTTGTTGCTCGCGCTCAGATAGATGCCCTCGACCCCGCGGCGCATCCGCCAGTTGAAGCTCTCCGCCTGGTTGTTGTTCGTCCCGTCGGGCAGCGCGTAACCCTTCGAGTGGTTGATGGTCTTGTGCATCGCGAAGTACTTCGAGAACCCGGCGTACGACGGGTCCTCGTCGCTCAACACAACCGATTCCGCCGAGGCGAATCGCGTCGCCACGGCGGTTACCGTCGCCGCTGACTCCGAGAGCGCGATGGCAATTCGGGTTGCAACCGCACCCTTGCCGCTGGAGACCGAGCGCTGGCGCATCACGATGAGCAGGCGCCGGTCCGCGGGCTGCTTGGCCTTCTTGGCGTGCTTCGGCGGGTCCGGCGGGCCGACGAATTCAGGAGGGCTGGGTTCGGGCTTGAGCAGGTGGGCCGGAATCTTCGGCTCCCCAGTTCGCCCACCGGCTTGCGGCCTGTTGCGCTTCTCCTTGTAGCGGCGCCCATTGACGTCCATGCCGTCCATCTCCTGGACGCCGCACAGGATGCCGGTGTTGAACCCTCGCAGCAGTCCCTCCCGCAGCTTGTGGAGCAGCGTGAAGACGGTCGGATACGACACGTTCCAGTCGCGGCGCAGCTGCAGCGCAGGCTTGCCCGAAGCGCCGTTCGCCCAGCTGAAAGCAACCTTCAGAATCTTGACCAGCGGCAGCTTTCGGTCCGCAAAGACAGTTCCTGAAGTCACGGAGAACGTCTTCCCGCATCCCTTGCACTTCCAGCGGTCCTCGAGCGGCCGAAAGTAGTGCTCGTCGAAAGTGCCGCAATGCGGGCACGGCATCTCCTTGGCCGAGCCCCAGCGCATCTCGGCTACGAAGGTGACGACCTGGCGCTTCGTCATCCGTTCGAGCTCCTCGAAGCCGAAGTCCACCGCCTCCTTGGACAGGTGGTAGGCGGCAGTGCCCGTCCGCTTGCGGATGGGGAACAGCGCGGGCTTCTCGGCTGCGGCTGTCGCCATCTCAGCCCTTCATCAGGAAGCGAACGTAGTCGGTGGCCGCCGGCATGGCGCTATCGGCTTCGGGGGAGTTACGGAGCGTCAGGTACCGTCGGAACCCGGTGCGAGCCGGTTCGTCGAGCGCGGCGATATGGAACCGGTCGACCCCGTCGATATTCAGCGCCGGCGGGATGATGAGCTTGGGCTTCGGGCCCGGAACATCGGCGTCGAAGTACGCCAAGCAGATAGCCCGCAGCACCAGCTCCGCCGGATTCAGGTCCTTGCACCCGTACTCGAACTCGCCGGACCGCTCGCCCAGGATGTCTTCCCGGAACTCCGCGCGGTAGTGCCCACGCTGCCCGGTTTGCACGAGCCGCATCGTCCCGAGCTCGACGCCGCGAGAATTGGCCGATGCCTGTTCGATGACGGCACACATGCGGGTCGCATACGCGCAGCGACGGTCGGCCTTCTCTGCCTTCGGGGGCGTGTCCGTTCGGTAGAGCGCCTGTGCGAGTGCTCTCGCTACGAGGTCCCACAGACTCGCTGACCACCGCGGATAGCTCGAGACCACTGCAGGCGCCATCTCGCCGGAGCGTTGCAGCGACAGCGCGACCATGTAGTCGGCGATGGCCTCCTGTTTCGCGTAGGCGATGTCGAGCACGGCGACTTGGTTGGCCAGGGTGCGCTGCTCTAGGTCTCCGGTATGCACCGACACCTTCAGCACCCGAGCACCTCCACAGACCAGGACTGCGCCACGTCCATGTCGTCGATGCGCTCGATGCCCTTGAGCCGAATCTCGTTGTTGCGCACCCAGATGAGCTCGACGTCCGAGAGCTGCGGCAAGAGGTCGGCCTCGGTGCCCGTCACGTCCAACAGCCTCGCTCGCATGACAGGGCGCGCCAGCTCGTGGTCTCGAGCTTCGGAGACCGACAGTTCCCCGACGTGGGCGGGTGCCTCGTAGACGTAGCTGCGAGGGAGGTTCTTGCCTCGCCTACGCAGCGGACGGACTTTGACTCGCATGAGGTTGCGCGCTTCCTGAGTGACCGAATTTCTTCCTGACCTCGCATAGGGCAACGGACTTATACCCAGCCTCTTATCGAGCTCGCCGGCACGTCTCCCCAGAAAGGAGCACGGCACATCACGAAGGGCGGCATCGCGCTTACCCCTGACCATCGGCCGGGTCCGAGGAGGCGCTTCTGTCGTTGTGCGCAGGCAAACGGGCCTTCAGCATCTGGCCCTCTACTTCATCAGTGACGTCTCTGCACTCCGGAACGGCGTACATCCGGCACCACTTCAGCAAGGTGTAGGCGGCGTCGCTGTGGAAGCCCGACGCTCCTTGCAGCTGATAGACGCGACCCGAGTCTGTTGTGCACTGGCCTTCGGCCAGGTCGAACGAGACGATTGCCGATGAAACTCGCCCCTCTCGGTTCTCCACGCACCAGCCGACCACGTGACGTTCGCCGACCTCTGTTTCGTAGATTCGCCACGAAGTGACGTGAAGCATTGGTTGCTGTCCGACCGGGGTTGTCATCCAGATGGGCATGTCGATTCCTTCAAGCCGAGCGGGGGCCTCGCGACGCTCAGCGATACGTTTCGATAGGCAATGCGCTCCTATCCGCGCCCAAAACCAGGCGCGGCGGTGCGGTTCAAGAGTGAGCGGTCAGGCCGCCAGAGGTGGGAGGTGCGTCAGCTCCGTCACCTCCTGTACCGACGGACACTGCCAACAACCATGCCCAGGATTTCGAGCGAGCCGGCAGGCTTGATGGGCGGGTAGTCAGGATTGGCGGCCTCGAGCCAGAACTTGCCACGCGAGGCCCGCAAGTACTTCACCGTGACGTCGCCGTCGACGACGGCCACGACGATGTTCCCGGGTGAAGTGGGACTGTTCTTCTCGACGACGACCAGGTCGCCGTCCAACAGGCCAGCCCCTGTCATCGAGTCCCCGCGGACCCGGCACAGGACCGTCCGGTTCGGGTCGTCGATGAGGTAGTCGTCAATGGTCAGGAGCTCAACGTCTTCTTGGGACTCGGGCTGCGGGACGCCGGCGCGCACTTGGCCGAGCAAGGGCCTTGCGAAGAACTTTCGAGTCGGTGCGATTCGTCCTTCAACGCGCGTCAGGTAGCCAGCCTCGGTCAGACGCGACACGAGCTCGAAGACGCTGGCCGTGGAGGACATGCCGACCACGTCGCACAGCTTCGACATCGAAGGGAAGGCCTGATTCGCCTTCCAATAGGTGCGCAGCCCTGCCAGATGCTGTTCGTCGCTCGCGGACACAGTTCGACTCACCGAATGTTCATTCGGCAGTACTGTATATCCGAACAGTTATGCAACAACGCCCAAACCGACTCTTCCGGGCGAATTCCGAGCGAAAACTCGGCTTTGTGCGACCGCTTACTGCGGGTAGCCAGCGCTTTGGACGATTTCAAACCTGAAGCGAGGACTCCTGCATGCCGATAGTCCGCTTGATGAGAGGCGGGGCATCAACCCGGTCGCCTCGGTTCGGCCGAGCCGCAAAAAAGCGGCTCGAAGTGCAATCGTGCACTCCGAGCCGAGGTGAGCGGGAGATGGTTCCCGCACCAGGTAATAAGCTTGAACAACATACTCATCAAGCGCGCAGCACTCAAACTGCTGCGATGGGTGTCTATCGGATTCATCGCATTTACGCTTCATTCCGATAGCGCGACCTCAGTGACCCAAGTTTCCACACCGGAGACTAAGCAAGCTGAGGAGAGAGCCATCCGACCGAATTAAGCCTCGGTCATGCGCTTTCCGAAGGGCTCCGCTGTTAACGCAGTGGGGCCCACTTTTTTCCTACATACCGTGTAGCAACAAGCAGGTTACTGTCGCCATCGTCGGCTCTGCACCTGCGCCGGGACCAACGTGTCATGCGTCCGTCGAGGCCGAAGCCTCCTGGGGCGCAGCCGGTCTAGCACGTCAGCTTTCTCGCAAAGAAACTGACATGCTCTTCGCCCTGAGGTGCGAGGGTTCCGGTTCGCTTACTGGGCACCGTACTCAAGAGCAAAGCTCCTGAACCCGGCTCAGACCGCCGGTTCCACGGACTTTACGCACGAGTCGCTCCATGGGCTCGTACCCGGCGACAGACATAGCCGTCGCTTCGACTCCTTGCTTCGAGAGACTAGGTTCACGTACCCCACGATGTGTGAGTCTCGTCGAGAATCGTGACGCTGCAATAGATTTCGCAACACGGCGCGACGCGTTGGCGAGGCGCCACTCCCGAGTGATGAGTTCTGCTATCCCTGCGCCATAATCCGCGCATGCCAAATCTCGCCGCCCTGCTCAAATCGGAAATCTCACGTCTTGCTCGGAAAGAGCTGAAGACGGAGACCTCGACTCTTCGAAAGACTGTCGCGTCTCTGCGCGCCGACTTGCTTGCGACCAAGAAGAAGGTCCGCGAGCTCGACGCCGCCTTGAAGCGGGTTGCTCGACCCGGTCGGGGAACTCAGGCGGCAGTGGTAACTGTCGAAGCGTCCGCTGCAGCCCCCTCGGAAGGGTCGAGCTTCCGGTTCAGTGCGAAAGGCCTTGCGACCAACCGTGCCCGACTGAAGCTGTCCGCAGCGGATTACGGTCGCCTGGTTGGCGCGACCGGTGTCGCGGTGGCTTCGTGGGAGAAAGGCACCAGCCGGCCACGAGCGAAGTATCTGTCGGCAATCGCGGAGCTGCGAGGCATAGGCAAGCGGGAGGTGGCGAGGCGGTTAGAGGCAATAGTCGGAGAGGCGAACTGACCGGTAGGCTCCCTCAGCGCAGCAACGAGACGTTGCAGTCGGCGCGAGCCGGCGCACAGCATCAGTTGATACTGCTTGCCCTTCGAGTTCGGTCGCACGCGGCCTTCATGGCTGCGTACGCTCGGTGCGGATACAGCCCCCACGACGAAGGGTCCAGACAGAGGGCCTGCTTCTCGCACTCAAACTGCGAGTGCCATGCAGACGCGTCCAGCACGTAGCCGGTAACGCCCGTGCTTGGGAACTGGTCGTGCGTCAGGTCAACGATGAGCCCTTCGACTTCTAACCAAGCGTGCGACTGGTTTGCCTCAAGGCACGGATGACTGAGTCCGCAGACGTAGACCCCTCTGCTACCAGTGAGCTCTAGGACGATGCGCCCCATGAGCTCCGACACGGGCCCGCAGGTCCCCAGCGGGAAGTGCTCAAAGCCGATACCCAGTTCGGCACGCGGCGTAGCTTCGAGTCCGGCCCGCGCGGCGCGTGCAATCGCCTCGAGCGCACGCAGACGGCTGTCTGAATCTATCAAGCAGGCAGACTCCGATGAATTCGATGTTGGGCAAGCCTAACGTGCGGTGACGTTAGTCATCACTCTGTTCTTCGCCATCAAGAGACGAGACTTCCTCGACAGGGTCAACGCCCGCAAGAAAACTTCTTGCGCGCTCAACGTAGCCGAAAAGCTGCGGACTTAGCTCGTCGAATTTTTCCCGCGACAGAATCCGGACATCGCTCTTGAACTCGATAACTCGGTCAGCCTGAAACTGCTCAGCATTCTCTTCGTGAGCAAGGATGACCTGTGCACCGGATGGCGCTGTCGAAGCAATTGACGTAAGCAACTGCTGGAGGTGAGGCCGGTCCTGCGCACCTTGGTTCGGAGAGTCGATGACGACCGGAGCGGGCAGTGTCTGGTTTCGTTCGATGGCTCGCCACAGCGCCGAATAGTAAGCAATGATTGCCCTGGCTCTGCGGCTTCCCGACGAATAAGGGCGCTTGTCGATTCGCCACTTCTCTATGCCATCTGGTCGGTCGGCGTCCATCACGGCAATCGCCTGTGCGAAATGCTCGCGGAATGCTGCAAGAGCTGCCTCGGAGTCGTGAGTCTTTGCGAGCTCTCTCAGTTCGCCCCTCATATCACGCAACAGTTGTGAGCTATTGGTAAGCTCCTTCGCAACTTGGTCTTCTTCCTTGGCCAATTGCTCATCAGCGACGAAGGCGCTTCGACTCTTCAGAAAGTCGTCAAAGGTAAATCTGCCTCGCTTGGTCGCAAGCAGGTCCTGCAGGTTTGCGTAGTCAGTCTTGAGACCAACAGCTTTGCGTCTGTTCCGCTCCAAGCGCTGCTGAGTTGATTCGAGCGACGCTTCAAGTCGGGACTTCATGATGGCGAGCTCACGTGCGTCTTCTGCCAGCCCCAGAAAGGTATGAAAGGAATCATCATGCTCTGCATGGCAGGTTGGGCAAATGAACCGATGGTCCGTAACGGATACATCCGCCGCGAACTTAAAGTCAGCGGCATGTTCCTTTAGTGCAGCCTCTGATAAACGTATCTGCTCTTTCAGCGAGCTGCCGAGGTCTTGGTCCTCGACAATCGTTCTGCGCAGACCATCCTGAGCTTGAGCCAGCTTTCCAAGTTGAGCGGTAAGCTCTTTCACTTCGTGCTGGAACTCCTTTGCAGACAGCTTGACCGGCAAGCCTCTGAGGTTCTTGCGGACCCTTAGCCGCGTTCGCTGAAGTGTCGCTAGCTCCACTCGTAGCTCGGCTTCCGTCCGTTTGGCGCTTTGCTCATCAGCCTTGAGCTCAAAGTAACGAAGGGGGCGAATTTCAGCGAAGTACTCAAGGGTCGGCGCGACAGGCGAGACGAATTGCTTGAGCTTGTCGAAGGTGGCCCACTCTTTCTCAAACGAGCCGTCCTGATTGATGAAGAAAGGCAAGAAGAAGTTGGCAGGCGCCGCTGGCCGGAATCGGTTATCTCGGTCGACCAGATGCAATCGGAACCCAACGGTATCCGCGAAGAGTGCGTTCCACGACAGACTGGACGTGGTGGTACCCAAGAGCTGCTCTCCCTCGAAGAGGGCTCTCAAGTCGTCACGGCGTACTGCGACGAAATCACGGCCATTGACAGTGAAGTCCACCGCGACTATGGCCGAATAATCCCAGCCAGGTAGTACGCCGTGTGGCTCAGCGTCGAATGCTCGAAACGCTGACTTTAGTACTGCTGACTTCCCCGCTCCGTTTGGTCCCCACAGCAAGTTCTTGTGGGGATGGAGATGGAGTTCCATTGCCGCCTGCTCCCTCTCGGAGCATATTCTGATTCGTTTGAATAGCAAGCTTGACATTGGATGGTTTTCGCAGGGCGCGAAGTACTAGGCGGGGATTTGGCTTAGGGCCCATTCAGTCATCTCATATATAGCTAGTGCGCTTATCTCATCGGGGCTCAACTCCGGCCTGATAGCGACGATATGGTTGCACGCTGCCTCGAAGCAAGCCTCATCCGTCCACTTCTCTGTGTCTGAGGCAGCCAAAACAGCGCGCAGCGCATCTTTGATGTGCCACCGACTTGATTCGCCGAACATGACCTTCTCTCGTGCACAGCGTGTCAATGCGGCCTCTACTTGAACCCGTCGAACGTGGCGCCAACCTGCCGAGAGCGTGTTGAAAAGAGAAAGCCTGATAGATACTTTGTCTGGGGTGGCTCGCAGCCCTTCGACAGCTGCCTGGAAGGCCGAGCGACCGAATCCTCGCCGTTCGACCAGTTCGTCCCAAGTCGCGCACTTCTCTGTGCGGCGGGACCTAGCCTTAATTCGAACATACAAGGTATCGACCAATGAAGTCGCTTGCCCAGCGTGGTCCGGCGCAATCTCATTAAGAAATTCGAGCATCACCCCGTTTATGTGACGTTGGAGGTCGTTAATGGCGATGGGTTCGCTGTGCAGTTCGACGAGGCTGAGGTCAACGTCACTCGGCTTCACTCCAGCGCTTTTCGCAACGGCTTGACTCAGTGCAGCGGTATGCGCGGCATCAAGCTGGTGCAGCCCAATTCGCGTTTCGTTCACCGACCTATGCCCTGATGCTAGAGGCACGTCGAACTTGGCGTTGGTGACAAATGCGCCGGTTGCTAATGTGCCCTTGACCGTGCGGACATGGCCAAGAAGCTTCCACACTGGTCTGTCAGTCTTTGGAGATTTGGCCTTCCCAGTCTGCCCAGTTAATGCGTTGACGTTCCAATAGCCGTCCTCCTTTTTCTTCAGCTGATAGAGGCGCAGCTTTGCGGGTTGGTGCGCCGAGTCGAACTCAGCGACATCCTGCAGGTACTCGCAAACAAACAGATAGTCCGGGCGCTTCGCCCTTTCCAGGTCAATCAGTCGGAAGATGAGCCAGAACGTAGCGAAGTCATGACCTTTGCTGCCGTGAGCGCCTCCGAAGTCATGAAGGGCATCATCGGCCTCAATGTCCTCAAGCTCTTTGATGAACGTTCCTGCGCTGATAGACATGGACTCATTGGCTGTTGAACTGGGCGTCACGTCGTGAACGTTCGGCAACGTCGCTCGCAGAGTGAGCTAAGCTTCAAAGTAGCACACAGGGCGAGCAGTATGTGCCCCATGCGTCACTGTCGCTTGGTCAGCTTGAGCTAACGATTTGCTTATTCAGGAGTTCAAGTCATTGCAGCCGAATGCCCTCGCTCGAACGCAGGTGCGTGAGGAATCACGGCTCTGTTGATTCAACAACAGACGTAGAGCGCGTGACCCCTGCCAGGTAGCTATCAATCTTTCGGTCCTTGAGACGTCACAAGGCAGTCCTACCCCTGCTGCCTCCATCGTCGACTCTGGACTTGCGCAGGTACCAACGTGTCGTGCGTTCTCCGAGGGCGAAGTCTTCGCGGACGGAGGCGGTCTAGCACGTCGGCCTTTTCGCAAAGCAAGTCATAGAAGTCCTCAGAACGAACGTGCTGCGGGTCATCGGACCGAATCCGGATGAGTGGCACTCCGCTCGCTTCGAAGAGTTCGTCCTTGAGCTGGTCACGCTCTTGCGCGTCTTCGGAGTCGTGATGGCGGGAGTCCAGTTCGAACCCTGCGAGCGGTTCCTCATCGGGGCCGACCAACAAGGCATCGGTTCGAGAGAACCGTGCGAACGAGCGATGCCGCTCGCTTATCCGCCCGGTCATACGGTCGATGTCGATGAAGTTTGAGAGCACCACATTCGGATAGACCAGCAGGGATGGGAAGTACTGCCGAAGTGCCAGAAGGAACTCTCGCTCCTGCGGGCTTTCACACATGTTTCGCCTGAGCGAATACGCGTCGCTCTGTCGTGAAGTCCCGACCAGGAAGCTGGAAACGATGACGACTCGTTCCAGAACAGCCACAGCGCCTTGTTCAGCGCTCTCCCGGCGAGGTGGCGAAGGTGGCGCAGGCTTGCGTTGGTGCGGTTCCTCATCGAACGTCAGTAGTTTTTCTGGCAACTGGCCGTTCGTCCCGTGCAGTTCGACCCATGATGACGCCAGGGCGTCATTGATGGAGTGCAGCAGGGCATTGTCGATGACCAAGAGCTGCCCGGTGCGGATGAGGCGCCACAGTTGGAGGACCGCATCCGCTGAAACCATGCTCTTGTCGAGCAGTTCACGCAGCACTCCCGGAAAGACCCGTTGTGTCAGCGTCGTCAACTCGACGCTTCCCTGTGCTCGGGCTTCTTCGTACTCCTGAAGGAATGAAGCGATATCTCGCCTGTCGAGATGCTCGCGCAGACGTTCGACGTCCGCGTTCATGCCTGCTCCTCGCTTCGGATGCGCAGATACAGCGCCTGTCCCAGCGCGTGAGACCAAGCCTTCGTATCTGCGAGAGGTGTGTCGCGCGTCGGAACTACGTATGGCATCAGGCCGAGGAACGCACACAGGCTGTGCTCTGCCAGCGAATCGAGGAAGGCCGGCGCCTCATCGGAATGGAGGTAGTGCGGCGTGGGCCCTTCAGGGTCGCGAATCATGCCGGAGCGTTCAGCCAGCCGCGCCGTCAGCCCAAGGCCAAGCTCCTCGATTGCATCGCGGGCTGCGGCTTTGGCTTGCTCCGACACGGATGATTCGATGGTGAATCGAATCTTGTCGATGGCTGGCAGCAGCGAGTTCAACAGACGTTCACTTGCACGAGTCAGCTCGTCGAACGCTGGCGGGGCAAAAACAAGATTGGGCTCGACCGGCTTGATGCGCTCGAGCATCCGCAGCACGAAGCCAAAGCTCACTTGTTCGCTGACTGCCTGTTCGATGCCTTCAGTCTCACAGTAGGTTTGCCACGTATACCCTGCCTTTGCGAGCGCTTCGTGGGTGCGGGCAAGGTTAAGGCGACACGACTCGGTAACGGGCTTGAGCGTCTCCAGGCGCCGCGAAGCACTCGGGCGCTGCAGGCGCGGTCCGAGCAGCTGATGAGCCAGGCGGTACCGTCGCAGCAGGTCCTCTACCTGCTGGTCATTGAGCTGCTGAATGACGAGCCCAGGCCTGCCGTTCAGGCGTCCGATAGTCTGCATTTCCCAGACATACCGCGTGCCATCGACCCGCCAGACCGCTTCGTCGATGGTGACTGACTCGACAGATGCCCCATTGGAGGCGAACTCCAGACCTGCCCAGCAGGCCAGCTCGTCTCCGCGGCCGACCTCGTAACGTCGGTCGGCCCGTTCGGACTCCGTCTCTTGCAGCAGCACCAGTTCCGAGTTCGCAGCGTCCGAGCCGCGCAGCGTCCACGATGATTGCCACGGTTGCGCCATGCGGATGTGCCCTTGCCACGCACACAGTGTGAGCACGCCGAGACCGTCAACTACAGCGAGGCGGCGTTCTTCAAGCCCACGTCGAAACCGCTCCAGGGCCGACCCGGCCTCGTCGAGCCAGTGTTCGTAGTCGTCTGCGCGCACAACGTTAAAGACGGGCCAGCTGTGGTCGGCCGGCTCGCCGACGGGCGCAGGACCCCAGACGGTAAGAGCACGTTCGTTTGCTTGCAGGCGAAACACGGGAGGTTGGCCCGCCGTTCTTGCCAGCCACGCGGTGCAGTGCTCGAGCATCTGCCCTACGGCGGAGTGCCAGGACTCGTGCGTGCTCTCATCGTTTCCGTCGAATGCGCTGACGACGAGGCGCCCGGCAGCAGGAGCCTGAGTTGCCGAAAACCAATCGGAGAAGCCGAGAACTTGAGCAGCAGCCTTCAACGCGCTGGTGTGGCTGATGGGAACGCGCTGCAGGCGCAGAGCAGGTTCAAGGCGCTTGGCAAGGGTCTTCGGAGTATCGGCCGGCGACGCGCCAATGCCTTCGACTACCCTTCGCGCGGCCTCGACGGAAAAGTGCGGATACCGAGCCTGAACGAAACGGGCAAGCGCCTTGGCTTGCATGTCTGGATTCAGGAGAAAGGCCGGGCGAGTGGACGCACCGGCGCCAGAGTTGGCAGCCATCTAGAGCTCCATTCGGAAAGCCCGTTGAAGGACGGCACGCGTTATCCGGCTTTCCAGGAGTTCATCTGGCCGGGCGAACTAGCTGAAGATGTTCTGGCTTTGCTGTGCCGGACGAGGTCCGGTGCGTGCACTGACAGGCGCCAACTTGCCTAGGGTTCGGCTTGAACCCTCGAATGATGGTAGGGAGCCTGCGCGCAGTTCGTCAAGGTTGCGGGTCTGCAACGGGAGGGCGCGGTGTGACGACGGCTCGTCGCATCACCCAAACGGGCTATCGCGCGCACCACCTCTTCAGCGGCGTCCGGCAAGGAAATCGCGGAAGTCCCAAGCATAGGCGCAGTCGCTCTCCCCGGGGATGAGAGGGCGGGTTGAGCCGTGCATGCGCTCTACGAACGCAGCCCGGGCAACAAGCGGGATGTCGGCGAAGCGCACGTAGGCCAGGCCGTCTTCGGAGCGCCGAACCGGGACATTGATGGCGGCGGGCCATGCGGACAAGTGGTCGGTGCCCCAGGCATCGTTGCATAGCGCCCGGAAGACCCGCTCGCGCAGGTTCGTTCCTATGGCCGGGACCGGGGCCGGCGCCTCAACGCGCTTGAGGATGCGGCGCATGCCGTTGTTCACGGAGCCAAATCCGACGGCGATGACTAGGGAGTAGACGCTGGTAGCGGGTGCAAGGCCGTCATGCGGCCAAAGAGCATCCAGCGCCCGCGCAGCGAGTCCAGTCTCCGGCTCCGACCAACGCGGGTAGCTCCGCAGGCGCGCCTCGGCGACCAGGGCCTCGCTTTGGCCGTACTCGTGCACGGCATAGTCTGCGACCGGCTCGTCAGTGAGGCGTCCGACCGTCACGCGAAGCAGCGGCACCGCGCTTGTAGCCGATAGGTGGGCTTCGATGAGTAGCATCGTCATTACTCCTCGTTGCTGAAGGCATCCGCGGCGCGTCGGGCACCGGACGGCAGATACGAACGCACTTGCCGAAGGCACATCTCGACCTCGAGTGACGGCCTTGGTCTCGGTCCTCCGTCGATGCCAAAACTGAATACAACCATCGCCGGAAGATGCGTTTCGACAGGCTCGCCAGGTGAGCCTCGCGAAGTCGCTCGCTCTGATTGGTCGCCGTTTGCCATCGCCAAGCTGTTCCTGACAGTCAGCACGTCGATGCGGTCCGATTCCGTACGCGCCCGCCGACTAACCCGAATGGGCGAGTGCCCAATGCGTTCGCGTACGTGCAGCGTCTTGCGCAGCCGCCTGGAGGGAAAACGTCGGCGACAGCGTGTGACCGAGGCGCTACACACTCGGAACAAGTGAGGCTGCGGCCAATTCCGGGTCTGTGGCGACCAGTGTCCGCGAGAAGCGAGCGCGCTGCTTAACGGATTCGCAGACGCTATCCTCGTCGGTGTCAAAGCGCCTCACGTGCCGGGCAAGAAGGGGTTTGAGCATGGGAAGACGAAAGGCGTCCGGGCCAGGAGGCATCCTTGCGGTCCTGGTTCTGGGGGCGATTGGCCTATTGGCATCCATCCCACGCGAGGGCTGGGTTGCGATAGGGCTCCTTGCGGCGGTTGGCATCGCCTTCTACCTCTTTGGCCAGTCGAAGAAGAAGAACGACGACGCCGTGGATAGGTCTGTCCCTCAGACGCGGGACGCTCGCCCGCCTGCGCTCGTCTCGGACTCGGCGCCACCGAGCGTTGCTTCATCGGTGGTTACACGATTCGTGGCCGATGACGCTCCAGTAACTGTTACCCCTCGTACGACACCCGCCGCCAGCAGCTTCCAGGTTCCAAAAGCCCCGAGAGGCTTCGGCGCTGCAACCTGGATTCCAGCCGGTCAGTCGGTGAACGTCAGCGGCATCGAGATTCCTGGGGGCATGGTCTACGTCGGGACATCTCTTCCGACTCCCGGCGGGGGCAACGACCCGTGTCTCATCGACCCGACGAAGTCGGTGGCACGTCAGGGCGACTACACCGAGCGCCAGATGGGCTACTGGCCGAGCTACTCCGAGGTTTCATCGAGTGCTCGACGGGCGTACTTGAACTGGTTGGCGGGTGGTCGCAAGGACCCGGAAGCAGACATCGGCTTCGTGTTCCTGTTCTTCTACGGGCTCGAGCGACGAGCCATCGTTGATGGCGCCAAGGACGAAGCCGCGCAGTCTGACTGGTCGCTTATCGCAACTGAGCTTCGTCGACTCCTGCGAATCTACGGCGGGAGGTCCGGTTCGTTCCGCCGTTACGCCGGCGAGTTGCTGGACTGGGTCTCCCTGGCTTCACATCCGACCAAGCTTTACGAGCAAGCCGTTCCTGAGTTTCCGAAGGGTTTCGAGCTGCCGCTGTATGTCCGGCTCGCTCTCGGGCAGACGGCTGTCGACCAAGCCCCGGTCCCGGTGCATCTTGCGCTGGCATGGGCAAAGCTTGACCCGAACATTCTCTTCAGGACGCCGGCTATTCGGTGTGCTGAGCAATTCGAGCAACTGTTCGCCCAGAAGTACGCCGAGACGTTCGGGGCGGGCATCGTCCTTCCGCGCAATCGCACGAAGCTCAAGTTCGTGTACCGCGCTGCGTCAGCAGGCTTTCGCGGCTACGACGAGCTCAAGTTGACGTTCAGGGATACGCCAGACGTTACAGCCCTGACGGCTCCCATCAGGAAGCTCCAGGAGGTCGTTGAGGCCGCGACCACGCCGCTGGAGTCCTTCAGTCGCATGGTCGGGAAGAGCCCGGACGCGAAAAGCTCCCTGGAAGGCTTGCTGCAACTGCCGTCGACCTTGTGGCCAGAGAGCGCCCAGACGACGCTTCAGTCTCTGAAGACCCGCATGGGCGACGGTATGGTGGCCATGCCGTTCCAGGAGCTCCTGAACATTCTTGGCGCCAAGTCCACATTCACCAAGGACAAGACCACTTCACTGGCTCGCGCGCTCGAGTCGGCCAACGTTGGCTTCGAGCCTGACGTTCTGAGTGGCGCGAAGACGCCCAAGCCTGAGGAACAGGTTGTTCTCTTTGCGCTTCCGCCGACCGAGAAGGTATCCCGGGCAAGTGGCCCTTACCTGGCTGCCGCGCTGACACTGCAGCTCGCGTCGGCGGTGGCATCCGTGGACGGCGAGTTCGGCATCAAGGAAGTGGGTCATCTGCGAGAGACCATCCTCTCCTGGAAGCACCTGACCCCCAGCCAGTCGCGCCGCCTGTTAGCTCACCTCCGGCTTCTGATGCAAGCCCCTGCGTCGATGACGACGCTCAAGAAGAAGTTCGAGCCCCTGGACCAGGGCGTCCGGGAGACGATTGCTACCTTCATGGCCACGGTCGCACAGTCGGACGGCACCGTTTCGCCGACCGAAGTGAAGATGCTCGAGAAGGTTTACAAGGCACTGGGCGTCGACTCGAAGAGAGTGTTCTCCGATGTCCATGCCGTCGCGGCGGGCGCGCAGCCGACGCCTGCGGCCACTGCCAAGGCAGAGGCGTCGGGCTTCAAGCTGGACCCCGCACGCATCGCTGCGCTTCAGCAAGACACCGAGAAGGTGTCGGCACTACTTGCGAACATCTTCGCCGAGACCGAAGAGCCCGCCGCGCTACAAGAGTTCGAGCCCATCGAGGTCGAGCCGGATAGCGAGACAGCCGAGACATCCAAGGGTCTGTTGGGCCTAGATGAAGCCCACTCTGCGCTTGCCCGGATGATGTTGTCTCGGCCCGAGTGGAGCCGCGAGGAACTGCTGGACGTGGCCGCTGACCTTGACCTGATGCTCGATGGCGCCTTGGAGCGCATCAACGAAGCTGCATTCGATACCCACGACCTGCCGCTCTTCGATGGCGAAGACCCGGTGACGGTGAATGCCGAGATTCTGGAGAAAGTTGAAGCATGACCACGATTCGTGCCAAAGACCGCGATGCGGTCATCCAATCGCTGCGAGCGGGCGTGGTCCCGAGGATGGGTCAGCACCTGGTGCAGGTTGGGCGTACCCGGGAAATCGAGACTCTCGTAACTGACATCGACCGGATTGCTGACGGCGGTTCGGCTTTCCGGGTTGTCATCGGCGAGTACGGGGCCGGCAAGACCTTCTTCCTGAACCTCGTGCGCGCGGTTGCGATGGAGAAGAAGCTCGTGGTCGCCAGTGCCGACCCGAACCCTGACCGCCGCCTGCAGGCTAGCGGAGGCCAGGCCCGGTCACTGTACGCCGAGTTGATGCGCAATCTATCGACGAGAACGAAGCCAGAGGGTGGCGCTCTGGCCGGCATCGTCGAAAAGTTCATCGCAACCGCCAAGGCGGAGGCGAAGGCATCTGGCCAGGCGACGGAAGCGGTTCTGCGGCAGAAACTCGACCAGCTGACCGAGCTGGTGAACGGCTATGACTTCGCAGATGTGATTGCGGCCTATTGCCGCGGCGTCGAGGAAGGCAACGAGCAGCTCAAATCAGATGCAGTTCGCTGGCTGCGAGGCGAGTTCTCGACCAAGACCGACGCCCGACAGGCGCTTGGTGTACGAGCCATCGTCGCCGATGCGTCCGTCTACGACCAGTTGAAGCTGATGGGGCGTTTCGTTCGCCTGGCTGGCTTCTCCGGATTGCTTGTGGGCCTGGATGAACTCGTCAATCTGTACAAACTCGCGAATACGCAGGCGCGCAACTCCAACTACGAGCAGATTCTTCGCATCCTGAACGATTCGCTGCAGGGCACGGCCGTAGGCCTGGGCTTCATGCTCGGAGGCACACCCGAGTTCCTGCTCGACACCCGCCGGGGCCTCTACAGCTACCCGGCGCTACAGAGCCGGCTGGCTCAGAACACCTTTGCGACGAACGGGCTGGTGGACTTCAGCGGACCCGTGATTCGGCTGTCCAGCCTCACCCCTGAAGACTTCTATGTGCTGCTGCAGAAGATTCGCAGCGTCTATGCATTCGGTGACCCGGCCAAGCACCTGCTGCCAGACCAAGGCGTCATGAGCTTCATGGAGCACTGCTCGAAGCGCATCGGCGACACGTACTTCCGCACGCCGAGAACGACAATCACGGCCTTCATCAACTTGCTCGCGGTGCTCGAGCAGAACCAGACGGTGGCATGGCAGGACCTGCTTGGTGGCCTCGAGGTTGCGGCCGACACGGGTGCCGTCGGGGACCAAGCTGTCGAGGCCGAAGACGGCGATGAGTTCGCCTCGTTCAAGCTGTGACGCTCTAGGTGGCTGACTCCAGTTCCTTTTTCTTGCTCGATGAGCGCATTCAACGCTTCATCTGGGCCGAGGGCTGGGAGTCCCTTCGCGACGCGCAAGAAGCGGCCATTCCGCTCATCGTCAAGGCAGACTGCGATGTCATCGTCGCTGCGGCCACGGCCGCCGGCAAGACCGAGGCGGCGTTCCTGCCGGCGCTGACGCACTTGCTGCAGCAGGACCCACCAGGCCTCATCGTCTACATCAGCCCCCTGAAGGCGCTCATCAACGACCAGTTCGGCCGGCTGGACCGCCTTTGCGAACAACTCGATGTGCCAGTGTGGCCTTGGCATGGCGACATCTCAGCCTCAACGAAGACGCGCTTCCTCGCCAAACGACAGGGCGTCCTTCTCATCACGCCGGAGTCGCTCGAAGCACTTCTCTGCAACCGTGGTTCCTCTGTCGCAGCGGCATTCGAGCGGCTGACATTCTTTGTCGTCGACGAACTCCACGCCTTCATCGGCGCCGAGCGCGGCAAACAACTTCAGTCGTTGATGCACCGAATCGAGCGGGTCATCGACCGCACAGTTCCGCGCATCGGACTGTCCGCGACGCTGGGTGACATGAGCCTTGCTGCGGACTTCTTGCGACCCGGAAAGGGGGCCGAGGTTTCCCTAGTCGAGTCGAAAGCGGCTGGCAATGAGCTCAAGATTCTGGTCAAGGGCTACGAGGAGCCGCTGGTTGTACGTGCCGGTGCAGCCGACGGGGACGACGAGGACTCAGAGCCCGTGACGCCCGCGCAGATTGCTGCGCACCTCTTCAAAGTGCTGCGGGGGGCAAACAATCTGGTCTTCCCGAACTCGCGCCGCGAGGTGGAGCGGTACACGCACCTGTTGAACAAGCTCTGCGAGTCGCAGCAGGTGCCCAACGAGTTCTGGCCACACCACGGCAGCCTCTCCAAGGAAATTCGGTCCGAGACCGAGGCCGCGTTAATGCAAAAGGAGCGGCCCGCAACAGCAATCTGCACGAACACCTTGGAGCTCGGCATCGACATCGGCGCGGTCAAGAGCGTTGCCCAAGTGGGGCCGCCGCCATCCGTCGCCAGCCTCCGGCAGCGCCTCGGCCGCTCAGGCCGGCGTAAGGGAGAGCCCGCCATCTTGCGCGGCTACTGCGTCGAGGACGCCATTGGTGATAAGGCTTCGCTCGACAACGAGCTGCGGCTAGGGACCGTGCGGATGGCCGCGATGATTTCGCTGCTGCTCGAGGGTTGGTTCGAGCCCCCGATGTCGACGGGTGCCCACCTCTCGACCTTGGTCCAGCAGATGCTGTCGTTCATCGCGCAGAACGGTGGCGCAACCATCGGCCAGCTGTATACGCTGCTGTGCGGGTCTGCGACCCCGTTTGCCGGCGTCTCGAAGGACGAGTTCGTTGAGCTCACTCGACACCTCGGGAAAAAGGAGCTTTTGACGCAAGACTCGAGTGGCGTGCTGCTGCACGGTCGCGTAGGCGAGACGTTCGTCAACCACTACAGCTTCTACTCAGCGTTCGCCGCTGACGAAGAGTTTCGCATCGTGGCCGGGGGGCACACACTCGGTACTTTGCCGGTCTCCCAGATGCTCACGGTCGGCCAACGCATCCTCTTCGCAGGCAAGACTTGGCTCGTCGAAGACATCGACGAGCCGCAGAAAACCATCTTCGTGGTTCGCTCGGGTGGAGGTGCTCCGCCCCTGTTCTCGGGCGGCGCGGGCCGTACGCACACGCGGGTGCGTCAGCGTATGCGGGAGGTCCTCGAAGCTAGCGAGGTGCCTCCATACCTCGACGATGTCGCCAAGCGCTTCTTGGCCGAAGCCCGGGCGAACTACGCGATACGCGGCCTGGCGGACAGGTTCGCAATAGACCAAGGAAGCGAAGTGCTTTTGCTGACCTGGCTAGGCGACGCCGCCAACGAGGCGCTCGCCTGCCTGTTTCAGCGCCGCGGCCTCGCGGCTGCCGCCGGCGGACCTGGGGTGGATGTTCGAAAGGGGCAACACACCATTGAGGAAATTGTGGACGTGCTCTACGACGCAGCCGTCGACGACACGCCGCCGCTTGATGTGCTACTGGCCGACGTCCAGAACCTTCAACGGGAGAAGTGGGGCTGGGCCCTGCCGGACGGCCTACTTCGGAAGGCTTACGCCAGCCTCTACCTCGACCTTGACGAAGCCCTGCAGTGGGCCCGGGCGCTTCCACAACCAGACGCTCACCGCACCTGATTCAAGCGACAGTTGCAGTCGAGCGACTCACGGCCAGCCTGCAGGCAGTGGTGCAAGCTCCGGGAACAAGAACTCAATGAGCACGCGATGGCTCGCAGGGGGCTCAAAGTGTTCGGGGACACTGGCGCGCTCTTTTTGGATGCGAATCAGCTTTGCCGCGAGTTTCCCAGGGGTGCCTTCGGCATGGACCTGCGCGGTACGGTTGTGCTTGTCGAGGGCGTGCAACGTCCAAAGGACCTGCCTTGGAGCGTTCATCGCGTTGTGCACTACCTGAACGAGCTTCTTGTGCCGAAAGCCCCAGGGCTGACCGTTCTTCACCGAGTACAGAGCAGAGATAAACGCCAAATCGACCATCTCGAAGGACTCCGGGACATCGACGCGCATTGCGCGGAGTCGGCGGACAAAAGCGTTCCACTTGGCTTTGCCCCCTGGCTGGTAATAAGCCGAGGCGAGCCTAAACCAGAATTCAATCTCGGCTCGGAGTTCCCGTCGTGGACTCTCCCTAGCCTCTTCGAAGTCGTAGAAGAACACACGCTGTCGACGAGTGTCCTGTGTGAGTTGGTCGAACGACACCAAGCTCTTCTTCAACGGTCCGGGCTCGCCGTCCGGCTCAGGCTCCGCCCAGTAGCACCCGAAGTGGAGCCGGCTTCGTTGCTTCGAGAGCGCAGCAAGCTTCTCGTTAAAAACAAAGGCGTTCATGTTGTTGCTGTAGAGAACGTCCTCTTCGGTCATCCTCAAGTTCGCCATGTCGAACTTCGCGAAGACCCAGAAGAGCAAGCCGCCTTCAGCAAGGTAGAAATTGCGACGCGCAGCGATGACGTCCAAGAACGTCGTCGACAACTGCACTTCGAACGCAATCCGCACGCCCTGGAATACAGCCTGCACGTCTGGCCGACGCCGGTCCTTTGTCAGCGTGCTATTCCAGGTCTGCTCCACTTCGACGGCTGAGAACCTCCCGTCCGCATGCAGCGCCTCGACAAGCCACGCCTTCATCTGCCGGTGCTTCTCGCTCTCCTTGGCACCGTTGTACTTGAGGGCTCGAATCTCCTCTTGGCTCAATGTCCCACGGGTGGAAACCGGACAATTGCCATTCTCATGTCGATGCTTGAAGTGAAAGCGCGTTTCAGCTCTCGCACACGCGATGAACAGTGCTCCGCCGCACAATGGGCATCGAAAGCGCGGACGGTCCAGAGGACTCCCCTTGCTTTCCATGCGCAGTTGCTGAAGGTCGTATCGGTCGGTGCCCAGCACTTCTCTCGCCGAGACGAACTCACCCGAGTGGGCGTCCAATACCTCTTCAATCTGGAGGTCTCGCGCAGCGAGAGGCTCTCCGGGCACGTGAGGGGCCCGGCGCGGATGATTCGAATGCGGGAAAGGAGAAGCCAAGTGCAAACCGCTCATTGCCTTTCCGCCTCTGAATTGACTTCCCAAACTGCTCATCGGTTTCGGCCTCATTGGCCAGATTGGAGCATACCGAGGGTTGGCTGGCGCTCGCCGGCGTATGCGCATGCAATAGACGAGTACTCGGCGCAGGCTCACCCGAAAGCGGGGCCAGCCTCGTGACGCAGCCCGAGGAGCGAGAGCGATTGCTTCGGACTACGTATCCGGAAGGAGCTAGCTCTCTATGGACCTCGCTGCCGACCGGCGCCAATCTTCTGCGAGACGGTCGCCGCAATCACGCTCGCGTCCGGCTTGCGGTAGTGCTTCTCCAGCACGTCGCTTCGAGTGTGCCCGGTGAACGCCATCAGGTGCTCGATAGGGATGTGTCTGTGAAGAGCTTCTGTCTTGGCCGATTTGTGAGGAACTTCGTTGTTGGACCGCTCTTCGACAGACTGTTCGCTAAACTTGTAAGGACAACTCTTCAGTTAGCGAATGAGAACCGTATCAGAGACAGCAATCCGCTATATCGGATGGAACTTGCCAGGCCAACGAACTAAGTGGGATAGGAGCTTTAGGGGGCCCGCCGTCGTGAAAGTTAAGCCGGGTGCTCGTCCGCTCGTGGGCGAACGCTGGCTTGATGACTGGATGCTGCAAACCATCGTTATGTGTCCTGCGAACGGCCGTGTGGTCGTGGAGCAGCGCAAGCAGGCTTTCGTCATAACAGGGTCGCACCCCGAACACATGGAACCGGGTGGCCGAAATGTCGTTGAGATTCGTATTGGGAGCGACGGAGAACCGTTTCTGTACTTTGACTGGGTTCTCTTCAGCACGCAGGCGGGTAAAGGCTTTGGGGCGGTTGCGTTCTTCCGGGCCGCTCAAGCTGCTAGTAGAGCTCGGTTCCAGCGAATCGACCTATTGGCTGCGGGAGGAGCGGGGTACAAGCACCAGTGGACTAGAGAGTTCAACGGCTATCACTCATGGGCGCGCTTTGGCTTCAACGCCCCTCTGCATGCAAGCACGTTGGCGCTCATCAAGGACCACCCGAAATTGTCGGGCTGTACAGAGTTGCTAGACATCATCGACAACGACCCTGAATGGTGGAAACAGAACGGAGATGGGTGCGAGTTGACATTCGACTTGCGTTCTGGTAGCCGCTCGTGGTACACTCTAACCAAATACCTCTCCGAAAAGGAGTTGATGTAATGCTCGTCCAGTTTTTTGCCGACAAGTTGCACCTTGGCCGCCGCGCGGAAGTCAGGGCAGCCGTGCTCGCCAGAAAGCGTCAAATCGGGGCGGATGTCCGTACGCTGGAGCCCACACCGCGGATGACCGAAGCCGAGAAAGAGGAGCGATACCGCACTGGCCGCTTCGCGGAGATGACGGAGAAGCAAGCAGGTTTGTGACCGTCTTGCCGCAAGTGATTCAAGGCCACGCTGAGCGTGGCCTTTCCTTTTTCAGCCGCAAGGAAGTTGGGGGGAGTTTCGCTCACAGGCGTGTTGCCCACGGCGACAGGAACCAATCCTCTGCGGGACATTGCCGCAATCACGCTAGCGCCAGGCTTGCGGTAGTGCTTCTCAAGCACATCGCTTCGGGTGTGCCCGGTGAACACCATCAGGTGCTCGGTCGGGACGTTCGCCTCAGCGAGCGCGCTGACTGCCTCGCGCCGGGTGTTGTGGAACTGAAGGTCGTACAGCCCCGCCCGGTCCGCTGCGCGCCCAAAGGTGTGCTTTAACGAGTACGTCGTGATGGGAAAGAGGGCCCGTCATTTTTGACGCCCATCTACTTGTGCAGGTCCATGCACTCCAGGGTCAGCGGAATCGGCTCAGCCGAAGCTTAACGACGACCTCAGGTCAGCAGCTCGCAGGGACGCCCCCTATGCTGCGAGGGGGGCGTTACGATTCTCGCGCGGCGCGCATCTGAAATGAACTAACCCGTTGATTTCTCATCGGATTGGTCATCTGCGTATTAACACCCCTCGGAATGACGAAGCCCCCGCCGGCTCGCGCCGGACGGGG
>CAITIQ010000196.1 GCA_903892415.1 uncultured delta proteobacterium | reverse complement strand
TCTCCGTACTTGTCGGCGTTGTTGTCGTCGCGCTCGGCGAGGTTGTCGGCACCGCTACAAGGGCCTGGTTGGAAGTGGATCTCTCGGGCGACGTCGATAGCGAGGGCACGACAGGCGCGCTCGCGACGCTCGCTCGCTCATCCGCTGATGGAGCGGCTTCGACCTGCGACGTCGCGGCTTGCCGCGCGGGGCGCTCGGGCGAAAGAGCGAACCACGCGAGGCTGCCAACGGCAGCCGCGACGCCGATCGCCACGACGGCTCTCGAGCTCTTCCGTGGGGGTGGAGGAGCCCCGGTAGCGCCCGCCAATGTTCCCGCGATGGTTGCGGTCATGGCCGCGTCCGAGGCAACGTTCTCGGTCGAGCGCCCCGCGGACTCACTGCGGATCGTGCCGTGATTTCCGCTGCCCGAGCCGACAGCCACGGTGGAGAGCGCGCCGACATCATCGGCAGGCGGCGGAAAGCTAGCGCTCTCGGTGTCGGCGAGATCCAACGCGCTCCGCCCTGGAGAGCCTGGTGCCAACTCTGTGCTCGGCGGCTCGTCGTCGACCAGCGCGCCGGAGAGCGCCTGCTTGCAGGCGGTCGCGAGCTCCAACGCCGAGCCAAAACGCTCTTCACGGCTTCGATTCAAGGCCCGCGCAAAGAACGCGTCGAGCTCCGCGGGCAGTCCGCTCACCTTCTGACTTGGCGCTGTAGCGTGGCTGTTGTGGATGGTGAGGATCAGCTCGCCCAGCGTGTCTCCGGCGAACGGCAGGCTGCCGGTGATGCACTCGTAGGCAACCGCAGAAAGCGCCCAAAGATCCGCTTGCTGATCGGTCTTCTTCTCCCCACGCAGCTGCTCCGGGCTCATGTAGGCCGGCGTCCCGATGATGGCGCCGGTGGCTGTGATCGAGGTCTCGGCCGCGGTCACGAGCGTCTTCGCAACCCCGAAGTCGAGCACCTTCACAAAGATGTCTGCAGCTGAATCAACGCTGCCCACAAGGAACAGGTTCGCCGGTTTGATGTCCCGGTGAATGATGCTCAGGGAGTGAGCCTCCGTGAGTACCTTCGCCACCTGGTCGACGACGTGAACCGTCTGCGCCGGGGTGAGGCGACGTTTCCTCTGGAGTCGCTCCGCGAGCGTCTCGCCTTTGAGCAGCTCCATCACGATGAATGGGGTCGTCTCCTCGAGCAAACCGAAGTCGAAGACCCTAACCACGTGGGGACTCGAGAGCTTGGCGGCGGTGCTCGCCTCGCGACGGAAACGCTTCACAGCGTCGGCGTGACCGCCACCGTGTTGCTGCGGGAGGATGAACTTGACCACGACCTCGGTATCGAGCGCGAGCTGGTCTGCACGCCAGACGCTCCCCATCGCCCCCTGCCCGAGTAGCTCACGCAGCTGGACGTTGGGGGTCACCTTCAACCCGGCCTTCATTCAAAGACCATGGTAGCGCGGTGTCGTGGGCGTGCGCGATAGAGGAGCGCAACTCACCCGAGCGAGGGCTTCGCGAGCTTCTCGCCCGCGACGTCGGACGAAGCATCCAACACCAAGAGCCGCACCCGGCCTGTCGCGGCGACCTTCTGCGCGTCATCCAGGATCACGACATCCCACAGCTGGGTGCGTCGCCCACGCGTGACCGGCGTCGCGCGGCCGTGCAGCGTGCCGCCACGCACCGCACGAACGAAGGAGGTCTGGTTCTCGAGACCCACGATGCTGCAGCCATTCGTCATCGCGTCCAACGCAGCCCCCACCGAGGCGAGGGACTCGACGATCGACGCGTAAACGCCGCCATGCACGATGCCTTGCGGCTGACAGTGAGCGGGAGTCACGAGCACGGTGCCGGTGACGCCGTCGCGCGTCGCCGAGGTGACCTCCAGGCCGAGGCCTCCGGCCCAGGTTCCACGATGCACCGCATTGATCTCGTTCGAGCGATCGTCACTCATGCCGCGTCCGTACCGTGAGCAGGGCTGCGAGGCACGCACAATGAGCTGAAACGCGGCTCACCTCACCCTAGCCATCGCCTCCACGAGCTCCTCTTCGGAGAGGAAGAGCTCGACAACGTCCTCACGGTCCTCGAGCAACGCGAGGACCCGCGCTGGCCGACGCCAAGCAGCAGCGACCGAGAGCGCGACGGTCTGCAGAGGAAATCCCCGGGTCGTCTCCAAAGCACCGCTCGCGATTAGGTCCGCGAGCAACCTCGCCGCGCGCTCCGCCAACAGGGTGTCTTCATCGCGCGGCGGCGACGCCTTCGGACGCGGTGCCTGC
>CAITIQ010000195.1 GCA_903892415.1 uncultured delta proteobacterium | reverse complement strand
GCGCAACGGCCACGAGGCTGCGCGCCGGCTCGACTGTCACCACCCGAAGCGGCGGCATCGCGGGGTGAAGCAAGAGGTCGTCGCCGACTTTATGCGCCCACTCGGGGTGGATGGTCTCGGCGTTACGCACGTTGCACTGCGCCAAGTTCTCCAGCCATTGGTAGCTGTAGAAGCCAGCGCGGTCCGAGCCAATCTGCGCGATCCATGGCCAGAGTTCGTCGGCCGTGGCGTCGACGTCCAGGGCGTGCGTCCACGACCAGCGCGGTTCCGGCACGCACTCATCGCCCGGCCGCGGGGAGCTCGCTTCTTGCTCGCTGAGACCCCAGTGGTTGCGCAAGGGCCGCAGGAAGGGCGTCAACCAAGCGAGGGTCATGATCGCAGCCCCAGCCACGCCGGCGGCCACATCCAAGGCCGTATCGCGTGGCAGTCGGCCTTCGGCTCGGGCCGCGAGGTGGCGGAGTTGCGTGGTTTGCATCAACGCATGAATGGGGCGCATCCAGGCCAGCCGCAGCCGCTCGCGCGGGCTGAAGGCGGCGCGAGCACGCACGTGGAGTCGCGTTTCGCTGCGGCTGAGCGGCTCGAGTACGAAGGCCCAGGTGATCTGCCAAAAGCGCTCCGGCCGCGTGCTGCCGAAGCGAAGCTGCTTGTCGGCGCCCAGATCGAAGAGGCCCCCAAGGATGAGCGCCCGCTCGGGATCGATCGCCAGCACTTCAAATCCGTCGGCGCCGTTGGGGGTGGCCGGAATGATGTCGCCAACGATCACATTCTGTAGCTCGGGGTGCAGCTCGCGCGCCGACGCTTTGCCTCCGTTGTCGAGCACGTCGATGGCGTAGAAGCCTCCACGCCGGCAGCCCATCTGCAACAGCCAGGGCCAGATCTGCTCGGGCGTCGCCTTCATGGTGATGCCGTGGGTCAGCTGGCAACCGTGGTCGAGGAGGCGTTCATCGCCGGCCAAGGTACGGGCTTCTTCGCGCTCTTCGGGGCTGCCAAAGTGCTGCCGCAAACGGCGTAGCAGCATCGCTCGAAGGAAGTGAGAGGCCGGGCCGATCAGCAGCCAGTAGCGCGCGAACAACCGCCAGGCGACCTCGTCGGTTGCGTCGACGCGGAGCTCGAAACGGAGCCTGGTTGCAGCTTGACCGAGCGGCTCCAGTCGAATGGACCAGGCGACCTTGATCCAGCCGGGGCGAGCGAAGCGCACGTAAGCTTCGGCGTTTGCGACGTGTTCGAACGGAATGTCGAGCTGCCAAACTCTGCCGATCGCACCCACGGTCAGTTCGCGCCCGGGGTCTTCGCCGAGCAGCTGGAAGCCCGGGTGGGTCGAGCTCGAGTGCAACTGGTCGATGCTCAGCGTGGTTGCAGGCGCAGCGGGGTCGTGCGGCGAGGGCAGCGTTCGCAAGGCGAACAGCGCGCGCGTCAGCGGCGAGTCGCCGAGATCAGCGTGGCGGACGTAGGCCCATACGAGATCCGGGGGCGCCGCCAGATCGACGCTATCTGTTTCGACCTTGCGGGGAACGGGGATGAGTTGCTCCAGCATGCTTGGCCCAACGCAATGCTCGGACCAAGCGCGCGCTCGCTCGCGGGCGGTACAAAAAGCCGCGGCAAAGCGCCCTCGCAGCGCGTGGCGCCGCATCGATTCGATGGGCGCTGTTGTCACTTTGATGCGTGCCGTCCCGTCGGCCGATGCAGCGCGTGGAGGCGCGCGCGTGCATGGCTGCACACGCGCTGGGCGAATTCGTTGGTTGGCCATGCGCAGGAGCACGCTCATGCTCGCTCGTATGAAAGCCATTCTGCAGACGGCCTATGGTCCGCCCTCGGTCTTGCGGCTCGCTGAGGTCGCAAAACCCAGCCTCGCTCCCGGTCACGTGATGGTGCGCGTACGGGCTTGTTCGGTCAACTGGGCCGATTGGATCGGCCTGCTCGGGCGTCCCTACTTGACCCGCGCCTTCTTCGGCTTTTTGCGGCCACGACAGCCGGTCCCCGGCATGGACGTCGCTGGCGTGGTGAGCGAGGTGGGGGAGGGCGTCCGTCGTTTTCAGCCGGGGGACGAAGTGTTCGGCGAGGTCAGCGGAGCCTACGCCGAGTGGGTTTGTGCGCCGGAGGCTCGGTTGGCTCACAAGCCCAAGGGCGTTGCTTTCGAACAAGCCGCGGCGCTGCCGATCGCTGCGGTCACGGCGCTGCAGGGGCTGCGTGATTGCGGCAAGCTGCGCACTGGGCAACACGTACTGGTGAACGGCGCTTCCGGTGGAGTCGGCTCCTTCGCGGTGCAGATCGCGCGGGCGATGGGAGCGGAGGTCACGGCAGTGTGCAGTGGCAACAACGTCGAGTTGGTGCGTTCGCTCGGTGCGACGCAGGTGGTTGACTACCAGCAGCAGGACTTCACAGAGCTTGAGCGGCCGGTGGACGTGCTCTTCGATTTGGCTGGGAGTCGGCCGCTGCGGGCCTGCTTGCGTCTGCTCGCGCCGACGGGCGTTTACGTCTGTTCGGTGGGGCGGCTGCGCTGGTTGGCCAAGTCGTTCGTGGCCTCGTGGTTCGACCGCCGCATCCGCGTGCTTGCCGCCAAGCCCAACCCTGACGACCTCGCGGAGGTGGCACGTATGGTCGAGCTCGGTTCGGTGCGGCCGCTGATCGAGCGGAGGTTCGCTCTCGAACAAACGGCCGAGGCGTTGAGGCTGCAAGGGACGCAGCGGGTGCGCGGTAAATCGGTGATCGTCGTCGCGTGAGGGCAAGGTCGGTGGTCTCGGCCCGCTGCACTCAATGTCCAAGTCGTGCACATCATGGACCCTCTCCAATGGCGGCATAGTTCCTGCTTAGTGCGCCGCCATGCTCAAGCCGCTGCTGCTGCTGCTCCTCGTCGCATCGACGGTTCTCGCGGGGTGCATCACGCAGGATCCACTCGCAGGCGACGAAAACTCCGACATCTCGTACGCGGCCGAGGCTTCAGGTCCCCTCGTGCGCAAAGGCGCTCCGACCGAGGTGTGGTCCGTCGAGAACGCATGGGAGGATCGAATGACCCCCAGCGCCAAGCTCGCAGGGATCTCCTGGGAGGCAGACAGCGGGCTGTCGTGGGAAGAGAAGTACGCCCGCTGGATCGAGACGATGGAGCTGATGCCGAGCGCCTCGGGCTGGGGGCAGACCATCACCATCACCACGCCGTTCGGCGGCAAGAAGCTCCCAGGCCCCACGCTCGAGTGCGCCGAGGTCGCGCTGATGATGCGGGCAACGTTCGCCTCTTGGTACAAGCTGCCGTTCTTTATCCGCGGCTGGGACTCGGCGTCGAAGAAGACGCTCTACGCCGGTCACATGGGCTTCGTCGACGCGAGCGGCAACAACGTCGGCAACTTCCCGGCCTTCAAGAAGAAGTACGCTGACTACGAGAAGTCGTGGAAGGTCGGCGACGCCTGGCCGAGCGACGCAGTGCTTCGATCGCGCCGCCTCGGCACGGACGACGCCGTTTCATTTCTCACCGACGCGGCGGGCCAGCCTTTGGGCGCTGGCGCCTACTTCGACGAGCTGTTCCTCAACAAGCGCACCGGCCACTTCATGCGCATGCTCTTGCTCTTCTACGGGAGCGTGAACCTGGCCGACGGCTCGAACATGTTCCACGTGGAGCCCGAGTCGGCTCGCGCTGGAGACGTCGTACTCGAGCGTTGGCAGAAGATCGGCATCGGCCACACCATCCCGGTGCTGCGCGTAAGCGAACCGCTCGAAGGCAAGCTCGCGATCGAGGTCGCGACGGGCTCGATGCCGCGTCGCCAACCGCGTTACGAGGACGCGCTCAGCGCACGACGCTACTTCACCATGAAAGAGACCGGCGGCGAGGGCACGGCCTCCGATGGCAGCGAGTACGCCAAGCTCGGCGGCGGGATTCGCCGCTTTCGGACCCCGATCATCAAAGGAGGCCGCTGGGTCAACGTGGTGCCGCAAGGCAGCCTTGACGCCTACATCCCCGACAGCAACACCGCGGCGATCGCAGCGCGCCCCACGCGCTTCGACGAGCTCCTCATCACCGGCTCACCCGAAGAAGCGAAGGCGGCGCTGGTCTCGGTGATCGAGGGCGCGCGCGCCCATCTGCTCGAGCACCCTGCGAGCTGCTCGGCCCGCACCAACCGCGAGAACGCCTTCGCCGACCTTTACGAACTCTCGGGCAAGCTCGGGGTAACGCCCGCGGACCTCGACGCCGAGCTGCGCACCGAGTCCGACTACGTGTTCGCGCCGCTCGTTTACGAGGAGTCCAAGACCTGCTGCTGGAACAGCACCACCGCGGCGATGGCTGAGATCGTCCTCGACCTCGCGAAGGTCGAGCGTGAGGAGGCCGAGGCTGCCGGAGAATGTCGCGAACCGACGGTGTTCAAGGCTCGCGAAGACGGCTACGCGCTGTGGGCGAACCACGCGAAGGCGATCGGCCGCGAGTCCGAGTGGCCCGCCTGGAGCGAGGACGAGCCGTGCGAGCAGCGCGACGTCGCCGCCGACCTCCCGGCCGACTTCGGCGCCACGCCCAGCTGCTCGACGCTCTGAGACACAGCGACCGACCGAGCCTTCACTCCTCGTCGCCGGGACCGAGGCGCTTGCCTTGGTCTGCCTAGGCGCCGCTGCTAGCTTGCCTTCAACGAGTCGAGCCGGTCTGCTTGTGCGCGTGGCCAGCAATCTCTCGATCGAACTCGACTCCCAAGGCCCTTATCGCGCGGGCGATCGCTTGCGCGGCCGCCTGAGCGTTGCCGCTCTCGAGCAGCTCGAGGTGACACACGCGCTCGTACACCTGGCGTGGACCACCTTTGGTCGAGGTGAGGTCACCTTGGGGGAGGGCTCCTTCTTTCGCATCCCAGGCTTCGAACTTGCGCCGGAAGAAGTTCGTGACTTTGGCTTTGAGCTCGTCGTCCCCGAGGGTCCGATATCGTTTGGCGGTGAGCTCTTTGGCGTGCGCTGGGAGGTGCGCGCCGAGCTGATCATCGATTGGGCCAAGAATCCGAAGTGCGCCTGCGAGTTCACGGTCGTGGCGCCGGCTCGCATGCCGCTCGGCAGCGGCTATCGCGGAGCGCTCAAACCAACCCATGCTCCGGGATCGGAGCTGGTCGTCAGCAAAGTGCCCTCGAACCCGCTGCGCTGGTTGCTGCTGCTCGTTCCACCGATTGGCGGTTACCAGCTGCTGCTCAGAACCGACTTCTTTCCGCCGGTGGTAGCGCTGGTCGTGATGCTGACGGTGGGGGCGTTCGTGTTCAGTTGGCGCGCGCTCCGCAATCGCATCGCGCAGTCGGCGATCGGCCCCGTGATCATCACCGTCTCACCCGCCGAGGCCTTGCGCGGCCAGACGGTGCAGGTCTCGCTGCAGCTCCGGCCGCCTCGTCGCCTCGAACTCCGGGTGGCCAAAGTCAACTTGGTTTGCACCGAATCCGTGTGGGTCCGGAAGGGCAAAAGCAGCGCCGTTGAAAGCGCCCCCAATCTGACATTGCCCCTCCTACTCGAAATCTCGCTGCAGCTCGAAGCCGGCGAGTCGCGGGAACTCATCGGCTCGGCGGTGCTTCCCGAAGGCTGCCTACCGACCTTCGGCAAGCCGGGCAGGAGCAACGTTACGTGGGAGGTGGTGGTCGAGCTCGAGCGCAGCGGCGTGGACTTTCGAGAGCAGGTGCCGCTGCGAGTTTCAGCCTAGCGTTGGCCAACGTCGGGTTGCGTCACTGCGGCGCGCAGGAGACGGTTTGGTCGCCTGCGTCCTTGTTGTTTCCGTCGTTGCACTCCTCGATCGCGTTGTCGGGATCGACGATCGCAAAGATCGTCGCGTTCAACGCCGAGCCGTTGAAGGAGGTCAGCGTCTCGCTGAGCGTTGCGCTGCCGCCCGCGGGGATGGGACCAGCGATGGTGAACTCTTGGATCGGCGTCCCGCCCTGGTTCGGGTCTCCGCTGTAGAAGCGCACGACTACGTTGGACGCCTCCAGGCTGCCATCGTTGAAGACCGTCGCGTCCACGTCGGGCGGGCAATCATTGGCCACGCTCGTCACCTCGATCCGCAGGTCGGCCTGCATGTCACCGCTGTCGACCGGCTCGCTCAGCTCATTGTTGAGCTCGTTGCATTCGTTGGCCAGGTTGCCCACGTCTGCGACCACGGTGATCTCATCCGGGAGCATCATCGGCGTGTTGAAGGTCGCGTCGTAGGCGACGGTGAGGATCACCGATTCGCCGGGCTCGAGGCTATTTTGCAGCGTCAGGGTGAGCAGGGTCGGCACGGCGTCGGCGTTGAGCGTCTCGCTGCCGAAGCCGTTCCAAAGCCCCTCGAAGCCGATCACGATGCCCGGGCCAACGCGCAGATCACCCTGGTTGTCGACCTGGAAGGTGATCGTCAGCTCGTCGGTCAACATGCCGCAAGCGGCTCCCGGTGAGCTGAACTGCACCGCTGAAATCACCAGATCGGGCGCGACCCCAAGCGAGCGTGGGTTGGAGCGATAGGTGTTGTAAAGCCGCCCATTCCACGGGAGCCAGCTCTCCGGCTCGATGGGCGGAACAGCGCCGCTCTCAGAGACGTTGGTCACGTGATAGGCGTGCTCGTTCCAAATGCGTCGCGCGCTGACCCACGAGTCGCTGGGGTCCCCCCAGACCTCGATGCCGTTGTTGTAATTGAAGCTCCCGCCCTCGGAGCAGAAGCCGGATTCATTGGAGGTCGCGAAGACGATCTCGCCGTTGCCGTCATTGTCGACGTCGGCGACGATCGGGTACTCGATGCGGGTCCGACTCTCGCTGGCCTCTTTGAACAACACGCTGGCCGTTAGCCCGTCATACAAGCGGAAGTAGCACTCGTCGTTGTAGATGACCTCGGCGCCGCCATCGCCGTTGAAGTCGAACACGCTGCTGCCGGTGACCCGGCTCGAGTCGTCCTCCGTCCCGCGCTTCCAGCCGTTGTGCAAACAAACGCAGCTCTGCGTGATTTCGTTGCACACGGTGCCTGCGTCGACAGCTTGGCAGTCCGCGTCTTGTGTGCACGCGACCGCTGGGGGCGTGCGCGGCGGGTTGGTCTGTGGACCGCTGAGGCTCGTCGCATCGGAGAGCACGTTGGGCCAAGCGGGGCAGTTGGGGCTTGGCGCCTGCAGATCGAGCACTTCGTAGCGCGTACCAAAGGCGCTCCCAACCTCGGGGAAGCCGTCCCCGTCGAAGTCATCGATGTTGGGCGCTCCGCCGTCGGTCCCGGCGCCGATCGAGGTGCTCTGACGCAGCGCGCCCGTCGCGCCGTTCAAGATCAACAAGTAACCCTCGTTGATCAACACCACCTCCGGTGCACCATCCAGCGGGTTGGCAGGACCGGTTGGCATCATCGTGTCCGCCCCGAGCACGTCGGCGATCGAGCAGAAGCCGTCGCGCCTCGTGCTGGGTAACACCGCCGCGGTGTTGACCGTTTGGCCATCCCAGGCCACCAGCAGACTGCCGTTGCAGAAGGCTGTCTCCTCGGCGTTTTGCGGCGGAAACATCGCGCAATCGGAGCGATTGGTCGCACCGGCGGGCGCGCTCGGAAAGCCATACGCTGTGGTGCCCGCGACGATCTCCTGCTTGGTGTCCCCGACGAGGTTGGCGATGCACACGACCGGACCTTGCCCTTGGGTGCCGTTCATCAAGCTGCCCGAGAAGGTGTCGACGTGGAGCAAGTTGCCGTTCGCGTCGTTGGCAAACGTGAGTACGAACCTGCCCACCGCCACTTCGGCGAAGCCAGCGTTGTCGATGTTGGCGATGGTTGGAGCTGGGTTGGCGTAGCCCGTCGACGGCCAGATCGCGCCGGCCGTGGTGAGCGCGAGCGTGCCGTCGTTGCGGAAGATCTGCAGGCCGCGATCCTCGGAGATACCGACGATCTCGGGCAAGCCGTCGCCGTCGATATCACCGACGGCAATGGCCGCCGTCGAGTTGAGCGTAGCCGCCGTGCAGGTGGCTGCGCCCACGGCGCAATCGCTGGGCAGCGGGTCTCCTTCGCGCCAGGTCGAACTGCCGCACACCGAGAAGAAGTCTTCGCCTTTGGCCGGCCCTCCACCGTGAATGGCGCGCAGGATGCCGTTGCTCGAGATCTCTTGGTTGCAGAAGGTTTGAAAGATGATCTCCGGGAAGTCGCGTTCGTTGACCAGTCCATCCCCGTTGTCGTCGTCGAGGTTGGCGACGACTGGGGTCATCACCACCTGGGACGAGAGCTCATGCGGGCTACCAAGGGCTGCGCGTTGTTGTTCGCTCGTCCCGCCCCACACGATCTCCGGCGCGGGGTTCGTCAGCGCGAGCGGAGGAAGTTGGCAGGTGGGAGCGAGTCCGGTGCCGGCGCACTGGCCCGCATCACACTGCGTGAAGGCCGGACAGTCCCAATCGTCAAAGCAGCCACAGTAGGCGTTGCCGTTCCCGTCGTCGACGCAGTTGCTGTCGAAGTAGGCGGTGCTACCGCAGGTGAACTGGCTGCTGGTGCCGCTGCCGTTCTGCGCGCACTCGAACAGCTCGTCGCCGACGCAGGAGGTGCTGCCAGCGACGCACTCGTCATCGACGCAAATAGTGCCGTTGCAATAGCGCTCGGCTGGGCATTCGACATCGTCGCTGCAGGAAATGTCGACGCACACGGCCCCGCCGTTCGCTTGCAGCACGCACTCCTCGGTTGCACCGCAGTTCGCCTCGGCGCAGGTAACCAGCACGCAGTCGCCGTCTTCGCAGGTAAGGCCGGGGTCGCAGCTGACGCCGTCACAAGGGTCGGGCATCACGTTGGAGGTGGAGCCTCCACCGCCGCTTGCGAACCCTGC
The DNA here is from genome assembly GCA_903892415.1 of uncultured delta proteobacterium. Lineage (GTDB taxonomy): Bacteria > Myxococcota_A > Polyangia > Polyangiales > Polyangiaceae > Xiheicaenibacterium. Next base: position 19,299 of record CAITIQ010000195.1, on the reverse strand, counting down.
GCCGCTACCTCCGGAGCCCCCCGCTCCACCGGTATTGGCCCCCGCCTCCCCGCCACCGCCGGTGGGCGGCGTTATCACCTCCGGATCCCCGCAAGCGGCCAAAACAACGAGACCGAAGCTCAATCGAGAACCGCGCATGCTCAAATCACTACCAGGCGCGTGCAAGCTTGTCAGCGGCGAGTGAAGCCGCCGCGCAGGAGGTCTTGTCGGGTGAGCACCTCGCTCGAGCGCTCCATCGCGAGCGCCGCGCGGATCAGCACCGATTCGAACTCGGTCTCGTTGCCAGGCCAGTCATGTTCGAGCAGCCACTCGAGCGCCGAAGCGTCGATGCCGATTGGCTTTTTGCGCTCGCGTAGCCCGATGCGAGTGAGATGGTGCAACGCCAGGGCGCGCAGATCCTCCGGACGCGCGGCCAAGCGCGGCAAGGCCACCGTCTGCTCGCCCAAGAAGTCGGCAAAACGCTCCTCCAGCCGATCTTCGGCCATCAGCACGTCGACGGTGCGGGGCAAAACCACACAAAGGTTGGTCGCCGCGGGCAGCGCCGCCGAAATGTAGGCCTGCACCAGCTTGGGCAACTGATGCGCGTCCACCAGCAGCAACGTGCCACCTTTCGCGGTGAGCAACGGCGAGGCGGTAGGGTCACGCCACAAGCTCAGGTCGGCCAGCGTACTGTCGCGCCCGTCGAAGACCAGCAGCTGGTGACTGCGCCGCTCCGAGGCGAGGTGATAACGCGCAGCGAAGGGTAGGGGATCGGTGCCGTGCGCGTCGAGCAAGGTCAGCGGCGCGCCGCTCGCACCCACGCGATCGATCGCCTCCAGCGCGAGCCGCATGGTCGGCGAATACGCGGCGATCGAGGCGCGCGCAGCCAACGCTCGCACGAACGCTTCGGAGCGGTCACGCGCACCCTCGAGCTCGACCTGAACGGCCGCTAGCTCCTTGGTCGCCGTCTCTTCGCTGGCGCGGTGCGCGGCCTCGCGCGCGACCGAACGGGCAATCTGCGAGCTTGTCGCGATGTGGCCGCCCAAGAGCTGCGTCAGCTCGGCCAGCGCCCGCACCTCCGACAGCGCCAGCGGGTCTTGGCGGTCTCCGAGCGGCAGGCCCAACATACCGACCGCGGTATCCCCCTCGAAGGCCAAGGCGACCGCGCGCAGCTTGCGGTCGCTCATCCAGGCCGCGACCGCGCGCGTCTCCGGCCTGCGTACGGCCACGGCGTCGAGCGCCTCGACCGTCAACACAGCCTGCGTCTCCTCCTTCGCGATGTCGGTGATCGAATTCGGGATGGCCGCACTCTCGGTGCGCACGTAACCGGCGAGGTCGACGAGCGTGACCGAGGGCGGATCGAAGCGGAAGATGCACGGGGATTCGAGCCGGCGATGGGAGAGAGAAGAGAGCTCGACCAGAGCCCCAGCGAGCGCAGCATCCGGCTCGGTTTGGATCGCAGCCCGCCGCGCGATCGCGAAGGGCTCCATCCACGGCTCGCTGTGCGGGAACACGCGGTCGCGCAGCGCCGGTGCGAAGCGCGCTGCAAGGGCGGCCGCGAGCGCGCTTGCTGCCACGCACAATGCAGCGAAGCTCGGCTGTTGTTTGGCGAAGTAGGCGAGCACCACCGTCGGCAAGATGCCGGTGGTCGCGAAGGTGGTCACGGTCAGCGCACCGCGGCCGAGCGTGTCCGCCTCTTTCGCTGTCGACGCATGGCAGGCGAAGAGCGAAACCAAGACCGACGTCAGTAAGAAGACGTACACCGGGTTCCACAGGCGCAGGAGGCCGAGCGCGACCGCCACGCCGAACAGCGTCATGCCCAGGAGTGAGAGCGCGCGCAGTCGTTCGCGCGCACCGAGTTCGGCGCGTCTGCGGCCATATTCGATCAGCGCGAGAGCGATGGTCAGGCCGGTCATGCCCAGCCCCGCCGCCGAGGCGAGGTTCTCCGAGAGCAGCCGCATCTCTTCGCGCGACAAGCCTGCGAACGGTTCGCTCAAGCGCGAGTAGAGTGCTGCCGCGAAGGCGAGCAAGACCAGGCCGTGAGCCAGCAGGTAGCTGCGCCGTTCGTGCAGCCGCGAGACCATGCCGGGAGCCGCAGGCGCGAGGCTCACCGAGCGAAAGCCCATCACCCCGGTCAGCGCTGCCGAGCCGAGGGCGAACACAAACCCCACCCGCCATTCGATGAAGATCAGGCTGAGCACGAACAGCGCCGCGCTCACGGCGCCCACCCGCAACGCGACCCGCAACGAAGGATGGTCCTCGCGCAGATGGCGCGTCGCCCACTCGCTGAGGCCGATCACGAGCGCGAGTGGAACCAATGCCCCGTACGCCCACGGCGGCGCTTCCACGCCGGTGATCAGCGTAAAGACCACGTAGGTCGACAGCAGCAGGCTCATCGCCGTCGTGCGATCCACGGGCGGAACCTTGCATGGCGTGAGCCGCGCGCCAAACGCGAGATCCGCGCCGCCCGCTCCGTCTTCCGGTCACGGCGCTCGAGGGCTCAGCAGTAGCGATAGGCCGCGTACCGCCGGTCACTTGACCTAATCGCTCAAGCTCCGCCAGAATGGCGCATGTCCATTCAGTTCTGGTGCTTGCTCGTCGCGGTGAACTTTCCCTACGTCTGGGGAGGGGTCTCGGTGAACCTCCGCAAGAAGGAGTTCGGAAGTATCGACAACCACGAGCCGCGGGCCCAAGCCGCCAAGGCTACCGGCGCGGCAGCCCGAGCCTACGCCGCACATTTGAACGCGTGGGAGGCTCTGGCCGTGTTCGCGCCAGCAGTGATCGTCGCCCATCTCGGCGCGCCCAACTCAACGGTCGCGCCGATCTTGTGCCTGGTTTGGGTGGCCGCGCGCTTGCTGCACGGCGTGCTTTACATCGCCAACATCGCCGCTGCGCGCTCGGCCGTATTCGGCGTCGCGCTGCTTTGCGCGATGGCGCTGTTCTTCGTCGGCGCCGGGATGCTCTAGCTCACTTGATCGCGAGCGAGCTGCACATCTTCTCGAGCCAGGGCAAGAACTTGTCCTTGTTCTTGACGTACTCATCACCGAAGGCGTTGGCGCGGCAGGAGACGACGCTCTCGCCAGACTTCACCAGCACCTCGGCTTTGATCATGCCGTCGCTCTCGGTCGACAGGATGTAGCCCTTGTCGGTCTTTTCCTGCTTGATCACCTTCTCTTTGAGCTCGACGGCTTGCTTCACGGCCTTGTCCAGATCGACATCGAAGCCAGGAGAGATGGTCACCGAGGGCCCAAACAGGTCCTCGCTCTTGAGCTCGTAGCTCTTCATGCTGTCGGAGGCGAGCTTGCTATCCTCGGCGAAGCCCTCGCCCAGCGAGATCGAAAAATTCAAGGTCTTATCGTCGTAGGTCTTGAGCTTGCCGTCGAAGGACTTGGAAGGCGCATCAGCGAGCTTCAGCAGCTTGCCCGCCCGCTCTTCCTTTTCCTTCGCTGACTTCTTCTCGCTCGCGGCCTTGAGCTTCTCGTCTCCGAGCACGCAACCGAGCACGCAGCCCATGACTGCGTCTTCTGTGTCCTTCTCGGTACAGCCGACGACGCACTTGTAGGCCTCGGGGCTGACCTCTTTCATCTCGGTCAGCTCTTTCACGCACTTGTCGTGATCCTCTTTACCGGGCGTCTTCTTGTCTTTCTTGTCGCTCTTGGCCTCGAGCTCCTCGAACTTGGCGCAAACCGCGTCGGGGCTCTTGCCGCAGGCGGCGGTGGAGAGGGCGAGCAAAGCAACCACAGCGAAATTTCGGAGCATGGGGATCTTTCTGTGAGGGGGCGTCAGGGCCCCGCGCGACGGCGTCCTACGCCGCTCCCCGTAACTCCTTCCCCGGGCGCTGTCAGCCTTCCTGAGCCCGGCGCTCGGAGGCCGTGTGCTCCTTCAACAGGCAGCGGTCTTCCACAACGATAAGGCCCGCTGCGCGGGCCATCGCCGCCGCCTCCGGATGGTGAATCCCTTCTTGCAGCCAAAGGACTTTGGCCCCGCGGCGCACCGCCGCTTCGGCGATCTCAGGTACTTCTTCGCTGCGGCGAAAGACGTTGACGATATCGATCGGCGGCGGCATGTCGCTCAGGCTCTCCACGACGGAGATCGGTAGGTCCCGTTTGTGAATCAGCAGCGGGTTGATGCCGATCACCCGGTAGCCGGCGTTGGCCATGTAAACCGATACGTAGTAGCTGGCCCGCGCCGGCTTGTCGCTGAAGCCGACCACGGCGATGTGGCGCATGGCCAGGGCCTTTGCAATATCACTTTCGGTGTCGACGCTTTCGCTCACCGGCGGAGCATACGAGCCCCGCCGCGCGGAAGTACATGCTCAGCCGGCGCTGCCGACCAACTTCTGCAAGGCGGGGAGGTCGCTCTCTTCAATCGCGCCGGAGATGATGCAGTGCAGTTCCCCCTCCGGGTTCAAGAGCACGTGCGTCGGCAGCTTGCTCAGGTTGGTGATCGAAAGCGCCTCCAACGCGCTCTTGCGATCATCGTTGGGCGGGAAGTGGAAGCTCTTGCGCACGCCGCTCGCCGGTTGCTCATTGAGGAACTTGAGCGCTAGGCGCTCGTCGTCGTCCACGCTCAAAAAGACTACGCGCAGTTTGTCTTTGAGCTGCGTTTCCCAGCGCTGCAAGAGCGGCATCTCCTGTTTGCACGGCCCGCACCAACCGGCCCAAAGATTGAGCCACGTCCACTTGCCCTTGCCCAGCGGGATGGTGCCCTCGAGCGCTTCTTCACCGTTTGCGACCAGGGACATGGCCTTCGGCAGGCTCGGCTTCTCCCCGGCGTTCTTCGGCTTGTTGGCGCAGAAGGGCGCACGCGGGCGCGGGGCTGCGCTCGGCGCTGCGCTCTTCACCACCGCCACTGAAGCGCCCGCCGACTGCGTCAGCGACTCTGAGCGCGAGCGATCCCCGTTGGCGCTGGAGGGGGCATCCTCACCGCAAGCGGAGCTAGCCAATAGACCAAGCGCAACAACCAGGTGGGTAAGCCGAAACGGTGCAATCACAGAACGCCCTTAGCCCTTCTTGCGCGCGAGCCGCAAGGTTTCGGACGAACGCCGCTGCTTAAAGCGGCGCCCCCGCCTTGAGCGTGAAGCGCGTCGCTTCGGTGGGCTCAAAGGCGCCGCCCTCGGTGATGCGGTAAGCGAAGGTGCCTTCTTCCACGCCTTGCGGGAAGCTGCCGGCAAACTCGGCCGGAACGATGGGGAAGCTCACAGGGGACTGCACGAGCGCCGTATTGGCGAGGCCGAACAGGTTGCCTTCTTTGACCTCGGTCGGGTCCACGCTGCCGTCGTTGTTCTCATCGCCGACGACCATCAAATAGGCCACGGCTGCTTGGAAATCGCCGGTGCACGGGCAATCGGCTGGGACCTCGCAGTCGCGCGTACAGAAGCGAACCACGTCGGGCGCCGGGCTCAGCGCGGCTAGCTCGAAGGCGATCTCGCTGTCGGTGTTGGCCAGCGGAGCTTGGTACGCGATGGTTGGGTCCGCCAAGTTCGGCCCGTCGAAGCGAAACCAAATCACCGCAAAGCGCCCCTCTGCCTCGCCGCTGCGCTCGACGTCCAAGCAGACTTGGCCCTCCGGACAAATGTTGGCGCTTCCGCCGCTGCCTCCGTCGCCGCCCGCTCCAGAGCCGTCCCCACCATTGCCGCCGCTCGCCGCGGAGTCTCCGCAGCCAAGCCCACAAGCCACGATCCCAAGCCAAAGAAAGCTGCGAGTCATGCTGCAACTTTAGACCAACGCCGTATCCTGCGCGGGGATGAGAAGCGAACCTTTGGAGAAATTTCTCCGTGTTCGCCGAGAACGCGTCAGACGCAAGCTGTCGGGGCCCGACAGACGCCGCTTGATCGCAGGCTCGGTGGTGTTCGCTTTGATGTTTGTGCTCGGGTTGGCGCTCAACATCAGCTTCTTTCGCTCGGCCTTCGTGGTTGGCGGCGTGAGCTCGCTGCAGCAGTCCTTGCTCTGGGGCGCGCTGCCAGCGTTCGTGATGGTGCTGCTGTATCTGCCGATCCCCAGCGTGCTCGACCGCTTCGATCCGGAGCCGCTTTGGTGCGTGGTGCTGGCCTTCTTATGGGGCGCCGTGGTCGCGACCGGGGTGAGCGCTGAGTTTCACGCGCTGGCGATGCCACGTACGCAAGCCGCGAGCGACCCGAGCTTCGTGCTGACGGTGATCGTCGCGCCGGTGGTTGAGGAGCTGATGAAAGGCTCGGCGGTCGCTGGGTTCTTCTACTTTTTGCGGCGCGAATTCGACGGCGTGGTGGATGGCGTGGTCTACGCGATGTTCACCGCGCTCGGCTTTGCCACCGTCGAGAACGTCGGTTTCTACGCGCGCGCGGCCTTGGAGGGCCGGGACATCTTCGCGCAGACCTTCATCGTGCGCGGCTTGATCGCGCCGTTCGGTCACCCGCTTTACACCTCGATGATCGGCCTCGGCTTCGGCATCGCGCGGGAGTCGACGCGCACGTGGCTACGCGTAACGGCGCCCATCGTCGGCACGCTGCTGGCGGTGTTGCTGCACGCGCTGTGGAACCTGGTCCCGCGCTTGGGCGCCGACATCTTCGTCGTCTCGTTGATCTTTTGGCTCGGCTTCGTCGTCGCGTTCAGCGTGATCGTCGCCGCGCTGGTGGTGCGCAAAGGCCGCACCATTCGCCGCTATTTGCGTGATGAGGTGGTGCTCGGCAACCTGAGTGAAGAGGAGCTAGCGCTCGTCACCAGCGCCTTTGGCCGGCTCAAAAGTTACTTCGTCCCGCGCGGTGAAGTGCGCCGCAGGTTCATCCGCTCCGCCGCCCGCCTCGCGCTCTCCAAGTGGCACGTCTCCCGCGCCGCCCGCCGCAACAAACGCACCTTCAGCCTCGAGTTCATCGCGCCCCTCCGCGCCGAACTGCGCGAGCTGCGCGAAATGATGAACGGCTGATCTCGCGACCAGCCGTTCAAGGTTCGACAGGTGGAGCGGCGCCTAGAGCTTGCTCGGGAAGCAGTAGGTGTCCGGTGGGTTGACCGCTCCGATGCACGAGCACGCTTCGGCCGCGTTGTTTAGGTCCACGCTGGCTGGGTCTACGTTGGGACCGATTCCGACCCAGCAATAGGATGCCGGCGTGGTGACCCACGCCTCCCTGCACTCGAAGCCGTCAGGGCACGGTTGGCTCTCATCACAGTACTTTCTACGGCAACAGTTCTCGTCCCACTTGCTCTCGAGCCCACACGCGTAGAACTGTCGTGTGGCTCCTTCCGCGCAGGTGGAGAGCGGCTCTTCATGGCCAATTTCGGTGTCTGGACAGACTGCGAAGCAAGGCCGAGGTGGACGGAGACCTTCACTCGGCGCCCCGTCGCAGAACTCCCATTCTCCTTCGATCGGAAGAATCTTGCCGTACAGGCTGATCCAGTACTCGGCGCCGTCAGCGAGCCTCCTGAAGCACTGGAACTCGAAGTCAACGGCTGATTCGTTTACGAGCGGGCGGCAGTTGTCGATAAACAGGATCGACTCCGCCGTCACGTCCACGCAGTCGGACTCAGGCACGTAGCGGACGCCTGCCTGACTCCACAGCTCATGGCCAGCCGGACAAGCTTGCGCGGTTGCGCCTCCACCTCCACCTGGCCCATCGGTCGAGGCGCTAGCGCCGCCCCCGCCCGCGGGGCCAACGTCGGCGCACGCGATGAGCCCAAGTGGAAAGGAGACGACAGAAACGAAGCCGACGAGCCAATGACTCGTGCAGAAGGCCCGGCTGGACGGAGCGCTCATGGAAAGAACACCCGATTGGGTTTGGGTTTCATCGAGGTCATTTGTGCGAAGCGCGAGTTCCAAGGTTTCACTGGGGATTGCATCGGTCAATGCGCCTGCTTGAGGCGCAGAGCATCGGGTTCGGTCGAAAAGTTAGGTCTGGCATGGTTTACCTTGGCGTCGGGTCCCAAGCGGCAAGCCTGTCGGCTAGAGAGCGGGCGCGGCGAAGCCGTTGAGGCATGAACCAGTTGGAGCTAGCGGCGGATGCAGCGCGCTTGTGCGGAGCGACATTGGCGGCGCCGATGGTTCATCGCTCCCCCGAATGTCGCACCCCACGGTCCACCGCCAAGCTCGCCGCGGACCCCCACCACCGAGACCGTGCTCGTTCCCGCGCCTTTTCAGCCTAGGTCCGCCGCTATCGCCACGTGCTGCCCCGCGCGTCCGCATCCGTCGCAGCCCAATGCGACATTCGCCCGCTGGATACGGTATCGAAGGCCCGAATGTCGCTCACGGCTCCCACGCGCGGCACGCAGGCGCACCGCAGCGGCCCGCCCAAGCCCCGCTCCCGGACGGGCGCGATAACGTCGAGGTGAAGAAGCGCTTCTTGCGCGAGCTAGCGCCAAATGACGAACGGCTGATCTCGCGACCAGCCGTCTCAACCACCTACCAAGCGCCCCTCACTTTGTGAGGAGGCCGGTGAACGTGCAGCGCCGCCCGAACGACGGCGCTCGTTCAGCAAACGCTCAGAGCAGCTCGTAGCCGCTGAAGAAGTAGCCGAGCTCGCGGGCGGCAGACGCCTCGCTGTCGGAGCCGTGGACTGCGTTCTCGCCCACGTTGTCGCCGTACAGCTTGCGGATGGTGTTGTCGGCGGCCTTCTTCGGGTCGGTCGCGCCGATCACGTCGCGGTACTTGGCGATCGCGTCTTCACGCTCGAGCGCGAGCACGAGCACCGGGCCGCGCGACATGAAGGTGGTCAGCTCGCCGAAGAAGCCGCGCTCGCGGTGCTCAGCGTAGAAGCCTTCTGCTTGCTTGAGGGTGAGGTGGATGGGCTTCATCGCGCGAACGACAAAGCCTTCTTCCTGGAAGCGGGCCAGGATGGCTCCAGCCTTGTTCTTCTCGACAGCGTCCGGCTTGATAATGGAAAGAGTGCGTTGAATAGCCATGTTGCGCCGCCTCATAGGCAGAACTTGGCTCGACGACAAGGTCGCTGCGCGCTAGTTAGCGCAGATGCAGAAGCGCCTTCTCGAACTCGTGCAGGGCGGCGGCTGAGCCCGCAAGCTCCCCGCTGAGAGCCTGGTCCAGGTTCTACGTCCTCTCGAAAGCCAGCCGCCTCACCCTTGGGTGAGCTCGATCGCTGGGCCCCAAGACGATGCAGCCATCGTAAGGGCGGAGCTTGGTCCGCGTACGCGCTTGGTGATGACGGTGGACGTGGTCACGCCGATGGTGGACGACGCGCGCTTGTTCGGGGCGATCGCTGCGGCCAACTCGCTCTCCGACGTTTATGCGATGGGCGGCGTGCCGCAGGTCGCGCTCAGCTTCGTGGGCTTTCCGACGGGGGAGTTGCCGCTGGCAACGTTGAGCGAGGTGCTCGCGGGGATGCAGGAGGTGTGCGCTGAGGCCGGCTGCGCCATCGTCGGTGGGCATACCATCATCGACAACGAGCCCAAGGCCGGGCTTTCGGTGACCGGCGTGGTGGAGGAAGAGCGCGTTTGGTCGCACCGCGGCGGGCAGGCGGGGCAGGCGCTGGTGCTCACCAAAGCGCTGGGAACCGGGGTCGCGGTGGCGGCGATGAAGCGAGGGGACGCACCGAGTGAGCTGGCCGAGGCCGCTCAGAAGTCGATGCGCAGGCTCAATCGCGAGGCTTGTGAAGCGGGCCGCAAACGCAGCGTAACGGCCGCTACCGACGTCACCGGCTTCGGTTTGCTCGGTCACCTCAAGAACCTTTGTGAGGCCTCTCACGTGAGCGCTGAGATCAACGTTGGCGCTGTTCCGCTGCTGCCCGGCGCGCTGGCCTTGGCGGAGCTCGGTCAGGTCCCCGGCGGAAGCAAACGCAATTGGAGCTGGGTTGCGCCCTTGGTGGAGGCCGACGCGAGCGTGACCGAGGCGGAGCAGCTGCTGCTGGCCGATGCGCAGACCTCCGGCGGCTTGTTGTTGGCGTTGCCTCCCGAGGAGGCGGAGTCGTTGGTGGCGGAGCTTGTTGCGTCGGGGCACGCTGCCGCGCTGATTGGCCGATTGTTACCGGCTCAAGACAAGCTGCTTTTGCTCCGCCGCTGACTGTCGACCTGCTGCGCGAAGGAGCGGGGAGCGGCGAGCTGACAGCACTTGCAGCCGCTCGACTGCCAGCGATCCTCCTCGGGGTGCGCGGCTGAACACGCGTCTTGGCGAGGTGGTGCTAGACGTTTACCCTACCGCACATGGTGTCAGTTCCGCCCCTGCGAAGAACCTCGACGCGCGGGCGATTTGTAGGGCGTGCCGCCGAGTTAGCGTCGCTTGCACAAGGGCTGCGCTCCGGCTCGGTGAGCACCATCGTCGGCCCGCCCGGCGTCGGCAAAACCAGGCTCGCCCGTGAAGCGGCGGCGGCTGAACGCGGCCGTCGCGACGTGATCATCTGCGACTTTTCGGAAGCGCGTTCGGACGAAGAGGTGCTCGGCGTGATCGTCCGCGGGCTGTCCGCGGACGTGGCTGGGTCGAGCTCGCTCGACGACGTGCGCGCGACGATTGGTCGGGCGCTCTCCGGCAAAGACGGTCTCTTGCTGGTGCTCGACAACTTCGAGCATTTGACGAAGTTCTCCGGCCTCGTCGCGCGTGCGGCCGAACTCGGGCCCGCGCTCTTGGTGACCTCGCGTGAGCCGCTCGACCTCGCGGACGAGCAGGTTTTGCCGCTGGAACCGCTGGCCTTCGCCGATCACGACGGCCAGAACTCCGACGCCAAGCAGCTCTTCCTCGACTGCTTCCGCGCGCACAACCCCGGTCATGAGCCGCGGCCGCGCGAGCTCGAGATCGTCACCGGTTGGGTGCAACGGCTCGAGGGCTTGCCGCTTTCGATCGTGCTGGTCGCGGCCTCGACCAAGGCGCCGATCAGCGAAGAGCAGTTGCAGCTCTCCGGCGAGGTGCAGCGCAGTGTCGAGGCCACCATCGACGCCTCCTGGTCGCTCTTGAGCCCGCCGGAGCAAGCCACCTTGGCGCAATGTTCGATGTTCCGCGGCGGCTTCGACGACAGTGCGGCAGAGGCCGTGGTCGCTCTATCCACGGCCGAGAACGTGCGCGATCTGCTCACCCGTTTGGCCCGCAAGTCGCTCCTCTCGATTCAATACGTAGGCGAACAAAACTTGGTCGAGCGTTCCCCCGGCGACACCGATCGCCCGTCGCTGCTCGGCTTACGTAAGCGCTTCACGATGTTGGCCAGCATTCACGAGTTCGCCGCTGCGGCTCTGAGCCGCACCGCCGAGAGCGAGGAGTCGCGCGTGGCGCGCGAGTTGAGATACGCACGGCTTTTTGCGGCCCGTGCGCGCGAGGCCGCCGAGATCGAAATGGGGCTCGATGCGCGCGAGGCCAAGAGCTTCCTCGAGGTGGACATCGACAACCTCGCGCTCGCGCACAAGCTCGCGATCGAGCAGCACTGGGCCGAACCTGCGGTGGAGCTCGCGCTGGGCATTGGGCTGGTAACGCGCGGTCGTACGCCGCTGTCACGCACGCTCTCCTTGCTCGATTCGGCCCTGGCAGCCGCCGATGAGACGCTCGATCCACGTGTGGCGGTGCGCGCTTGGATCGGTCGCACCCGCGTCCTCGAGTTGATGGGCCGTGCCGGAGAAGCGCTCACCTCAGCGCGCATGGCCCGCGAGATCGCCGAGGGGCTGGACCCGCCGGGCAGCTTCGAGAGCATCGTCTCCCTCGATGCCTCGGCGCGCGCGCTGTTGCTACTCGGCCGCTGGAAAGAGGCCCGCGACGTGACGCTCGAGGTAGTCAAGATGTTCGAGTCGCGCGGCATGGCGGCGTTCGCCGCGCGCGCGCGCATCACCCTCGGTGACACCTGGTTCTACGAGGACGATCTGCAGGAGGCCGAGGAGGCTTATTCGCAGGCGCTGGTTTCGGCTCGCATCGTCGGTGAGAGCGGCGTGCTCGGCTTGGCGCGCCTGCGCAAGGCCATCGTCGACATGGATCGCGGTCGCGCCGATCAAGCCCGCGCAGGTTATGAGAGCGCCATCGTCGCCTTTCGCGTGGCTGGGGATCGCGGAGGGGAGGCGAGCGCTACCTGCTATCTGGCCGTACTCGAGCACGAGCTCGGCGAGTTCGATATCGCGCGCGCGCGCTTCGAGACGCTGGTCGCGACCACGCGCGAGCTCGGTAAGCGGCGTCAGCAGGGAATGGCCTTGGTCTACCTCGGCGCGCTCTTGGTCGAGCTCGGCGATCTCGCTGCCGCCTGCGACACCTTGGAGCTGGCCGAGCGGATCCTCGGCGAGTTGGGCGTGGTCTCGACCGAGGCTTACGCGCTCGGTTGGCGCTCGGTCGCGCTAGCGATGGGCGGGGATATCGAGGGTTCGCGCGAGGCGTTTTTGCGCTGCCAAACCATGTTGCGCGCCAAAAAAGAGCAGTCGTTCTACGCGGCTGCAGCGGCGCTGTTCGAGGGCCACCTGGACCTGGCCCTGGCTCACCGCGCGGAACGCTCCTCCGATGAGGTCGCCGCGCGCGCCCACCGCGCGCAAGCGCGAGCCCGGCTCGATGCGGCACCGCCTGCCGAGCGGATGCAGAGCGACGTGCGGATCGCGCGACGCGTGCTTGAAACAGCGCTGGGCCTGCTCAAGCCCTTGGCGCCGCCGGCCGTCAAAACGTCGGGCGAACGGCCGCTGGTGATCGACAAGGCCGGCGCCTGGTTTCGGCCCGCAGACGGTGAACGCGTAGACATCGAGACGCGCGCGCCGTTGCGCAAGATCCTGCTCATTTTGGCGGATGCACGCCTGACCAAGTCGGGCACGCCGGTGCCACCAGCCGATCTCATGCGCGAGGTCTGGCAAGACACCACCGACGTCGCCGCGCTGCAGAATCGTTTGCGCGTTGGCATCGCAACGCTACGGAAGCTCGGCCTGGCCAAGGTGCTCTTTACTCGCCCGCTTGGTTATCTGCTCGATCCCGAGGCCGCCGTTCTGCTGAGCCACGACGGAAAAGGCTAGTTCTCCCGCCGCAGGCGGATGCAGCAGACAGACCCACTCGAGTCATTCCCACCGCGGGTAAGGTCCTGTAGGCTTTGCCCCGCCGCGATGCCGAGCCTCAGCTCACTGATTGTCCAACGCCAAGTCGCGACCATCGCAGAGGTGGAACAGGCGATCGCCCGGCAGGTGATCCATGGCGGGGATTTCCTGACCAACCTGCTCGAGGTCGCGCCCCACGCCGAGCGCCTCGTCAGCTCGGCGTTTGGCGAATCAATCGGGCTTCCGGCCGCCGCTCCTGGCCGACTTCCCCCGCCGGAAGATGAAGCGCTCGAGCTCGTGCCGATGGACCTCGCGCTGCGTGCGGTCATGCTGCCCATTCGCATCCGCGACGGCGAGCTGCTGCTAGCCGTAAGCGACGTGCTGCGGCCGCTGTTCGAGGATGAGTTGCGGGCGCTGGGCCTGACCAACCTTTCGCTGATCGCGGCGCCGCTGATTCGCATTCGCGAGGGGATTGCCGCGCATTACGGCGCACCGCTCGATGCACGTCAGCTGCGGCTGGTCTCGATGCTCGAGGGCTCGCTCAAGAGTGCGCCTGAGCCCCGTCCTGTGCCGGTCAAACAGGCCTTCCCCGAGACCGATCTGTATCTTCCTACCGGGCTGAAGAGCGGCATCTCCCAGCGTCCGCCGCCGGTCGAGGCTGCTCCGCCCACGCGTCGCAAGCCCAGTCGTGAGCTCGCTGCGTTGCGGGCAGCGAGCATTGCCACGGATGAGGTCGCGGCGCGTGTCGTCGCCGAGCAAGCTGCACGCGCACCGGTTGCGGAGGAGGACGCTGGTTGGTCGGACCCGGCGCCGGCTGCAGACGTCGCTCAGGCCGTGGTTCCGCCTGCACCGGCACTACCGAGCTTCGCGCCGGCCTCACCTCCGGCCCCAGCGCCGGCCTCACCGCCCGCCGAGGAGCCGCTTCCCGCCGAGGAGCCGCCTCCGGTCGTGGAGCCGCCCGTTTCGGAGGAGCCGCCGGCGCTCTTGCTCGAGGCCAGCGGCTCAGCTGCGGTGCTCGAGGCGGAGCGTCTGCAGGCGGTAACGTTTGAGGAAGCGGCGCTCGCTCACGAGTCGGATTTGCCGGTGAGCGGCCGGGTCACCGTCGCTCATGAAGCTCCGACTCCGTTACACGCCCTGCGCTCCGACCAGCCCCCTGCGTCAGAGCCTGCGCCAGAGCCCGAGGTCGAAGCGCCGGACTTCGCGGCCACCATCTCCGAGGCACCCTCCACCGAGGCCGAGCCCTCGTTGCCGGAGTCGAGCGAGCAGCGGTTGGTCGCTGTGATCGCCGAGATCCCCGTGGAAGACGCTTCTCCGCGTCCGCCGGGCATGATCGACAAGCGGGCGCTCCATTCGCTGCTTCGGCGCGAGGTCGGGTCGAAGAAAGTTCGTGCCAAGACGGCACGCCGCAAGGGGCCTTTCTCGCGCAGCGAAGCAGAGCGCGAGCTGGAGACTGCGCGAACGCCCGACGACATCCTGGATATCTTCTTCGCCTTCGGCTCGCAGTTCTTCGAGTACGCAGCGCTGTTCGTGGCCCACGGGGATTTGCTCGAGGGGCGTGATGCTTGGGGGCCCGGCGCAGACCATATGCGCGTATTGGGCTTGGGCGTGCCGCTGGATCTGCCCAGCTCGCTCGCTGCCGTACGAGGCAACGGCCAGGTGCTGCTTTCACGCTTTGACGACCACGAGATCGACCGCGAGTTCCGGCGAGACCTCGAGCGTTCGCCGCGCAAACCGAGCCTAGCCGCCTTGGTCCCGGTGACGATTCGAAGCCGCGCTGTCGGCATTCTCTACGGAGACGACGGCGATCAAGACGTAACGCTGGGCAGCCTCGGTGAGCTGCTCGGCTTCTGTGCGCTCGCCTCCACCCACGTGGAGCGACTGCTGCGCGCAAAGAAGGGCAAGACGGGGGCGATGCCTCGAGCCCAGCCGCACAGCGTCGCGGCTCTAGCGCGCGCGCTCGACTTGCCCGGCGCCGAAATCAAGAGCGCACCGCTCGCAACGTCGCTGCCAGCGCCTGGCCGTGAATCGCGCGTTTCACCCGGCGCAGCCAGCGTAATTCCCCCCGCTCCCGCCCCTGAGCCTAGCCCGCAAGCGGAGTCGGTGGGGCGCTCCGAAACGCTTGATTACGCCGAGCTGAGCGTCCCCAATCGCGCTCCGTTGATGCCCCGCTTCCCGTCGAGCATCCCAGCCCAAGAGTCGTTCGAGTCAGCTCCGATGACGGTGCCCACCGTTTCGGGGCCCGACTTCGAAGCGGGCCTGCGAGCCGATCCTCTCGCGCCGACCGCCTTGGGCGACGTAGCGCCGGTGTCGAAGCGGGTGGTCGCCACGCCTTTGCCCGTGCCTGCTCCCTCCGTCGACTACGCAAGTGAGCACGATCACTTCTCATCATCCCCCGGATCAGGTCCGAGCTCGCGGCAGGTTCGTCAGCAGTTCGTCCGGCCGATCCCGCGCGAAGAAGACGACGATGTGTCGGACGTGGTGGCCTCCAACTCCACCGCTGGCGAGACGCCAATGCGTCATTCGGTCGAGCCCGACTACGCCGACGGTCGCATCGGTAGTTATCATATTATCCCGCGCCCAGCCGAGGCCCGTCGCCGCCCCGAGGCGACCGACATCGACGCGTTATTGCATCGAGCGCTGGTCGGCGGCTTGGAAGGGGAAGAGGCCATCGGCGAGCTGCTGGCCCTGCCCGATTCCGACGTACCGAAGCTCTTGGCGAAGTTTCCGGGTCCGCTTTCGGTGGACCGTTTGCGCTCCCGCGCCGACATCCCGCCGGCCTCGGAGTGCGGTCCGCTGCTCAAGGTGGTCGGCGTCTTGCGGCGTGTGGCCTTGCCCTTCGTCACCGTGCGCAGCGCTTCCTCCGATCTCGAGCAACGCTTTTGGGCGACCCACATTTTGGGCGAGCTGCTCTACCCGGAGGCCTCCAGCGCCATCTTGCCGCGGCTCTTCGATGATGACGTCGCCGTGCGGCGGGTGGCTCGGCGTACAGCGCAGGCGCTCGTGGCAGCGGGAGCACCCGGCGAGCCGTTGACGCAAAGTCTCGACCACACGATGCGCAACGCCGAAGAGCCAATGCACCGTCGTCTGCTGGCGGTCGAGGCCTTGGTCGATATTCGCGTTCCCCTCGTCGTGCCGATCCTCATTGGCGGTTTGCGCGATCCTTCCGACACCGTCGTCGAGGCTGCGCGCACGGGCCTGATCGTGGTCGCGCGGCAGGATCTCGGTCGTATGGCCGACGTCTGGTACGCCTGGTGGACGGCGCACAAGGATCAGCATCGCATCGAGTGGCTGATCGACGCTCTGACCCATGAAACGCACAGCATTCGTCGCGCAGCTGGCGAAGAACTCAAGCAAATAACGCGTGAATACTTCGGCTACTACGATGACCTCCCGGCGCGTGAACGTGAGCGCGCGCAAGAGCGCTATCGCCAGTGGTGGTCCGAAGACGGCATTTATCGCTTTCGTTAGGCCTATCGATTAGCGGAACGGTTACCCGCCATTCGGTAGCTTCTCCGAGAGCTCGGCCAATAAATCGAGCTGTGCCTGCTGCAGGGTAATCAGGCTCTCCCACTGCTCGTGCAGCAGATGGTCCAGCTTCTCGTGCAGACCAGCGATCTCAAGCTCGGCTTTGAGGTTGATGCGAAAGTCGTGATCGGCCTGCATGCGGTCCCGCGCCGATACGCGGTTCTGCGAC
Organism: uncultured delta proteobacterium; assembly: GCA_903892415.1. Lineage (GTDB taxonomy): Bacteria > Myxococcota_A > Polyangia > Polyangiales > Polyangiaceae > Xiheicaenibacterium. The sequence continues at coordinate 2,736 of CAITIQ010000195.1, read as the reverse complement.
ATCATGATGATCGGGGCTTGCAACGCCGCGACGCAGGAGAGCGCCAGGTTCAGTAAAATATAGGGGTAGGGGTCGAAGGCTTTACTGCCTAAAAATAATGAATTGATAATGAGCCAGGCGCAAAGCGCGCCCATGAAGGCTGTTACGAAGCCCCAGGAGCCGCCCACCCTTGCCACCGCATCGGCAAGCTTTTGGCCGCGGGTCGCTGAGCCCATGAACTTGGCCTCCAGGTTGGTCGCGACGGCCTCGTGTAGCGCAGCTTTAGCGGTGACCTCCAGCTCAATGGCCGAGAGCTGCCCGCGCTCCTTCAACAATTGCTCGGTCAGCTGCTTACTGCGGGCGCGCATCGAGCAGGGGCGGCAAATCTCGTCGGTATCCAGTAGCGGCGTACTGCGCGTGCTGTTGCAGAACGCCCGCAACGAAGGCCGTAGTGCGCGCGCCGGAGTGCAGTGGTCGGCGCGCAAGGACTGGTTGCAAATGGCACAGGCGACCGTGAGTTGGCTCATCGTTCTCTCGCTTTCGGTGCGTCCCCGCACGCGAGGGTCGCGTGCGATAGGGGGTCCTAGCACGTCGTTCGCTGCCCGCTGCGCAAGACGGAGCGCCCTCGATCTATCGCGGGTCGAGCGGAGCTTGCGGCTCGTACAGCTTGCCTTGCGCAAACGGCTCGTACGGCAGTGAACGGCAGCCGCTCTTCTCCAGCGCTACCAAGCTGCCGTCGGCGAGCACCGCTACCAAGCTCTGCTCGAATGGAACGACCCCCCGCGGATTGAGGTTCCCAGCGTCATAGGCGTCACGGTGCTTCTCGAACGCTTTGCACGGCGGAAGAATCTCCACGCCCGCGCCCCGTACGACGAACTGCTCGGTATTCGAAAGTACGATCACCAGCGATTCATCAGGCAAAAACACAGCCGAGCCGATCGACCCCAAGCTGTTGCTCTTGGCCTCGCGCACTGGAACCCCGCGGCTATGGAGCGGCTTGCCGTCGTTGGACGAGAGGTCATGAATATCTACAAACCGCGCTTGGCCGTCCGGAGCGAGCACCACGAGCCCCTCACGAAAGACGAACACGAGGGCGCCCTGCACCGTGCCCGCTGCGATCATCCGGCCAAGATCCGCGGCCGGCAAAACCGCCAGCGTCTCCCACTGATCCGGACCGCTTCGCCGCACAATCGCGCGCCCATCGTTGGCGAACCCACTACCGACCAGCGTATCGCCGATGGCAAGCACGGGCGAGACCTCCCCGAGCAGCTTTTCGCGCTGTGCGATGTGGCCAGTGTCCGCGTCCATCCACAAGAGTTCACCGCTGTGCAGCTTCAAGAAGATCCGTTGGTCCGGCAAGGTGAACGCTGAGTCGACGGTGTCCCGTGCGAACGGCCTGTCTGGATCAAACACGGCGCCCCGCTCGAGGTCGGTCGGGGCAGGCGCCCAGGAGGCGCCGTCCCAGCGATAACGCGTGCCGTAGCGGGTCATCAGGTAGACCTCTTTGCCCGCGAGCAGCACGCTGGCTGTGCGTGTTCCTTGGTTGGGCTGGAAGTTTTCGTAGTCGTTAATCGGGTAATCCCGGCGAAGCACTTTGCTGGCCGTGGCATTGGCAGCGAGTCCTTCGGAGCCGGCTAGCCACATCCGGCCGTCCGCATCGACAGCGACCGACTCCACAGCTGAATAGCGATAGAGGTTTCGGCAGCCTGTCGTGGCCAGTGCCAGGAGCGCTACGAGCGTTGTTTGTCTCAACGATTGCATACGCGGCCGATTCCTTTGTCGATGATGGTGTCTTCGATCGGTGCCGTTCCCAGGTTGTCGTCGTCGGTGCCAATCACGAACAGCACGATGGCTGCCGCGAGCGCGCCCCCTCCAGCGAGGCCGGTTGGCAGCACCCAACTGGGGAGATCACAGCTCTGGGCGAGGCAGATCACCGTGGTTGCACCCAGCGACGCGAGCAGGCCTCCGGCCGCTACCAAGCCGGTGGCAAAAGCCGACGCGAGGTAAGGCGAGGGCGTTCGCTTGGTCCCCGGCGGCGGCTGCTCCCAATGCAACCTTGCGGTGTATCCGCGCAGCGTGGGATCGGCTCGGCCCCCCGAAGACCTCACCCAGCTTGGCTGGGTCGGCAATCAGCAAATCCGCGCCAATGGGCGTACCGTCTTCGGTGCACAGCGTATGGCTGTAGGTCGTCGAAGTCCGCGCCCGCTCCACATCCCCGGGGTGGAGCATGACGTGATAGTAGCGTTGGCTACAGCCAGTCATCAGCGTCGCCATCAGCAGCAACGCCCCGAGCTGCGATGCTCTCTTCACCGCTCAGCTACCTCGATAGGTAGAATAGCCAAAGGGGCTAAGTAGCAGCGGTACATGGTAATGCTCGCGGCCCGCCTCGACGTTGAATACCACCGTAACCTCGGGGTAAAAGCCAACCACGCCCTGTGTTTGGAAGTAAGGCGCCGTCTCGAACTCGAGCTTGTACACGCCAACCTCGAGCTTGTGGCTTTCGGGCAGCAGCGTGCGCAAGCGCCCGTCGTCGTCGGTGGTGCCTGAGCCCAAGAGTACGTAGGCGCCCGCCTGGGAGTGGAACAGCTTGACGGCTAAGTTGCTCGCCGGGCGCCCGCGCGAGAGATCCAGAATGTGCGTGGTAATCACGGTTCACACAGCTTTCGCAGACGGAGGTTGGCGATCGCCAGCAATTCTTGTCCGGCCCGCGCGAGCTCAGCCGCGGGGTCATTCTCGAGCCGCTGCGTGAGCGCCGCG
>CAITIQ010000194.1 GCA_903892415.1 uncultured delta proteobacterium | reverse complement strand
TGGAGTTCCAGCAGACGCTGCGTACCGCGGCGTTGTGGGCAGCGTGCGCGACGCTGCTCGGCGTTACGGGGTGGCTCTCGCTGAACGCAGCGCTGGTGTTCGCGCTCCGCGAACGGCCGTTGCACGCTTTCGCAGCGCTGGTCGCCGTCAACCTTTTGGGTGCGCTGGTCGCGGGCCTTCAGGTGCGGCGGCTTTTGCGCAGACCGTTCTTCGAGCTGACCAAGCGTGAAGCGGGCTACGACGTGAACCGCCTCCTCAAGCTGGCGTCGTGAAGCGCGCTGAGCTCGAGCTGCGCAAAGAGCTGGCGCTGGCCCGGCTTCGCATCGCGCGAATGGAGCTTGCCCTCGCGCGCACGCTGCCGCCGAGCAGCATGGCGACGGCGAGCTCGGTGCTCGACTTGGTGTCATCGCTGCTCGCCACGAAGAGCTTGCGCCAAGCAAGATGGAGCCACTACGCGCGCGTCCTGCTGAGTATTGTGCGCACGGTGTTGAGCGTGAGCCGAGCCCCCTGAGGCAACGACTGGCGAGACGTCCAACGGGGCCCAGCGAACTCCAAGTTACTTTTTGCACTGAACTTGGGCGGGGTACGACTCGAGCTGCTCGCACGTTGCAAGTTCGCAGCCGATGCTTTTGCACGCGGCCTCCGCTGTTGCGAAACACTCGTTCGCAACCTTGAATTCGCACGGGCCCGTTGCTCCCGGTGGGTTGAGGTTCACGTCGGGGCCCTGTCCGTTGCCCTGCAACTGCTTGCCCAGCGCATCGCTGGGAGAAGCCGTTGGTGTGGAGGGATCTGGCGTTGCTGCGCAAGCGGCCATGAGGGGAACAGCGCAAACAACGAGAACGTGGAGCCATTGCATGCCAAAGCAACGCCGGAGAGCGGCGGACCTTACGCTGGATGGACGTCGGAAACCTGCCGCGGCCGCGGCAGCGCTCGAGCCGGGAGCGCGTGCTGACCTCAGCTCCGGCTGCGGCGCTTGACCGCGCCAGCCTTCAGGCCAGCTTTAGGCGTCTGGCTCGTTGGTCCTCTCGCCGGCTGAGCTCGCAACATGCCCCGTATCAGCGTATCCAGCATCAGCTCGGTGACCGCGCTCGGCTTGCGTGAGACGATCTGCTTCGAGTCGAGCGCCGCAAGCTCGAGCGAGACGATGCCGTGCACTGCGGCCCAACAAACGCGAGCGATCAGATCGACGTCGGTGAGTTCGGGTCGCAGCCGCTCGCTCGTGACAGCGTCGGCTACGGCGCTTCTCATGAACTGGTAGCCGTCGGTGGAAGGATCCAACGGGGGCGCGGCGCCCGGGGCTTGGTCATGCTTGGGGAGGTTGAACATCAACCGGTAGTGGTTCGGGTGGGACAGGCCGAACTCAACGTAGGCGCGCCCGCACTTGACCAGCCGCTCCACAGGATCGCTGATGCGACCGATCTTCTGCGCGTGCATTGCGAGCGCGGCAAAGTCCGCCAGGATCAACTCGCGAAAGAGCTCCGACTTCTCCTTGAAATGCAGGTAGATCGCTGTCGGCGAATACTCGATCTGCTCGGCGATGCGGCGCATCGTGACGGCCTCGAAACCGTCGCGCAAGAACAGCTCGCGGGCGGCGTCCAAGATCTTCTCGCGCAGCTCCTGCTTCTGTCGTTCGCGGCGTTCGCTCGTGCCCACCGCGCCTGGTTGTACGCCCTTCGGCGCAACGTCACCAGCGTCTCTCGGTCGCCAGACGAAGCGGCTTGACTTCCCGAATCGAGACGTTAACGTTGTCACGTTAGTTAACGTTGTTAACTAAGGGATAGTCGTTCCGATCCGGCGCCTGGGAGGCAACTACGATGATTCGCGGACACGAATGGATGAGCGTCGCGTTATGCACTGCATTCGCTGCAACGAGTTTGGGGCTCTTGGCGTGTGGAGATGACGGCGCAACAGGCGGCGCCGGGGGCGACGGAGGTGGGCTGTTGGACGCCCCGAGTGAAGACCAAGGCTTTCAGCTCCAGCTCGATCCGTTGGTGCCCGGCGGAGGGGAGGTCCATCTGTGTCGGGAGTTCGTGGTTCCGGGGGAAGGGGAGATCTCGATTGAGAGGTTCGAGACCTCGTTTGCGCCGGGTATGCATCACATCCTCGCCTACCGAACCAACAAGTCCCCCGCTGAAGCTGTGGACGAGGTGTTTGATTGCGGCGAAATCCCTGGGCAGATCTTCTACGCGGAGTCGGCTGATGCTCCCGGCGCTCAATTCCCGGAAGGGGTCGGCATCAAGCTCAACGGTGGCGACGTGATCCGCATGGAGCTGCACGCCTTGAACGTTGAGAATGCCGAAGCGCTGATGCCTGTGCGGCTCAACGCTCTCTACGCGAAGACGCCACTCACGAGCGAGGCCGGCAGCTTCTTTATGTACGATCGGGACATCGCAATCCCAGCGCAGGGCAGCTTCACGGCCCGCATGCACTGTGAGATCCCATCGGACATCGAGATCCTGACGATTCTTCCGCACGTTCATGTGCGCGGCACTGCCCAGCGAATGTGGGTTAGCGGTGGGGACCTGGCCGAGCCAAAGCTCTTCCTCGAGACCAAGGGCTACGCAGACCAAGAGGCGCGCAAGTTTGCTCCGGGAGAACTATCGATCAAGCAGGGACAGTTCTTGGATTTTGAGTGCGACTACGAAAACCCTACAGCGTTGGACATCGTTGAAGGACCGTCGAAGGACCTTAACGAGATGTGCATGTTGCTCGGCGACTATTACCCGCGCATGGCAAGGGAGGGGGAGTGGTGCACGCTCGTGGGCTCGGGGCCAGTCATGGACGGCTCGCATGACTGCGGAGAGGCATTCCAGGCTTTGAATGAGGGCCTGAATCTAGACTTTGCAGCTGAAGTGGTCATGACCAGCGTGTGCAGTGAAGCTCTGGGCGCGTGGAACGACTTGGGCAATTGCGGTTTCAACAACTGCGCCGACGTGTGTCCGGGCCCGCAATGCAACGATTGCGCTGGACCCAAGTGCGTTGATGAGTTCGTCGCCTGCCAAGCTGCGAAGTGCGAGCCTCAATAGCGGGCTAGGTTCACCGCCGCGTCCGACATGCGGCCGGCTGAGGCAGTGGCAGAAACCCCGAGCCGCCACATGACGTTCTCGCCTTGGAGCCAGACGTCGCCGTTCGCCGACGCTGCAAGGTGCGGACGCGACGCGCTCATGGAGCTTGCGGTCAATCCAGCAGCGGGCACGACCTCGACCTCTTGCACGCTCGTTCCGTCATAGTGCAGCACCTGTGCGCCCACGCACGTTGGCTCTTCCCCGCAGCCCATCACCAAGAAGAGATCGTCCTCGCCGCGCACGACGATGTCGCTGACGGCTCGGCTGCTAGCGACGTCGCGGAGGACCGGTTCGAACGACCCTCCCGGTCGTCGCCTCCACAGGTGTTTCCCCGCCGCCCAGAGCACGCCGCTCGGCGCGCGCGCGCCGGCCGAGAGCGATGCGTCATCGAGCTCCTCCTTCGACCACGCACCCTTCGACAGGGCCAAGACCATGCTCTTCGTTCGGATGTCACCATCTCGCAGATTGGTCTGGCGTGTCGCGAGCGAGAAGAGCTCCGCTGACGAGAGCGGGAGCAGCTCCACATAGCTCTCGCTGTCGTAGCTCTCGGGTACCTCGAGCACAGGCCCTTCGGGGTTCCTTCGGCTCGCCTCGAAGATCGCGATCACGCGTGCGTCGAGCCCTTCACGCAGCAACGTGAAGCGTCCGTTCGCGAATCGACCGAGACTGTTTCGAAGGTCGCTCCCGCCTCCCATGTCGTGGACCTGCGTGAAGACGGCACCATCAGGGGCGACGAAGACTTCGAATGCGTCTCCGCCGGTTCGTTTCCCCGAAGCCGTTGCGAAGTTCGAATAGGCCTTTCGCCACGCTTTGCCGTCGAAGCGCTCGAGGACGTTCGGCCATACAGCGTTTGGGTTGGCGTTGCACCGCGGCGAGCTCAGCAGCCAGGCCTCGGAGCGTGACCGCGCGGCGATCGACCAGTGCATTAGATAGGCCGCGCACTCGTAGTCGTCGGGTTGAACCATTCGGGTCTCGACCGGCGTGGGAAAGCGCTCCACCTTGGTGCCCTCGACACGCACCCGAACGCCGCAGCTTCCAACGAGCCACGCTCCGTCAGAGTAGGCCGCGATTGCAGAAAACCCCGATAAGTAGTCGTGTGTGCACTCACGTTCTGGATCCTTGGGTTCGAGCTCTGCGTAGGTCACGACGGGCTCGAAGCGGCCATTGGTGTAGCGCGGGTAGGTTGGGCGCGCCGGAGGCGGAACCGCTCGTGCGGATGAGAGCCCAGGTGCAGAACTCGCAGAAGCGGTTGCGCTCTGCTGGCTTACGACTGGCACGCTCTTGGCGAGCGGGTCCGGGGCGTTTGCTGCGCTGCAGGCGCTGAGAAGATTCGAGAGGAAGAACCAGCTTGTTCGGAGACGCGTGGGCTGCAGCATTTGAGCCGAGACTATCGCGGCAAAAGCGCGATTTACCACGACCGCGTCACCTTTGGCGATGTCGCGCTCCCCGACGCATCACCGCGTTCATCGCGCGAGTCGCGCCCTGACCAACTACAAGAGGTTGGGTGACCCGCGCAGCCAATACCTGAGCTTGAGCGTCGTGGTGCCGTCGTCGGAGTAGATCGTCGAGACGAGGTTGTGGTGGGCCGTTTTGACGCACTTTGCGAGTTCGGCGTACTCGGGCTCGGGGTCGACGTCGGAGACCTTCACGTTGTGGGCGGAGCCATCGCGACCGAAGCCCATCTCGACTACGAGGGCGACACGTCCCTTGGGCTTGTAGTGCGTGGCGACGCAGGTCCGCAGCGCCTCGGCGTTGACGCGTAAGAGCCGCAGCGCGCTGGCTTTGGTCAGCGGCGCGTCCACATGCTGGAACTCCACGACGATTTCCGGCGTCTTCTCGGCATCGAGCTGCGTACGGAGCTTCTTAGTCTCGATGTCGCCAGGGAAGAAGACGACGGTGATGTTCCCCCGCCCACGGTATTCCTCGCTCACGACGCGCGCGGTGCAGGCGATGAGCTCTAGCCCGAGCCGCTCATCGGCGCGCACCACCTCCGGCTCGAGCTCGGGCATCAGGCGAACCTCCAGCTCCAACCCCTCGACCGGGAGCACGGTCTGCTCCTGGCTGACGATGCATCGCTTGGTGATCTTCCAGGGGAGGTTGGTGTCTGGGGACTTGGTCAGGATCAGGATGTGGGGGTTGTTCGACGCGGAGGACAGCGTGGGTGCTGGCGGTACCTCGCCCTTGAAGCAGTGTCGCCGCGGCGCGATCAAGATGCCGGCGCAGTCCGCAGCCTTGCCGCTCCACTCGGTCGCCGCGAGCGCGGTCGCGCTTGGCGCGCCCTTGGCGGCCTCAGAGCTGGACGGCGATGGAATCGGCGCGAGCGCAGGACGCGGCTGGTCGGCGCTGCAGGCGAGCAAAGCGCAAAGCGCGAGCAGGAGGCCGCAGCTGAGGACTTGGCACGAGTGGTTCCGCCAAAGGCGGATGCAGCTAGCAGAATGACTCGAGCCCTCTTCGAGAAGGACGGCCGAAGGCCCGATTGACCGATCGACTTGGCACGAGTCATTCCGCCGAAGGCGGATGAGTGAACAGAATGACTCGTGCCCTCTTCGAGAAAGGCGGCCGAAGGCCCTGTTTTGACCTTCGACTTGGCACGAGTCATTCATACCGCAGAGTCTACTTCGCGCGGGGGCGGAGGAGGGCGGCGTCGAGGGCGGCCGCCAGCGCGATGCTCGACGCCTCAGCGATAGCGCCTAGCTCTTCTTCCGAGGAGCGGGCAGGATCACCTGCACCGTCGCGCCCAATCGTTTGCCGTGCTCGCGCAGCTTCTCCACCGTGTCGGGGCGGCGAGCCAGCCCTACCGTTCCGTGGATGACGATCGTCGAGATGGCTCCGATCTTCAGCGTTTCGAGCATGCGTCCGACGTGCCCGGGAAACGGGCCGCGGATCTCGATTTCGAGCTGGGCGAGGCGATTGTTGCTGTCGCGGACGAGCTGGACGTCGCCGCAGTCAACCTTCTCGATCGAGGTTGACCTTGCGAGCGCTTCGAGCCAGTCGGGCATGGCGATCACCGCGTAAACACCTAGATTCAAAGTTCGTAGTTGTCTGGAAAGCTGACCATCGACGAGCCAAGGAAAGGCATAGCCCTCGGTTGCTTTTTTTCCCTGGCAGAGGGCCCAGAACCCGTCGAGTTCTTCGAGGTGGGGGAGGCCTCCCAGAGCGATCAGCGCACTCGCCTCCGATTCACTGGGAGGATGGTAGGCATGAACGTTGGCCTTCTCGATCAATCGGACCGGCCCGGCGGCTAGCCAGGCGAGGGTCGAGAGTGAGATGTTGCGGATCGAGCGGAGGTTCCCGAGGTGCGGGGATGCGAGGAGCTCCTCAGATGCCTGGTCGGTCGCGAACATGTGGAGTCTCTCGACTGTGCACCAGTGCGGGTCCTTGCTGACCTCGCCCAGATCGGTCGCAAGCGAGAAGAACGGTGGATGACCGCCAACGGTGGAGAGGTCGTCTCCCTTGGGTCCTAAACCGGTGCCGAAGCCGCGCCTCTTGGGCCCAATGATGCACGACGAGAGGAAGCCCCGGTGAAACTCGAGCCCGCTGTCCGAGAGCACGTTCGACAGCGAGCCAACCCACGAGGTCCAGTGAAGGGTCTGAAGCTCATCCAGGCGTTTTTTTCCCTTTCGGGAAGGCTTCTTCGCCTCGGAGAGCGCGAGGGTGATGAACTCCCCCCGTGGATCCCCGCGCCTCGTGAGGTGATCGGCGAGGGCGATGCGAGGTGCGTCGCTGGCCGGTGAGGCGAACACTTGCGAGAGAAGCTGCTCTTCATCCATGGGCACCTCCGTCATACCGCCTCCGCCGCCGCCTATGGAAGTCGAACCGCGATCGGACCGGGGTGCCCCGGTAACGAGAAATCCCCGCGAGATCCTGATGGGAGCTGCCGTCGTTCCCCGCTCCTAGCCCAGCGTGAGCCCGAGCCGTCGGCATGCGTCCAGGACCTGCGGCAGGTCGGAGAACAACGGCGCGGTGACCGAGCTGGATGCAAGATCGAAGCGACGCGATGCCTGAATACCCCAGTAACCAGCGAGCGGGTCGTAGCCGAGTGCGCGCACGGCCGCCGCCAGCTCTGCATCGAAGGGCCGTTCGAGTCGGTCGCGCGCGGCAAGTTGGACAGAGTCACCATCCTCGAGGGCGATGGAGGACACCGGCCAGGGTGCGCGCGTGGGAGGCGCTTCCTTCGCTTCAACGAACACATGAACCCAACCCTCCGAGGAGCCAGCAAGCGGAGGAAAGACGATGACCGCCCAGTCAGCGCCTTGGATCTCCCAGGCTTCAGCGAGCTGTGCGCGGTGCTCCACCACGAAGTCCCAGAAGCCGTCGAACCAGGCACTTCCGCGTCGAGCGACACCCCCGAGCGTCCCGGCGACCGTGGAGACGCTCGCTCCGATATCGAGGCTCATGAGCGGTAGTCTACGCAAGTGACCGTCGCGCCTGCAGCGACGTCGAACGGCTCAGCGATCGGACCAGGGGAGGGCAGGGCAGCCTGGAGACGGGCGAGTGCGCCCATTGTCGCTTGGATAGGCTATCTGCGACGCAATGGGCGGCTTGCACGAGGCACAATGGCCGTTTGGCGGCGCACAGGGCGCCGTATTGATAGAAGGTGCCGGAAGAATGACTCGTGCTTAGTTGACGATCCAACGGAGCCTTCGGCCGTCGTCTTCGAAGAAGGCCCGAGTCATTCCGCCAAAGGCGGATGCGGCTAGCAGAATGACTCGTGCCCTTCTTCGAGAAGGACGGCCGAAGGCCCGATTGACCGATCGACTTGGCACGAGTCATTCTGTTCGCTGCATCAACCTGCGGTTGAATAGTGCGGGCCAACTACGTGCACGCGAGCTGAACCTGCGGCGGCGACCTGTGCACCACCCATTGTGCCGGAGATAAACCATCTGGGGCACAATGGGCGCATGGCGACTTCTTCCCAGCGCGCTTCTCGTCGGCCAAACGGGAACAAACCGACCCGAGGGTCAGTCGGAGCTCGAGCGTGCAACGTCGTTTGTTCGTCACTTCGCTCGTCTCCGGCGCAGCCGGCTCTGCTTGCTCGGCCTCCTCGATCGCGCTGTGGGGCACCCAGACCTGGTGGTGGTGGTGGTGCGCGGCGGTCTTCGTAGTTGCGATGACGCTGGTCGCTCGGCTGCTGCGCAGGCGCTTCGAAGGTGGAGCCCTCGCGGTGGGGCTCGCTGCTTCGGTGGGCGCGCTCGCGGCGTTGGGCGTGGTGGTCGCAGGCCGCTCGACGCTGGAGGCGCTGCCGGTGGGCTCGGCCCTAGCGGCGCTGACGGTCTTCTTGGCGCGGAGCCACCTGGAGCGGGTCGTCCGGGTCGCGACGGCGCTTTGCGCTGCGCTCACGATCGTCGGCGCTGGGCTGGAGGCCGAGCGGAGGATCAGCGCGATCCGCGCAGCCGAGCGACTTCGACTCGAGATCCTGGCGCTCCCGTCGATGGTGGTGCCACCGTGTGGGGCGGCCGGCTCGACCATGTCGCGGACGCCGGAAGGGTACGAGGAGACGGTCTGGCGAGTCGGGGCCGATCGTTACAACGTGGAGCGACGCTGCCGAGCCGATGACGATCACGATCTGCTCAGCGTCCAACTCACCGATCGTCCAGAGCTCGTCGTCTGGGTGCCGGTTAACGAGTCGACGGTGTTGCACGCTTCGGCGGAGGGGGTCTTTCGCAGCGACTTCGGACCGGCCGAAGAGGTCGGCCTGACGTGGGACGGTGTCCTGCGCGCGCGCAGGGAGCACCCCGGGGAGATCGGCGTGGAGATCGTCGTTGCTGTCGCGGCCGCCCTCTTCGCGTGGTGGGCCGCGGCGTTGCAGCGACGACACACGCGGCGCCGCCTCGCCTCCCTCGCATGCGCGGTCGACGGAGCGAGGAGCGCGCGGTCGATCGACGATCTAACGATGACAGCGGCGCTGCTCGTGGGGTGTGCAGCTGTCTCGTCGGCCTTGCTCGTCAGTTGGCCCTGAGCCTGGCTCCTTCCGAGGCGAGTAGCCACCACGCGGCCTCGTCCCTCAACGCGCGGACGCCCTGAGCGAAGTGAGGTTATGGGACAGTGGTCGGCCCGCCGCGGGGGACTAACGCGCAGCAGCGAGCCTCGGAACCGGTTAGCATCGAAGGATGGGCACCGCCAAGCGACTGCACTACGAGTACGCTGACTACCTTCGCTCGTTGGAGATAAGCGAGCTGAAGCTCGAGTACTGCGACGGTGTCATCTACGCGATGGCGGGCGGTACACCTGCCCATGCGCAACTCAGCGCTGCTGTGATCGGTGTACTCCACCGAATCCTGCCTACGAACTTTCGGCTCTCGACGTCGGACCTGAAGGTCCGTATCGAAGCGTCGGATCTCAGCACCTTCCCCGATGTCTCGGTTGTTTGCGGGGAGGTCAGCTCATCCGCCATCGATGCCAATGCGATCACCAACCCCGCGTTGCTGGTGGAGGTGACGAGCCGATCGACGGAGGACTACGATCGCGGCGACAAGCTCAGCCACTACAAGCAGATCCCTGCGCTAACGGCGGTGCTTTTCGTCTCCCACCGGCTCCGGGAGATCACCGTCGTCGAACGGACGGAGGCGGGCTGGGACGAGCGTACGTTTCGCGGCGGAGAGCGTGTCGTTCTCGGCCTCCACGGACTGACGTTTGGGGTCGATGACATCTACACTGGCATCACGCTCGACTCTCGTTGAGGACGCATCACTCGTCTTAACTCCGGCATCGCCGCTTCGCCGGTCGGACCGATGCAGGTAGAGGACAGTGATGGCGTCCGCACGCGGGCCGGCGGCCGCCAGCGCGAAGAAATGATCGCCGCCGTCCGCTCGATTCGAATCAAGTAGCGTTCGACTCTCTCGCTCATCGCTAATGCGCGTCGCGCTGGACGGGAACCGGCCGATCGACTTTCCACGTGCTCGGCAGCCCGAGCCGGCCGTTCGTGTTGTCGCCCCAGCAGGCGACGGCGCGATCGGCGCGGAGCGCGCAGGCCGCGCCTGACGCGAGCACCACGGGCGTCCCCACTGAAATAGCCTGCCATCCTCGGCGAGGGCGAAGTGCTCGCTGTTGGAGGCGGCGATCTCGACGATCGGCGGTATGCCTGGGACCACGGTGGGCGAATGCAGCTTTGCCGTCGAGCCGTCTCCTAGCTGGCCCCATTCGCCATTGCCCCAACAATGCGCTGTTCCGTCGACGCGGGTGAGGCAGCCGACGTGTTCGTCGAGGGCGAGGCTTTTCACCTCTCCCGCACCTTCGACCAGCGTGACGGCTCGATCCATCCCCGCGCGAAAGCAGGTCAATCGTCCGTCACCCGTGGCAGCGCAGGCGTGGGTGTACGTGGAGGCGAACGCGCTAACGTTGCTCACCAGTGGTCGCTCGACGTCGATGGCGCCATCCGTTGCCCGGCGCGTGAAACATGTCGGCTGCTTCGCTGCGGTTAGCACGCAGGCGCCGTCGCCCAGCATGACGATCTCGTCCGCCTGCTCCGACCGCATCGCGGCGACTTCGACCCCGTCCACGAGAAACCCCGAATCAGCGACTTCCCCCCGGCAGAAGACGGCGCGCTCCGGAGTGAGCCAGCACGTCGCGAGAGGTCCCACGGCGACGTCGTGGCCCGGGCCAAACATACTGTTGCTTGGATGGGCTCGAACGTTTCTAGACCTCGTCATGACCACAACGGATCGCAACGAGAGGTGCACCTCGAGGGCGTCCGCGAGCCCGTCGATCTTCGCCGGCGCCTTTCGCTCGTTCTCCCACGGGCGAGGTGGATTCCAGCTCCCGTGGCGTCCCCAGCACCAGACGCTCCCGTCGCGCCGCGCGGCGCACGTCCCGTCGACGAAGGCGGCGAGGTCGACGGCGTCGGTGAGGTTTCGAACCGGCGCGGGTCGGAAGTGAGGCACCAGTGATCCGTCGCCTAGCTGACCGTAGTCGTTCCAGCCCCAGCACTCGACCTTGCCGGTGCGCGTCCGCAAGCAGCTGTGCCTGGATCCGACGGCTACCTGCACCACGTCGTCGGGGGACTCTGCTGCGGGCGCCGCGCTAGCGTTTGGAGCAGCGCTCGCACCAGGCTCGGTCGGCGTGCTCGGCCCGCACGCGGCGAGGCAAAAGATGAATAGCCGGTCGAGCCGTCTGAGCGACCGTGCGCGGGTTCGCCCGCGCGGCTTCCCAAAGCAGAGCATGAGCCAGCCGAGCGACGGGCCGAGCCGGGGTCGGCGTCGTACAAGCATAGCGCAACTACCTTAGCGTGCGGGCTAGCCCTCGGCACGCGTCCAAGCCAGCTGCTCGAAGCCGGGCAACGGGTCGTACAACTGAGTCGGGTCGTCGGCGTCCCCAGGCTCTGCGATGCAAGGGACGAAAGGTTCCCCTTCGTCGTCACCATCGTCCAACACCGGTGTTCCGGAGAGCCCAGCGATCTCGCCGGTATCGCGATATCGCTGGAACGCAATCGCGTGCTCGCGCTCGAGCAGCGTCTCTAGCGCGTGCTCGGTGATGCGCACAATCGGTAGGCCGTCGGTTGAACTGCGCGGCCGAAAGCGCAGCTCACGTTTGGGATAAACCGTGAGCTCGACGCGGAATCGCTCGTCGATCTGATGGTGCAGATACTCGCGGATCTCTCCGAACTTGTGGATGCTCACGCGCTCGGTCTCGAAGGACCAGCCGAGCTCCAACAGGCGCAGTTCGATACGTTCCTCGTCATCGGAGAAGAGCGATATGTCGATGTCGCTGCCACGCCGGATGTGACCCGTCGAGACACTACCAATCAGCCTTGGCTCGAATTCACGCAGCTTGGCCATCGTTTCCAGGGCCACGACACGCATGGCAAAGAGCTTTAGCGTGCGACCCTTGCCTTCGGTGGCACGGGCCAGCGCTAATAGCGCGTCACGAATCTCGCCGTTGGAGGGAAGGTCCTGCGGTCGATGGTGGAGCCGCCGACCTTCCACGCGGCCGAGCAGCCGTTTGGCCGCCATACGCTTGGCCGTGAAGTACTCCTTCACTTCTTCCTCGTACATCAAGCGCGCCGCTTCTCGGGCGATGGTTGCGCGCAGGCCGCCCGCTCGCTCGTGGCTCATGGTGCGGCGACGGTCAGTGCCTGTCGCAAACGCGCAATCGCGCCGCCTACCATTTTCTCTCCGCGCGGAGCGCCGAACAGGCGCTTGTTCACGACTTGTTGTGTGATGCCCAAGCGGCGGGCGATCTCGCCTTGCGACTCGCCTTGGAAGAAGTAGGCCTCGACGACCTCGCGCTGCTTGTCGGTAAGCGCCTCTGCGATCGCTCGGCGCAGCGCCGCAGCGAGCGCCTGTCGTTGGGGATCGGGCGAACCACACGCCCAAGGCGTCGCGGTGGCTGCAACACGATCGAGACTGGCCGTGAAAATTAGTCGTGGCTCAGAAGTGTGACTCCTCATGATCGGTGGTCGGCGCCGGCTCGCAGTGCTCCGCGGTGAGAGTTTCAAAACCTTTTGCAAACAGCGTTTCCAACGCTTCCTCTACCTGCGGCACCGATGCGTGGGGCTTGCGACCTCCGACGTCCCACGCGCGCACCCGCTGCAGATCATGAAGGGCGGCCGTGCCGCGCAAACGCCGCTTGGTCCGCGCTGGCGCTTCCAACAAATCAAGGTGGTGACGCACCAGCCAAACGATGCGCGGAGAGACCATGCCCTCGAGCAACTCAGCGCCAATCTGAGCATGGTCCGCCGAGTCCACCGCTTTACCAACGTCGTGGAGTAGGGCCGCTGCCCATAACGCCCGATCAGGCGTGGCGTGGCGAGCGAGCTCGTAAACCTGAAGCGAATGAAAAAGGGCGTCACCTTCAGGGTGAAACCGGGGGCTCTGTTGAACGCCGTCGAGAGCGCTCAAGAGCTCGAGCAAATCACTGTACATGCGGTGGAGCGCCGGCGGCGCAAGGTGAGGTGTTCACTCTACCATGCGCTCACACCCACCAGCTGGCTGCTCGACACGCTCGACCCATAACGCGCGGTCGTTCGGTGCGAGCAGAAGATACTGGACGGCGCGTGGCGCTGTTGAGCGCGGCCCAGCCGGTGGGCGCCCGACGAGCGTGCAACATTCACAGTGAGGGGGCGACATCGAGGCGGGCGATAGGCCATCCAAAGCCTCAATGTCGCATCGGCCGATGCTCTCTCGGCCGTCGATCCAGAACCCAGCGTCGTTCCTGGCGGGAATTGCGCCGCAGAAAGTTTGCCGCTCGTTGGGACGTGACCTTGCGCCGGGGGATAACCTATCGATCGACGATATGTCGCGCTCGCTTGGGCCGAGACGGTTCGCCACGACGACGAGGCGACTGTCATGCGCTGGAGCACGTCGTACAAGCGCCCTCCTCTCTGCTGTCGACCACGGGCAGGGAAGGCTAGCCCGACCGCTCTAGGCTCTCGTAGTGGGCCTCGAGACCTTCGAGCATCTCGGCGAAGCCGCGCTGGGGATCGACGGTGGAGAAGGTGACGTGGAGGCTCGGTTCGAAGTGCGCTGGATGCTTGAAGATCGCCCGGGACAGCCTCATCGCGAGGGTCGCGCCTGCGACCTGGTTGAGGCCGAAGCGGGATGGCATCTCCATGCCGAAGTCGCTGCACGTTGCGGCGATGTCGAGCAGCCGCGGGCCATCTCCGATCGTCGGATCGAACCAATGCGTCGCGGCGAGCGCCTCTGCGATGAGCAGCTCTTCGCGATCCGCTCCCCACACAGGGTAGCCACGCGCGCGCGCCGCTTGGGCTGCGAGGTTGAGCGCGCCTGGGTCCCAACCTGCGCCCACGCGTCCCCAGAAGCCGTTCGAGAGCCCGAACGCCGCCTCGACCACGAGGTGCACATAGTCGTGAGGAAGCGACCCTCCGTAGGTCGGCGCGGTCCAGGACGGGCCTTCCTTGGCCTCCAGGGAGACGCTCACCTCGTCGACGCGGTCGCGCCGCAGGAAGAACGCGTGAACGTTCATCGAGCGCTCACTCCCGATCGAGCCGGTTGTGCAACTTGAGGGTTGGGTACATGCCGTCCACTCTCCAGCCCGGCTGCAGGGTGAGCTCGGTCTGGTAATATCCCGCGTGGTCCCCGAGCTCGAGGCGGATCGCTGAGGTGTGGAGCGGAGGGCGCGTGGCCAGCAGCGCGCTCGGGCTGCGGCTCTGCTGAAGGCGGCAGTACGCCTGGAGGAAGAGGTTTAGCTCATGCTCGAGCTCAGCGCGCTCGCGCCAAGTGCCGATCTGTTCGCGCTGAAGGACCTTGAGGACCTGCATCCAGCGCGTGACCCACAGTACGCCCGAGGCCTGGCGGTTGCGAAGGCGGTCTCCGCTCCCGAGTTCGGGCGCGCCGCTGTCACCGGTATGGAAGGTCGGCGCGAAGGAGATCCACGGCCCGTTCGGCCCGCTGCGTAGTGTCGCGAAGCCGGCACCTGCGAAGTCGGCTTCGGCGTTGCCTAGCTCGAAGGAGAGCGACGGCTTCTTGTCGTCACGTTCGAAGCTGGCAGCTCCCGTGAAGCGTCCGTCCTCCAGGCCTGTGACGTGAGAGGAGACGCGCCAATAGTGGAAGCTGCGCGTTACGGCCTGCATCAGCGCGAACAGCCCGGAGATCCAGGGGGCGTCGCACGATCGCTCGATGCTCTCGTCGTAGCTCGGACGGTCGTTTTTCCAAGGGCACCGCCACGCAGAGCGCGAGGCGATCTGCTGCGTAAAGAGCACGACGTGTCTCGAGATTGGGTCCTCTTGCAGCGCTCCCCACGCACTGGCCACAGCGCCCTCGAGCGCGCGAGGCCCGGCCTCTGCAAGCACGTCTTCGGTCTCTCTGCCGAGGAGCGAAGGCGCAGCGGTGGTCGCGACGACGAGCGCGGCGTCGCGCGCGATGGTCGCGACACTCCTGAGCAAGCGCAGGTCGGCGAGCGTGCCCTCGAACGCGAAGTCCACGCCAAGGAGGCCATACGGTCTGCCACCGAAGGGACCGTATTCGGACGAATAGATGAGCTTGTAAAGGCCGGACCTCATGTAGTCGGGCGCGTCGTCGAAGTCCGCGACCAGGTCCTCCTTACTGACGTTGACGAACTCGAGCGTGACGCCGCCTGGGTGCAGGAGGCCCTGCTGCTGCGGCCGCCGGATTAGATAGCCCGCATCAACGATCGAGAAGAGCCCGCACCATCGCTGCTCCATCGCCTGGAAGCGCGGGTCGTGGAGGATCGCGTCGAGCATGCGCGCGTAGCCTCGGTCAACGGACTCGAGCAGCGACTCGACGACGTCGAGGCGCGGGCGATCTTCACGCAGGTGGTCTCGCAACCCGCGCTCGAGGAGTCCGCGCAGGTACCCATTCGTGGAGACCGCGAGCGAAGCGTCGAGCTCGTCCCAGAGCGCTCGTAGCGACACCTCCTGCGCGCCGTCGTCGCGGCCTTGCGCGAGGAGTTCATCGATCAGCGGATCCTTTGCGTGCGCTAAGACCTCAACGACCGCGCGCGGGAGCTGCGGCCGTGCAGCGACCGTCTCGCGTACAGCTCGGTCCTCGTCGTACGCGAGCAGGAGCAAGCGTTCGACGCCGAGATCGGTTCGGCGCGCCAGCATCTCGCGCACCTGGCTCGAGGGGTCCTTCAGCAAGCGATCGAGCGCGCTGCTCGGCAACGACGGATGCGCGAGCACCACGAGCCGAACGAGCATCTCCTTGTCCTGCGCGAGACCGTCGAGCACCTTCGCAGGCGTCCTCGGGTTCGCCGCGAGCGTCGCGCGAACGTCACGCGAGGTGCGCCGCGCAAGAGACTCGGCGGCCGTCGGGGTGAGGTCCGGATGCGACGCGAGAAACCGGCTGGTGTCCTCGGCCCAGGCCTCCGGGACGAGCTGCATCGTACGATCCACCAGCGCGTTTTGCGCCGCAGAGCGCACCTCCGCCTCGTCGTCTCTCATCAGCTCCACGAGGGCTTCTGGTTCCAGCTCGCCCGAGCGAATGGACGCGAGCCGAACCTGGACACCGTGCGCGCGGCTGGCCTCCGCGACGAGCTGCCGCGGTGCGTCTCGGCGCCCGCATAGCCGTGTGAGCAGCGCTTCGGAGGCGCCGTTCGCGAGGGCTTCGAACATGGCCGGGCTGAGCGATTGGCGATACGTGAGCGCGAGCTTGGTCTGCGCGTCGCCGTGCGTCGCGAGATGCAGCTGCAGGTCCTCTGGCAGCTTCGGCGCGCTTGCTACGTGGAGTCGCATCTCATCGGTGCCAAGCCGCGCGACGGCCCATAGGTCGCTCGCCGACGTGTCGCGCGCGGTCACGAGATTGAGGAGGGCAGCCCTGGACTTCGTGACGCGCTCGAGCAGGTCCGCGTCTGTCTCGTGTTCGTTCCCCATGACGCTCAAGGTAGCCGGCCCCCGTCGAGCAAGCGACCGAAGTGTGAAGACCGAGCGATGAGGATGCGGCGTCGCTCCATTTACGCGCGCCTCGAAAAGAACGCAGCCGTGGGGTAGCCTCTTCACACCATGTCCGGCCCCGACCCTTACGCCCCGCCCCGCGCGAACAACCTCGACGCCTGGCGCGCCAACGGAGGGTGCCCGCAGTGCGGCCAGTTCAGCGTGTCGCAGCCCAGCTTCACTTGGTGGGGCGGCGCCGTCGGTCCGAAGCTGTTCAAGCATGCCGTGTGCGGCGCGTGCGGGTTCGGCTTCAACGCCGAAACCGGCGAGAGCAACAAGGGCAAGATCGCCGCCTATCTCGTGGTGTCGGCAGTCGTGGGGATCATCATCATGTTGCTGCTCTGGAGGCGCTGAGGTCGGTCTAGATCACGGCGAGCCCCCTCTGAAAGGACCGCACGATCCGACGCTTCCGTGCTCACGGAGGCGGGTTGGCCGATCCTGCCGGGGCGCTGCTTGGCAGCGTGAGGATCGAGAGCAGCAGGTAGGTGCAGCGCGGGTACTCGCTGCACGCTTCGGCATATACCGCGCGCTTGCCACACCCGTCGAGCACGCGGCTCGGTTGGGCGACGTTCGCGTAGTCGCGATTGAAGGTGAGGACGAGTTCTACCTGCGGGCAGGAGAGGTCCTTGACCGCCGCCGCCTTCACGGCCTCGAGGCGCGAGGCGTCGGTGTCTTCGCGAGACTCGGCCCCGTTCCGAACCGCCGGATGTGTCGGCGCGGACTCGAAAACGCACGCCGAGAGCGTCACGACGGCCGCAAACGCCGCTAGGTATCTGGGCCACATATCTTCGAGCGTAACGGCGTTGAAGACGACGAGCAAACTGGAGCGCCCGTTGAATAAGTCGCGAGTCGACCCTAAGCCATCCCCATGCGACGAGCGATGAGCGTGTGGGTCCTGCTCGCGTCGGCTGGGTGCAGCATCAACCCCGTCCCTCCGGCGCGTAGCGGCGCGACGTGGGACCGCTATGACCTGACCCAAGCGAGCGCCCCCAACGCGGTCGAGTCGCCGCGCGGCAGGTTCACGCTCGTCAGCAACGTCCGTTCCTCGCTACAGCTCCTTTCGTCTTCCTTCCGCGTTCGCGTCGACGTGGGTGTCGAGTCGGATGCTGGGGAGGCGAGTATCCGCTGCGAACACCAACCGGACGGCAGCTACCGATGCAGCAGTCCGGGACTCCTGACGTTGCAGCTGATGAACGGCTGCTCGTCAGGTGAGGTCGTGACCCCAGTTGGACCCGCGAGCTTGGAGCCGTGGTTCGTCCACGAGGACGCGACGACCGCCGAACCTTGGGCGACCGGGTCGACCCACGTCGGCTTCGTCCTCCGCCGGGGAGACAAGAGGCTCGCGGCGTTCGATACAGACCATCAGTGGGCTCGGCCCGTCTGGATCGACAGCGAGGTCTCGGAAGACGAACGCTTGGCGATCGACGCCTTGGGCGCAATTCTCGACGGTATGATCGCGATGGAGAACGAGTTCCCGGGCCCCTCGCTTGATCCGCTCTTCTGCGGCTCCCTGATGCAGGCGCGCCGCTTCCCGCGTTGAGCTTCGGTCGCTGCAGCCGGCATCAAGCCCGTACTACTTGCAGGGCACCACGGTCCCCCGGACGAATACGTCGTGCTTCCACTTCGCGTCGAAGCCCGCGCCGTTCGCGTCTTGCGCCGCATTCGCAAGGACTCGCATGCAGATGTCCGTATCTTTCACGCCGATCACGACGACAGCTTCTTTGTAGCGGTTGCGCACGACCAAGCCATTCATGTTCTGCTTCCAGCCGCTGGTCATCACCACGCGCTTGATGTCGCTGTCGGGGTGCTGCACGAGAAAGTCTGCCTTGATGGCCTTTTCGGCCGCAGCATCCGAGGCCGCAGCGTCCGGCATCTTCCACTTCGACGCAGCCGCAATCGCAGCCTCGCGCAGCTCTTTCGTCATCGCGTCGGCTTCAGCCAACTTCTCGACCGACGCCGTCTCGCCGTAGCCGGCGTAGCAACTGCTGATGTTCGCCTTGAGGTTGTCAGCCGAGAAGCCTTTGATCGCGGTCGATACCGAGAGCTCGCCGCTCCGCTCGAGGGCGCCTTTGCTTTGCAACGCGCCGAGGAGCGTGCTGTCGCACTGCAGGTCACCCTTGGTCTTCTCTTTGGGCGCGTCCGCCGCAGGAGCGCTGGAGGTTGTCGACGTCTCCGCTCGCGCCGTCTCGGTCGAGGGGGTCGGTGAAGAAGCGGGCTCGGCAGCCCCGCCGTTGACTTTGATGAAGCCACATCCGCTCAGAGCGGCAGCGAGAAGGAGAAACGAAACACCGGTATTCATCGTGGAAGCTCCTTTGCGTGAAGGCGCGAACTCAGTCAGCCTTTGCTGAGCCATCGGTTCGACCCCCGCTGATACGAAGCGCGGGTGCGTAATGCCCACTCGGATTTCGGCGCGCGGTTCGCCGCACGAATGGCGTTCAAATCGACAGAAGCTCAAAGCTTCCCCGCACGAGTCCTCGGGTTTCAGTGGCTGGGGCCGCCGACTGCGTTGGCCGCTCGTTGTCGAGGTCTCCCTGGCTCGCTACCTTTCGGCGCATGGACCCAGTCGCTCTCAAGTGTGTCCCACGCCGGCAGATCACCTTGGGAAGGCTCATGTTCATTGGCGGCACGTCGGCCGTCGGGGTGATATCGCCCAAACACGTCGAGGACTCGCCCAAGGTCCCCCGTCCTTACGTGGGGTGCATCGTGGTGCCCTTCGCCGTCTTCTACGAGCGGAAGAGCAAGCTCATCGGTCGTGTCAAAGAAGACTGGCCGAGCTTGCGTGAACTCGAGCACAACTGGCAGTGCCAGTACCTCGGGAATGATGGTGAAGACCAACGCGAGATCACCGTGGTCGAGCCGCCACGCGGTAAGCCAGTCGCCTTCCTCTCGTGGTCAACCTTTCGGGCCTTGCACGACGGCGCACCGATCCGAATCGTCGAGACGAGCGTGGACGCGTTTGACTGAGGCAATGCGGCCTGACCTCGAACTGTGCGCCGTCCATTGTTTCGGGCGGTCCGCTTGATTACGCGTTCGGTATGAAGCCGACGCTGTTCATCGTCCTAGCGATTGCTTGCTTCCTCGCATCCCTCGGGGGAGGGGGCTTCTACTACTCCGGCGTTCTCGAGCAGAATCGGTTGATTCAGGACGCCGAACGCAGGATCCCCGAGGCCGAGAGCAAGATTCAACGCCTGGGCGACGCCCCGCCTGCTTTCGACGAGAAGGCAGGCAACAGCCAACAGTACGCCTTCGAGGACGCCCTTCGCGAGATGAAGTTTGCGACCGAGGCCGTTGTGCAAGCGCGCCGATTCCGAAGTGAGTCGCAGCTTGCTTTCGTAGGGGCAGCGCTCGGTCCCTTGGCGATCGGTGCGCTCTTGCTCTTCCTCGGGCTTCGCGCGCGAAGAGAGGCCCAACTGCAGCTATCGCAGCTCGGCGGAGCTGCTGCTGGCGGGCCCGCAACCCAGAAGGCGTTGTGGCCGCTGCCGCTGGGGATCGTTGTCGCGGGCGTAGGCCTGGTCGGCATCCTGTTCGTAACCTCGAGCGGGTCCAGCAAGCCAGAGGGCACTCCTGCAAGCGCGCCCAAGACAAGCGAACCAACACGTCCTTCAGCGGCCCAACCCAACCCAGCCCCCAGTCCGGTTTCCGCTCCTGAGAATCGGGCGACTGGAACGGCTACGGTCTCCGCACCCAATCCGGTCGCTCCTCCGGTAGCGCCGCCCGGGGGCGCCGGCAAACCCCCAGCGCCTACAAAGCCTGCCTCGCCTGCCTCGCCCGGGCGGCCGACGGCCCCTGGGGCGGACCCGTTCCAATGAGCGGTCTAGGGGCGCTCACCCGACCGGTTCATTGTCGTGCTGAGTCCGTCGTCTGCAGGAGGCAGCCTGGCTACACGCGGAAGGTGCACCGTGTGTGCAAGCGTCCGGCTGAGTCCATTCGCGATGCGATGAGGCTCCTCGCACCCTCTTTGGTCGCTCGTCGACGCAAGGGCTTGGCTGGATGAGGCGCTAGAACCAGAGCTTGGGACGCGCCGTTAGCCGCACGGCCCGCAGCTTTTGTTGCCGCAGGCCCACTCGCCGTCGCTGATCTTGCAGGCTTCAAGACCACCAACAAAGCTTTCGCTGCACTCCCGCGGTTCTTCTTGGCAATCTGCGTCGACGCGACACTCCGTTGTGGAAGAATTGCAGGCGAGCGCGGCTCGCCACTCGCCGCAAGGCTCCCGATAACGGTAGAGACCACAAAGACCATCACCACACCCGGAGTCGTCCGCGCAATTGGCACTGACACAGCGGGCCCTCGCTTCGACGATGCCGGCGCACGCGCAGATCGAGCCCTCACCGCAGTCGGCATCCACAGCGCAGCCGTAATGGCATTCGCAGCCTTGATTCGTTACGCTGCTCGAGGGACCACAGCTCCCGTAGGCGCGTGCCGTGCAGTCGCTATCCGCGGCGCACTCGGAGTTCTCTGGATCCAACGCTGCATCGCAGTTCCCGCTGGCGACCGGCGTTGAGCATGCGACGGCTTGTGTGCGATGGACAAAGCCGTCGGCGCACTCAACGAAGCCGCTGGGGGCACCGTCCTCTTGGAGAAGCGGCGTTGGGTTGACGCAGTCCACCGCGCTCACGTCCTCGAGCGCCGTTCTTGCGCTGCAACCCCAGAGCATCAGCATTGGACTCAGGCCCGTAACGACAGCTGAGCGTGCCCGCCCGAGCAGATACGTTGAGAGCCGGTGAGCGATATGCATGGCGGAAGTCTACGCTGCCCGCGAGAGCCAGGGCGTCAATCGCGTGGATGGCTAGCACCCAACCACCTGCGGCTGGATTTCCCTGCGGCCCGCGATCGCAGCGACCCTCGAGGACATCCCACAGTGAAGCTGAGCATGTTGGTGTTGGCACTGCCGGTCGTTGCCTGTGCGCGGGAGCCAGTCGGCGCCGGGCGTCTGCCTTTGCCCGTTGCAAGCGCGTCGGTCAGCGCCGTGACGAGCGCGACGGCCGCGCTGCCCGCAGAAGCCCCGGCGAGCGCGGACGCTGCGCGACCACCCGCCGTGATCGGCCGCCCGGGTGAGCAAATGTTTCAGGAGGGCACGCCGGACGACCGTTGCGAGCGAGATGAAGACTGCATCTTCTATGAGCCACCGATGATCGGCTGCGGCACGAATCAGTGTGGACCCAAAGCAGGGACGCGCGCTGGCGAGCAACGTGCACAGGCAGAGATGCGGAGTTACCTGGACAAAGCGAAGTGTAGTTCGCCGCGGCCTCCCGACCCGGATGCCTGTGGTCATGTGGGCAGTTACCGCTGTCATTGCGCACCAGGCAAAGCTCCAGCGCTGCGCTGCGAGGCGCACGTATGTCGGTTTGCTTCGCTGACCCAGCCGTAGTTGGGGGCGCTTGGTCTGTTTGTGCGCGGGCTCTCTCGCTAGGCTTCAGGCCTTGAACGTGTCGTAGCGCTCTGCGCTCGGCTGCACCCGGGCCTCGAGCGCTGCGAGCTCCTCGGCGTTCATGCGCGTAGCGAGCCTGGACGCCGCGACGTTGGCGCGGACCTCGGCTTTGGAGGAGCAGCCGATGATGACCGTGTCGGCGAAGCTCGCGGCGTAACGAATCAGCTCGGGCGCCTTGGCGACGCCGTCGGCGACCAGCTTTCCCACGGCGAGCGCCTTCATACCAATCACGCCCATCTTGCGCTTGCGAGCTTCGACCACGACGGTGGAGAGGAACGGTGCTCGCGCGGGATCCGCCGGGTTCATCGCGGCGAGCACGGTGTCGAAGGGGTGCCGCTTCATCGCCTCGACCAGGATGCTCGGATCGGCGTGGCCGGTGATGCCGATGAAGCGAATGAGCCCCTGCTCCTTGGCCTCGATCGCCGCGCGCAGCGCGCCGTCTTTTGCGAAGATCTGATCGAGGTCGTCCGCCGAGCGCAGGTCATGCATCTGCCACAGATCCACCCACGTGGTGCCCAGCCGTTTCAAGCTGTCGTCGAGCAGCGCCCGGGCTCCGTCACGGTCACGTTCATGCGTCTTGGTCGCAAGGAAGATCTTCTTCCGCGCCGCCTGGCCCGCCTCGCGAAAGGCGGCGCCGTAGTAGTCCTGGCTACCAGCGTAGGCCGGAGCCGTATCCATGTAGCGGACGCCCAGCTCAATCGCCTCGACGATCATCGGCACAGCGTCGCGCTCGCGACCACGCGTGCGCAGGATGCCTTCACCGCCGAGAGAAAATGCGTCCACCGCCACGCCCGTACTACCGAGTGTCCTAGCCTCGAGTGTTGCTGCTCCCGGCCCGCCTTCGGGCCCGCCGGTGGTCGCAGCTTGTTCGCCAGGCTGCCCAGGCGGTGTCACGGCCTCCGACGCGCATGCAGCGACCGATACGGACGCCAGCCCACCAAGAATATCGCGACGGGTCGTTTGGGACATCGGTGCAAGGTACAACGTTTCCCAACCTGTACGTTGCGAGACCGCCAGCTGGGCGCTCCAAACGATTGGCGGAATCGCGAGCGTCGCTGCGCGGTTGAAAGCGGTGCATGCGTCCAACCGAGGATCACTATCGAGGCGCTCTCGTTGTTGTACCTCGCGGCACGCCCGGGCGCTTGCTCACCATGTTGAAGTCTGACGGCGTATCAGTTGATTTCGACGCGCCAGCCCACATTTTTGCCGATGCCGCGCTCGACCAGCGCTTCCGGCCACTTCTCATGCAGCGCGAGCCGCACCATCTTCCTCTTCTTGGCGAGCGCCGCCATCGTCTCGAGCAGGTCGGCATCGAGCGGCCGTTCGCCAGCGAGCAGCGTGACAAGATTGAGCTTTGGCAGCGCGAGCAGCCCGGCAAGCGGAACCTCGGGTGCCACCGTCAGCTCGAGCACGCGTAGCGACGGCATCTTCGCTAGCTCTGCGAGTCCCTGCGCCGTGGTCTCCACAGCTAGCGCCGTCGTATGCCGAAAAAGGGCGAGGGCCCCAAGGTTCTCGCGCTTGCCGAATAGCTTCAACGTCTTCAGTTTCGAGAGTCTCGCGACGGGCTGGAGATCGCATTCGGGTGTCACCTCGATTTCCAGCCAGGTCAGCTTTGCCGCTCGTTCGAGGCCCTCGAGGGATGCTACCGGACCGACGTTCGTGAGACGGAGGTCCGTCGCGCCAGCGAAGAGCTCACCCAGCGCTTCCCCTGCGAGCCGAGGCCACGCGGTGGCGAACTGCTTCGCCGCGCGGTCGTCGAGTGTCGCGCCAAAGCGCCCCTCGCGAACCATCAGCCTCCGCAACGCCGCGAGTTCAGGCGCCGACACCTTGCCCGCCGTGGTGGCGAACTGCCTTGCCGCCGCGTCTTGGCGGTCCATGTGGTCCAGAATGCCGCGCAGCTCCTCGGCGGATAGCCCTCGAACGCGGGCAACCAAGGAGATCATCTCGTCGCGCGTTGGTTCGAACCCATACGGCTTTACATCGACGATTGCGTTCGTCACAAAGTCGGAAAGGAGCCCGGGCGAGTTATCCTCCGCGTCGAAAGCTGCATCGAAGTCAGCGACCAGCGAGAAAAGGTCTGACTCCTGCTGCCTGGGCTTCTTCGCAGCGGGCTTCTTCGCAGCAGGCTTCTTCGCCGCAGGCTTCTTCGCCGCAGGCGTCGTCGCCGCAGGCTTCTTCGCCGCAGGCTTCTTCGCCGCAGGCGTCTTCGCCGCAGGCTTCTTCGC
>CAITIQ010000193.1 GCA_903892415.1 uncultured delta proteobacterium | reverse complement strand
TCGTGCTGCATCGTTGACTTCACGCTCTCGAACGCATACCGGCCCTTGACGAACCCCTCAGTGACACTGAGACGCGCGGATTTCAGTCCTCGCGCAGTCGACCTGCAGTAGCCGGCCGCTCCCGATGACCTAGGAAGACGCGCCGGCGAGGAATGGCGACGCACGTTGGCGTCGCACGTCACCCCACGGCATTACGCGGGTCAAGGGATAGGTCAGATACAACAGCCTGCGCGATCGCGTGGCGGCCACAAATGCGTTGCGCGTCTCCTCCGCTCGCTCCTTGGCGCCGGTCGCACGATAATCGGGGAACACGCCGTCGGCCATGCCGGCCATGAAAACGACGTCGAACTCCAATCCTTTGGATGAGTGCACAGTGAGAAGGGCGACTCCCTCGCGCACGGACTTCTGCGTGGCGCCAAGCGCCTTGCTGCTGAGGAATGCGGCGAGATTCTTCGGGCCCGTCGCAGTGCGCAGGAATTGGTCCCATTCCTGCGTCATCACGGCGACGTCTTCGTGGATGGGCAAGCGCTCCTCCTCGGGGAGGGTATCCGCGTAGGCTTTCAAAGCGGCCAGGGCGGGCATGAGGTTCACCCGATCCGGATTCTTCGCGGCCGCAACGATCGCGTCGCGCACGACCACGCAACGCGGAGCATTAGCTGCGGCAGCCATAGCGCTGACGCTGCCGACGAAGTCCGACGAGACAGCGCTCTCGGGGACACGCCAACGCTTGGCAAGCGTCGCCAAGTGCAACCGGTCCTTGGGGTTGGCCAAGATTCGAAGAGCGACAAAGAAGTCCTCCGCCAGGTCGGACTCGTTCTCGTGGTTGGCCGATAGCCTCTTGTAGAACTCGAGCCCGCGCGCCTTGAACTCCTTCTCGATTGCGAGCAAAGCGTAGCGGGTGCGTCCCAAAACGGCGCACTTCGACGGTTGCACCCCGCCTTCGACGTCGTCGTGGCCTTCGGCGAACAACCGCTCTAGTTCGTCCGCGATTAATGAAGCCTCGTGCTCCTCGTCGTCGCCGCGCAGGACCGTCAGGCTGCCCAGCAACGGGAGCTGCTGATGGACCATGTAGCCATGGTCAAGCGTCTGCGCGAACTCCACCACCGAGCGCGAAGAGCGGTAGTTCGCTGTGAGCTCCAAGCGCTTGGCACCAAACTCGGCGGCGAATCGCTCCATGTATTCCGGCCCTGACTTGTTGAATCCGTAGATCGACTGCCTTGGGTCACCAACCATCATGACGTTTCGATGGCTGTCGCCGCACAACGCACAGATCACAGCGTATTGCGCTTCGTTCATGTCCTGCGCCTCGTCTATGCAGACGAACTTGTAGAGGCGCCGGTAAATGTCGCCGAGCTTCGGGTTATCCACCAGCAGCCGATAGGTGAGCAGAAGCAGGTCGTCGAAGTCGTAGGCGTTGCTCGCGCGCATCCCCGCGTCGTAGGCGTCGACCACGCGCCGGATCTCATCGTCTTCGATGATCGCGCACGAGATCGGATGCGATTTCGCGTAGGAGATCGAAGAGAGCCACTTCTCAACGCGCTTGCGCCTCTCCTTGGCGTCATCGATGGCCCCCAGTTCCTCGGAGAGGAACGGGTCGTCATCGATGGCCTTCTCCAACACTTCGCGGCGATCCTTCGCCTGCTCGAAGATGTTCGGCGCGCCCTCCACGCCGACGAGTTTGCCTCGCTCGGTGAGCACCTCGAGGCAGAAGCCGTGAAGGGTTCCGATAAAGGCCCGCTCCCGTTCCTGACCCAAGTCGGCCAGCCGCTCCTTCATCTCGTCTGCGGCCTTGTTCGTAAACGTGAGTGCGAGGACGCGGAAGTGCCCCGGCACGCTCGTGAGCAGATGGCGGATGCGCTCGGTGAGCACGCGCGTCTTGCCGGAGCCCGGCCCCGCAACGACGAGCAGCGGTCCATCCACATGCGTCGCCACGGCAAGCTGCTCAGGCGATAGGCGCGCCTTGAAACCGTCGGTCATTTGCCGTCCTCCGCCTTTTTTTGCTCATGGTCCTTGCCGACGATCGTGAAGATCTGCCGGATGTTCTCCGGAAATCGTCGCTTCGCGTCGACCAAGCTGGAGATAGCGACCGCGAGCGGCTTGGCCATGCGCGTCTTGTTTTCGTCCAAGTAGTGGCGGGCGGCGCGTTCGCGCCCTCCAGCGCTCTTGTAGTCTCGAGTGACATTCTTCGACTTTGGCTTTCCATCAAGCTTGGCGATGTAGTCGTCCAGATACTTCGCCTCGCCCTCGACCTCGTCGATGACCTTCTCGATCTCAGTCAGGTAGCCTTCGGCCACGAGCTGGCTCTCGAACCCGTTGCCGCCGGGCAATACCACCACGTTCGGACACTTGCTGGCCACGGGCTCGCCTGCTTTCTTCAGCGCAGCCTCGAGCTTGCTTACCGGGTCAGGCTCCCCGTCGGCGAAGATATACCAGGGAATGCGTAGAGCCTTAAGCAGCCAGACGAACGGGAAGTAGTCAGTCCCGTTGACTCGCACGAAGCAGAAGCCGAGCTCATGGATGGTCGCGCCCCAATATTTGGACGCATAGACAGGCAGCGCCTGCTCCTCGGTCTGCCCCTCGAACAGGACCACGCCGCGGGAGAAGAGGATGTCACCGCGCGTGTCGACGACGGTATCTTGCAGCTTGCGAATGTCGTCGGGTTTGAGCGGGCTCGTGTCGAGCTTCGTCACCACCGTGTCGCCCTTCGATTTGAAGAACAGGCGCAGGTCTTCGAGCGGCGCTTGGCCGGCGAAGTAAGGCGAATGCGTGCTGACGATTCGTTGCCCAGTGACTTGCTTGATGTGGCCGAAGAGCGCCCGCTGCGCCTGCGGGTGCAAGTGCGACTCTGGCTCCTCGAGGGCCAGGACCGAGTGCACGCTGTCGCCGCCCTCGCTCGCCTTCTTTCCGCGCCAGGATGCGTATGCTCTGAATACGAGCAGCGAGGCCAGGCTGCGAGTGCCCATGCCATGCCTCGACAGCGGGAACGATTGGGCCCCCGCAGTGTTGAAGGACACGTCGACGCCCTTGGACAGGTCCCGGAGCTTCCGTGCCACGGGCGCCACTTCAACCGTGCCGCTGTCGGAGGCGACGACGCTTTGCAGGCCCGCGAGGTTGATCTTGAGGTGATTGAGGATCTCGCTCTTCGCGACGATCTGTTCGTTTATGCCGGAGAGGGTCGTCTCCACCTCTTCGATCTCGGCGGGGCTCAGGCCGAGGTCATCGGTCAATCTACGCCAGAAGGAGCCCGGCTTCCGGAGGTCCTCCTCGAGGTCGCGCTTGGCGTCGACGTAGTGCAGTGCGAGCGGCTCGAGCTGCGCGGCGCTCACCGCCCGGTCCTGGGTCGCCGCCGTCGCCCAATCGGCGAACGCCTTCCACTCCTTTAGGAACCGGCGCTCGACCACGTGCTCGCCCCGCAGGTCGCTCCACTTCAAGGTGGTGCGGATACCCGTGAAGTCGTTGAGCGCGTCGTCCTGCGCGATGCCT
>CAITIQ010000192.1 GCA_903892415.1 uncultured delta proteobacterium | reverse complement strand
GTTTCAGTCCCCTCATCAGCGGGGATAGGAATGCAGGTGGCGGTCAGGTGTGGATGGTCTCGACGCCTTGGATCGAGTTTCAGTCCCCTCATCAGCGGGGATAGGAATGCAGGCTCGCTCCACCAGCAAGACCCCGCCGACGTCTACATACGTTTCAGTCCCCTCATCAGCGGGGATAGGAATGCAGGTTCGGCACCCGTCCTGCGTCCACGTGTTGGCCTCGCCTGAGTTTCAGTCCCCTCATCAGCGGGGATAGGAATGCAGGGCCCCCGATTCTCGGGGCTTTGGCCGCGAATCTCGAGGGCCCTTTTGGGTGAAGTGGATTCTTGTCAAAGAGCGGGGGGGCTTCACCCGAAATGGTGCTGGGGCTGAACATCTGGCGGTGCCAATTTTCAGAGTACGTCCCCACAGAAGCGAACATACTCACATTGCGGGCAGAAGGAACGGTGTTTCGTGGGGTTTGGGAAGCGCTCTGTGCGCAGCATCTCTCGCAGGTCTTGCACGGATTGCTCGAATTGGTCGCGCAGTTCCAGGGTG
Source organism: uncultured delta proteobacterium (assembly GCA_903892415.1). Lineage (GTDB taxonomy): Bacteria > Myxococcota_A > Polyangia > Polyangiales > Polyangiaceae > Xiheicaenibacterium. Next base: position 38,339 of record CAITIQ010000192.1, on the reverse strand, counting down.
ATAGGGACCGGTACAATGATGTCGTCGGGCAGTAGCAGGACGAAGGCTTGGTCAATCGAGTTTGGCGTTAGGCCCCAGCTCTCTTCGAGCAGGATGGCATAGCCGGCGAGTTGCACGCGATGATGCGCCGAGGCGCCGCCTCGGGTGCGTTTGACCTCTACTGGATAGGCGTGCCGCGGGGTGGTGAGCGTCTCGGGCAGCTCCAACACCAGGTCACAGAAGCCGCGTACGGCAAGCCTGTCACTCTCCAGCCGTACGTTAAAGTGGCGCTGCGCACCGACAAGCTTGTAGCGCGCGCCCAGTCGCCGTTTCTCGAGCCGCTCGAGGGCGGTCTGGGCGTTGCGCCCGAGTTCCATTTTGGGGGTTTCACGCACACGGTGCGGCATGACACGCCGGTGCCAAATCACGCGCGGGCAGAAGGTCCATTGGCGCACTTCACTCGCGGCGATCGGCAACCGCACGCGCTCGTCTTCATCGCTCAGCATCTTCATCTCCACTTGCCAAGAGCCGTGGCGCTGAGGGCGCCGTGCTGACCGGTTGCCCTCGCGTCGTGAGCCGCGTGGCCCAGGTCGCCTCGCGCGCGCCGACGGGAAAGATGGCCAGTTTCCCGCCGCCTTCGGCTTGCTCGAGAATCAGCGTCAACCGGTCGCTGAGTTCTTCGCGTCGATTGCGCGTCATCGGCCCTTCGAACACGCTCCACTGCAGCCGACGAAGCCCGTAGTCCTTGCACGTTTCCCCAACCTTCCTGCGCGCCTTGTCATCCGACAGGTCGAAGGTGACGAGCGTGAACAGCTCATCCGCTGCGTCTAGACGCCCAGCCGCTTCACCTGGCTTCGCGCCCTGCCAGGGCCGTGTTCGCTTGATCCCGGGTCCACTCACCAGGTCATGGCAAAGGGCTTGTAGTCGCCCTCCGCCCTCACGTGCGTCGCGATGCTGCGAGCCTGTTGCTGCACCACACTGCCGAGTTGCACCTTGCGGCCGCCCACCACCACAGGGGCTTGCAGTCGCTCCAGCACCGCGTCGGCGAGCTGTCTGCGCGTCTCGTCGTCCAGCATGCCGCCGTCGCGTCGCAGCGGTCGGCCAAGGCGAATCCAGGAGAACACCGCGCGATCGACGACGGGCGCCCGCAGCTCTTCCATGGCGTCGAGCACCAGCGAGGGCTTTCCGGAGCGGTCGGCGTGAAGCATGCCCGCAAACGGGTCGAGACCGGCGTGGAGCAGGGCTGCCCAAACGCGGCTCGCCAGGATTCCGTAGCCATAGTTGAGCAAGGAGTTCACAGGGTCGAAGGCGCCGCGGCCCTTCCGGCCCTCAAAGTCGACGCGCGCTGCGAGTAGCACTTTAGTGGCTGCCCAGTACGCGCGAGCTCCCAGCCCCTCAAAGCCCATCAGCGTCTCGCGCACGTAGTCTGGCGTCTTACCGACAACGGCAAGCGCTCTGCGCCGAGCGTCTCGCACAGCGGCTACGTAGGAGAGCACCTGCGCGCGCTGCTCGGGTGCGCCCTTCTCCGCCTTGGCGAAGTAGACAAGCAGGCTGGCTTGGTTGCGCAGCTTGCCAGCAACGAAGGCGCGTGCGAGCTCGACGCCCCGTTCGTTGTCCATCGCGCGCAGCTGTGCACGTCGCGTGAGCACGGTGCCGGTAAGCATTGGCGAGGTGAGCATCGCAAACGGCTGTCCGCTGGCACCCAAAAACGAGATCGGTATTCCGCGCTGGGCGGCCTCCTCAACCACGTCGGTCGAGATGCTGACGCCACGCGGCGGCAGCAGAATTTCGCCGATGCGAAAGAACGGGATCTCCTCCTCCTCGCGCTTGGCTGCCGTTGCACGTCTCCCGGGCGGTACCTCTTCAGCACTCCCTTCATTCGTGCTCGCAGCTTCGCTCTGCGCAGCGGCTGCGCGCTTGACCGGATGACGAATCACCAGCCGCTCTCCTCGCTTGCCAAGCGAACTGCCATACTCGCGAACAATCACCGTGCGGAACATCGAGTCCCCCCCCCGCTGGTAGGCTGACAGCGTGCCTTGGGTTGCAGCGAATGAGCAACTTGCCCTGGTGTTCATGTGGGCACTCCCATGGCTTTTTTGCGCCTCGCGGAAGCTTCCCGGGTGGCAGCCAGGCTTCCCGGATGGGCGAGAGGTCGAATTTCGGGGGATTTTACCTGGCGGACTGCAGAGGCCTAGGCCGGCCGACCGCACAAGCAGCTGATAACACTAAGAATTGTTTTCTCGGCCAGGCTCCGGGACGGTCCCGTGCAACGCGGGAAGCTCTTGGCTGACAAAGACACAGTAGGCGGACTGCCAGGGACCGGGTTAGCCTCACCGATTCGGTTTCACGGAGGGAGGACAGATGACGACATCGGTGAGTGACACGGTGCTGGATGAAACGCCGGCGCGCGTTGTGAAGTTTCTTGGCGCGGCAGGAACGAACGCCGCCATCAATGGAGTCTTGGCCAAGCGCGGTTACACGCGCGAGGTCAATGATCAGGGCTGGCAGCTGCTGTTCAAGGCGTGCGGCTATCGACCGCTATCGCAGCCGTCGATCGTCAAGCCCGAAGCGGTCGACGCGATCGCCGAGATCGACGCCTGGGACGAGCCCAACTTCAAGGTTGCGCGCGCGGCCTTGCAAGGGGAGTTCTCCGCGCAACGCGAGTTCGTGTTCGCCGGCCTTGAAGCGGGTGAGCGCGCGGCCTCGGTGCTTGCGGTGCGCACGTTTCTCGACCGGCTTGATGAGCTGGAGAGTGCGCCAGCGCGCGAGTCCACGCGTACGGCCGATCTGGCGGCCCTCGCCAAGCTGGCAGGCCGCGGCATTACCGCTGCGGTACGTGCTCATCTACGAGCGCGCGTAGCTGTGGCCACGGTAGCGACCGAACCCGCTGCGCCGCCGAACGTCGAGTCGCCGGCTGGCTCGCGCGAGGCCAGGATCGCCCTCCGCGTTTGGTTTGAGGAGTGGAGCGAGATCGCCAAGGCGGACATCAAGCGACGCGACTATCTCGTCTCGTTGGGCCTGGCCAAGCGCAAGACCAACAAGAAGCCGAAGGGCGACGCGCAATCGTGAGCAGCGCGGGCCTCTTCTGGACCGGCCACGCCCTGTGCGACGTGGGTGTGGCCGGTCTGCTCGCGTTCGCCGAAAAGCAGCGCCCTGAGGACCTCACGCTGGAGGATCTGGACGGGGCAAGCGCGTGGATGGAGAAGCAGTATTACTCGGGGCTGCTCGGCACGTTCCTCTCATGCGTATTCATGAACGCTTCGTTCGTGCAGCCGAGCGAGAGCCCAGAGAAGCGTGCGGCCTTCATCTCTCGCTATGTGCATGGCCATCGTGCGACGCCGCAGCCTGAGCTTGTCGGCAAGCGCTGCGTGTTCTCAGGCTTGCCCGCGACCTCGGCGATGGTTCGCACGCACCTTCCGCTCTTCTCTGGTGAGGGCGTGATGAACTTCCGACCGGATGAGGCGACGTCGGTGCCTGTCGCGGGAAGCTTCGTCGTCGCCATCATGTTCCTGCCAATGGCGTCTCGACGCTCGGAGGGCAGGCTGCTCTGCGTTCATGCGGATGATGAGGCGCTCACACGCGCATTCGCCCGACGCTATCTCGCCGATAACCGTCGCCTCATCGGACTCGCGCTGCCGACCCAGCGTGCTGATGTCCACGCTGGCTACGACCGTGAACTGCCGATGTGGGACGGGACGAAGAAGCGCTACAAGATGGCGGACGCCAAGGGGCCAAGGTCGCTCGTGGTGAGTGACCTGACGGAGGTCGCCGCGGAGTCCTTCGCCAATGACGAGCGTCCGCACGCTGTCGCCATCACGGCCTACCTGCTCTCCAACTCGGGACAGGGACCATCGCTTGAAATCTTCGCGATGCCCTCTGGCATCGTTACGTTCATCGTCAAGGCCGCTGGCGCTTCGACGCGGGCGGAATGGGCTGCGATCAGCAAACGCTTCTGGCCGGTATCGAACAAGCCGGAGGATGAAGATGGACAGAAGCCCGCGAAGACCGCCAGCAAAGCGGGGAAGGCCAAAGCTCCGCCGGTGGCAGGCCGGGCTGGCTGGACGCGCAACCCCGCGTTCGAGGCGCTGTGCGGGATCTTCGACGCTGGCTTCACGGACCGACGAGCCGCAGGCTCCTGGCTGCGCACGTACGTGCTCGGGAGACGCAACGCAGACGACAAGAAGTACCAAGCGACGGATGCACGCAGCTGGAAGCTCGCGGAGCTGTTTTTGAAGGAGGTCCTCGGCATGAAGGAAGGTCGAATCAAGGCGATCCGCGAGTTTTCGGACAAGCTCGCGGTCTGGATACACAGCAAAGGCGACACCCGCCTCTACCGGTCGATCGTTTTCGACAAGCTAAGTGATCTGCAGCACAACTTGCGCCGTGTGCAGCGGGAAAGCGCGAGTCAAACGCTGCTCTTCGGTCTGGAGGAATATCGCTCGGTGTTCTTGCACGAAGACGGGGACCGCTACCTGGTGCGGGACCTTATTTCGATCCGCGTGATTGAGGAGCTGCACCGCGTGGGCTTCTTTCAGAAGAACCCCGAGCAACTGGTCGACAGCGAAGCAGCAGAGGAAGGCACGGAGGCCGCAGAATGAGTCATGTAACTGGAGTTCTGGTAGTGGATGCGCCGGCAAGCGCGCTGAACAACGCAGGCGCCGACGAGGAAGCGCGCACCGACAATGCGGTTGCCGTGAAGTCGATTCGCACGCCCGAAGGGCGCTTCCCGTACGTGAGCGCGCAAGCGGTCCGCTTTTGGCTGCGCACCGCGCTTGCGCAGACCGCGGGTTGGACGTCCTCGCCGGTCTTCCGCGAGACCAAGGTGGCCTACACCGACGCGGAGCCAACGCTCTATTCAGAGGACGACCTCTTCGGCTACATGCGCGCAGCGTCCAAGTCGAAGGACACAGCCAAGGCCGAGAAGCGCAAGGAGATCGCCGGCAAGTCCACCCCGGTGGATGAGGAGGTTGGCGAGGTCACGCGCGTGTCGCCGTTTCGTGTTGGAACCATGGTAGCGACTGCGCCGGTTCGCATCACCGCTGACTTCGGCACGATGGCGCGAGCCGAGGGCGACCCTGTCCCGCATGAGCATCAGTTCTATCGCGGGCACCTGAAGGCTCCGCTGGGCATTGATCTGACCTGCGCGGGGACCTTCTTCAGCTCCAAGCGCGTTGGCTACAAGAACATCGACTCCAACCGCGTGGAGAGCGCAAAGAAGGCAGGCGCAACCTCGTTGAAGGTGCGCGGCTTCGACGCCTGGCGGCTGCCGCTCGAGACGCGAAGCGCGCGCGTGGGAGCGTTGGTACGTGCGATCGGCAAGCTGGAGGGCGGTGCTAAGCAGACGCTGCACCTCACCGACACAGCGCCTTCGGTGCTCGTGCTCGGCGTGCTCAAGCACGGTAACCAGCCGTTCCTCCGTCTGTTCGAAGAAGGGGATAGCGGACTCACCGTGTTCCGTGAAGACGTGCTGGAGGAGGCGCTGCGCGTGTTCAAGGATGACCTTCAGTCGGACCTGTATATCGGCTGGGCGAAGGGCTTCCTCGACAGTGAGCGCAGGAAGCTCGACGCGCTGGTCGCCGACGCCGCGCGCACGCATGGTCGGACCATCCACGTGGGCCATCCCCGGGAGATGGCGGAGGCCTTTGCAAAGGCCCTCGAGTCCAAGGCGGCTGAAACCTGGTTCGAGTGATGGATCGGCTCCCGGTGATCAAGGTGACGGTGCAGGCCGCCGTCACCTCCTTTCGGCATCCCTTCTTTGTGGTCGGCTCACAGCCGTCCTTCGACATGCCGCCGCCGTCCACCATTCATGGTCACTGCGCGAGCGCGCTCGGACGCTACCCCGATTCGAAGACATTCTTTTTCGGCGTGCACTTCACCTATCGGTCGCGCGTCCACGATCTCGAGCACCAGAACATCGCCGTCGCGCTCGCTCCAAAGACGCCGCTGCGCGTCCCGACACCGGGAGGGGCCGAGCGCGCAACGACGGAGATCACAGTGCAGCCTGTGGCGCGGGAGATGCTGTTCGGAGCCACGTTGACGCTCTATCTCGACCCATCGCTGGAGGAGGCCTTTCGAGCGCCGGTGTTCCCGGTAACGTTGGGCCGCTCGCAGGATCTGGCGGAGGTGGTGAGCGTCGAACGAATCGAACTCGTGCGAGGAGAAAAGGTGCGGCTCGAGCACACGCTCCTCCCACGGGCCGTGAGGCCGTGCGTGCGCTTTGGATCGACGGTGCTTCTAACGCGACACATCTCGGAGCCTCCTGTGCGTGAGGCGACGTTCGCGCAGTACATCGTGCTCCATGAACCCGTGTGGCTCGGCGGGCCCACGGACACGACGCGCAGCTTCGACCGCGTGGAGGGGATCGACCTCTCGGATCTCTTCACGGACCCGTCCGTGATCGATGAAGAGGGTTGCGCCCGCGGGGTCTGGATTCATCGATTGGTGGATGCGGCGTGAGCGTCGGCGGAGTCTCCAAAGATCCGCTGCAGCACATCTGGGCGAAGAGCTCGCATGAGCCGGGCAAGGACGGCGAGCTACTTCGCGCGCACACAGCACACGTCTTGGCGAGGCTGGCGAACTTTCGGGATCGGTACCCCGGGTTGCCGGCCCATGGCGTGCGCGAGGATCTTTTTGATCTCGCGGGTTGGTCGGTGCTGCTTCACGACGTCGGCAAGTGCGCGCGTGGCTTCCAAGCGATGCTGCGCAAGGGGCCGCCGTTCGGACATCGCCATGAGGTGCTTTCCCTCGTCGCCGTCGGCAAGCTCGACGTCGACGAGGAGACGCGAGGCCTCGTGGCCGCGGGTGTCGCCACGCACCACAAGGATCAGCGGCGTGTCTTCGAGACCTACTCGATGGTGAGCGGCGAACGTGACGTGCTGCTCGATGAGCTGGACGCAGCCGATGAGGCTGCCTGGCCAGCTTGGCTGAAGCTGCTCGCGGCGGAGAAGCTCGGCTTTGCGCCGCTCCCCGCCCTCGTCGAGCTAGACCGAAAGACCGCGATGAACCGCGCCTTCGCCGCACTCAAGAGGGCGGTGTCCGAGGCCGAGCAAACGCAGCGCGCATCGTCACGCTCCGCGCTGACGTTGAGGTTCATGCGCGGGCTCGTAATCCTTGCAGACCATGCTGGTTCGGCGCACGAGAGCGTAGCGAGGGCCGCTTCACTTGCTAGCGTCGCAGCCTTCAAGAACGCGGCGGCCAAGCGGCTCGCCCGCGGCCTTGAGCCTCACCAGGAGGCAGCTAGCCAAACGGTCGGACATGCGCTCTTGGTCGCGCCGACAGGCAGCGGCAAGACCGAGGCGGCGTTTCTGTGGGCCGCGCGGCAGCGTGAGTCGGCGCCCGGCGCTCCGCCCATCTTTTACGTCCTGCCGTACCGCGCGAGCCTCAATGCGATGCGGCTGCGTGTTCCGGACTATGGGGTGCGGGAGGATGAGGTCGTCCTGCAGCACTCCACCGCGACGGCCGCACTGTACGCGGTGCTTTTGAACGAGAAGGAGTACACCCCTAAGGCTGCCTTGCTGGAGGCGAAGCGGGAGACGGCGCTAGGGAGGTTGATGACGGCGAGCGTGCGCGTGCTCACGCCCTATCAGCTGTTGCGCTCGATCTTTGGTCTGCCTGGGCACGAGTCGATTTGGACTGACGCCGCAGGCGGCATTTTCGTGCTCGATGAACTGCATGCCTACGATCTGCCGCGTCTGGGGCTGATCCTCGCGATGATCGAGCTATGCGCCCAGAAGCTCGGCGCGCGCGTGCTCGCGATGAGCGCGACCTTTCCTCGTGTGCTTCGTGAGGCAATGGGGCGTGTGCTCGGTGGTGCGTTGGCGCTGCTGCAGGCGACGCCGGAGACGCAGGCGGCCTTCGTGCGGCACCGCTTGCTACTCTCGGATGCGGACCTGCTCTCGAGCGTGACGCTCGACGAGGTCGTGCGTCGCTTGGACGCAGGGGAAGCCGTGCTCGTGGTAGCGACGACGGTGGCCCGCGCACAAGAGTTCTATCGCGCGGCTCGCGCACGTGTCGATCCCGCTCGCGTCAGCCTGCTGCACGGCCGCTTCACGGGTCGCGATCGCAGCGACAAGGAGGAGCGGCTTCGCTCGGAAGTTGGAACGCTGACGCGCGACGTCGGCAAGCCCGGGGTGCTGCTCGTTGCAACGCAGGTGGTGGAGGTCAGCCTCGACGTCGACTTCGACGTGCTGATGAGTGATCCCGCTCCGGTCGAAGCATTGCTTCAGCGATTCGGTCGCGTGAACCGTGGGCGTCGGGGCGGGCTTCGTGACGTGGTCGTCCACACCGTCCACGCTGAGTCGTCGCAGTTCGTGTACCCGCAACGGGACATCGACGCGACGCTCGCTGTGCTGCGTCCGCACGCGGGTCAGACGGTGGAGGAGTCAGCGGTGCAAGGCTGGGTCGACGCGGTCTACGAGCCCATCGCAACGTCATGGGGCTCTGAGCTCGAGCGCTTCATGGAGGAGGCCCGCCGCGAGGTGATCGAGCTCAATCAGCCGCTCGACTCTCACCCCGAGCTGGCCGACAAATTCGACGAACTCTTCGACGGCGCCGAGGTGGTGCCCCGCAGCCTGGCCGACGAGTATCAGCGTTTGCTCCGCGAGGATCCACTGCAGGCAACGGCACTGCGCGTGCCGATCTCACACGGCCAGCGGATGCAGCTCAAGAACAAGGGACTGCTGGAGCGCCGTGGCAAAGGAGCTAGTTGGTATGAGGTCGCGCTCGTGCGGTATTCAGCGGAGGTCGGACTGGATTTGGGCGAGCCCGACCTGGGGAGTTGAGATGAGAGAGACACCAAGTTTGCAGGGCAGTGCGCAAGGCGGCAGCACCCGAGTAGCTGGCCGCGCGAGGCGGGCAGCCGTTCCTGGTCGGCGGCCGATTTGAGAGGCCGTCTCCGGCGGCCGTCGAAGCAGCGAACTCGGCATCGTGATACGACCCCTTCACCATGATCCGCCGTCTTTACCTCGACAACATTCGCTCGTTCGTGAACTTCGAGTGGGAGCCGGGCAAGCTTTCGCTGCTGCTCGGGCGCAATGGGTCGGGGAAGACGGCGCTCTTCGAGACCATCGCTGCGCTGCGCACGTTCCTTCTCGGCGGCGACACAGCAAGCGCGTTTCCTTCGTCCTCGCGCACGCGCTGGGAGACGCGGTCGAAGCAGTCGCTGGAGTTGGTCGTGGAGCTTGGGCAGAGCGCGTTCGATTATCGAGTGGAGGTCGTGCACGACGTAGACAGCGGCTCGGCGACCATCGCTGGCGAGATCCTCTCGTGCGACGGCAGAGTCGTCGTGCAGTTCCGGCCGGACGGACTGCACGTCGTTGTCGGGACTGAGGGGACCACGGTGATTCCAGGGGCCAATCGCGCGCGCTCTGGGGTCGGCGCAGTGCAGGGCGCCACCGGAAGCGACTTGGAGCGGTTCCAAAAGTGGGTGCGCGGGCTTTGGGTACTGCGACCAGACCCGCGCGCGATGGCTGCTGACACGGACCGGCGAAGAGTTTCCAACGTGCCGTGGCTCGCGAGCAATCTATCGAACTTTGCTGCGTGGTACCCGCCGATGCTCACGACAAAGCCGGGCACGATGTTTAAGGCCATTCAGTCGCTCGCTGACTCTCTCCCGGGATTCACGGAGCTGTTTCAAGAAGACGGTCTGCTATGCGCGCGTTTCGAGACCGGGGGCACCTCAGCGACATACTCGTTCGACGAACTCTCCGACGGCGAGCGGATGTTGATCGCCCTCGCCTGTGTGACGAGTGCTCTCGGCGGGCCGGACAAGACACTCCTGTTGGACGAGCCCGACAACTACCTCGCCTTGCGTGAAGTCCAGCCGTGGATGGCCGACCTGGTTGATGCGACGCTGAGGAAGGGTGGTCCGCAGGTCTTCTTGATCAGTCACCACCCAGACACATTGAACTTCCTTGCAATCGAGAACGGGTGGCGCGTGTTCCGCGATGGGGCTGGGCCGACCCGCATCAGTCGATTCGAGGTAAAGCCGGAGGCTGGAAGTCCTGCCGAGGCAATGGCGACCGGCCTGGACGAGCCCTCGTGAGGGTTGAGGTACTGTGTGAGGACCTGCTGGCTTGGGTCTTCATCCGCCGGGCATTGATCAAGGCGGGTATCCAATCCCGACAGATCTTCAAGCACCCTTTTCCGGACAGCCGTTTCAACGCAAGCGCGAGCGGGATGCAAGCAAAGGGTGACTACGAGATCTACTCCTGCGGCTCGCAGCACGTGCGAAACAACTATCCAAGCAGGCTCGCGCAGGTACGCGCGCTAAGTGGCAGCCGAAAGGCCAAACTGGTTGTCCACATTGATGTCGACAATAAGGAGCCATCCAGGCGCTCGGTTCAAAACCGCGAGGACGAACTGAACGCGAGCTGTACGCGGGCTGGCGTCGCGATCACCACGAGCACTGATCCCGTGATCCTCCTCATCGCTCGACGCGAGCTTGAGTCTTGGATTGAGTGCTTGCGCGGGCAACCGGCGGACGAACATACGCAATACCCCAAACTCAAGGATTGTGAATCGGACTGCTGGGCCGAAGCGGAGCGCTTCGCCGACCACGCTCGCGCGGGCACGCAGCCTGATAAAGCGACGCCCTCGCTCGTGTTGGGTCTTCAGCGCTTCAGCAAGCTGTAACGGCGCAGTGAGGTCGCCACGCGCGACTCCAGCCGGCAGATCACTCCGGTGTGACGACGATCCGCCCGTTCCCGAAGGTGGCGTGCTTGCCAACGCCGAGCACCTCCGCGAGCCGGAGCCACGGCATCAGCACCGGCAGGTTGGCGCTCTCGTAGGTCACGCTGCCGGTCCATCCACCGATGCTGTGGCGTTCTCCCGTGCGCTGGGAACGCCGCTCGATTCGGGAGCGGCCGACAGCGGAGTACACGAGCTTTGAATCATCTGCGAGCGCCGCAGTCTGGCGGGGTTCGGGATCGAGCGGGCCGCCGCCGAAGAAGGTTGATAGCGCGCTCATACGGTCACGCGCTCGCCGGATCAGTAGGCCGAGGCCCGGAGCGCCCGGAGTCTGCTCCTCACCGCGCAGATCCGTGGGCGTGACGAATTGCACGGTCGCACGCGTCGCTGTCTTGTCGGCTTCTTGGCTCAGGTTGGACGCAGTGGTTGGAATGCGGACTGGCTTGACCAACTCGGTGCCGCGTTGGAAGACGGCCTCTCCGTCATGCCCGATTCGATCGACGGCGCGGACCGACTTGACGCTAAATCGGTTCTGCCGCCGGCCGATGCCCGCCTCTCCCAGCCGGCGCAATGAAACGACGAAGTAGGGCAAATCAGCAACGGCGGAGCCGACAACGACCAGTCCGAGGATGAGCGACTCGCGCGCCGGCAAGGTGTCCTCGTGAGGGCCAGGATCAACCAGAACGAAAGGCCTTGGGGGGTCGCGAAACCGCTTTATTCCTGCCTCTTCGGCAGCGGCGTGGGGAGCGAATACGCGCGGGTATGGACAGGCCGCCAGCAGCGGACAGCTGGCACAGGCAAGACTCACGTCATGACAGACAAGCGAGCGGAAGACGGAGCCGAAGGCTCCTCGCCAAAGCACTGAGCGCTTTGCTGCAGGGACCTCCAGGGGACGCTCAAGCTCCAGCTCGAACTGATAGCGAAAGAACGTCAAGCGTTCGAGCTGGGAGGTTGGGTTCACGCCTGCAATCTAGAGCAGCTTGGAGAGGTAGAGGTGAGCTGAAATGGCGAGCGCTCAGCTGGGCCGGCTGACGAAGAAGGTCGACATCTCGCCTTTGCCCTTCACGGTCACGGTGCCGCGGGGCTCGACCACGAAGGCGTCTTTCAAGAGTTCGGCGGTGACGGCGCTGACGTGCAAACGGCCCTTTTCACCGTGGGACTCCATGCGGCTGGCGGTGTTGACGGTGTCGCCCCAAAGGTCGTAGCTGAACTTGCGTTTGCCGATGATGCCGGCGACCACCGGCCCGGAGTGAATGCCGATGCGCACCGCGAGCGAGTAGCCTTTGCGCGCGTTCAAGGCCGAGACCACCTCGAGCATGTCGAGGCCCATGCGCGCCATCACCGCCGCGTGGTCATTGCGCGCTTCGGGCAGCCCGGCGGCGACCATGTACGCGTCTCCGATGGTCTTGATCTTCTCGAGACCGTAGTTGCCGGCGAGCTCATCAAACTCGGAGAACACCTCATTGAGCACGCTGACCAAATCAGCGGGCGGCATGCGCGCGGACATCTCGGTAAAGCCGACCATATCGGCGAACAGCACGCTGACCTCTTTGAAGCCGTCGGCGATGGTTTCTTCACCGTCTTTCAAGCGGCTGGAAATCGCCGGGGGCAGCACGTTGAGCAGCAGGCGTTCGCTGCGCGCGTGCTCCTTGGCCAGGTGCTCTTCGGCGCTGCGTGTATCGGCGTCGGAGAAGAACGCCACCAAGGCCAAGGTCACCATCGTGGTAACCACAGTCACATCGGTGACCAAGCCGGCAAAGCCAGCGTCGATCTGCTGCGGCGCATCCGCCTGCGCCATGTGCATCGCGAAGTAGAGAAAGCCCGCGATGCTCACAGCGGTGAAGGGATAGAAATGCACCCAGCGCCGAGGCGTGACCAAGAAAACAACGTTGGCGAAGGCGAAAAAGTAGAAGTGAAAGCCGACCTGCGGACCCATGTAGCACGACACCGCGGCGATCTGCGCGTTGCAATCCAGCAGGAAGACGAACAGCGCGAGCTGCCGCCAGCCGGCCTTGACCAACGCCAGCACACACAAATGCACAAGAGCCGAGCCGCCGTTGGCGAGCAGGCCAAACCAGAACCGACTTGGGTCGGACAGGTAGCCCAAGCCAAAGCCGAGGTTGGTCAACATCGCCAGCGCGGCGCATTGGTTGAGCAGCCGCGTCTTGCGTTCATCTTCGGCCGAAAGCCCCGCTGTACCGCTGCGCGAGAGCCTCGACCAGAAGCCGCCCGCTCGAGCTGCAGCGGCGTCAGCCATGGCCGAGCAGCCCACGCTGCTTCGCTACGAGCAGGCCGAGCACCAACGCCAAAATCACCAACAGGACGATCAGAGCTACGCCCATGATCATCGCTGAGGAGCGCCCGGGGTTGGGCGCTCGACGAAGGGCCGTCTCCTCGTCTTCGTAGGCTTGCTCCTCGAAGCTAGGCGCCAAGAACTCGCGCGGCCGACGTGCAACTTTCATCGTCTTTGCGCGGCGCGGATCCACCTTCGACAGATCCACCCGTTCATCCGGCAGAGCGTCGGGCACCTTCCCCGAACCAACCTCCACCAGGCCGCCTTCCACGCGGTCACTGCTGGGGCCTTTACCGCGCGGCGCGTGCGCCATCGGGATGGTGCCGCGCGGCAGCGGGGTGGCGGGCGCGGCCGGCTCGACCGGCGGCAAATCACGAATGGTGTCCCGCTCGATGCCCATGCGCTCGGTCTTGCGCATCGAGGCCACGTTCGCGGCGCGCGCCATCGGTTCGGTCTTGCGCGATTTATCGGCCATTGCTTGTGCTCACTTCATCCCCGAGCGCCGTGCGCGCAATCATCGCCAAAGCCTTGCATCCACCAAGCGTAATTCACAGACTACCTGACCCAGGCGAACCCGGTCACCGTGTCTCAACATACCGTACTTGGCGGCGCGCTCGTTGACCCAGGTGCCGGTCTTGGCCCCCTCGTCGAACAGCTCGACGATGCCGTTGGGATGCACCACGAGCCGGGCGTGTTTGCTGGACACGCTCGGGTGGTCGAGGCGCAGCTCCACGCGTTCACTGCGCCCAACGTGAAGCTCTCCGGCCCGCAGCGGAAAGGACTTGGCCGCGGCGCCTTCTTGCAACCAGACCCACAAGGCGACAACCCCATCGGCACGCTCGCCAAAGGGCGGCGCCATCGCCTCGGTGCTAGGCCCATCGAGCTCTCCGGCGCTCATCTTGCGCGTGCCGCCGGCAGGCGCCAAAGGCGGGCTAACCGGCGCCTCGTGGGGTACGGAGTTGCGCGCTAAACGCAGCGCCTGGCCGAGCGCTCGGGCGAAGGCGGTCATGCTCTGAAAGCGCTCCACCCGCGACTTCGACATCGCCTGCAAAAGCACGTCGGAGACCTCCTCCGGGACCTCGTCGCAGAGCTCGCTGAGGCGACGCGGGGGCCGTTGCAGATGCCACTGTTGAAAGTCGAAGCTGGTGGGCGCTGCCACCGCCGGGTCGAACGGATGGCTGCGCGTCAGCATCTCGAAGGCGATCTGCGCGAGCGAATAGACGTCGCTGGCCGGGGACAACGGTAGGCAGGCGATGTGCTCCGGGCTCATGTAGCGGCCGGTGCCCACGGTCATGTGCTCGGCCGTCGGAGGCGTGCCGTACTTGGCGATCTTGGCTGCGCCGAGATCCAGCAGTTTGGCGCGGATCTCCCCGCCCCCCGCGGCCACGAGGAAGACGTTGGCCGGCTTGAGATCGCGGTGAATCATCTCCAGCTCGTGCATCGCTTGGCAGGCCTCTGCGAGCTGGATGGTCAACGCGATGGCCTGCTCGAACGGGATGGTGGCGCGCGCGAGCAGCGCAGCGAGCGAACGGCCGCGCAAGAGCTCCATCACCAGGAACGGCCCCACCACAGCGTCTTCCCCCGCGTGGTGGACCTTCACGAAGTTGGGATGGGAGATCTCCCAGAGCGCCCGGCCTTCGGTGCGAAAACGCAGCCTGACGTCCTCCCGATCGCGATGCTCGGGCAGCAAAACCTTCAGCGCCAGCTCGGCTTGGAGCGTGCGATGGGTGACGCGATAAACCTCCCCCACGCCCCCCCGGGCGATCAGCTGGCCGACCTCGTACTCCCCGCCGATCACAGTGCCTGCGGCACAGCTCGCTTGCGTTACGAGGTCAGCCTTGTGCGACATGCGTCGAACGACTCAGTCGAGCGACTCGTCCTCGAGCAGCGACAGCAGCTCTTCCGCACGATCCCCTTCGATCCCGAGCGCGTCCGCCATTTGGTTGATGAGCTCGTTCTCCTCGTCCTTGATGTCGCTGTCGGCGAAGGCCACCGCAGCAGCCAAGGAGAAGGCCGCCTCGAGCAGCGCCGGATCCTCTTGCAAGATGGGCGCAATCGCCGCGAGACGCGCCTCGACGCCTTGCGAGACGGTGGCTTGGCAGTCGGCAAAGAGCTTGTCGATGTAGGCCGTGCGCACGCCGTTGTCGGTCAGGCCGCGCACGGCGCCGCGCAACACTTCACGCTCCGCCTCGGCCACGTCTCCGTCAACGCCGATCATCAGGAACATCGCCTCGAACAACGCTCGGAAACGACGCCCTGCGTCCGGGTCCGTGGCGAAGGGATCTTCCACCGCTGCAGCCAAGTGGTCCCGGATGCGCTCGAGGGTCTTGGGCTTCAGCTTGATCATGGGACGGCTACGGTAGCGAGGTCCCTTCTTCTGTCAACGAGGCTTTGTCGCCCGCCGCTGCTTCATTGGCCGACAAAAGACGAAAGCACGGACCGGAATGACTCGTGCCAAGTCAACCGGTCAATCGGGCCTTCGGCCGTTGTTCTCGAAGAGGGCACGAGTCATTCTGTTTGCTGCGTCCGCCTTCGGCGGAACCGGCCCGTGCCTCCGCCGCAGCTTACTCAGCGCCTCTCAGCCCATGTGGGAGATGATGGCGTCGGCGAACTCAGAGCACTTCACTTCTTTGGCTCCGCCCATCAAACGAGCGAAGTCGTAGGTCACGGTGCCGGCGGCGATCGCCCCGTCCATGCCCTTGATCACGAGGTCTGCGGCCTCGTTCCAACCGAGGTGACGGAGCATCATCTCGCCGGAGAGGATGACCGAGCCGGGGTTGACCTTGTCCAGGTTGGCGTACTTGGGCGCAGTGCCGTGGGTCGCCTCGAAGATGGCGTGGCCGGTGACGTAGTTGATGTTGCCGCCGGGAGCGATGCCGATGCCACCGACCTGGGCCGCCAAAGCGTCCGAGAGGTAGTCGCCGTTCAGGTTCAACGTAGCGATCACGTCGAACTCCTTGGGGCGCGTCAGCACCTGCTGCAGCGTGATGTCGGCGATGCTGTCGCGGATGCGCAGCATCTTCTTCCACTTGCCACCGCCGTGGGTCTCCCAAAGCGCGAGGGCCTGGTTGACCTCCTCGATGAACTCCTTCTGAGCATCCGGGGGCGCCATGTCGAAGCCGGGCTCGATCTGCTTGGCGTTGTCTTCGGCCGAGAGGTCCGCGTTGGCTTCCTTGTTGCCGAGGATCCACGACTCACGCTCGGTCACCACTTGACCGCGGAACTCCGAGGCCGCGAGGTCGTAGCCCCACGATTTGAAGGCGCCCTCGGTGAACTTCATGATGTTGCCCTTGTGCACGATGTTCACGCTCTTGCGGTTGAACTTGAGGGCGTACTGAATGGCCGCGCGCACGAGGCGCTCGGTGCCTTCACGGCTGACCGGCTTGATGCCGATGCCGCTGGTGTTGGGGAAGCGGATCTTCTTCACGCCCATCTCTTTTTCGAGGAAGGCGATCACCTTCTTGGCGTCAGCCGACTCGGCCTCCCATTCGATGCCTGCGTAAATGTCTTCGCAGTTTTCGCGGAAGATCACCATGTCGACGCTGCCCGGATCCTTCACCGGGGAAGGCACGCCTTTGAACCAGCGCACCGGGCGCAGGCAGACGTAAAGATCCAACATTTGGCGCAGGGCCACGTTGAGCGAACGGATGCCTTTGCCGATCGGCGTGGTGAGCGGGCCTTTGATGCCGACGAGGTACTGCTTGTAGGCGTCCACGGTGCCTTGCGGCAGCCAATCACCGAAGGTCTTGAACGCCTTTTCACCGGCGAAAACCTCGAACCACTCAATCTTCTTTTTGCCGGCAAACGCCTTCTCAACGGCTGCGTCGAGCACGCGAACGCTCGCGCGCCAAATGTCCGGACCGGTGCCGTCACCCTCGATAAAGGGAACAATCGGGTTGTCCGGGACGGCGAGCACGCCGTCTTGGCTCATCGTGATGGGTTGCCCAGCGCTCGGTTTCGGAAAATCTGCCATGGGGGCGGGCATATCCGAACGACCTGCGAGCCGCAACGCCGGAGCTGTGCGAGCCTGGCGCGGGGGGCTCGCTCAGCCACTTGGCCAAGCCTTGGCCCGGCGGAGCGCTAGGCCAGCGGAAATATCCGGGAAGTACACGTTTCCCACCGACGAGCGACATTGGGTCAGCCTCGACGGACGGGGCACTACAGCAACAGACCAGGAGCTCAGCATGAGTGACGATACGACGCTTGCAAACGATGTGACGGACAAGGAACGCGCGGCCGCGGCGGCGACGCCCTTTCACAGCACGGCGTGTGCGCTGATCATCGGGATCAATCGTTACGGCGCCCTCGACGCGTCGAAGAACCTCAAGGGCGGCGCGCAAGACGCCTACGCCGTTGGGCAGTGCTGCGCCTTCTTGGGCATGAGGCCCGAGCGCATCAGGACGGCCTGCAACGACGTCGAGAGCCCGGGCAACGCGCTGTTGCGACCGGACCTCGGGGACACCACGCAGAAGGGAATTTACGAGCAAATTGATTGGCTGCGCGGCGAGCTCGAGGCCGGCAACAAGGGCCTGCTTTGGTACTCGGGCCACGGCGCTCACACCGTCGCCGACGGCCTGCTGCTTTGCCCGAGCGACACGACGCCGGAGCTCGGCAACACCATCCCGTTCAAAGAGCTCGGCGCGCGCCTCGGACCGAAGGCCGCTGCCAACCTCACCGTGGTGCTCGACTGCTGCCACGGCACGCCGCAGCCCGGTAACCAACAAAGGCCGACGACCAGCCTCGGCGGCGATCCGGTCGACCACGAGACCTTCGACAAAGACCTTCAGATCGGCGCTGTGGTGCTCTCGGCCTGCGCCCCCGGCGAGCAAGCCCAACAGTCCTGGTTCGCCGGTGCGCCGCACGGCGCCTTCACCTGGGCGCTGCTCTCGGTGGCCAACCAGTGGGTCGCGCAACAGGTCGGTAGTAACGTGACGATGACGCTCTCCTATTGGCAGCTGATCAAGAAGGCGACGGCGCTGCTCGAGACGCTCGAGTTCGATCAAACCCCGCAGATCTGGCCGCAGTACAAAGGCGGCACGCAGGTCCTGGGCGACCTCGGTGGGAATACGGCGGCGCACCCGAACGCGGACCGACGCCATATTCAGGTCGACCCCGGCACCATGCCGCAGGGCTACCGCATCTACACTTGGTGGTCCGCTAGCACCGGTCCCGGCAGCACCGAGATCGCCAAGACCCTCGTGACCCAGGTGGATCAGCCGGGCGTGGGCCCAAGCCCAGGCTATGAAGCGACCAAGGAGTACTGGTGGATGTCCAGCTCAGCTACACCAAGGTCCGTCAGCTTCGTCGACGTTGAATGGGGCGACAAGCCTACCGATCCCCAGGGAGGAACCACGCCAACGTTTATCAATACACGCGTAACGCTGAGTTCCTTGACCGGACCGGCCACCGCGACGAACTATCTGCAGATAACCGCAAACTACGGCGTCGGCTGGAATCTAACGTTGAGCAGCAACGGTACCTGGGGAGGAACACTCGATTGGATCGCCAATACGGCGCAGACAACAACCAGCAACTACCTTGGGACAACGACCCCGGCCACGGTAGGGTTCACCGTCACCAACCCGCCAACATTGCCCTCAGGTAATTGCGCCACCTACAGCGGTGGCCCAAGCGGGAAGTAGCCAGCTCAATCACGCCAAGGAGCGCACCAGCCTGATCCCAACCACGGATCGCACCATGTCGGGCCGCATCGCAAAACGTGCTGCGGCCCGGGCGTGGGCCATCGTGCTGGGCCAGGCTCCACCTTTGATCGCGCGAAAGTCCATATCTTCCGGCGTCGCTGCGGTGCGCAGCAAGCGGCCGCCGGGGGTCGGCGGGCCATCGTGCGCCCAAACGTTCTCACACCAGTCTCGCGAATTGCCCGCGAGTCCGCGAACGCCATAAACACTTTCGTCGCTTGGGTGCCCGGACACCGCTTCCAGCCTTGCTTCGTCTGCGCTGGTCCCGACAACGCAGGCGAAGGTCGGCTCCACTGCATCACCCCAAGGCAGGTAGCGGCCGTCCACGCCTCGGCTGGCTTTCTCGCGCTCGAGCTCATTCGGCAGTCGCCACGGCTTCGCTGAGCGCGCGGCGAACCACGCTGCGTAGGCGCACGCGGCGTACCAGTCGACCATCACCACGGGCCAATCGTGCCAACCGAGGCCTCCCTCGTCGGGCGGCAAAGAGAAGCGCCCGTCCGCGTCACGCTCGAGCGCTGTCGCTTGCCCGCCCTGCGCCAACCCGAGCTGCACACGCGGACACGCAGCGAGCGCGCTGGCCTCGTCACCGCGTTCGACCAGGTCGTTCAAAAACGTTAGGTACTCCCGCGTGGTGACGGGAAAGCGGCGAATGACGAAGCCTGGGAGCCAAACGCGACGCTCACTCAAGCTGTCACAGGTCAGGTCATCCCCGCCAATGATGGTCCACGCCGCAGGGACGTAGCAGTCGTCTTCGGAGAGTTCGCCCTCGCGCGGTAGCGCAATGGCGTGGGGCTCGGTGTCGCCGGGCGCGCAACCGTCTTGATGGCTACCGCGTTCAATCAACACCGGATAGCGGACCTCGGCGTGGCCGGGCAGCGTGAGGCGCAGTAGGTAGCTGCCTTTTTGCATCGGGACCTCGCAGAGCGGCGTCGTTCCAAGCTCGCCCGCTGGCTCTGCGACCAAGCGCCGTCCGCGCTCGACGAAGCGCTCCACCGTCACCCGTGCACCGGCCGGTTCGGTCACCAGCGTGAGCGCGCCTTCCCCGCGCAGAATGGCGCCATAACGGCCGCGATCATGGTTGCGAAGCAGCGACTCGGCGCGCGCAGCATCCACCGGGCGATGGGCGCGCTCGGCGTCGAGCAGCTCGCTCTTGTAGTGCTCGGCCAGCGCCTCGTGCGCCTCCGCGAGGTCCGGGTCGAGGGTGAGCGCTCCTTGCAGCGCGCTCACCATCTCGGTCTCGCGCGCCGCCGCCGCCACCTCGAGCTGCGTCGCTTCGTCCTCGAGCGACCACGCCGGCGCCTTTCGCTCGACCGGATCGAAGGTCCGTACGCCCTCGAGCAGCGCCGCGGCTTGTTTGCGCTTGCTCTCGATCTCGGCGCGCACCCTCGTCAGTTCCGGCGCGAGCGCGCGCGCCTTCTCGACCACGGCGAGCGCACGGCTGCGGCGGTGCGCGCCGTCGAGCCAGGCCAACACGTCGACCGAGAGCGCCTCGGCATCGCGGTAACGATCGGTGATCGAGCGGGCCATCGCGCGCTCGCTGATCGTGACGAGTTCGGCCGGCACCGAGCGCCCGGCGGCGACCAGCGGGATGGCTTGGGGTGGGCCGGCGAGCACTTGGCGAACGACGGCGCTGGCGCTGCCCCCCTGGTAAGGCGGACGCCCGGCGAGCGCCTGATAGAGCACCGCACCAAGTGAGTAAACGTCGCTGGCGAAGCCATGCAGATCGCGAGCGCCTGCGGCTTGCTCGGGGGGCATGTACGCGGGCGTGCCGAGCACGTCGCCATAGCGAGTTAGGCGAGCAACATCCTCGACCTCTACTTCACTATCCGCCGGGCCTTCTACAGCCATATCAAGCGCAAGGTGAAGCCCTAACCCCCAATCCATGACCAGCGCTTCACCGAGCTCTCCGACCATGATGTTGTCGGGCTTCAGATCGCGGTGAACGATGCCGCGGCGATGGGCGTACGCGACCGCTTGGCACACGCGACCGAAGGTGTCGATCAGCCGACGGAACGTCCAGCCCGAGGAGCTCTCGCTCCAGTCGTCTGTCGGCGCGGCCGCGTGCACCTCCTCGATCACCTCGGTGAGCGTGCGTCCACGCACCTCGCGCATGGTGAACCACAGGCGGCCGTCTTCCAGTCGACCTCGGTCGTGGACGCTGACGATGCCCGGATGTTCGAGGCCCGCGGTCAGCCGAGCCTCCTCGAAGAAGCGCGTCTCGCTCGTGCCTTTGGCGGAGAGCCTATCGGCGCGTAGCAGCTTCATCACCACCACGCGGTCGAGCTCGAGATCACGCACGCGGCGGACCTCGCCAAACCCGCCCGCCGCGATGCGGCCGAGGTCTTGGTAGCGGCTGGGCAACTCGAGCGCGCCCAGCGCGACGCGAGGCGACGCTGCTGCGCCGGGGGCGGCGGTCATCGTGCGGTCCTGACGCGCATCCTCCTCGTCGTTCTTCAACGCGATCCGCGTCGTGGTTTCAGCCCCCGCCATGCTCGCAGGCTACGCCTCTCGCCGTGCGCGAGCGAGCCTCGACACAGGCTGCGCCAGACCTTCTGAGGTCCGCCATCGTGTGTTATGCCAAGCAAGACATGGGAACCCTGCAGCGAACGTCCGACAGCGAGCAGGTACAGCTGAAATCACGCTGCCTGATCGGGCGGGCTGCCAGTTGTGATCTGCGCGTGAACGCGCCGCTGGTTTCCAGTGAACACGCGCTTGTTTGTTGGGTGGGCAGCGGTTGGGAGCTGCGTGATCTCGGCAGCAAGAACGGCACCTTCTTGGGCAAACAGCGGCTCGCAGCGGGAGGTCGTAGCAGCCTCATCGCCGGGGATGTCGTCTCGCTGGGAGGCCCCGACGGAGAGGCCCTCGTGCTGGTCGAGGCGGGCCCGCCGTCGGCCTACGCCCGCCACGTCGCCAGCGGCGCCGTTCGCTTAGCCGCGCAGTCGCTGATCGTCCTGCCGGAAGAATCCGAGCCGCTGGTGAGCGTGGTCGGCTCGCGTGACGGACGCTGGCTGCTGGAAGACGGTGGCGTCGCGCGTGAGGTGGTCGATCGAGAGACGATCTTGGTGCGCGGCGAGCCGTGGGTGCTCGAGCTGCCGGAGGCCGGGACCGCTACCGCCGAAGCAGGCGCGACCACGCGCTCGCTCGAGAACACCACGCTGCGTTTCGTGGTGAGCCAGAACGAAGAACACGTGGACCTCACCGTGGTCTGCCCGGACGAAGAGATCCTGCTGCCACCTCGTGGTTATCACTATCTGCTCGCGACGCTCGCGCGGGCTCGGCTCGCCAGCGCGAGCTTGCCACCGGCCGAACGCGGCTGGCTCGAGCGCGACGAGCTTTGTCGCATGCTCGCGACCGACGAGCTGCGGCTCAACGTCGACGTATGCCGCGCACGCAAGCAGTTCGCCGCGCTCTCGATCGAAGGCGCAGCTAACGTCGTGGAGCGCCGCATGGGCACCGGACGCATCCGCATCGGCGTGGATCGGCTCGACGTACGGCGCCAAGCCACGCTCTCGTAGCGCGCTCGAACGCGGCGAAATAGGGCCGAAATACCAAGTCGAACGAGGGCGGTCGATAACCGACGTTGACACAAACACGTGTCGCCGGAGGAACCGACATGTCCCTGATCGCGCTGAGTGCAGAGCTCGTTCGTAACGTGCGCACCAGCCGGGTCGCGAAATACGGCCGAAATACCAAGTCGAGCGCGGGCGCTCGATAACTGAAGTCGGCGCGCGCCATCCCCTTCACATCGGGCGCGAGCGGAAACCATCCCTCGTAAGCGGGCCCAGCCGCTCAACGTACACAGGAGTCTAGTTTCGAATGAAAAAGCCAATGATTCTTCGGCTCAACCACCTCTTCCTCTTCGGTCTTTCTGTCATGCTCGGTTGCGGCGACAGCGGAGCCTCCGGTGGCTCGGCAGGATCGGGCGGCGTCGGCGGAGCGGGCGGTTCCGGCGGAGCGGCGAGCGGCGGTGGTGGAGAAGGTTTGGGCGGTAGCGGTGGCTCCGTTACAAACGGTGGTAACGGGGGCGCGGGCGGCGCCGAAGGCTGCATCACCTGCAGCAATGGCTTCGCCTGTGAGGACGCCGCCGATTGCCTGAGCGGGCGCTGCGATACCACGGCGGATCCGCCGGTGTGCGCGGCCTGCCTCTCGCAAGCCGACTGCGCTGACTCGGGCGACGCCTGGGACTGCGTCGAGGGCACCTGCACCGCCTCCGGTCCCAAAGCCAACGGCCTCGGTTGTGACGCCGACGCTGACTGCTCGAGCGGCTTCTGCATCGACGCAACGTGCTGCGACGTCGAGTGTGGCGACGCCCTCGATGATTGTATGGCCTGCTCCAAAGCAGCCGGCGCGCAGTTCGATGGCACCTGCGGTCCTGTCTCCTCCGGCACGGCCTGCGGTGATGCGATGGACACCGATTGTGACCACGCCGATACCTGCAACGGCGCTGGAACGTGCAATGAGAACGTGCAGCCCACGGGCACGGCCTGCACCTCCGACGGCATCTTCTGCAACGGCGAGGAGAGCTGCGACGGAGCCGGCGCCTGCGCGACCCCCGGCGCTGTTTGCTCTGCGACCGAGGCCTGCACCGAAGACAGCGACAGCTGCCGACTGAACCTTTGGATCAATGAGATCCACTACGACAACACCGATCCCGACGTCGGCGAAGGGATCGAGCTTGCAGGCGCTGCAGGCATCGACATCGGGGGCTTTGTGATCGTGCTGGTGGCAGCCGACGGCACCATCGTCGCTGGGGTCGGCCCGCTCGGCGGGGTGATCGCCGATGAAGAAAACGGCTTCGGCACCATCTCGTTCGACCTCGAGGGTCTGCCCGAAGGCAACTGGGCCTACGGCATCCTCGACCCCTTCGACAACCCGGTCGACTTCATCAGCCACGGCGGCGCAATCGTCGGCGTCGATCCGCCGATGACAGGCCTGACCTCGACGGACATCGGCCTTGTCGAGGACGAGACCACGCCCGCAGCCAATTCACTCCAGCTCACAGGCGGGCCCGGCTCTTCGGTCACCGACTTCACCTGGGCCGCGGGCCCCGCGAGCCTCGGCGCGTTCAACGCCGGCCAAACCTTCTGACCTGAGCTCTTGCCAAAGGACCTTCCCATGAACCGATCGATCCGATTTCTCGCTGCCACCGCCACCGTCCTGTTTGCGGCCTCCGCACAAGCTCACGGTCCCGACTTCCTCGACGTGCGCGCGTCATTGCCGCAGGGCCAACGCGCAAACCTCGACCAACGCTCGAGCCTCGACAAGCTCGGCGGCTTCATCGCCTCCGTCGATCAAGCCACCGGGCGCCCGACCTTCGTGTTCGCGCCCAAGTCGACGAGCAAGCCGCAGGGCGCCGACGCCGCGAGCGCTGCGCGCGCTCATCTCGCTGCCTTCCGCGACGTCTACGGTCTCTCCGACGAGGCGCTGCGCACCGCCACCGTGCAGCAGGTCCATGACACCGGCCGCGGCGGCATCATCGTGCACTTCCGCCAGCGACTCGACGGCATCGAGGTGTTCGAGAGCGACGCCAAGGTGCTGATGCGGCGGAACCGCGAGCTGGTCGCGCTCTCGGGCAGCTTGCATCCGCGAGCGACAAAGCTCGCCCGTCCAGGGACGCGCGACTTCAAGCTGACGCCGAGCACGGCAGTCGAACGCTCGCTCAAGGATCTTTTTGGAAGCGACGCAGACGGCGTGAAGCTCTCGCAAGACAAGGACGTCGACCACGCGGGCTACTTCCGCTTCAGCGTCGCCAACGGCAAGACGCCGCTCGTGTTCTCGGATCCGGCGCGCGCGAAGAAGGTCTTCTACCCTGTCGGGGACGAGCTCGTGCCGGCGTACTTCGTCGAGGTGTATGCGGCCAACAAGCCGACCACCTCGTCGGAATACGTCCGCTACATCGTCGCGGCGGCGGACGGCCGGATCCTGCAACGCAAGAACCTCAGCGCCGACGTCGGGTTCAAGGCCTTCGCCGATCCGGTGGATGGAAGGCCGCTCGACGGACCGAACGTCGATCTGACGCCGCACCCGACGGGCGTCCCCGACGGAATGATGCCGGGCTTCGTTTCGCCCTCGCTGATCGAAGCCAACGGCTTCAACACATCGGTTAGTGGAACACCCGACCCCTGGCTGCCCCACCCCACGAGTCCCTTCGTCTCGGAGACCTACGGCAACAACGTCGATGCCTACTCCGACCGCGGCTTCCCGGATGGTTTCTCCACCGGCGACGAACGCGTCAGCATCAACGGGCCTGACGAGTTCAACTACGACTACAACCTCGCGCAAGGTCCGCTCGCAACGCCGAACCAGCTGTACGCCTCGACGGTCAACCTCTTCTACGTCAACAACTGGCTCCACGATTATTACTATGACTCCGGCTTTACCGAGCAGGCCGGCAATGCGCAGTTCTTCAACTACGGACGCGGCGGCGCAGGAGGCGATGTGCTGCGCGCCGAGTCGCAGGACTCAGCCATCGGCAACACCGAAGTACCCGGCGAGCCGGCGCAGTTCAACAACGCCAACATGGCGACGCCAGCGGATGGGCTCTCCCCTCGCATGCAGATGTTTGTTTGGGACGGCAAAGAGTCGGTGTCGCTCGTGGTCCAGCCAGCCAACGTGCCGCTGTTTACGACGGGAGGTCAGTTCGGCCCGCAGCAGTTCACCGCGTCGGCCAACTTGGTGCTCGCAGACGATGGCGTCCCCGCAACCAGCAACGGCTGCGAGCCGTTCGTCAACAACGTGGCCGGCTCGATCGTGCTCGTCGATCGAGGGGTCTGTCCCTTCAGTGTGAAGGTCTCCAATGCCGAGGCCGCCGGCGCGCTGGGAGCGATCATCGTCAACAACGCGCCCGGCGTTCCGCCCTTCGTCATGGGCCCCGGCCCCACAAGTCCGACGATCGGCGCGGTGATGGTCTCGCTCGAGGACGGGCTGGCGCTGAAGTCGGCGCTGCAATCGGGCCCCTTCGCCGTCGATATGAGTCGCAGCGTCTCGGTGCAACGGGATGGCGGGCTGGACAACATGATCGTCGCGCACGAGTGGGGGCACTACTTGCATTTCCGGCAAGCGATCGGAGGAAGCTCCATGTTCGTCGCGACGAGCGAGGGCTGGGCTGACTTTGTCGCGTTGCACCTTGCAATCAAGGAGGGCGAACCGCTCGATGCAGCCTATCCGATGACGGGTTACTCCACAGTCCAGCTCCCAGACTTCGCGTACTTCGGTATCCGTCGGGTGCCCTACTCAACGGATCCAACGATCAACAGCCTTTCGTTCAGGCACATCAGCGATGCGGAGCCGCTTCCCGCCGTCCCCCTTGGAGTCTTCGCAGGGAACCCCAACTCCGAGGTTCACAACGCTGGCGAGGTCTGGGCCTCGATGATGTACGAGGCGTACGCGAGCATACTCGCGCAGACCGAGCTCCCCAGCCCGCCGTACGACTTCGACGAAGCGCAACGGCGCATGGCCGACTACGTCGTCGCCGGCATGCAGATGGCCCCGCTCGACGCGACCTTCACCGAGGCGCGCGACGGCGTGATCGCCGCTGCACTTGCCGCGGATGAAGATGACGCGCTGCTCATCGCCCAGGCCTTCGCTGCACGCGGCGCCGGTACCTGCGCCGAATCACCGGCGCGCTTCTCAACCGACTTCGTCGGCGTGGTCGAGAGCGACGTCGTTACGGCGAGAGCTGTTGTAGGCGCTGTCAGCTTGAGCGACAGCGTCAACCCCTGCGACGCCGACGGCGCGCTCGACGGTGCCGAAGACGGCGTGGTCAGCGTGGAGGTCCGCAACGGCGGCCTCGTTGATCTCGCCGGTGCGACCCTCACTGTCTCGACCAGCTCGGGAGGGGTGTTCTTGCCCGACGCAACCGTCGATGTACCAACCCTCGCCGCCTTCGAGAGCACGATCATCGAGGTGCCGATCTCGCTGAGCGAGTCTCTCGCCAGCATCGAACTCCTGGAGTTTCAGGTCGCAGTGGACGCGCCCACTGCCTGTGGCGGTGGAACCAGCGTCGCCGCGGGATTCCTGGGTAACGTCGACTACCCGGACGCAACCTCCGCCACGGACACGGTTGAGCACCCGGACTCTGGCTGGGCCAAGACCGGGAACTTGGCGAACCTCGTTTGGCAACGCGAAGCCGAGAGCGCCAGCAACCACTTCTGGCATGGGCTGAATTCCTTTCAACTCACCGACGCGGCACTCGAGACGCCGGATCTCGTCGTCAGCACGACCGACCCGCTCGTCCTGACCTTCGAACACCTTCACGAGTTCGGGGGCTTCCTGGGCGATCCCAACCTGTACGACGGCGGAGTGATCGAGTTCAGCACCGACGGCGGCGCCACCTGGGTCGACGTCTCCACGGTGGTCGCCCCTGGTTACACCGGCACAATCTTCGTTGGATATGGGAATCCCCTTTCGGGTCGCGAGGCCTTCGGGGCGACCAACCCCTCCTTCCCCGCTTCGGACATCGTCAGCCTCGATTTCGGCACCGCGCTCGCTGGCCAGACCGTTCGCCTCCGCTTCCGCATCGGCTCTGACGTCGACGCCGGCGGCTTCGGTTGGGCGCTCGACAACCTCGCCTTCACTGGAATCACCAACACGCCCTTCGGCAGCACTGCGCCTCACGCGGGCATCTGCCAAGCAGCGCCGATTGCGGTCGCTGGCGCAGATCAAGACGTCGAGGGCGGCGTGCAGGTCATCCTCGATGGTTCGGCCAGCAGCGATCCGGACGGTGATGCCATCACCATCGCTTGGGCACCGCTTGGTACGAACGCCATCGAGCTGTTCGAGGGCTTGAACGGCCAATCGACTTTCGTCACGCCGATCGTCGCCGAAGACACGTCGTACACCTTCGTCGTTACCGTTGATGACGGCGTCGCGACCTCGACCGACGCGATCAACGTGATCGTTCGGGCCCCCGCGGCTACGAGCGGCTCCGGCGGAGAAGGTGGCCAAGGCGGCTCCGGCGCAGGCGTCTCGAACGGCGGCTCCAGTGAGAACGGCGCTGGCGGCTCCGGCGGTGATGGCGGCAGCGGCGGTGCTGACGATGACGACGGTGAGGAGGAGGGCTCGGGCTGCGATTGTGCGGTGGGCACAACGCAAGGAAGTCCAACCTCTGCGTGGAGCTTCGTCGGGCTGCTCGGGTTGGCTGCGATGGTCCGGCGCCGCATCTCGCGCCGCTGAGACCTCGAGAACGCAAAGCGCTGCGTAAGGCTCTCCCGCACCGCGGGAGGGCCTTACGCAACCCCAGTGAAACTGCGCTTGGGCACGTGTGGCGCCGTACTCCGCGGTCGCCGAACAACCATCAATTGCAAGTCAGGACCAAAAACATGAGCACTTCTTTACCCAACCAAGCCTCACCTCGCACCCTTGGCCAGATCAAAACCAGGCGTTTGGTTTCGCAGCCAACCACCCTCAACCCCTTCACGGCAATTCTTGCCCAGGCTCCGCAGCCGTACGTGGCCTTCACCGCAGCCCAGTCAGCGGCGTACAGCTTCATCTGCCAAAAGCTCAACGTCGCTGGAGGGATTCGGACGCTCTACGGCACCGCCGTACCAACGGTTCTCACCGAACTGCAGATCAACCTGAACCACCTGCACAGGACCTCTGGTGACGGCTTCTCTGCCGCGGACTTTGCGTTTGTGGTCGACACGCTGGGCGCCGAACTCACTGCCGCTGCCAACGTCGCTGGCTTCTTTCAGAACTTCACCCAGGTTTACAACCAGTGCTTCTCGCTCGGTCTGCTCAGCGACACGCAAATGATCAACGACGTCGGTCTCGCCGATACCCCAAGCGCGCCCATCAGTGGGTTCATCGCCAACATCGTTGAAGGGGTCGCGACTTCGCTGATCAATTTGATCCCGGTCGTGGGCGGCATGGTCGCAGGCTTGGTTCAGACCACGATCAGCGCAGTCGAGCAAGGCGTCGCGCTGTCTGGCCCGCAGCCGCCCAACGCCCTAAACGTCACCGTGAGCGAGCTTTTCGATCAACTTTCGACGAGCTTCCACCAACTCAGCAACAACATCGTCGACATTCAGACGCGAATCGTAAGGGATTGGGGAATGCTCAACGCGACATCGGAGCTGATGAGCAATAGCGGCGTTAGCTCCCCGCTCTTCTGGAGCCCACAGTTGACCCAACAGGTCGAGTCGGCGGCCCAGATTGGGTATCAACTCGCGGCGCTCCAACTGCTTTTGCCGGTCAACTACTGCATCTACAGCGCGTTCACCGACGGCAAAGGGAACCTCGCGTACCTCGCCGGGAGCAACCACGCTTATTGGCCGGCCACCCTGCAACTCGGCGCAAACACGCCAACGCTGTTAGTGCCAACCGCGAGCTTCGGTCCCCCATACCTTTACCGAATCTCATGGATCGCAAAGAAGACCGATGTGAACGCCTTCTTGGACTCGGCGGACATTCACACGCTGCTCGATCAGAACCCGCTCGCCTTTGGTGGGCTCGCGGGTTGGTCGCTGATCAACACGTCCTATGGCTGGACCGACGCACTTACGGTCAGGGTCTCGAACAATTCACCGCTGCCGCTGACGGTAACCAACGCGACCTGGAGTGGCGGAGGGCTGGGCCTCTACTCCCCCAACTCCACGGTCATCCCAGCAAACGCGGTCGCCGAGTGGGTGGGATGCACGCAGGGGCTCTCGACTGGCTCCGCGATCCTCTCCTTGAACTTCGCAACTCCAGCACCCTTCTCCGAGACGATCGCTTTCCAGGTGGAGCTAGATCCCGCCAGCGTCTTCTCGGCCGGCGATACCAACGTGCTCGTTCATGCGGAGAGCTTCAATTACTTCGAGGTCGTCGCGACGACGAACGACGCCACGAACGCAGGCTCCCACGGCGGCGGGGCGCTGCTCTGCATCTCGCCCAACTACGACAAGTATCCTGACTTCTACCAGCTACCTGCTGCGCCACCCGCGGCAGCGGCAGCGCGCACCACGGACGCATAGCAGGGCTCATCGGGACACGTTTCATGGACACGTTCTACGGACGCGTCCGCCACCACCTGTGCGTAAGGCTCTCCCGCACCGCGGGAGGGCCTTTGCTTCGAATGCTCGCGAGCAGGGCCGCAGCCGCGCCGCGCACGAGCCCGCCGCCGAAATAAGGCCGAAATACCAAGTCGAACGAGGGCGAACGATAACTGAGATCGGCCGCCCGCCACGCGGGAGAACCCTTTCAATTGCCAATCGGAGTCCAGTCCAATGAACAGGCCCACCGCACTTCGTCTCAATCGTCTTTCACTCTGCGCTCTCGTTCTCATGCTTGGCTGCGGCGATAGCGAGACCTCTGGTGGTTCGGGTGGTTCGGGAGGTTCGGGAGGCTCAGGCGGCGAGCCCGCAGGAGCCGGGGGCACGGGCGGCATGGTGGGGCCGGGTGGTGCTGGGGGCTCGGGCGGCTCGGCGCCTGAGTTCCCTCTCGAAGAGGGCACCTACGATGGAATTGTCGACTCGGTTGAGAACAATACCTGCGTTGGAATCGAGTGGATCCTCCCCCCGGTCCTCGTCGAGTGGACCAGCGACACAACGTTCACGATGACCGATGAGGACACGGGCTTCGTCACGTCCTGCAGCTACTCGCCTGACGGCTCACTTGCCTGCGAGGCCCCTCCGGAGCCGAGCCTGCTCCCCATGCTCACGCTCATCGCAACCACAGGGGAGATCACCGGGACAGTGAATGACCCAGCCTCGTTCACGCTGTCTTACCCGACCACGATCACCTGCGAGGGGCCGGGCTGCGCTGACTTCACCTTCCCCTGTTCCGTCGACTTCGTTGGCACCTACGAGCGCTGACCACTGGACTCCGTTCACGCCGGTTCACATCAGCCGCGAGCGGAAACGATCCCCTCGAAAAGGGTGCGGCGAGACAACGACTGCGGTCGAGCCGCACAACGCAATTGCACATAGGAGTCCGCTTCGAATGAACCAACCAATGATTGTTCGGCTCAACCACCTCTTCATCGGTCTTTCTCTCATGCTCGGTTGCAGCGAGTCCTCCGGTGGCTCGGCAGCGTCGGGCGGCTCCGGGGGCTCGGGCGGTGCCGGAGGATCGGGAGGCTCCACATCAACGAGCGGCGGTGCAGGCCAAGGTCCGGTTGGGAACGGAGGTGCGGGTGGGACCGCATGCTCCGCCGATGGGGACGCTTGCGACGATGGCGACCGGTGCACGGCGAGCGACACGTGCGCCGCTGGGGACTGCGTCGGCGTGCTCACCTGCGAGGACGCTGCCTGTGCGCCGCTGTGCAAGCTCCCCGAAGCGACCTCGGAGTGGTCCGGGAGCTACGTGTGCAACCAGGGACTCACGAACCTCACGCTCACCATCACGCGGCAAGGTTCGGCCGACCTCACGGCTGTCTTCGCCTTCAGCGAACATCCAGACAATCCCGGCGTCCCCAGCGGCAGCTTCAATATGGTCGGCACCTTCGACCCCAACGGCGACGTCGTCGAGCTCGATGCAACCGATTGGATCAGGCAGCCCCAGGGCTGGGGCACGGTGGACCTCGAAGGTGTTCTGGATCCAACGCAAAGCCATATCGAAGGCGAGGTCTTGTTCAACGGCTGCTCGAGCTTCTCCGTTTCAAAGCAGTAGCGAGGCAGCAACAGGCACGCGCGAGCGCGCTGACGCTCGTGCGCAGAAACCGGCCCTACGGCCCCAACCTTAAATTTGTAGGAACCAGCTCATGAAGAACCACATTCACCTTGCGTGCCTGATACTTGCTGCTGCCGTCTCCGGCTGCGGCGACGACGAACCGGGAGACTCCGGTGGCTCTGGCGGTAGCGGCGGCTCTGGCGGTAGCGGCGGCTCTGGCGGCAGCGGCGCGGCTCCCCCGGTGCTCGAGAAGCCGACGGCCGGGATCGACGGCTGCCACGAGTCCTTCCTCGAGGACGGCGCGTGTCGGCCGTCCGTGAGCAAGTGCGCACCGGGTACTGTGCCCGACATCGACGTGGGCTGCGTTGCGGTGGGCGTGGCGAATTGCGCGGCCGAGTTCATTGATGCGCGGGGGATCTGCCTTCCGCCCGTCGACGCCTGCGATGCTGGCTTCTTTCCGGTACCGTCGCTCGGCTGCGTCTCGATCGATGGAGATGCCGGCTGCGGTAGCGGTAAATGGGGCGCCATCGTCGAGGCCGCGGACGACGTGCACGTTGACCTTGCGTACCTCCTCGATGACTCGGACGGCTCGCGCGCGAAACCCTTCGCGTCGATCGCCGCTGCCATGGCGGCAGCCGCTGACGGCGATCGCATCGTGATCGCTGAAGGCGGCTATGAAGGCGAAATCTTGATCGACAGGCCGCTGCGGCTCGAAGGGATTTGCGCCAGCAAGGTGACGCTATCGTCGGTGGAGCCTGCCGTTGCAACGGTGCGCGTCCTGCTCGCGATGGGGGAGACGGCGAGCCTCGCTGGCGTGGCCGTGACCGCAGAGAGGGTGGGCATCGCCGCTGGCGGAGGCGAGCTAGCCATCGAACGCGTGCATATCCACGACGTCGGGCGGGGCGTCCACGTGCAAGGGACTGCCGTAGCCACCGTCTCCCGCACGCTGATCGAAGATATCGCCATCACCGACGCGCTCGGCTTCGCCTACGGAGCCCTGGCGTCTCAAGGCGCCCAGCTCGAACTAAGCCAGACGGCGATCGTGCGCGCCCGCACCGGGGGCTTCGCAGCCGCAGGCGGCGCCTCGCTCTCGGCCGAAGACGTCTTCGTCGATACCGTCTTGCCGGACAGCGGCGCCTTTGCACTTGGCGTCTACGTCGAAGGCGGCAGCGAGCTGACCATCGACGGGTCCGTGATCAGACGGGTTGGCTACGGGGTTTCTGTCGACGATGGCCTCGCGACGATTCGCGATAGCGTCGTCGCCGAGTCCACGGATCTTGTCTACGGCTTGTTGCTAAGCGTGCAGGGAAACAGCAGCGTCGTGCTGGCGGAGCGCAACGTGCTGACCGACGCGGCGACCTCCGCAGCAACTCAGTACGCTGGCGAGCTTCGCACCAATGGCAACTGGATGACCAATGCGCAATTTGGTGGCATTGACCAGGCATTTGCTGATGGAGATACACCCGTCTTGTTCAGCGAGAAGGACGTCATCACCAACGTCGGGGTTACCGGGATGTCGCTTCTTCTTGGCGCGCACGTGAGCGGCAACGTGATCGAGGGCGTCGCATTCCGAGACGCGTTCGGTTTCGAAGCTGGCATAGGGATCGCCACCATTGCTGGCGGCGCGACCATCGAGCGAACCTTCATCTCGGGAGCAGAGGAGTACGGGATCTTTGCTCCGAGAGAAACCGATATGCCCAGCACCACCACTGTGCGCGCATGCCGGATCGAGAACATTCCTGGGGTCGATGGAACCGAAGGCATCGGAATCGCCGCCGGGGGAAAGTATACGACCCTCCGCGTTGAGAAGACGACGATCGCGGACACACACGGAGCGGCCATCTTCCTGAGCGACGACGCCAGCGGCGAGATAAGCGAGACGGTGGTTGAAGGTGTCGCCGCGAGCATGATCTCGAAGGTCAACCTCAACGGACTGAGCGAACCGGCCGGGCCCATCTCCGCGGGCCTCGTCTTCCAAGGGGATGCTGTTGACGGAGTGAGGCTCACCGACTGCTGGTTCGAGGGCTACGAGCAAGCAGGCATCGTTCTAGAGGGCGAAGCGCACCAACTCGAACGCGTGCGCGCCTTCGGCGGTGAGTTCGGACTCGCCCTGCAAGGCGGGGCCACCGCCGAGTCAATCGACTGCGACTTCAGCGGCAACAGCTTGGCGTCCGAGACGAACGAGGCTTCAATCCTCTTGCCCGAGTGAAGCCTCGTTCATCTAGCTCTTGAGGGCGTCCTCGACGAAGTGGAGGCGGTCATTGCCCCAGAACAATTCATCGCCGACGAACAGGGCCGGCGCACCGAAGGCGCCCCGCGCGAGAGCCTCGTCGGTGTTGGCTCGCAGGCGCTGCTTGATCTCGGGCGACTTGGAGCGAGCGAGGGCGGTCTCCGGCTCGAGGCCGACCTCTGCTGCGAGCTTGCCGAGTTCGGCCTCGCTGTTGATGTCGCGATCCTCGACCCACATCGCGTCGAAGATCCGTTTGCCTAGCTCGGCGCCCTTGCCCGACTCGTCCGCCACGAGACAGAGACGCTGTGCGGCGATGCTGGGTGCTGGCCAGTGGCTCGACATCTTGAAGGCGACCCGATAGTGGCGCGCCCAGCGCTCGAGGTCGCGCAAGAGGTAGGGCGCCTTCGCCGGGACCTTCGCCGGCATGTCGTTTCCCGCGCTCTGAAACACGGCGCCTAGGACCATCGGCTTCCAGATGATCTCGGCGCCGGTTCGCTGGGCGAGGCCCTCGAGCTGCGTGGCGGCGAGGTAGCTGTAGGGGGACGCGAAGTCGTAGAAGAACTCGAGCGAGCGCTTGGCCATGGCGAACAG
This sequence comes from uncultured delta proteobacterium, assembly GCA_903892415.1. Lineage (GTDB taxonomy): Bacteria > Myxococcota_A > Polyangia > Polyangiales > Polyangiaceae > Xiheicaenibacterium. Next base: position 4,273 of record CAITIQ010000192.1, on the reverse strand, counting down.
TACACGGGGTGCGTAGCAACGCTCAATCCCATTCCGCCGAAGGCGGATGCAGTGAACAGAATGACTCGGGCCTTCTTCAACAACGACGGCCGAAGGCCCCGTTGGACCATCGACGTGGCACGAGTCATTCCACGCGGTGGACCTCGAGCGGCACGTCTTTGCCTTTGACCAGCGCTGGTTCGAGTGCAGTCAGGCGCACGCCGGCTTGCCGCACGAGGCTTACCTTCGACCCGCCGAGGACGATCTGTCCCGGCTCGGCTAGCCCGCAGATGCGGCTGCCCATGTTGGTGGCGTCTCCGATGGTGGCGTACTGGAGGAAGTCCTTCGAGCCGATGTTGCCGGCTGCCACGACGCCGGAGTAGACGCCGATGTGAATCGAGACCTCGCGTTCACCGCGCCACTCGGCGTTCAAGGTGCGCACGGCTCGCTGCATGTCGATCGCCGCTTGAACCGCGCGGACCGCGTCGTCGTCATGGTGAAGGGGCGCTCCCCAGACCGCGAGCAACGCGTCGCCGATGTACTTCTCGAGCGTGCCTTCATGCCGAAAGACGACCTCTGCCACGGCAGGAAAATAGCGATTGAGCAGCTCGATCACGTCGGTCGGTTTCATTCGTGACGACATCTCGGTGTAGCCGCACAGGTCGCAAAAGAGCACCGTCGCCTCGACCTCGACTGCGGCTAAACCGCCGCCCGCTTTCAAGATCGCTGGCAGCACTGCCGGCGGAAAGAAGCGCAATAGCTGGGCGCGGCTCACGGCCTCCGCAGCGAGCTGGTCCGCGAGCAGGGCGTTCTCGACGGCGATCGCCGCCTGACAAGCGAAGGCCGAAAGGAACTCGAGGTCTTCTTCGCCGAAGCGGCCTCCGTCCCGGAGGTTGTCGACGTAGAGCACGCCGAGCGTCCGATCGCGCGCCTTGAGCGGGCTGCACATCGAGGTGCGAATCGACTGCAGGTTGACCGAGCCCGCCTGCGCCAGCCGCGGATCGGTGGCGGCGTCGTTGAACAGCGCCGCGTCCCCGTGCTCCATCACGTAGCGCGCGATGCTCATGCTGAAGAGCCCGGCTTTGTCGCCAGACACAGCGCGCGTCTTGAGCGTTCGCGGCTCGAGCTCGCCCGTCTCTGGATCGAGCATCAGCAGCACCGCTCGATCGATGTCGAGGAGTTCGAACGCGAGGTCGAGCACCGAGGCGAGCAGCGCAGCGAGGGGCGCTGGCGTCGAAAGCAGCTGGCTGACCTTGAGCAGGATGCGCAGCTTGTCGCGATCGCGATCGGCGCTGGCTTCACGCGGCTTTCGCCCAGTCGCCCGTGCGTGCTTGGGACCGATGAGCTCGGCGAGCGACACCCGCGATAGATCGTCATCGAAGCGCTTGATGCAGGTCGGCATCAGCGGCGCCTTGACCCGCGTGACCCTCGGCGCTCTCTCGTACGAAGCGGCGACCTCACCGAAGGTGATGGTGTGCGCCCGCCCAAGGGTGTGCGTAGCAACGCGAACCCCGTCGACCCAGGTGCCGTTTTTGCTCCCGAGGTCGACGAGCACGACGCCGCTCGCCGTGACGTCGATTCGGGCGTGCGCTCGCGACAGGCTCTTGTTCGCGAGCGAGACGTCATTGTCGCGGGTCCTGCCTACCGTGTTAGCCCCTTGCTTCAGCTCGAAGATCTGCTCATCGGCCGAGGCTGGGTTGACGATCAGAAGGGGATTCATGGCTCGGGTATCCCCGTGGTGTAACGCATACTCCGCTCGCTAGGGCGAGGCCATTGTGCCAACCCCCAACTTTGCTAGCCTTCGAGGGCATGCTTGCGTCAAAGCTGAGCGCGGCACCTCGGCCGGGAACGGTGCTCGGCGGGAGGTATCGGATCGAGCGCTCGCTCGGCGCTGGCGGTATGGGCGCTGTGTATGCGGCCACGCATCTCGAGCTGCGCCAAGAAGTGGCGATCAAAGTGCTGCTCCCCGGCAGCGCCAAGTCGGAAGAGGCCCAAACCCGCTTTATGCGCGAGGGAAGAGCGGCCGCTCGATTGACCTCACCGTTCGCCGCTAAGGTCTTCGATACCGGGCGGTTGCCCTCGGGTGAGCCGTACCTGGTGATGGAGCTTTTGAGCGGACGCGACCTGCGCGCGTACATGAGCGAGGTGCCGCGAGTGCCGCTCGAGCAAGCGGTGGAGTGGGTGCTGCAAGCCAGCCACGCGCTGGGCGAGGCGCACAAGTTGAACGTGATCCATCGCGACGTGAAGCCAGCGAATTTGTTCCTGGCGGAGACCAGCGCAGGCAACGTGATCAAGGTGCTCGACTTCGGCGTTTCGAAGCAGCTCGATGAGAAAGAGGCCGATCTCACCAACACGGCCTCAGTCTTGGGGACGCCGCGCTACATGGCCCCCGAGCAGATGCGCTCGGCGCGGCTAGCCGACCAACGTTGCGACGTGTGGTCGCTCGGCGTGGTGCTTTATGAGCTGACCACCGGAGAAGCGCCGTTTCGTGGGGACTCGGTGACCGCGCTTTGTTTCGATGTGATGGAGCGCACCCCCAGCCCGCCGAGCCGACACAACGCTGAGCTCCCCCCGGCCTTCGACGCGCTGGTCGCGCGCTGCTTGGCGAAGGACCCCGACGAGCGATTTGCCACGATGGAAGCGCTCGCTGAGGCGCTGCGCCCCTTCGCCCCTTCCACCCGCTTGTCGCTGCCCTTCTCGGCGGACCTGACGCCCGCTGCTGCTGCCCCCTCATCGTTCCAGCCGTCTTCGACGCCGGCCGCCACCGTCGGGCCACGCACGCCCGTTGAGACGAGCCCACGCACGGGCTCGGGCAAGTGGATGGTCGCGGTTGGCCTCGGAGTTGGCGTGGCCGCAGCGGCGGTGCTGACGCTCACGTTGGGGGAGCCGGAGGTTCGCTCGGCGACTGCGCTCGAGCCAAGTCCACAGGCAACCGCGACCCACAGCGTCGTTGGCGTGACGTCCACGCCGGCCCCTCAGAGCTCCGCTTCGCCCAACGTTGAACCACGCGTGGAGGTAACACCGAGCGCAACCGTTGCATCGAGCGTGGTGTTGGCCGTCGACACGCCGCTCCCGTCCTCGGCGCAACCTCCAACCGCCAGTGGGACGCCAAAGCGCCCTGCTGGAGGCCAGTGTGATCCGCCCACCTGGCGAGACAAGAACAACCGCCTGGTGCCCAAACCGTATTGTCTTTGAGCCGAGCCTTGTTGGCTTCCGGCAGCACGGGCAATCGGCGCTGGCCCGTGCGATGCTAGCGCGAGCCTCGTGCTGCGCTCGCACCGTCCCCAGCCTGTTCTCCGCTTCCTCGGCCCTGCGCTCGCAGCGCTGTTCAGCGCTGCCTGCGCCCTTCCATTTCCCGAATACGATCTGGCCAGCGGCGGCTCACCGAGCACAGGCGGCTCGCCGAGCACGGGCGGATCACCGACCACGACCGGCGGATCTTCGAGCACGAGCATGCTCGAGCCGAACGGCGCTCCCTGCGTCACGGGAGATCGTTGCGAGAGCGGTAACTGCCTTCCGGACCTGAGCGGCGAGCTGATTTGTTGCGCCGTCGACTGCGAGGCCCAGGACCCCAGCAGCTGCGGCACCACGGGGCAGTGCCTCGCTGGCAACGAATGCGTGCGCTATCCGGATAACTTGGTGTGCAACCCGACGGAGAGCTGCGATGGCTCCACGAGCTTCAGCTTCCGCTGCTTGGACGGAGCTTGCATGCCGGTGGGCGTCCCCTGCCCTAACGGCTTGAACTGTGCGCCCGGCAACCTGAGCTGCCTTGATACCTGCATCAACGCTGCCGACTGTGCCGAGATGGCGGAATGCCTCGACGGCAAATGCAAAAAAAAGCCGGGGGAACCCTGCGTCGGCAACACGGAGTGCATGAGCAACATCTGCGGCTCGACCGGGTCGATGGAGATTGGCCGTTGTTGCATCAAGGAGTGTCCCGGCAGCGGCGACACCTGCGACTTTGACTGCGATGCTACGGGTGAGTGCGTGCTCGCGCCGAGCACCACCGTGTGCGGTGACACCAAGGTTTGCAGCGACGGAAACCAGCTCCAGGCGCAGTTCTGCGACGGCGTTGGTGCCTGCGAGAAGACGCCGGAGACGCAAGCCTGCGAACACAACCTCGCCTGCAACGGCCCGGACGCTTGCTGGAACACCTGCGGCTCGTTCGACACTGCTGGCGATGCACGATGTGCCGACGGCTATTGGTGCAACAACGTCTTCTTGCCGCCGGGCGTCTTCGAGTGTGCGACGAAGCTCGGGCCGCTCCAGCTTTGTAACCGCGATACCCAGTGCC
>CAITIQ010000191.1 GCA_903892415.1 uncultured delta proteobacterium | reverse complement strand
TCCCGCCATTCGGACCCGGACATAGTGAGAGTCGTCAGCCAACAGCAGGCGCACGTGCCCGATGCTGCACTAGCCGTGCCACCGCTTGTTCAAAAAAAAGCGGCCCAAACGCGAGCCGAAAACGAGTAAGAACGAGCCATGCGTGAGTCCACCACCGGGCCGGGAAATAGCGTTTCAACCGCCAATGCTGCTTTGCGAGGAGACGTTGACCTAGGACAGCCTCGCCACGACTGGAAGCTCGCGGAGGCGCAGGCGCTGCATGAGCTACCCCTGTTCGAGCTGTTGGATCTCGCCCGTGCCGTGCACCGACGGACCTTTCGCGACGGTGAAGTGCAGCTTTGCACCCTGCTTTCGGTGAAGACGGGCGGCTGCCCGGAGGATTGCGCCTACTGCCCGCAGTCGAGTCACCATGAAACTGCGGTCGAGGCTGAAAAGATGCTCGACGAGAAGGCCGTGCTCGAGGCGGCGCAGCGTGCAAAGGCTGCGGGCTCCACGAGATTTTGCATGGGAGCGGCTTGGCGTGAGGTCAAAGACGGCCCGGTGTTCGACCGGGTGATCAACATGGTCAAGGGCGTCAAAGAGCTGGGCCTCGAGGCCTGCTGCACCCTCGGCATGTTGAACGCGGATCAGGCGCGGCGGCTCAAAGAGGCCGGCCTCGACGCCTACAACCACAACCTCGACACCTCGAGGGATGCCTACCGGTCGATCGTCACCACGCGCACGTATGACGAGCGCCTAGCCACGCTGCGCAACGTTCGTGAGGCGGGAATCACCGTCTGCTCCGGTGGCATCATCGGTATGGGCGAGTCGGTGGCTGACCGCTGTCACATGCTGATCGAGCTCGCGCGGATGAACCCCCACCCCGAGAGCGTGCCGATCAACGCCCTGGTGAGAGTCGCTGGGACGCCCCTCGCAGAGCTGCCCCCGCTCGACCCGATCGAGTTCATTCGTATGGTCGCCCTGGCCCGGTTGATGATGCCGCAGTCGATGGTTCGGCTCTCCGCCGGCCGCACCGAGATGACCCGCGAGACGCAGCTTTTGGCGATGTACGCCGGCGCAAATTCGATTTTCTTCGGGGACCGGCTGCTCACGACGGATAATCCCGGCAAAGATGAAGACCAAGAAATGATTCGGGCCGCCGGCCTGTCTTGCCAGAAGCCCGCCGCAGCCAGCGTCTAAGTCCCGCAAACCGCCCTCGTCGGGGGTGGTTTCAGCCTGTACGTCGTGTAAGTTGCGGGGAGTGCAGACCCCGTACGCGTCGGAGCCGTTTCTCCATCAGCTTTTGACCAAGGCGCTCGCCGCCAACGCCAGCGACATTCACGTGAAGGTCGGCCAACCGCCGGGGGCTCGCGTGCGTGGCGACATGGTCTACTTCCGGGTGGACAAGGTGAAGCCCGAGGACACCAACGCCCTTGCCCGCATTCTGCTGGCTCCGCGCGGCGTGGACGACGTCGGGACGATCAAAGAGTTCGACACGAGCTACTCGGCCCCGGGCATCGGCCGCTTCCGCGTGAACGTGTATCGGCAACGCGGCGCACTGAGCGTGGTGATGAGGACCATCCCGATCAAGATCCCGACGATCGAGGAAATGGGCCTGCCACCGCCGGTGAAGGCGCTCGCGGAGATGGAGCGTGGGCTCGTGCTGTGTGTGGGCGCCACCGGCAGCGGCAAGACCACCACGCTTGCCTCGATGATCAACCACATCAACCTGAATCTCCCGCGTCACATCGTGACGATCGAGGACCCGATCGAGTTCCTCCACAATGACAGTCGCTCGGGCGTGAGCCAACGTGAGATCGGCATCGACACCGAGAGCTTCGCCTCCGCGTTACGCGCGGCCTTGCGGCAGGACCCCGACGTCATCCTGGTCGGTGAAATCCGCGACGCCGAGACGCTCGAGATCGCCATGCAAGCCGCAGAGACCGGCCACTTGGTGCTCTCCACCATGCACACGCCCGACGTATCTCGCACCGTGCACCGCATGATGTCATTGGCCAAGAACCCTGGGGATCTCCGAGACCGGCTTGGGGATGCACTGCAAGGCATTCTTGCCCAACGGTTGATCCCCAAGCGGGACGGAACGGGGCTGCAGTTGGTCCAGGAGATCCTGATCGCCAGCGGCACAGCACGCGAGGCGATCAAGAAGCCCGATCAGAACGTCCCGCTCAAGGACGTGATGGAGAAAGGCGTTGTGCCTTACGGCATGCAGACCTTCGACATGCACCTCAAGGCGCTGGCCCAAGCGGGCGTCATCAGCAAGGAGTACACGCGCCAGGGCCCAGGCTTCTGAGTTATGTGAGTTATGGCGGAGGCGCGAGCGCCCGCAGCGAGGCGAGCACCTCCTCCGGCTCCGGAAAGCGGCCCTCCTTGCTCTTGGAGAAGCAGAGTTTCCCATCTGCTTCCACGTCGAATTGGCCTCCTTTCCCAGGAAGCAGCGTTGAATTCAGACCTAGCTCCGACTTGATTCTTGCGGCGAGACTCGTCGCTTTGGGTTTGTAGCTTCAGGCAACGCAATAACGAATGACGACGTCCATGAAGCGCATCGTAGCCCTCTGGCTCGCCCATTGTCAGGTCCTGGCCTTCATGGGCGGTTGTGAAAAGGCATCACCCCGCGAGACTTCGCTCCCCGTTCCCACCGCGGCGCAGAGCGCCGTCGCTCCGCCAACGCCGGAGGTGCGACTGGAGGCGCTGTGGTTGCGTGCGAGTACGCTCGATCCGCTCGACCTCGCCGCCTTGGCCGAACAAGAGGGAGCAGAGGCGCTCGCAGCGGCCCTCGAGCAGCCGAGCCGCAGCGAGCTCGCACGGGCCGCGCTTCCGCTTGCGCCGGACGTCGACGAGGCCTTTCCGTTGCTGACCGCCCGCGTGACCAAGGGCCAGAGCCCGGAGGCCGACCTCGATCTGATGCTGCTGCTATCGGCCAAACCCCAGGCCTTTGGGGAACGTTTGCAGCCGGAGCTCGACAGCAACGTGCTCGCACAGCTGGAGACGGTCGCAAAGACAGCGAGCGAGCCGCGCGTGCGCGCCAAGGCGGAAACGCTGGTCAGCCGGCTTCGTGAGCGCGGGCTCGAGCGTTAGCGCCGTTCAACTGAACGATCGATGCAGAGTCGTTCAACCGAAAGCAGAATGACTCCGGCTGCCTCGACCCATTGACCTATCATCGCGCGCATGCGGCTTTCCTTCGCGTTGATTGCGACCTGGGGGTGTTTGCTCGGAGCCTCGTGCGACAGCGAGTCGAGCGGTACCGCAGGCAGCGGTGGTGGTGGTTCACCCAGCACCAGCTCGAGCACCGGAGGTGGCGGCGGAAGCGGCGGAGTGGACGGCGGCGGGGGCCAAGGAGGAAGCTGCAGCTGCGCCGAACACGCCTCCTGCGATGAAGCCGGAGCTTGCGTCTGCGATGCGGGCTTCGAGGGCGATGGCACCGTATGCGTGAACATCAACGAGTGCTTTACCCAAGCCGACAACTGCGCGCCGTCAGCGACCTGCATCGATACCGCTGGCTCCTTCGAATGTGAGTGTCCCGAGGGCGCCACAGGAGATCCGCTCGTGGCCTGCACCAGCAACTACGTCGCTGTAGCGGCCGGGCTCAGCCACACCTGCGCCATCCGTTCAGACGGAGCGACGATGTGCTTCGGGAACGGCAGAAGCGGGAGGCTGGGCAACGGACAGACGGTTCATCAAGCGAGTCCAGTGCAAGCGGGCGCCGCTTCCAACTGGCTGAAAGTTGTAGCAGGCAGCGCACACACCTGCGGCATCAAAGAGACCTCGACGCTCTGGTGTTGGGGCAGCTCGAGCTTTGGGCAACTCGGTTTGGGCGCTGGCGTCAGTTCGAACATCCCCGCCTACTTGAGCCTCGAGGACGAATGGAGCGACGTCGCGACGGGAGACAGCCACAGCTGCGCAATTCGCGCCTCCGGCGAGCTCTACTGCTTCGGCCGTAATAACCAGGGCCAGCTCGGGATCGGCAGCACCATCGATTCACCAACGCCGGTGGCGGTCTCCCTCAGCGAAAGCCCGAGCACCCCCGACAACGATTGGTTGCGCGTCGCAGCAGGCCGCGAGACCACCTGCGCGCTCAAGACCAACGGCCGGCTCTACTGCTGGGGCCGCAACAGCGAGAAGCAAGTCGGCCCGATGAGCGCGGCAACGCTCGGGCTGCCAACCCAGGTTGAGACCGCGCCCGGAAACGACGATAGCGATTGGTCCTTCGTCGCCACCTCCAGCACCACCTGCGCAGGCAAGCTCGACGGCACGTTGTACTGCTTCGGCAGGAACCTCGATGGAGAGCTGGGAACGACTCCAGGCGCAAACAGCGGAGCGCCGGTCCTCGTTGACGCAGGGCAGAGCTTCACCTCAGTCGCTGTGGGAGGTGGTCACGTCTGCGCTGTGACCCCGGAGAACGGCCTGCGTTGTTGGGGTCGCAACACGAGCGGCCAGGTCAACCCCAGCCTCGATGGGCAGGCGATTGGCCCTTCGTCGATCGAAGGCGAATTCACCTCGGTCTCGGCGGGTACCGGTCACACCTGCGGCGTGTCGCCGGAGCAGGAGGTGCTCTGCTGGGGCACTCGCAACTTCGGCCAATTGGGCGATGGGTCGTTCGGACATTCACCCGAGCCGCTCGAGCTTCCGGGCGACGCTACCTTCACGCAGCTCAGCGTCTACAACAACAGCGTGCTCGCGGTGCGCTCGGACGGCGCCATCCTTGGAGCAGGTAGGAACGAGAAAGGCCAACTCGGCCTCAGTAACCTCAAGCCCCAGCATCAGCTCAGCCAACCGGTCAGCGCAACCTCCTTCGAGTACGTGGGCGCGGGCACCTCGCACGCCTGCGCGATCAGCGCGATGAAGCTCTTTTGCACCGGGGACAACACCAGCGGCCAACTCGGACGCAGCGGCCCGGCTCAGCAGGTTTGGTCGGCCATCACCACCGCTGGGAAGCCCTGGGCCAGCGCAAACTTCGTCAGCGTCTCGGGCGGCGAGTCGCACTCCTGCGCGGTAACCAGCGCCGGCAAACTCTACTGCTTCGGGCTCAACACCAACGGTCAGCTCGGCGCGACCAACCCACCGACGACAGGGGACCTCGTCGAGATCCCCGCGCCAACCACGCCTGCGACGACGTGGACGCACGTCAGCACTGGCGCCTTCCACAGCTGCGGGCGCACCGCCGACTCGAAGCTGCTGTGTTGGGGCCGCAACGTCGAAGGGCAAATCGGGATCAACCTCACCAGCCCGAAGGAGCCCCCGACCTTGATCGGCACCGATTACTCGGGCGCCATCGGCACCGGCAACAACCACACCTGCGCGGTCAAGAACAACGGCAGCCTGTTCTGCTGGGGCACCAACACCAACAGTCAGCTCGGCGACAACACAGCCACCGATCGCTTCCAGCCCACCGCGATTGGCGCTGGCACCACGTGGCAAAGCATCGCTGCCGGCAACTCGTTCAGCTGCGCCCTCAACGATGCGGGCGAGGCCTACTGCTGGGGCACCAACAGCTCGGGCCAGCTCGGCGTGGGCGACCTCGCTGTCCGCAAGCTTCCGACAGCGCTCGGCGCTGGCAGCTTCAGTAGCATCGAGCTGGGCGGCACGCATGCTTGCGCACTGCGCGCCGATGGCAGCGTGCTTTGTTGGGGCTCGGCCGAGTTCGGCCAGAACGCCCTTGGAACCGCGTGGCCCGAGCTGCCGAAAGCGGTGGGGAATTGATCATGAGCAAGCACGCTGCAGCCTTGGTTCTGCTCTCATCGTTGTTCGGCTGCGCAGACGACGCGAGCTCGAGTTCGGGCGGCACAGGTGGGAACAGCGGTGGTGGCGGCAACTCAGGCAGTTCTGGCGGCCCCGGCACCGGCGGGGATCCGTTTGACATCAATGAGTGTGAGACGGGCCAAGCCGAATGCGCGCCCAACGCCACCTGCGTCGATACGCCGGGCTTCTATCAGTGTGTCTGCAACGCTGGCTTCGAGGGCGACGGCGTCACCTGCAGCAACGTCGACGAGTGTCTGAACTTGACCGACGACTGCGACGACAACGCGCTGTGCACCGACAGCGAAGGCAGCTTCAGCTGTGAGTGCGCGGCTGGCTTCGAGGGCGACGGGCGCAGCTGCGAGGCACGCTACCTCCACGTCGCCACCGGCCAGTCGCACGTATGCGCCGTACGCACCGACAACACGCTGCAATGTTTCGGGCTCAACTCCAGCGGCCAGCTCGGCTTCGGCACCAATGACCCAATCTTTCTGCGGCCGGTTCAGGCTGGTAGCGCTGCAAACTACGCTTCGGTCAGCGCCGGCAATGCCTTCACCTGTGCCATCACCTTGGACGGCGCAGGCGTGTGCTTCGGCGCCAACACCAACGGCCAACTGGGCGACGGAACGACTGCCACCAAGACCAGCCCAGCCTTCATCTCGGAGAGCGGGAGCTTCCTTCAACTCGACGCAGGGTCGTCGCATGCGTGCGGCATCCTGACCGGCGGCGCGCTCAAGTGTTGGGGCAAAAATGATCGCGGCCAACTCGGCATCAACAGCCAGGTCGATCAACCCACGCCGCAAGCCGTGCAGACCGGCCAAACCTGGAAGTCGGTCTCAGCGGGCGCGGATTTCAGCTGTGGCGTTCGTACCAACGGCACCTTGTTCTGCTGGGGGCTCGGCACCAGCCGTCAGCTCGGTACCGGTGAAGCAGTCTCGAGCTTGGTGCCGCTGCAAGAGAGCACCCAGGCTACCGATTGGCAGTCGGTGCAAACCGGAGTGACCTTCGCGTGTGGGCTCAAAACCGATGGGACTCGTCACTGTTGGGGCGCGAACAGCCTCGGGCAGGGCGGCTCAGGCACGCTGACGACGTTGACGACGCCGACCCTCGTCGGCAGCGAGACCGACTGGCAAACCCTCGCGCTCGGAGAGAGCACAGGCTGCGGCGTTCGCAGTGGTGGCGGGCTACGCTGTTGGGGCGACGGGAGCCTTGGGCAGACCGGCGGCACTGCAGAACTTCACCCAACCCCGGTGGACGTCGAGAGCGCACGCAGCTTCACCGAGGTGGCCACCAGCCTTCGAACCAGCTGCGCCATCGATAGCGAGCAGCGCCTTTATTGCTGGGGAACGGCCAGCCGCGGGATCTCCGGCCAAGGCTTCAACGCCGACCGCACCGCGCCCGATGCCGTAGCCCCCGCGGAGAGCTATGCGTCGCTCGACGTCCAGCTGGAACACAGCTGCGCGTTACGAACCAGCGGCCAGCTCGAGTGTTGGGGTCGCAACGCATTCGGTCAACTCGGAGACGGCACCGGCATCAGCCGCAGCGCGCCCACCCTCGTAGAAGGCAGCGACTGGACGCTGGTGCAAACCGGTCGGGCCCACAGCTGCGGGCTCCGAAAGCCGGGCGCCGTCGGCGAGGTCTGGTGCTGGGGCTCCGATTCGCTCGGCGAGCTCGGCAACGGCGCGGCGGCCGCGTCGCTCGTGCCTGTGCCCGTCCCCCTCCCCAACGAGGACGTGAAGTCGCTCGCCGTGGGGCTCAATCACGCCTGTGCCCTCACCGCCGATAAGGAGCTCTACTGCTGGGGCCGCAATGATCTCGGTCAACTCGGCGATAACACCAACACCAACCGCCCCTCACCGGTGCGCGTCGACCCAACGGGCAACGCCAACTTCGAAAGCGTCGTGAGCAACGGCCATTTCACCTGCGCCTTGCGCGGTGCCCAAGGCGCCCTTCACTGCTGGGGCTCCAACGCAGTCGGCCAACTCGGCCTCGGAGATGCTGCACCCATTGAGACCGATGAACCGGCGCTGGTCGGCACGGGCTTCACCCAGGTCGGCGTTTCGAGCAACCACACCTGTGCCCTCAAAGCGGGCGAGCTTTACTGCTGGGGTCGCAACGCGAGCGGCGAGCTCGGACTTGGCGCAACCACCCCGAGCTCCATCTCGATTCCAACCAAGATCGGCGCCAAGAACGATTGGCAGTCGGTCACCCTCGGCCAAGGAGCCTCGACCTTCGTGCAAGACGCAACAGGAGCCCTTTTCACCTTTGGCTCCAACGGCAACGGCCAGCTCGCGAACGGCACAACCTCCACGGTGACCTCGCCGCAGCAGGTGCTGCAAGGCCTCAACTTCGAGCAGCTCTCGCTCGGTGGTGAACACGCTTGCGGCATCGTCGCTGGCGGCCAGCTGAGCTGCTGGGGAAGCGCGGCCTACGCCCAATTGGGCTCGGGCGTCCCCTTCTCAAGCGTGCCGCAATTGGTTGTGAACCCGCTCTGAGCAGAGGTTTGGAGCAGACCAGCGCGCCCCCTTCCCCGTCAGACTTCCGCGGCCAGCTGCTCGCGGAAGAAGGCGTTCACGGCCGGATCGTTGTAACGCTCGAAGTCGATCGCGAACGGGACGATCTGCGTCACGCCTGCGCTGCGTTTGATCGTCAGCGCCATCGGCGTTACGTCGCGATAGCTCGAATCAGCAGGCAGATCGTCGTTCGTCTTTCCGCCGGCCGAGAACAGGTTGATCAGCCGCGCGTCCGACTCGGAATAGACCTCGCGAAAGCCCGCGTCGATCTTCTCGTGACCGCGGATCATCGTGGTCGCGCCGATCTTCTGCATGAAGCGGCGGAACTGCTGCCGCCCAAAGGCGAAGCGCGCCGATTGCTTCTGCAGCTCGACGGGCACCACCTCGGCCAAACTCGGATCGCTCCACAACATTTGGAAACGGAGTTCGGCGTCGTTCAGCGAGTCGATGCCGTCGAACTTCGCCTCCATCGTGTCGTCTCTCGGAATGCCGGCATGCACGAAGAACAACTGGTCGAAGGAGAGAACGTTGGGCAACGCTTCGAATAGCCGCATGTACTCGGCAAAGAGCTCATCCCCTGCCACCGGCTTGAGTTCGGTCATCGCCTCGCAGGGTTTGACCGCGCCGTAGATTCGGCCGTTGAGCTCGACGTAGTACTCGTGGTTACCACGCAGCGGGATCACGTGGTCCGGCACCGAGAGGTAAAGCGAAAGCACCGTGCGCAGGATGCCGTTGTAACTGAAGCGGCCGCGGTCGATGTAGTCGCCCAGCAGCACCAGCAGCATGTTCGGTTGGTTCACCGGATCATCATGATAACGCTGAACCTTCTCGAAGAAGTCAGCTTGCAACAGCGCCGCCTTCAAGCACGAGTAGCAACCGTGAAGGTCGCCGAGCACGAGTAGCTCGTAGGACTTGTCGCGCGGAGGGTGGACCACCACGTGACCGTCCATGAACGGCTCGTCGTCGGCGAAATCGCGGAAGGTGGTTCCGAGCTTCAGCTTGCCGCGCCCCTTGGCGCGCTCGCTCTCGAGCCGATGGATCGCCCGCCGCACGATCTCGATGTCCTTCTGCGCCTCGGCAGCGAAGGTCTCTTTCTCCTTGGCGTACGGCCTCTCGGTGCGCGCAAAAAACGGGTGATCGGCTTTGTCCGCGACCAACGTACGCGGGGCCTCCATCACCACGTGGCCGTGCTCGATCTCCTCAATCTCGTGATCGAGGATCTCCGCCGGAGCCTCCACCAAGGCACAAAGCTCCTTGCGCAAAGCCTCCTCAGCAGCGTCCACCCGACCGTCGGCTGCAATCAGCTCGTCCGCCGAAGCGAGGAGCTCGGCTCGCGTCTCCGGCTCGAACGAACGAAAGAGCTCGAAACAGCGCAATTTGAGGCGCGAGATAGCAAAACTGCGCGAGTCTTCGTCGCCCGCCACCGCCTCATCGAGGTTCTCTCGAATCTCGCGATCGATGCCGTCGAGCACTTCGTGAAAGTGCGCCGTCCACTTGCTCACCAGCTCCTGTTTGAGCTCGCTTTGCTCAACGCCGAGCGCAAGATCGGCGCGCCCCTGGACCAGCTTCTGGATGTACTCGCGCAGGAACCTGCGTTCGTCCGAGTCGAAGGAGCCATCGATGTAACCGAAGGCAGTGAGGTAGGTGATGACCGCATTCATCTGCCGTTCGGCGACCTGCGGATCCGAACTAAAATTCATCATTTCTTGCTCTCGGCCGTGGTTTCCAGCGCAGCGGGGCGTGAGGAAATCAGCCCGGAGGAGGCGTAAACCCCCGCTCCAGCAGCGGGCGCCGGAGCATGATCGTGGGGCATGGTTCCACGCGGGGAACGCAGATAGACGAACGGAGATGCGAAGGTGAAGTTGGAGACCCGCGACGTGTAAACGTCGGCGTAGCGTTCCACTTGGCGAGCAAAGTGGCTCTTGTCATTACCGGCCCACATGATCGGCCCCCAGTGAACGTTGCCAACCTCGCTGGCTAGCTTGGCCAGCGGGCCAACCTTGTCGTCGATCAGGTTGATGGCGCCGCGCAACTTGCCGAGCGCCAGCGAAATCTCAGCCTCGGTGTCGGCCTCGACGGGCAGCGCTGGCCCGTATTGCCCGCGCATTCGGGTCAGCAGCAGCCGATAGCGGCAGTGCTCTTTCTCGAGCGCTTCTTTCTCCTGCATCAACGAAGCGAGTTCGCTCAACGCTGCCTCCGCATCGAAAGCCGAAACGAGCTCGTGCTCGAGTTCGCGAACGATCAGGGCCGTGCGCCAGCGCAACACGTTCTTGCTTACATGCACGTCGCCGAAGATGTGGTCGCCGACGTACAAGATCTCATCGCCAGACAGGCCCAGGTGGTACTCCACAGCAGCAGCGTTTCCACCGTAGTAAACCTTGCCGGGCGCGAGGTTGCCGACCACTGGCTTGAGCAAGCCCTCCTCGTTGACCACCTCCAAGAAGCCGCCCTTCGAGGAAAAGAAATTGGGCTTATTGGCCGCAACAATCACGAGGTCGAATACATCTCGCCAGGTCATCCCGCTCGGCAGATACGGGTCAAACGTCCACTTCATCATCGCCGAGGTGAACGACCACTCCGAGTTGGTGATCAGGAGCAGCTGCTTGCCCGCGTTCTTTTGGTCCAGCAGGGCGAGCACGGTGTCCGGATCATTGACCACGAAGCGTTCGGGCGCGGCGACGATCTCCGCCTTGAGTTCGCCCTCCATATGCGTGAGGTCGATATGCTTTCGCGTCATGTCGTAGATGTCGCGGTAAGAGTGCAACGCGGGCAGCTTGCCTTGATCGTAGAGGTCCACCAGCTGCGAGAACATGAACGCTTCCGACAACGAAAAGAGCGTATTGAGGAAGACCCAGCGAGGCTCCGCCAAGTCGACGATCGTGCGGCTGTAGGCCGACCGCAGCTCCTCGAAGGAAAGCGGGCTGGTGCCGTGAAAGGCCCGCTTCACGTAGCCGAAGCGGTTGGCCTTGACGACGTTGCCGAGCTCCCGGTCCACCACCAAGCCGCGGATGATGCCGTTGGGGTCGAAGCGCAACTCCGCGACGGGCAAGCCCAAAGCCAACAATCGCTGACGGAGGTGCTCGTAGGCCCGGCTTTCCCACTCCTCGATTTGGTAGTGCACCAAAGTGTAGTCCATGTCGTATCCGATGCTCTTGATGGCGCGCATGTTGAGCGTGCGATTGCAAAAGAGCGCTCGCTCGCGGGGCGGTTCCACCATCGGATCGGAAAACGAGAAGGGCATGGCTCCGAGGTAGCTGTGCCTGCGGCTGACCTCAAGCGAGATCCGCGGCAGGAGCACAGTCATTTCCTAGCTGAATCGCACGGGCTGCAATACGCTTGGGGTCTATGCTTCCCCAATTCCCGTCGAGCTTTGGTCGGTCGAAGTTTGCTGCCCTTCCCCTGTTCTGCGCGTTTGCCTTGGCGTGCGCCGCATGCGGAGACGACACCACGCCACCGGAGGAGCAAGGCCTGCCCTTCGATCAGTTCCCTGAGGCCTACCGTGAGGCCCAATGCGAGCACGCAACCATCTGCGGCTTCATGCCGGACCGAGAGACTTGCCTCGATGCGCTTTCCCCTGACGCCGTCGTCGTGCAGGCAACGGCAGCTGTCGCCTGGGGTGACCTGACCTACGACCCGAACGCTGGGCTCAGCTGCGTCGAGGCGATTCGCACGGCTTCCTGTGAAGCCACCTCGCTCTATCCGCGCGAGCTGCGACAAAACTGCGACGCGGTGTTCGGCAATCGGCGCGGGCAAGATGAGCCGTGCTTCGCCTCGATCGAGTGCCAGGGCTTGGACGCGGTGTGCGAGGGAGCCTGCGGTGACGGCTGTTGCCAGGGAGCCTGTAAGCTCGCTGGCGGCTTCGTCGCAGAGGGTGGCCTTTGCGACGGCTTCAATCCCTGCAACCCTGAGTCCGTGTGCCTGTTCGACGAGATGTCGATGACCAACATCTGCGTCAAGCGGTCCAAGGCCAATGAAGCCTGCGTTCCCGACAGCTGTATCGATGGCCACTTCTGTGACCCGAGCACGGCCAAGTGCTTTCAGCAGGCCAAGACCGGAGCGCAGTGCAACCCGGCTCTGCTTGGCGCTTGCGGCAACATCGGAGAGTACTGCGATGAAGCTGAGGGCAAGTGCAAGCCGAAGCCTGGTGAGGGTGAAGCCTGCGCTGCCAACCCCGCTGCGATGGGCATCTGCGCCAACTATACGCTGTGCGACGGCACCACCTGTCGACGCTTGCCGGTCTCCGGCGAGGAGTGTCCCCAAGGGCTCTGCCTCGGCGACTTCGGCTGCAACACGGACGCTGAACCGTTCGTTTGCAACCCCATCGCTCCCTCGCGCGCTTGCGTGATCCTCAAGTGAGCTTGCGCTGATGTCGGGGCGAATCCTGCCGCGCTTCGACTTCCGCGTCGACGTCGCGGCCGACTCGGTGGTCGGCCGCGTGCGGGAGTCCAACCAAGATGCGCTCCTGGTCGCGCCCGAGCTCGCGCTGTTCGGGGTTGCGGACGGCATGGGTGGGCTTGCGCACGGGGACGTAGCTGCCCGCCTCGCCGTCGACGTGGTTCGCCGCGAGCTCAGCGATCGCTCCGCCATCAAGATCTTCGAAGCGTTCTTGCGCTCTCCGGATCTTGAACGCCGACGGGAGGTATCGGCCAAGCTCCGCGCAGCCTTCAACGTCGCCCACGACGAGGTGCTCAAGGAACACGAGGCGCGAGGTGCGGTGATGGGCACTACCTTAGACATCTGTCTCTTGCTGCGCGGAATGGCATTCATCACCCACGTGGGGGATGGCCGAGCCTTCCTCGTTCGCTCGCGAGCCACCCTTCAGCTGACGGAGGACCACCACGTTCGGGACCCGCACCAAAAACCGAGCGACGTAGCGCGCGGCCCCAAGCCGCTGGCCAGTGGAATTGGCCTCCCCGTCCCGTTGCGCATCGACAGCTTCAGCGTCGACCTAAGCCGCGGTGACACCCTGCTGCTGGCCTCGGATGGCGCCTACGGGCCCTTGGGGGACGAAGCAGAGGTGTCAGCGATTTGTCGTGGTCCGGTCAAAACCGTCGTGGAGCAAATCATCAAGACCTCGCTTGCGCGAGGCGGTCGCGACAACGCCTCGTGCGTGGCCGTCCGCGTCGAAGATAGGTTTGTTGCACGACCAGACGATCGGCCGTTCTCCGATGCCATCCGCGTCCTCGGAGACTGCCCGTTGTTCGCCGGGCTGTCGACACCGGCGCTGCTCTCGACGCTGACCGCAGCAGTCGAGCTGGAGCTTGAAGAAGGAGGCCGCCTAACGGCCTACGAGACGGGCGATTTTTGCGCCTACGTATTGCTCGAAGGCATCGTGAAGGTCGGTGAAATGAGCTTCGGCCCGCCGGCGCTGCTTTTCGGTGAGTCGCTGGTCGGAGTCGATCGACGCAGGCCGCCTGCCCTCGCCAGCGAAAGAGTGCGCTGCTTGCGCTTTCGCAAGGACGACGTGCAAGAGGTGAGCTCACACGACAACGCGCTCGGTCTCGAACTCTATCGACGACTGGCCACCCATCTCGCCGAGACCACCTGAGATCGTTCTTCGGCTAGAAGACGCCCCATAGCGCCAAGCCGGGCCCGGTACCGTCCGCACCAACGAAGCTCACGCCCTCCAAGCGAGCCGAGTTTCCGGCCTCCGCTGGGTCCGGCGAGCCCCCCGTGGTCGCCACCAAGATCGAGCCAACTACAACCGACACGGCCCCTAAGGGGACCAACACCTCGGCGAATCCGGTCGCCAAGCGCCCGCGATCGTACGTCGCCTCGGCCTCGGCAGGGCATGAGCTGTCGGGGCCGCAGAGTTCGTCCAGTTCGGAGATCGCTGCTTGGCGAACGCCGATGCTCACGCCACCACCAATCAACGAAGCCGCACCAAACGAAATCAGCACAATCCCGGGCACGCTCACCCCCGAACTGGAGGGCGTTACCGGCTTACCTGCCCCGCTCTCCGCATCCTCTGGCACGGTGATCGTCAGTTCCCGCGTTTCACCTTGCTTGAGCGTGACCCGCTCAGTCGCCACGGTCTTCTCGTTGACCACGAGCGTGACCACGTGTTCGCCCGGGTCCACTGGCACGGCCTGCGAAGCCGAAGACAACTCCTGCCCGTCGAGCAGCGCACGCGCCGTTGCACTACCTTCACCAGACTTTTTCACCGTCAACTTTGGAATCAGCGCCGTCAACTCGTTGATTCGCTTCGGCGCCAGGTCTTTCACGGTTTCCGCACCAGCCGTGTCAGCCTTCGACAGCGCCAACCGGTAGTTCCCCAGCGCGGCAACGAGCCGGCCCAATTTGCTTTCACACTCAGCGATGTTGAACGCCACCTGCGCGCTCATTTTGAAGCGGCCGGCGGCTTTGAAGCGCGTGAGGGCGTTCGCCCAGTCCTCTGCAGCCATCAGTGAAACGCCCTCGATGAATTGGTCCCGCGCGGCGATCAGCGCGGGATCTTCGGCAGGCTTGGTCTCTCCGGCTTGTGCAAACAAAGACGAAGGAGCGAGCATCAAAGCGATGGCAAACCCGAGCGGAATGGTGCGACGCACGCTTAGCAGGCTACCTGAAATCGTGCGAGTTCAAGAAGACATCGGCAATCAGCCCTCCTAAGCTAAGCGCGCCCTGGTGATGCCAGGAGAAGGAGCCACGTGAAGATCCTCTACGGTGTCGTTGGCGAAGGCATGGGCCACGCAATGCGGTCGCGCGTCGTTCTTGAGCACCTGCTTGCTGGTGGACACACCATCGAGATCATGGCCTCGGGCCGCGCAGTCGACTTCCTGTCGAAGCGCTTTGACGATGTGAACCGCATCCACGGCCTGCACATGATCTACGAGGAGAACCGCGTGCGCCGCGGAAAAACCTTGTGGAGCAACGTTCTTTCTGGCGCCACCGGCATCCCGAAGAACATTGCCCTCTACTTCGAGTCCATCTCTTCGCTCCACCCAGAGGTCGTGATCAGCGACTTTGAATCATGGACCTACCTCTACGCGAAGGCCCATCGCCTGCCGGTGCTCTCGATCGACAACATGCAGATCATCAACAGAGCGGTGATCCCCAGCCACATCACTGAAGGTCACGAGACCGATTTTCAGATCGCTAAGGCGTTCGTCAAAAGCAAGCTGCCTTTCTGCGACGAGTACCTGGTGACCACGTTCTTCCGTCCAGAGCTCCGCAAGCCGAAGACGCGTCTTTTTCCGCCCATCCTGCGGCCGGAGATCCTCGCGGCAAAACCTTCGCAAGGCGAGCACTTGCTCGTGTACCAGACCGCAGAAGGCAATGACGGCCTCGCAGAAACGCTGCGGCACACAGGCCTAGAGTGTCACCTCTACGGCATGCGCCGCGACCTGAAGGAGGACGTGCGCGAGGGAACGCTGCTTTACCGCCCCTTCAGCGAGCAAGGCTTCATCGATGACCTCGCCTCGTGCAAGGCCGTGGTTGCAGGCGGTGGTTTCACGTTGATGGGCGAGTGTGTGTATCTCCACAAGCCGATGCTGGCGATCCCGCTGGCGGGGCAGTTCGAGCAAGTGTTGAACGGGCGCTTTCTCGCGCACGAGGGTTTCGGCGCCATGGCCGACAACCTCAGCGACCCGAACACCGTTTTCCAGTTTGTTGAGCGCGTCCCAGAGTTCAGCGCAAACCTCGCTCGCTACGCACAAGACGGAAACAAGGAGCTTCTCGGCGCCGTAGACGAGTTCCTGGATCGCGCAGCCGCCGGGCTCTGCTGAAGCCGCAAACGGATTCCGCCGAAGGCGGATGAGTGAACAGAATGACTCGTGCCCTCTTCAAAAAGAACGGCCGAAGG
>CAITIQ010000190.1 GCA_903892415.1 uncultured delta proteobacterium | reverse complement strand
CTCGCATCGAAGCCGACGTTTTCGTGGTATCGCCACCTCGTCAACTTCCGAGAGATCAACGACATGACCGCCGTCCCGCTTCCGACATCCCGCCGCCATTCAGTCTTCGCCTCGGCATCGTTTGCCTCGCTCGTGTCGTGTGCTGGCGGCGCGCCCACCGAACCGAGCCCGGGCCTTGTTGAGCAGAGTCGGCCGCAAGCCGCGTCCTCCAGCGCAGTGGAATCCGCGACCCCCAACGTGGCTTTGGTTGCGGCTCCTTCGACAACGACGACAGCGCCGGCGGCGCCGCCGCCTACCTGCCCGGCGAATATGGTGCTCGTTGAGGGGGACTACTGCACAGAGGTAGAACACAAGTGCATCAAAGAGTGGTGGGCCGAGGCCAACAAGAAGCGCGTCTGTGAGGTGTTTGAGCCCACGGCCAAGTGTGCAGGCTCACGAGAGAAAAAGCGCTACTGCATTGATAAGTACGAGTGGCCGAACGTCGCCGGAGAGCGCCCCGAGGTGATGAACCGTTTTCACCAAGCGCAGGTCAAATGTGCGGCCGTCGGCAAACGCATGTGCACCGAAAGCGAATGGAGCTTCGCCTGTGAGGGGCCGGAGATGAAGCCGTTTCCGTACGGGTACAAGCGTGACCCGCTAATCTGCAATGGCGATCACAAGTGGGACGACCCGAACATGTCTCTGGTGGAGAAGCGCGACTCCAAGGAGCTCGGCCGCCTTTGGAAGGGTATGCCCAGCGGGTCCCAGCCAGGCTGCGTAAGCGACTTCGGCGTCTACGATATGCCCGGTAACGCGGATGAAGTGGTGGCTAGCGAGCAAGCTCCCAACGGTACGACCCGTGGCAAGTTCGACAGTATCCACACGGGTGGGCCTTGGTACAGCGGTGTTCGCAATCAATGCCGCCCCAAGGTCTATACACATGGCGAGGATTTCTACTATTACTTCCTAAGCTTCCGCTGCTGCTCCGAACCAGACGGCAAGCCGACGATGCCTCTCACCCCGCGCCAAGCCAAGGCTGGGTGGGACATCGTCAAGGTCGAGAAGTTGGCGCAGTTCAGTGTCAACGACATGAAGACGAAACTCGAGCTGAAGTCACAGGGGCGCTGCACCTGCGACGCCAACGATATCCTCTGCAAGACGATGTGCGGAACTCTCCTTGGCCCCAATGCGAAGGACGCAACTACGGAAACGCCGCGAGCTCGCTTCGCAGGCAAGAAACTGAAAGGAAAGATGAAGGACGAGTAGGCTACCTTGGTTGCCGTGCAGTCAACCGCGCACATTGCCAATGCACCGAGGACAGGCTGGCTTCGGGGACCACGCTTTGATGCGTTGTTTATCGGTGGCGTATTCCTCTTAGCGCTGGTGCTTGGCTTGGTAGCGGGCGGCTCAGAAGCCGCCTTCATCAACGTGCTTCTTTTGGATGTATGGCTGATCGCCTACCCCCACGTCGCCTCCACCTACACCCGGATTGCCTTCGATGCGGCGAGTGCCAAGCGCTACTGGTTCCTCCTCACGCTGGCCTTCCCCATTGTGCTTGGCGCGACCGCACTAACGACCTATCTCTGGGGAGCCGTATTCCTCAATAGCCTATATTTCTATTGGCAGACGTTTCACTATTCGAGGCAAAGCTACGGCATTGCCCGGGCGTACGGGCGCGCTGCGGGCAAAGCTGGCCCTGCGACTGACGCCTTAACGACGCTGGTGATCGCCGCCTTCCCGGTCTGGGGCCTTCTGCACCGGGCTAGCCAGCAGCAGCCGTTCTTCTATTCAGCAGCGCTTTATAGCCCTGCCGTACCTCGCGCAGCCGCGGTGTTGGTCGGCGCGGGGACTCTCGCGCTGCTCTTCCTTTGGCTGGTTCGCCGCCTGCGCGCGCCACACGCTACTCGAGTCGCTCAACTGGGTCAGACGCTGTTCGTCTTGTCGCATGTCGCGATGACGTTCATCAGCTACGTGGCAATTGCTGAGGTCACCGCGGGTTGGCTATTCATCAATGTTTGGCACAACGCTCAGTATATTGCCTTCGTCTGGGCCACCAATGCGCGGGAGTTTAGAGCGGGAGTGGAGCCCAGAAGGAGGCTCATCTCTTGGCTCTCTCAGCCTAAGAACGTCCTCGTTTACGCCGCTACCTGCCTCGGCCTCTCAACGTTGACCTACTTGCTACTCGGCATGGTGACCGCCCGGCTTGAATGGAACACGCTGCCAACCGTGATGGTGGTGTTCCTCGCCTTCAACTTTCACCACTACGTTGTCGACGCGGTCATTTGGCGCTCGCCGGCGCCTCCTCCAAACAAAATACCACGTTGAGCGTGCGCTTGTTTTCTCGTTCGGCCGCGGCCGCATCCAAGAAGACCTCAAGCAAGCGGCCCATCACGAGCGGGTCCTCCTTCCACAGCTCGCCGCCAAACTCGAACACGAGCACGCGACTGGCCGCCGGTGTAACCGAGGTAAGCACATCGAAAAGGGCATCCAAGTTGCAACCAAAGCCCTCGCTCTCGAGCGCCAACGCCGCGTAGATGTCGCGGATGATGGCAGTCTTATCGGCTCGCGCGGAGTGGATGAACGCCACTTGCCCCTCCTCGGAAGAGGATGGCGCCGGTAGTTGACCCGTGACGAAGTGCACGGCGCGTTCATGGTCTGGAAACAGGTTGTCCTCAGTCGTCACGGTGCCACCCTCAGATCGATGAAGGAATTGTAGTGGTCCTGACTGTAGTAGGTCTCTCGCTCGTTTCCAATCACCAGCCGTCGCTTGCCGCGGGTTCGCACCTTTGGCGTTGGGACTGTGTATTCGCGATAGTACCCGCGGATCCTCAGCGGCAAGTTGCGTTCACGGTTGTTGAATACAGTCCCGTCTTGAGCGTGGGGGAATGGGCCGTCGGTCTTGATGAGACTCAAGGTATCCATAATCGCTTGACGCTCTTCCCGAGGGACCGCTGCAAGCCCCGGGTATTGCAGCAAGCGCGGATCGGGCTTTGTCGCTTTTGCAGCCGAAGCGCTTGCCGAGGGCGCGATGGCGCTGGCCGTTGCTCGGCTGCTCAAAACAGCCGATTGACTGGTAGGCGAGCTTTCCAAGAGCGCCCCCGAGTCCTCCTCAACGCTGGCTAGGTCACAACCCCAGACGAAGAGGCTCGCTACGAGCACGAACCAGGAGGCTAGCTTGCGCCAGCGCTGGCTGCAGCTGAACGCAATGACCGTCATCAACGTATAACGCACTGGCAAAGCCTACTGTAAGCGGCACAAAAGCCGAACGACGAACCAGAAAAGTTGGTTCGCCGTTCCGCTGTTAAGAGGTGAGGAACTTGGGCCGCTCGATCAGTTTCCGCCCAGCGGGCCGTAGCCCAGACGGAACCCGATCTGCCGAGTTGCGTCGAGCAGCCCGGTGTAGCGCGTCAGGCTGCCGACGGCGCCATCTGCGCGAAGAACAGGCTGCCCGTCCGCGTCCAGCACCAACGAAGGAGCGCCGAACTCGTCGAGTACAGTCTTGCCATCAACGTCGGTGACCACTTCATACGAAGCAACGAGCAGGTCGTTGGCTCGTGCCACCATGCGAGATGCGATGCCCTTGTCTACGATCTTGCCGTCGATCTCGTCTGCGCCATACTTCTTAGCAATATAGGTGTAGCCAGAGACGGGGTCGGTGAAGCGTACTTGTGAAGACTCAGCAACTTCGATGGCGTCCTCGTGACCGAGGACCCACAAGCGCATCTTGTTGGCGAGTGACATATCTGCTCCAGCTCGTGAGTAGATATTGGCGAAGATGAGGATGCCCAGCTGTTGCTTATAGCCAATGTTCGGGAAGAGAATCCGAGCGTTTGCTGGGCGCGACGGACTATCCGGGTCGGCAAGGTCGAGGAGCTGGGGCTTCGGCGTATCGTCTCCGGGCGAAACGAACATGCCAACGGTCTCCCAGTCCTCGGCGAGAATCCCACCGAACAGCCGATCCATCGCCTCTGGCATATCGGAGCGGAAGTTGATCATCGAGTCCCGACCGTCTAGGTAGTTGTCTCGGCTAATCGTGGAAAGGGTCGGGCGAGCATCGGCGAGGGCCATAGCTGCGTAGGTTTTTTCAACCCCGAAGCCGGCGTAATTCATCCAATGTCCGTAGTCCCAGGAACCACCCCCATTGGGGTCGCTATTGAAGTTCTCCTCAATGAAGCGCCCATCCACAGCACCGATGCTGAAGGACCCTTCGCTTGCGATATCCCAGATCGGGCGGTCAGAGCCAACGACCCCGTCCATCTGACTATACTCGCCAGGCTCGGGCATGAGCATGAAGCGGGCAAGGGTCTTGAAGGCTTCGGTCTCTGCCATCACCGCGGGGCGGTGCCAGTCATCACTACCAGCGATCTGCTCGAAGGTGCCCTCACCAAAGCTCTTGAAGAAGGCGTTCCGGTTTGCCGCGCTCCAGTGATACGACCTTAGACGCTCAATTGTTGAGTTCGCCACGGCAAACGGGATTGAGTCGGCGATGTACTCCTTGTCGCCTCGGCGGAAGTAAGTCCAAGGATAGGTGGCATCAAACCGCTTGATCGTATTGGCAGTTACCTCGAACGGATCAGCGCCGGCGTCTCCTGGGTTCGTGTGGTAGTAGCTGTTATTGGCGGTGCCATAACGATACATCCAGCGCACTTTGCCGGCTCCGGTGGCCGCCGTTTCCTTGGTGTGCCAAGCGACGGCGGTGGTGTTTGCGTCCCCAGCTGTCGTCGGCCCGTCCTCAAAGTCGCGCCAGGCCGCGTGGTCTCGCGGGGCAGGTGCGCAGACCTTGCCGTGTACCAATCTCCAGCCGGCTTGCGCCTTCTCTTCTTCCGTCGCGTCGCGGCAGCGGTCAGGGCTGAATACCCCCATCAGCCGCGCAACTTCGGTGTAGTGGGTGGGCTTGGCGAACTTCTGGCCGACAAAGGGTGCGGTGCTACGCACCACGCGATCCGACTCGATCAGCTGCGACTGCAATCTCGGAGCGAAGGTCTCTTGCTGATCGATTGCTAGGCCACCGCGGTCCTCGTCATCGAACGTCTCGAGGACGCGACCATAGAGCGCCTTCATGGCGTGTGCGTCGTATTGACCAAGACCAACGGTCTCCCCGAACCGCTCAATTGAGTACTCCATGACTGAAGTCTGACCGTAGTAGTCAATGCCAGGGCGCGACTCTTCTGAAAGACCCTGCTCATCGCTCGTGGGCGGGTCCAAGTAGCGCGGGCCCATGCAACCGTCGTTGGCGTCATCCGAGGTGTCACCTTCGCGAGGCAAGCCCTCGCAAGAATCGGTGCTGGTTCCCTCATGGGAGCGAAGTTGCCAGTAGGCCGGGTGATAGTTGACCGAGTCCCACGAGGAGGCGAAGTTGTGCAGCAGCCCTAGGGAGTGACCGACCTCGTGAATAGCTATCCCCTTGAACGCCTCAATCCATAGGTCGTGATAGATCTTCTCTCCGCGTTGCTCGATCGTGTAGTCCTCTTTCGGGTACTTCTGGTCGAAGTAGCGCGCCAGTCCTTGCAGATCGATACTGCCGTATACAGGAGCCTCCTTATCGTGGAAGCACGCTCCCCGTGCTTCAAGGGCCTCATGCACGTCATGCTGCACGGCCCGCATCACCCCGGGGTCGAAGCCGCGTAGAGGGGAAACGGCGTCGAGGACCGTTTCGCTCGCTTGCTCATTGGGGCTCAGCGCCGCAGCACCCACCATCCAGTGGCTGTCGATGAGCTTGGCTTCATAGGTGGTTCCGCGAAGGGCGTCGGCATAGGCGTCGACTTCGAGTTGCGCGGAAAGGACATCATCCGCGGTCGTCGAGGACTGCTTTAGCATATTGAAGAAGGCGCCGGACTTATCGGCAATCGTCTTGCCCTCCACCGGTACGGGACCGACAGATAGCTTTGCGTGGGTCGCGTCGATACTACGGGTTCGTGCCTCGATCTCGGCTGTGGAGAACGCCTTGGGTGAGTGGCCGTTCTGAAGCTCATGCGCGTAGTTGTCTGCCGGTACCCCGCTTGTGATGTCCTCGATCGACATGTCGCCCAGCGCTACTTGGATGACATCTCGTTGGAGGGCCGCGGCGTAGGTCGCGCTGCGCCCCATGATCATGGCAGCTGCCCCGTGAATCTCGCCGGTCTTTGGGTCTCCTCCCCAGTTGCCGATTCCACCCCAGGGCGCTCGCGAAGCGTAAGGCCAATAGGCGAAGAAGTTCTTGCGAATATCGCCGAGTCGCGCGGAGTCACCAACCTTACCGCAAACATCGACAAGGTCGTAGCTGCGTACCGGGTTGTGGCAGAACGTCAGCACTGGTGTTGGGTCTTTTGCCTTGTCGACGAGCCAGCCGCCGTAGGCAATCATCTCCTTTTCCGGCTCGAGGAACTCGCTCTCGCATTGGCCCCGTTCGCCGCCCGTGCGCCTGCATTCAACTGCTCTGGCTTGGGCCACTGCGCCGCTCATCAGCTGATTCCAGGAGGCAATGAGCTCCTCGGCTGCACCGGTCTTCTGCTTCGATCCGTCCTCTTTGAGGGCGTCCTGCAGATCTTGCGGAAACTCTCGGTTTGCCCAGTAGCCAACCGACCTGATTTGGCGGTCTCGCAGCGGGATGGTGCACTTCTGGGTGGCGACATCACATTGCGAACCGGGCTTGCCCTCATAGCCAGTAAGGGTGTTCTCGCACGCATCAGCTGTTCCGTTGGCGTCTAGATCGTCATTGGCCTCGCACGCTGCGTCCTGGTGGCTCTGCTGCCAGATGTTGTGGATATGCGCATAGCGATGATATTGCGCATCGTTGTAGCCGTAGCCTGGATCCCAGCCTTGCTCGATGCCGCCAGTCAAACCAATGATCAGGCTGCCTGAGCGAATGCCCGCTGGATTGCCAACGATGTCCAGCGGAGCGTGCGTCATGTCCAGCGGCTCAAACTGGCGTCCCTTGTCAACCTTGACGAAGGAGCTACGAACTGTCGCTTCCTGAACATCGCATTCGTAGGTAGTAGAACCCGTGTAAAAACCCATCACCACGCAGGTGGGTAGCCCAGGAATGAGCGAGCTCTCCGTGGGCTCGACATAGTACTTGGAGGTGATATCAAAGTAGCCGTTCTCTAGGTCATAGTGCGGGCGGTCGGGGCTCGTCGGGTCGGAGACGTCATAGGTGGCCGGGGAGACCTTGAGGTTGCCGAACACCTTGCCCATGAAAATGTCGTCCCACATCGGGCTCTCGACGAGATTCTTGGACCAGTCTACCCGTAGAAATTTGCGCGCCTGCCAGGGCTGATCCCGTGTGTTCTCGTCAATGACATTGTTCTCCTCACCAGTGGTCGGGTTGTATTGCCGTTGGATGTCGAAGTGACTCGTGATGGCGAAGGCCGCGACGATCGTGCCTAATGGAGCTGCCTCGGGGTCGGCCTTTTCATCCTGGCCGTCGGCAATTTGATAGGCTTTGCGCGCTATCAGCATATCCTCGGCGATCTCCCAGCGAATGCGGTCAATTCCGCTGTAAGAGCCAACGCCAATGAGAGACTGAGATGCAGACGCATCTACGACGTAGTTGCGCCAATAGAACTCGGGATCGTCGCTCGGGCTTTGAAGATCGTTCCCGACGAGGAACGACTTCGGAATGGCTCCCGGCTGAACGAGGTTGATGGGGTTGCGCTCTTGCATGCAGCTGGCGAGGGAGAGCAGCGAACAAAAGCCAATACCCAGCGATAATCTTCGCATCGATCGCATGAAAACCTCCAACGCTCGAACTCAGGGAGCGTGTGTGGCGACGTTGAGCGCCTATTCGGCGCGGTCTACCTGGTTTAGCAATCGCAATGCCAACCGCTCTTTCATGCCCTTGTTGCGCACAGCAGCGGAAAAGAACAAGGCGCCAGCGCGGCGCCCGTCAAGTCGCTAACAGGGTTTGGGTGTGCTCGGTCTGACGCTCAAGGGAACTCCAAGAGGATCTCAGATCCTCCCAGCCCACGTTGCCTTGCTCACTTTGCGCGCGCGACGGAGACGATGTTTCTAGCGGCGCCGACGGCGGCCTTCAGCTTGTTGCCAAGTCCGCGCGCATAAATAACCTCGATAACGTTCTTCGCCACGCCAAACGTAGCTTGCCGAATGGGATAAACGGCAACGCCGTTGGAGAGTCTGACGCGGTCGGATACCATGGCTTTCTCATTGCAACAGGCCCGCAGCCCCTCTTTGCCGTTGATCTTGCCGAAGCCCGACGTTCCAACTCCGCCAAACGGCAACGCCTGAATCATGTAGGCAAGGCCGTAGTCGTTGACCACGCTCATGCCGGCTCGCACGCGGCGGGCGATCTTCTCAGCGCGCGCTGTGTCCTTCGAGAAGACGCTCGAGCCGAGACCGTACGGGCAGTCATTGGCTTTGGCGACCGCTTCGTCTTCGCCAGCCACTCTCATCACCACCATGATCGGACCGAATTGCTCCTTCTGGGTGATATCCATCTCGTGGGTGACGTCAGCGAGGATTGTCGGCTCAAAGAATTGACCTTTGAGACCAGCGCGTCGCTTTCCGCCAGTCACGACCCTCGCGCCCTTCGCCACGGCATCCGCTACGAGCCGATCGAGAATATCGAGCTGGGTGGGCATGGTCATCGCTCCGACATCGACCGTTCCCTCGAGCGGAGGCCCTTGGCGGAGAGCCGTGACCCGTTTGGTCACCTCTTGGAGAAACGCGTCGTAGACCCCATCGAATACATAGATACGCTCGGCTCCAACGCACATTTGTCCGCATGCGGTAAACACACCCAACATGGCCTGACTCGCGGCATGATTGAGATCCGCGTCGTCGCAAATGATCATCGGGTCTTTGCCGCCCAGCTCGAGCACGACCGGCGTTAGGTTCTCCGACGCCGTCTTCATGACCTTGGCGCCGTTCTCGGGGGAGCCGGTGAAGAAGATCTTGTCGACTCCAGAGCGCACCAATGCGGCGCCCGTCGCGCCGTAGCCGGTGACGAATTGGACTAGGTCTGGATTGTGTCCGCGTCTTGCGAGCACGCGACGAAAGATGTCGACGAGCGGCTCTGCCGACCACGAGGTGTGCTCACTGACCTTCACCACAACTGCATTGCCCGCAAAAAGTGCCGGCACTGTAGGGCAGAAGATATTGTGGAAAGGAAAGTTCCAAGGGGCGATGACGCCGACGACACCGAGGGGCGCGTACTCTACCCACGCCTTCTTGTGCATTAGGAAGCCCGAGGCTCGAGGCTCAGGGCGTAAGTCCTTTTCGCCGTTGGCAATAACGTAGCGAAGCTTCTCGCACACGGGGAAGATCTCCCCGAGCGCTGCATCAACCATAGTCTTGCCGGAGTCACGCACTGCGAGACGACAGATGTCCTCTTGGTTCGCTACGACTTCGTCCAAGACTTCGCGGAGCACAGCGCGCCGTTCGGCAAACGAAGTACGTCCCCAATCCGGTTGAAGCTTGCGTGCTCGCACCACGACAGCGCGAACCTCCTCTTCGCCCATCACCGCAACAGAGCCTAGCGACTCGAGCGTCGCCGGGTCCTGACAGGCAATGCGGGTCGCTACGGCAGTCCCAACTGAGGAAGAGGTTACGGTCTCCATCGGGCGTTACTAGCCCTCGGTCTCACTGGCGTCCAGCAGGAGCCGCTCGCTGCTAGGTCGCGTAGAACAACGGCGGGAGCACAAAACGTCGAGCGGTACGTGCTGCAAAGCACGCACCGCTCGAGCACATTAGGACGTGAACCTCAGGTTGGCGGCGGGGGCCGAAGCGGCTTGGGCTCGGGCTTCTTCTCCGGCTTGGGCTCGGGCTTTTTCTCCGGCTTACCGTCAGCGCCTTCCTTCTTGTCGCCTTCCTTCTTGTCGTCTTTCTTGTCGTCGTCTTTCTTGTCGTCCTTTGAGACGAGTCGGGCGGTCTTGATGTAATCGAGCTCGGGGTAGCGCTGCCGCAGGAAGTTGTTTCCCTGCGACATGATGGTTCCTTGTTGCGAGGTGATTCGCTCCCCGTAACCCCCATGGATTTTCTCGACGACCTCCATGCCCGGCTCAACCACTTTGCAAACCGGTGGGAACTTCATCGCGTCAAGATTGGAGTTGTCTCCAAAGTTGATAAACATCTGGGTCGTGCGCGTGTCAGGGCTGCCAGCCATGGCAAAGGTGACCATGCCGCGGGTGTTGGACTGCTTTACCTCATCCGCCGGAATCTTCGCTTCTTGCCAAGCCTTGCTGACCTCGGGGTTTCCGTGGATCCCGAACTGTACGACGAAGGGCTTGGGCGTCTTGACGGTACGAAAGAACGCCACGTCATCAAAGAAGCCCATCTTTACGAGGTTATAAAGGCGGTCCACTCCGTTCGGGCCCCATTCGCGCGTGCACTCGATATCGAATGCGCCCACGGTGGTGTCGAAGGTAACGCGGAAGACGTCAGGAGCCTTCGCCGTAGCCTTCGCCGGATCCTTCAAGAGCGGGTCGGTCGATTCGGGGAAGGGCCCCTTCGGGGGCTTGGGTGGAGTGGCAGCTACAGCTGAGGCCAAAGGTGCTGAGGCCAGGGGCTTTGCCGAAGAGGGTTTTGCGGTAGCTGCGCTTCCCGACTTTTCGGGTGTAGCTTGCGGGGCGGGGGCGTCACACGCCGCCAGGAGCCCCGACCCAGCCATGACTGCGACAAACGACAAGAGCTTCATTGCACGCTTCATCGCACGGTCTTTGGTCGCGCGGCAAGAGCCAGCTCAGCGGTGGGAAGGCCTAGTGTTCGCCGCCTTGCTGGCCTGCGGCGGGGACGGAACTCCACCAGCGGTAAGCTCGTCACCGGGCTCGATATCGAGCGTTAGCGCTTTATCGGCGGTCCCCTCGGACCATAGCTCGCCAATGATTGTCTCGAGCGCTCCCCCTGCTCCTAGCAGTGCTCCGACGCGGAAGCGCTACGTTGTAGCTGCCATGGGAGACTCGTTAACCGATCCTAAGTCACAGGGCGGTAAGTATCTCGACCGCTTGGGCGAGCTGTGCCCGAACAGTTCATTCAGGAGCTTCGGCGTTGGAGGAAACATGGTCAACATGATGCGAAAGCGCTTCGTGCGGGACCTGTACAGTCCGAATGAAGGCGGATCTGTACCCAGCTATACCGACGTCATCATTCTTGGCGGTCTGGGTGACATTCTGAGCAACGAAACAGCCAAGCGTACGGCCAAGCTAATTGGTGAAGACATCTTGCTGATGGTGAATGAAGCGAAGAGCCGTGGCGCGCGTACGATCGTGCTTCAGCTCCCGCCCTGGGGCGGGATGAAGGCGTTCGATACAGCGCGAGCGCGAATGACGTGGGACGTATCCAATTGGATTGTGGCTAAAGTTTCGGACCGCACGATCGACGCGACGATGGAGTTGCGCCCGCTACTTAGCTGCGGAAACGCAGAGGTCCTGTGTGACGGCCTCGGCTGGAAGGACGGTATTCATTGGGGAGAGAAAGGGCACCGGGTGGTCGGAGATGCTCTGCATAAGGCCCTGTTTACTGATTGCGAGTGAGCCGTTTCACGCAACGGTGTGTCCCGTTCTAAGGGCTCATGCTCACGAAATTAGATGGTAATACCAGCGCTCAACTTTCAAGGAGTGATTCATGTCCCTAGTTCGTGGTGCTCTGATCTCAGCGTTTCTCTTGGTGGCGGTTGCTGGTTGTGAAGACCCGGCGAAGAGCGCTCCCTCCGCCAAGGTAGACAGCGCAAAGCCCGTTCAGCGCCCCTCCGCCTCTGCGGCAGCGAAGCCGGCCGGCTCTGCAGCAGCGGCGACGGGAACGGCGACGGCGACCGCGACCGCAGCTACTCCGCCGACCGACGCACCCGAAAAGCCGGCGAACGCCGTGAGCTTTGACGGCTCAAACTCGAGTGTTGGGTTCGTCGGGTCCAAGCTGACCGGCAAGCACGAAGGCAAGTTCGAGAAGTTCGATGGCTGGGTTGCTATCGATGGCGACAAGGCCGAAGCGGCTCGCATCTACGTAGCTATTGAAATGTCCTCGGTAAAGACGGACGCCGCCGATCTCGATAAGCACCTACAATCGGATGACTTCTTCGCCATTGGCGCCAACCCCAAGGGCTTCTTCGAGAGCACCTCGATCAAAGCTGGAGGCGAGAAGGGCGCGACGCACACGATTGAGGGCAACCTGAAGCTCCGCGGCGTCGAGAAGTCGGTGACCTTCCCCGCCACGGTCAAAGTGACCGGCGACGAGATCACGGCGACTGCCGAGTTCTCCATCAAGCGTGGCGAGTGGGGTATCAAGTATGAAGGCAAGAAGGACGACCTCATTCGTGAGGACGTCCTCATCAAGCTGAACATCAAGGCTCCCCGCAAGAAGTAGCCTTGTGCTCGAGCGATAAAGGCCGCCTTTGGGCGGCCTTATCGTTTTGTCTTTGCCGTCCCGCGCCTGCTACTTGGTGCAGGTCTGGTGACTAGCTGCGTTCTCTCTGAATGCGGCTGAGTTTACGGCAGGGCATTCCTTCGCGATGAGGGCCTTTAGGTCGCGGACCTCTGCCCAAGAGAGCGACATGGCCGGGAAGACGATAGGAATTGTGGTGGCTTCATCAATCGTCTTCTGCAGGCCCGGGAGCAGCCCGTCGCCTTGCTTCCAAAGGATCTCGAAGCGCTCAATGTAGTTTGACACCAGGTCGCGGAACTCGGGCCCCTTGAACATGAAGACGTTCTCAAACGTATTGTGTTCGGCGTTGTCGGAGAGATTGTAGCTGCCGGTGTAAAGAGCATCATCGATGATGAGGATCTTGTTGTGCATCTGGGCGGCGTACGACGTGTTCCAGCGATAGGCGTAATACTTGTAGCGAACATCGATGCCAGCGTTGCCTACCTCCAGCCCATAGAGAAAGGACTTGTCGAGGCATGCAGCCTTTTTCTTCTCGGTGGTAGCGCTTGCTAGGCAAGTATCTCGGGCACTCTTCTGTTGCGCGTTCCCCGAGTCAGACACGTATTCCTGTCCATCGAGGTAGACGCGGATCTCGAGGTCCGGGTTCTGGCTTCGTTTGGCGATGAGAGCTTCCGCCACTGGGCGCGAGCGCAGATGCCCTGACGCGATCAGGATTCGGTCCTCGGCGTTTTGGATTGCAGTTACGAGTTGGTTAGCGACTTCATTCGTCGCTTGGACTGAGAAGGTGGTCCCATTCACAGCAAAGTTGTTGCTGGTGAAGAGGATTTGCATCGCTGGGTCTTCAACGATGACGTCATCCGTTATCGCGAAGGTTGAAGGCTCCATCATCAGGGAAGTGTTTGATGCGAGGTCAGCAGAGTGCTCCCAGAGGGTGTTGAATTCCCGCTGGAGTCGCAGTGCGAGTTCCGGATAGGCCGTTAAGAACAAGGTGTTCTCGTCATACTTGGTGGCCGCGCCGTTCGACCAATTGCCGCTACCACTTACAATGGTGGCGGTGTTGGCGGCTTCAGCGGAATCCCGAGGGCCGTCGACGATCATGAACTTGTGGTGCATGATCTTGTTGACCCAGCGGACATCCACCCCGGCTGTTTCAAGCTTGCCGCTCTTCGAGTTGGTAAGCGCCGTTCCCGTGAGCTTCTTGTCCTCGCCTGCTGTCTCGAAGAGGAAGCGAACCTTCACTCCACGCTGCACAGCGGCTGCAAGTGCCGCCGAGACGTTGGCGTCCGAGAAGGAGTACATCGCAATGTCGATTGAGGTTTGGGCCTGATTGATCCTCTTTGCGACCTCGACCAAGTGACTCTCGGAGGCGGCTTGGGGCGAGAAGATCACCGAGCGGCTTTTTGCTTTCTGCGCGTCCAGATAGCCTAATGTCCCTGCAAGCTTCTGCAGGTTCTTGATTGTGGCTGAACCGACACCTTTGAGCGCATCGACCTCGGCGATCGTGTCGTAGAGTTCGTCGTCGGCGTTGCGGAAGACACCGTCTCCGCCGGCGCGGTGGGCCAGTAGAGCATTGGCAGTGGTGGTGTTTACCTTTGCCTGTTTGAGGACTGCCTGCGTCGTCGCCGGGTCGTTGAGCAGCGCACGCACGGCTGCTGCTTCAGGCGATGCTTCGGGAATCACCTCGGTCGCGTCCGCCGAGTCTGTGCCCGTCGTCTCTTCTTCGCACCCCGCCAGCCCAGCAAGCAGAGCGATTCCCATCCAACGCATTGGACGACACCACGGAACGACCGGAAGGGGACCGAACTTCATGCGGGCTCCTAAGCAGGAGGCATGCCAGTGGCAGAACTGCCTACATCTGCATAGGGCCCACAAACCTGCTGGTTTCTGAGGCGCCAAATGCGAATCGGCGAGTGCCTGAGCACTCGCCGATCCACTTCCTGGAACTACTCTTCCCCACGGAAAGTTAGCGACGTGAGCCGATAAAGATGCGGAGGATGTACCAGAACATCATGGCCACGGAAGCAAACAGGCTGAGCGACGCGGCCACATAACGGTCTTCAGGAAACTCGCGCTGCACCCTCGAGGTCTCATAAAGGATTGCCGCGCCCGAAAGAGCGACCATACCGACGCTGAACAGCGTGCCCAGGGTAAACCCAAACACGAGGCTGGCGACGATCAGCCCGAGCACAGCAAAGCCTGCCCAACGCAAGACGCCGCCAAGGAACGAGAAGTCCTTCTTGGTAAGCAAGGCGATGCCCGTGAGGCCAGCGAAGCCAACCAGCGTGACCGCAGCAGCGCTTTGGATGGCGCCTGGAGCACGGGTATTGGCGAGCATGAGCAGCGGCACAAATACGATGGCCTCGAGCACGACGTACGCGGCGAGGGCTGCGTACTGGGCTGCCTTTGACTCGGCGCGGTAGGCCACTGACGTCGCGAGCCAACTCACGACCACAAACCCGCCGAAGACGAGCAGCGCTCCGCCGCCCATCATTCCGCGGGCGATCACCTCGGCAACCCCGGTCTTGAACAGCGCGACTTCCAGGGCAGCAAACGCCGCAATCGCTAGGAACAAGTGATTGTAGGTGCGCGCGATGAAGGCCTCTCGACCATCTGCAGCGCCCCATGACTGAGCACCGTAGTTGCTCTGCGGCTGAAATTGGGCTCGGTGGCGGTAGTCGGGTTGCATAGACCCTTCTTAGGCATTCCCCGAATCCGCCGCAAGTTGCCGGCCCGCCCCATCCTCGTCGGCGCGAGGTCTACGGCAAAACTTTACAAATCAATCGAAGGTAGCGACGACCGGTGCGTGGTCGGAGTCGGGCTCGAGCGGAGCCGACTTCGAGAAAGGTCCGTGGTCTCTTAGCCGTTCGTTCAGGATGCGGGTGCTGCGCATGCGGCTCGCCAGCGCGGGTGAGGCCAGCACATAGTCGATGCGGTTTTTGCGTCCGTCGTGCAGCGTCGTGAAGTCTCGGTCCGCCGCGAGATTGGCTTGGCGCACGAGATCCACAAGTCGTTTTTGTGGCTCTCCGCTCAGCAGCACTCGCAGGGGGACTGAGTCAGGGGTGTCATTGAAGTCTCCGCAGACCAGCACGTTTGCCGGCTCCGCCAAGCATTCATGCTCGACCAGGCGCTTGAGGTAGAGCGCCTCGGCGCTTCGTTGCACCAATGAACGCAAGATAGCTTCGCCGTATTCGCTGGGACTCGAGAGGGGCAACGCTTCTCCCCGCTCTCGGACGGGGGTACCGAGCTGGGACTTGAGGTGCGCGGTGAATAGCGTTGTAACGCCAACGCCGGGAACCTCGGTGCGCACGCGCAAGACACTTCGCCTGAGCGGAATCGACGCACCGAACGGCTCCGGATCTTCCACGTTGAACTTGGGAAAGGAGAGCGAGTCCGCTTCGAGTGCTTCACCGGAGATAATCGCAAAGCGTGAGGCAATCGCGCAGCGGATGCCTCGGTGGTCGGGTTTGCCCAACAGCAAATTCATGTTGGGAAGGCCGAGTCGCTCGTGGAACAGGCGCTGGAGCAGCTCCTCCTCGCCGACCTCTTGCAGCGCAATCAAGTCTGCCTTGGCTTCGTTCAGAAGCTCAGCGACGTTCTTGAGTTTTGTCTCGGCTAGCGATGCCTCGTCCGGCGAACGCGCCAGGAAGAAGTCCTTCAAGTTGAAGGTTGCAACCGTGAGCGTCAAAAGGCCCCGTTGAGCCCGACCATTCCTGGCCCGACCATCGGTTGGATGAAGGCTGTGGATTCGGGTGACGAGCGGCCGTAATCGAGGCCAAAGGCGAGGGCTGTGAGAGCACCTGCCGCAATCGTGGTGCCGAGCAGGATGTCGGTAACGAGCGCAAACGTCTTGGCATCACTCCGAGCGGAGTCGATAGCGTCCTTGGTCGTTGGCGCCACGATCAGTGCGTCTTCAAAGGCGCTGTGCTTCGCCAGGGCTAGGCCCCCGAACACGCCCGTCGCGACGCCTAGCACACCGGTCGAGACTAAGCCGACCCAAGGCCAAACCGTGTGCTCCACTCCCTGCCCAGTGGCAGTGTCTCCGCCGCTTGGTCCAACGTTTCCAGTCCCGCCGGGCGACTGGCTGAGGGAGACGAGATCGAAGTTCAGCGTCTTCTCGTCGGTACCAGCAATCTCGACGATGCGCGTGATTGGCTCGTAGCCACTCTTGGTCAGGACTAGCTTGCGCCGCCCTGCGTTCATGCGCACCGAGCTTGCGAGCGGAGTCACCCCAACGTCGACATCGTCCACGATGACCGAAACCCCAGCGACATTCGTGGT
Source organism: uncultured delta proteobacterium (assembly GCA_903892415.1). Classification (GTDB taxonomy): domain Bacteria; phylum Myxococcota_A; class Polyangia; order Polyangiales; family Polyangiaceae; genus Xiheicaenibacterium. Next base: position 29,812 of record CAITIQ010000190.1, on the reverse strand, counting down.
GACGCTTATCGCCGCGACCTTACGAGTCAGTTCATCGATCAGGTTTTGAACCTTCTTTCGCCTGTCGGCGTCGATCTCCTCGCCGCCGTCCTTGAGGTAGCGCTCATAGGAGCTTAGCGCGCCGGCATAGTCCTTCAGTTCATTCGAGGTCTGCCCGATGTTGAACAAAACCGGATAGCGAGGGTCGAGCTCATAGGCTTTCTTGAACTCCACCATTGCCGCCACGTAGTCGTGGTCCTTCGAAAACTCGACGCCACGCGTGAAGTGATCGCCCGCGGTGTCTTCAGCAAACGCTGTGTGCGGAAGCAACAGCGCACCCATCAGCATGAACGCGCGCGCGTCGTTAAGGAAGCTCATGGCTTTTTCTTGTAGGGATTGGATTCGTCGATCTCGACGGTTGGGACGGGCTTCTTCTTGGGCTCTTCAGCTGGCGGAGTTGGGGTCTCGCTGGTGGCTTTGGGTTCGGCCGTCGTCTTGGCGTGTGGAGTGTACGTGGCGCTCTCTTTTGTTAGCTCCACAGTCAGGTCGATGGGCTTGTCGAACATCAGCGTCCGCTTCTCCGTCTTGAAGCCCTCCTGTTCGACCTCAAAACGGTGGATCGTACCGTCCAGCGGCACCTTGGCCTCGAAAGGATTCCCTTCAACCACGCCGCCATCGAGCTTTGCTCGTGCCCCCGCCGGATACCGAACCTTCACTTCAATCGTTTGTTTGCTGCTGGTCGAGGTTGCTGAGCTGGGCGCTTCGTTCGTGGCTGGTGCTGCGGTTGTCGTTGCTTCCGCACGAGGTGCGGAAGCGGCCGCTGGCTGCGTTGGCTCGGGACGTTGACCTGAGACGAAGTACACTACGCCCAACGCAACGACGGCAAGCAGCGCGCCTGCAAAGAGCGCACTGATCATTGGGCGACTGGACTTTGCTGGAGCCTCGGGAGGAGTCGAGATTACCGAGGGCGAGCGTGCGATCGACGGTGTCTCGCTCGAGAGGTGCAGGTGCGGCGGAAGCGAGACACGTGCTAGCGAGTCGCTCGTTTGCTTTAGGTGCGCGGGCACGAGCTCCAAGTTGATTGGCTCCGCCTGCCGGTCGATGTTGCGAACCTGCTCCTCGATCGTCGCGCGAATTCTCTCTCGCTCATCCTGAAATGCCGCACTAACCGCTGCGCCCACTTCCTTCGCCCCGACGCGATAGTCGGAGTGGGCCAGATAGGCTTCGAGCACGTCCTGAAATTCTTTGGCGCTCTGAAAGCGTGCTTCGGCCGACGGAGCCATCGCCCGGTCACAAATCTGCGCGAGCTCCTCTGACAGCCGCTCGACCACCGAACGAATCGGTGGATCTTGCCCTGACATACGTCGCGCAAGCACGCTCATTTCATCTTCTCGCGTGATCATCCGGCGCCCTGCGAGCGCCTCCCAAAGCATGACCCCGACCGCGAAGAGGTCGGCGCGCGCGTCGACATGCTCGCAGCGTGCTTGCTCTGGAGCGATGTACGAGATCTTGCCCTTGAGCATGCCCTCCTGCGTACGCGAGGAAGCCCCGGCCGCCTTAGCGATGCCAAAGTCGACGAGCTTGACCTGCCCGTCGTAGGTCACAAACACGTTCTGCGGGCTCACGTCGCGATGCACGATGCTGAAGGGCGTTCCGTCGAAGTCCTTGAGCTGATGAGCGTGGGACAGGCCGGCCAAGACATCAGCGAGGATGCGAAGGTGAATCTCGAGCGGTAGGTTCCGCCGCCCCATTCGCCGGAAAATCGCGTTCAGCGGCTGACCCTCGAGGTACTCCATGGCGATGAAGTAGCGGTCAGCATCGTTTCCGACCTCGTAGGTTTGCACGATGTTTGGGTGATTCAGTCGTGCGGTGATGCGCGCTTCGTCGAGAAACATCGACAGAAAGTCGGGATCGCCGGCCAACTCCTCGCGCAGCTCCTTGACGACAAGCAGCTTGTTGAAGCCGTGCATGCCCTGCGCCATCGTCAGGAGCACGCGTGCCATCCCGCCTTGGCCAAGCTTCGCGAGTACTCGGTACTTTCCGATTTGGCTTTGTGACACGGCTAGTTCTCCGTTGGCCCTAAAGGAACGTAAACGATGGCACCTGCTCGTGCCCGGAACGACGTGGTTCCAATCAACTCATCCGTGGTTGCGCGATGCATCTCCAGGCGGATCACCTTGTTGATGGGCAGGTTGAGGTACCCACCCGCCCCTTGTTCATCCGTTTGCGTCTCCTCGATGTTTGGAGCGCCGTCTTTGAAGTAGAAAGGCTGGGTTTGTGCGTCTGCGTCTGGGCTAATCAGTTTGACCTCTGCAGCGCGATCATCCTGACAGTCCACCGCTAGCACCAAGCCCACTCCGCGCATCGGATCGTAGGTTCCGCCGGCAAACTCCACCAGGTTGATGAAGTTGGGCTCGTCAATCATGCGGATGACCTTCTCCGATTGCGGGAGCTTCACCGTCGGCTGCAGTAGAACGAAGCCGGTCAGCATGTTCTCGGCCGTCACCACCAAAAATCCGTCGAAGGTCGACGCCAGAGACAACGTAAGCGCCCCGTTGGCGTCAGGGGTCGGCATGTCGACTGGGGTGGTGCACTCGACATCGATTTGGTTGCAGACCTTCACCGCCAGATTCTGCGGCGGTGTTCCGGGAAGCGCGGTGGCCACCTCGAAACGATAGAAGTGCTCGATCATTTCTTGAGGTTCGACGGTCGGCTGTTGGAAGCCATCGAGGCAGTCCCAACGCGGGTCAGGTGCGCTACCGCCGCCGCCTTCAGCGCTTCCCCCCGAGCCGCCGCTCCCACCTTCCCCTTGAGCGACGCAAACGGAGCCAACGCACTCAGCGTTTTCAAGTCCGAGCGCTGTGCAGTCAGTTTTGGACGCGCATTGAACCGACTCAAAGTCGAGTGCAAGCGAACAATTGGCGACGGTCATCGCCAATACTCCCAAGGCGATGCTCGGCCGCACATAGGCAACCATGAAGCCAGTGCGAAGCATCTAGAAAGGGTACTCGCTAGGCGTGGATAGGTCCAGCCAACGGGTGGTTTTCTCGCTTTCCGTCGAAGTGCCCTGCGTGGTCCGCAGGGCATCTCGGCGTACTAGGAGCCGTGCTTGGCTAGCAAGGCGCTCTTCGTCTCGTCGTCCAGCTTGCCGCTGGGCGCGATGTTCCGGGCCATTTGGAACGCCTTTAGGGCCCCAATCAGCGCGCTCGGGTCCGAAGCGTCCTGGTTCTCCACGCCTACTCGGGTCGGTTGGTAGAAGCCCAAATGCTGCAGCCGTTTGCGCAGTCCGTTCACGGTGTTTACCGGATCCATGTCGCCGACTCGGACGCGAAGCGTGCGTCGCTTGCGCGGCAAGATGACTTCGATTTCACGCACGTGGACTTGAACCTCCGTGCGAATCCACCCAGCTTCATCAGTCTTGGTCTCGAGCGGGTCTGGACCGATCCCAAGAATGACTGCCGGTTCATCGGCGAGCGGCTCGCCACCGACCTGAATGCGCACTTCCACCGGTTTCTTCGGTATGCGGGCGATGTAGCGGTTGGCTGCGCCCGAACGCACCTGCAACCGCTTCTTGTCGGGACTCGGCGGGAGCCAAAGAATGTCCCCGGGATGAAGCAGGTCCTTGTCGGCGCGCTTCTCCCTCAATTCGCTGTTTTTGGAGTGGTTCCAGACCAAATCCGGGTCGAAGCCCATCGTGTGAGCGAGCTTCGTGAGATAGTCACCTTGACGAACGACGTAGGGTTTCATCCTCAGGCCTCTTTGGGCTTGTCGACATCGGGGAAGTAGATCTGGGCGTCGGATTCGAGTTCGATCTCCGCTTCACCCTTGTCGTTGAGCACACCGCTTCTCTCGCCGTCACCACTGACAATTACGTAGCGACGTCGAGCGGCGGGCGAGCCATCTTCGTCGGTCAGCTGGATGTGGGTTAGCGGTCGCGGTCGAGCCAAGATCGCAGATTCATCGACCTTGGAGTTGAGCTTCACCCGCTGACCACCAATGTCAGCGTCAGTGAAGAGCAAGAGGCTTGCAGACTTGCCCATTGCATGGAGTTTCTCGGACTTGAGAATGAGGCCCTTCTTTGAAACGACCCGCAGCTCCTTCTCGGCACCGGTCTCGACAGTGTCACCGCTGATGAGGACCTTGGGCGAAATGATCTCTACGCTGTCAGGCCCGAGGCGAATCGAACTCTCGCCGCAGCGAAGCACGATGCCTTTCTCGGCGATGAACTCGGTGGTTCGACTCGCGTAGGCGGCGACGGTTCCTTCAACATGAAGCGACGCGGAGGTTGCAGCTCCCTGCTCTCCAACCACTCCAGCGAAGTGACCGCGCACCCGATGAATGGCGTCATTGCGAATGAATGTCTCGTGCGACTCGAGGTCGTCACGAGCTGTACCTTCAACTCGCACGTTGCGATCCCCGCTAACGCGCGAATCGAGGCTTCCGCGAACCGCTTCGAGTGAGTCGCCAAGAACTTGTGAGGTCTTTTGCAGCGTGACCAAGGTGACCTGGCCCCCGGTTACCGTGGTGGTCTGGGTGCCATCGATATTCTCCGTCAACTGACCGTGCACCTTCAGTACGGCATCCCCGCCCACGTCGACTCGTTGGTCTCGCGAGACCTGAACCTCCATGTTGCGTTGCGCTTTGAGGGTCACGACCTCACGACCTCGTTCGTCGTCGAAGCTGAACTCGTTGGCGCCGTCTCCCCCGGGCGTACTGAGTGAACGGAAGCCGCTCTTCGTGGATTCCTGTGGTAGGCCGAACGGGTAGGGATGAGTGCCGTTGAAAACTGCACCGATGATGATTGGACGATCCGGATCTCCATCCAAGAAGGAAACAATCACCTCGGTGCCGACTCGAGGCAGGAACTGAGCTCCGAAGCTTGGTCCTGCCCATGGCTGTGATACGCGAATCCAAGAGGACGACTTTTCGTCTTTGCGGCCTTGGAGGTCCCAGTGGAATTGAACCTTCACCCGGCCGTAGTTGTCGGTAAAAACCTCCCCATCCGCGCCACCCACGACGGTCGCTGTCTGCGAGCCGTGAATCACGCGATTGCGCTCGTTTGGCGCCATCCGCAACGCCGTTTCCACGGGCGCTGCTTCGACGTCGTTCTTGTAAACCTCATCGCGACTGAGATCGTTGTTGAGCTCGGGTGTTACGCCGTCGTGCTTGACGGTTGTAACCACCCATTCTCGATTGAGGCTTTCGAGCACATGCCCTTCGAGCATGAAGGAGTGTCCGGGCATCAGCTTTCGAGATCGAGTTGCGCCAAGGATCGTTAGGCCATCCCCGCGTAGCGACTGGAGCATGCGCAGCGCATCCTGGTCGCGTTTCTCCGCGCTTGCTGAGGGCTCATGTTCGCCGTCATGATCGAAGTGGTACGTCCCCAGTCGTTCGGTCCCGAGGTCTCCAACAGCACCTTTTGCGTCGGCCTGCATCTCGAGCGAGCGCAGCGGCAAGTGTGGGTGGCGGAAGTCGAAGTTGCCGATTCTCGCGCTGGTCTGGCGGATCTTTCGCCGCACACCAACCTCGACGATCTCGCCCTCGGCGATCTCGAAGCGACCCGTTCGGACTTGCATACGGCCCGTTCGTCCGCTCACCGGGCGATACATCGCCTCATCACACAAGATCAGCTCTTCAACCTCGTGCTCAGGTGAGTGGCGAAAGTAGAAGAAGATGCCCTCTCGGGCGAGGATGCGTAGCAAAAACTCGTAGTCACTCTCATGGTACTGGGTGACATAAGTTCGAACTGCGTACTCGCTGGAAAGCTCAAAGTGATGTGGAATTCGCCACTCAGCGAGCAGCTGCTTCACGATCGCCGGAATCGTCTGCTCCTGGAAGATGCGGCTGTGAACACGCATCTGCAGGAGGGCGAGGCGCGGGGAGAGTTTGAGTCGCAGGCGTACGGACTGCAGATCGATCGCGCGTAGTACCTCGTAGCCCGTAACCAGCCCGTGAACTACGCGTGGGCTCTCTTCCCCCATCATCACCAGCGAGCCGGGATGACCGAGGATTGAATCCTCCAACGTGTTGAGCGGATCGATGTCGTGAGGTGCAACTACCTCCATATCGAAACTGAAGGTGTCGTTGACTCGCTCTTCACCACGGAAAACCGCGACGCGAAGCTTGCGCTCAACGCGCCCACGACTGACGAAGTGGAAGAGATCCAACGATGCTTTATCTGCGAGCTGCTCTGCCTTGAGTACAGCGTTCGGGTTGAAGTTCATCGTCATCGGTTAGGCCTTGTTCTTGTTACCGAGGAACGGCGGGAGGAAAGAGGGACCGAGATGGTCGATATCGACCGTCTGTTCGATGTCGAGGCCAGCCAACCCAAGTTCGAGTTCTTGCGTCTGCTCGGTGCTCTTCTTTACGGGCATCGCCGGCAGATCCGCGGTCGGTGGATCGGAGAACGGTGCATCCAGCGGCTCATCGAAGGAGGGCAACGGAGCGAAGCCGCGGTTGGAAGACGGCCCGAAGTCCGACGAGCCCGAGTAGGCGACGTATGACGACGAAGGCGCCGGGCTCGACATCGGGTAGTCCCCCAACGGAAAGTGCGGCAAGGGCTCTTCAACGTTCTTCTTGTACGAAGGTGCAGAGTGCGAGATCGGTGAAGCGTCTTGCAGTTGGTTCTCCGTGCCCGTCGGGGGAGCTGCTGCCGCGCCCTCCTCAGCCACGCCGGGCGGTAAGAGCAGGGGACGACCCTTCCACTTCAAACCCGGCAAGACCAACTGCAAGTGTCGCGCCGTGACGTCCTGTATTTCGCAGAGGACGATGCGCTGTTTGATCGGGAAGGCTTGCTCGAGTTCATCGTGCTCGAGCGGCCCGAGATCCTGAGTTACGTCAAGTTCCGCCTCATCCCAGGCGTTCTTGGCGTTCTTGATGATCGGATTCCAATCGCTCTTGATCTTGTTAACGCTGCCCTTCGGGTCCTTGATGTTGAACCCGATGTCGGGCAACGCCGCTGGCAGTGTCTCAAGCGCCGCAAGGCCTTGAACGATCTTTCCGCGAACCTCTTCTACCTGTGCACGGGCTTTGAGGAGGGCCTGGCCTGCCTCGAGCACGCGCGGCGCCAGCGAGGTGCTGACCGCTGCGATCGTCTTTTCGAGAACCTTGTCCCACAGCGGGAAGAAGACGTTGCGGAACAGCCGCGAGAACACGGTGGGAAGCTGCGCGAGGTGAACCTCCATCGTGAGTGAGCGGTTCGAAATCGCGGTCGCCCGGTAGGCGAAGATCATCCCATGTAGATCTCGCATGGCGAACTTGATCACCGGATCGACGAACTGCTCCAGCCTGGTGGATGCGAATTCCTTCGCTCGGCCGATCAGCGCGTCCACGCTGATCGACACCTCAGCGATGGGGATGTCGAGCGTGAAGCCCCGCAGCTTGTTCACGAAGTCGAGCCCACCGAGGATGGTCTCGATGACGTTGCCGACAAGGTGTTTGCGAGCGGCCTCGACGATCTCCGCTTCCGACACATGCTCGTTGTCCTTCATGGTCAACAAGCGACAGTAGACGGCTCGAATGAACTCGGCGCAGATGGTTGAGACCTTCGATACCACCCACTCGAGGAAGACGGGGAGCCGCTTGATGTTGAGCGCCCCCTTGAAGGAATCCACGGCCATCTGACCGAGTCCGCCTGACCAACCGACGCGGGCCCGCTTGGCTGCATCTGGGACGTCGGGCTGATCTGCGTCGGGTGCGATCAGGAAGATGTCGTCGAGGAACGGACGCCCTGGAGTGTAGCGGTCCGGCCGGCTCAGGAAGTCGAGCGTGTCGTCGATGCCGACGTTCTGATCGAACTTGGTGAGTGCGTCTTTGATGGGGTTGGTGACGACATCAACGGCGTCGTTGATCGGACCAACCAAGAAGCCCAGCAACTTCGGAACGTCACTCTTGGAGAGCGGGTTGTCGATCTTGTCGAAGATCTTCTGCTCGACGTTGGCGGGCAGCTCGTACTCCGGCTGCGGTTCCATGAACCACACTGGAAACATCGGCGTCGAACGCTGCTTGATGGCGTGCACCGACATTTCGCGTGCCGCTTCTTCAATGATCGGCTCGAGTCGAACGGCGTACTCGTAGTTGAGTGCTGCGCACACATCCCAAGCTTTGAAGCTGATCTTCTGCACCAAGCTCAAGAAATCTTGGACTCCCGGTGGCACCAAGGCTGTGAGTCGAGGCACAGCGTCGTGCTTTGCAGGCTTGGCTGGATCATGGGCCCCACCGAGCCAATCGTGTCCGGCTTGCAAGGCCTCGTTTACCTCGTCGACTTGGTCGTTGAGGATGCCTCCACCGGGTGACTTCGCGGGTGCGTGCCTGGCCTCGAGCTCTTTGACGAGGTACTCCCGATAGGCCTTGCGTGCCGTGTGTAGGTTGATGCCGGTCTCGTGGATCGACGGGTAGTCGAGGCGCGGCCGATTCAGTTTCTTTCCTGCCTCGATCACCTTCTTGAGGTGAGGGTTGAGATCGACAGGATTGGCCTTGTCTTGGGTGCCCCCGGCCGAGCCGGTCAGATCCGCGAGGACCTGCGCCAGAACCCCGATCACGCCCTTGCTCTTCTCTTCCGCCGCGAGTGCATCCATCTGCGCGCGGATGAATCCGCCCAACAGAACGGTCTCGCGCATGAGGGCAGCTCGGAACATCAAGCCGTGCGCCGGAGGATCGCTTCCCGTGAACGTCTCCTCCTCGTCCTCGCCTATTTCTCCCTCCATATCGGAGATTTTGGGACAGCCGAAGAGCGGGGAGCGGTCTCGATACACGTGGCCGAAGTGAACAAACTCGATCGGCTCCGGAAGGTCGATCGTCGTTCCGCCGGTTACGCCCGCGTTGACAGTGATCGCTTCATCATCTGCGAGCGTCCAGTCTTCGGCATCCTGAAATTCAGCCTCCTTGAATTCGACGATGCGCGCCTTGCGCGACATCGGATGAACGAGCCTACGACCCACTTCGCCGAGGACGTTGCTCGTTGCGCGGAGGACGGGTTCGACCGTCTTTCCCGCGCCCTGAGCATGGTCGGCGACCGTCTTAATGTCTTCGCCGTCGATTTTCACGAGGAGGTCAGCATACGCCCAACTGTCCCGAAAAATCAGGCCTTCCCATAGGAGTGACCGCGATTTCGCTTATCCAGATGGATAAACTTTCCTCCCACCGCTACGGCTCGCCCGTCATCGATGCCTCCGAAGCTGCTAAGGAGGCGGCATGGCACCCTGGGCAGGCGACGCGATGGCCCTCTCGTGCGCGTTGGCCTGGGCGATTTCGGTGCTGTTGTTGCGCCGGCTTTCAGCTCAGAACCCCGTTGCGCTGAATCTGTTCAAGAACTCGCTCGCAGCGTTGCTGCATTCACTGACGCTGTTTGCAACAGGTGGCCAGTTCGCCAGCGACCGCTCCCTCGAGGATTGGCTGCTCCTTTGTGCAAGTGGGGTGTTGGGGCTTGCTCTAGCCGACACTCTCTTTTTGGCCGGCCTAAGGCGGATCGATGCCAGCGTCGCTGCAGTCACTGACTGCGTGTATTCGCCCACGGTGGTTGTGCTGAGCTTTCTATTTTTGGGTGAAGCGCTCGGTGTAGGCCTGTTGATAGGCGGCCCGCTCGTCCTTTTGGGCTTGCTGGTCGTGGTTTTACCGATCGGCCGCAAGCGAAGGCTCGAGCCAGCGCTGGTCGATCGCAAGGGTGTAGCGCTCGCTCTTGCCGGTGTGCTCATGACCGCCGTGGCCGTGATCATCTGCAAGCCAGTCCTCAATCGAAGCTCGTTGATCGAGGCAACGGCCGTGCGGTTATGGGCGGGTAGCGTTGCCCTGTTCGGGTTCGAGGCCTCCTTCGGCCGCGCAAAGTCCGCGCTTGCGCTGTTTCGGCCTCAGGCTGCATGGCGGCAAGCGTTGCCGGCTGCACTGATGGGGACCTACGTTGCGATGCTCCTCTGGCTCGGTGGCATCAAGTACGGCACGGCGTCTCGAGCTGCTCTGCTCAATCAAATGGGAGCGATCTTCGTGCTCGTCTTGTCAGCGTTGGTGCTCGGAGAGCGACCGCCGTTTCTTCGCTGGTTGGGCGCTGGTATCGCGGTGGTGGGGGTCGCTCTGATTGTCTCGTTGTGAGCGCTTCTAGAACGTGACGACCGCGCGATAGTGCACGCGTCGCTGCGCCAGTCGGTCGAGGGCCCGCTGCACCAGCGGAAAGGGAAAGCTCTCGATGCATGGCCTCACTCGCCCGCCCGCCACGTGCGCCAGAGCCTCGAGCAAATCGCTTGTGGGTCCTTGAACAGCTCCAAGTATCGAGAGCTCTCGAGGAACGAGAACTGCCGGATCGAACTGCGCCTGTCCGCCGAGGCCAAGCACCACGAGCCGCCCACCCGGACGTAACCAATGCAGCGCGTTTCCGAGCACGCTGGCGTCGCTCGTGGTCGAAACAATCGCGTCGAAGCGTTCCTCCAGGTTGCTTCGTACAGGGTTCAGAAGCTCGGTGGGCCCGCTCCCTAGATCGATGAAGTCCACCTCGCTATCACGGGCGCTGATGGCCTCGACAAAGATGCCTTTGGCTTGGGCGAATTGCAGCGCAAGGTGGCCGATCCCGCCGAGCCCGAGCACTCCGAGCGTCTCGCCCTCTTGAAGTTGTGCGCGATGGATTGCCGACATGGCAACGTGACCTCCGCACATCAGGGGAGCGGCTTGTTCGAAGCTGAGTTCGGTCGGCAGCTTGGTGCAGCCGCTGGCTTCCACTACGACGAACTCCGACAGCCCGCCGCCATTCTCTATCCACGTTCGGGCCTCTAAGCAGCGTTGTGGGCGCCCGCTGCGGCACAACGAGCACGCGTTGCAGCCGGCTTGCACCCAGCTGACGCCGACGCGATCCCCGAGCTCGAGCGTTGACACACCGTCACCGATCGCAGCAACTTCACCGACGATCTCGTGACCAAGCACCAGCGGCACGGGCACGTCGAAGCGGCCTTGCATGATGTGAATGTCGGTCCCGCACAATCCGACGGCGCGAGTCCGCAGCAGAACCTGACCCGGCTCAGGAGTCGGGACCGGTAACGCCACGAAGTCGAGAGGCCAGGCTGCTCCTCGGAACACCGCGGCCATCATTTCGTCGGGCTCCGCAGCAACCATGGTCCATTGCTTGGCCATCGCTATTGCTGCGCGACTCGCTGATTCAGTGAAGCTCTGCACATAGGCCGCGTGCTCGCTCGTTGCACCTGAAGGCAGCATTCGTTGCAGCAAAGCCGCCCTGGAGTCGCTCGAACGCAACGACTCGAGAAGTCGGCTCTGAAAGGCTTCCACGGTCTCGAGTTCGTCTGAGCGCCAATGCGTCGTTTGACCACCGACCTCGGGGCCAGGCAGCGTCTGAGCGCGCTCTGATTCTGCGACGAGCTCTGATTCTGCGACGAGCGCACGGAGTGCACGGAACTCTTGCCGATGACCATCCGCCTCTTCTTGGCCGAACAGAGAGCGGTCGGTTCGTTCCAAAATGACGAACTCCAAGTCTTTGCAAACGCCGACTACTCGCCGCACCAAGTCGGTCACTTCCTGGGGCATCGGTGAATCGTGGGTATCGCGCCGAAAGCTGCCGTCGGCCAGGTAGGAGCCGCCTGCTACGTGGAGCTCCTTCACCCGATCCAGTGGGTAGCGACCGAGGAGGTCGCCGGCGGGGAGACCGTGGTTCTCCAGCTGGCACCACAGGTTGTGAACGTCCAGCAACAGAAAGCCCTCGCTTCGAAAAACTAACTCCGCGACGAAGTCGGCCTGTTGGCGCGCGTCCTCTGCCGAAAATGCGAAGGCAAGGTTCTCAACGCCAACGGGCAGGCCGGTAAGGTCAGCAAGCCGCTTCCACCGGCCGACGCACGCTTCGAGCAACGCACGCGAGGGAGGACACGGAAACGGCGTTCCACGAACGATGTTTCCCGCGTTGATGAAGCCGTAATGTTCGCTCAAGTGGCGATAGCGGTGCTGTTTGCAGCTGGCTGCGCACTGACGCAACCATTCGGCCGAAGCAGACGTCGGGGCAGCTGACATCAACGAGCCTTCAACGCCGTGTGCGACCAGCGCGTTGTTCTTCTCGAAGGAGCGCAAAAGGTCGTCTACCCAAGTCGGGCGATCCTGATCGAACCCAAAGTCGAGACTCCACTCGACGGCGTCCACCTCTCCCGCGTCGAAGAGAGGCTGATTGGCGGCACGCCAATCCGAGGTTGGCATCAGCGAAAGGCCAACCCCGATTTTCTTCATCCTTCCGCCATCCTCCAGCTACTCAACCTCGACCGCAAGCGGCTCGGATCTCCCACCCGCGCGGACGCTGAGGTTGAACGGGCTGCGTGACCACGGGCTTCGGCTTTCCAGGTTCACCGACTACGATCGCAGGTTGTTGTCGCTCCGAAACGTCCGCCACCGGTCGCGACTGCGAATCGCGTGGACCGTCCGCAGCACCTGCAGGTTTCAAGAACCAAGGGCTCGAGGCGTCTACCGGTTGCTCAGCGTTCAGCGACACGGCCCGATCGGCTTCACGCTGCCGAACGTGATCTCGCTCTTGCTCCTCAAGAATCGCGCCCACGGCTTGCTCCATTCGATAGGCCTGGGGACGAAGCTCCTCTTTGGTCGCCAACGCATTCTCTTTGGCGCATCCGATGCCAGCGAGCGTGGCGAGCGCAAGGGAGGTGCCGCTGAGACCCAACCGAACCGTTTTTGAAACCCGCATGATTGCCTCTCATCCAGGTACGTCGACGGCGGCCATTGTGACCGAGCAGCAACGATTATTTTGTGGGCAGATCGAAAACGTGCCCCACCATGCGTTCACCATCGAACAAGAAACGGGCAGAAAATGGCGTTTCTTTCAACATGAGGGGTAGCCAGAGACGGTCATCTGCCCACATCTCCTCGAAGGGAAGGGCCTCAGCTGAGAACCAAAGTGGAATCGCCTCGTCGGTTTCGATCAGCTCGCCTTCGAAGTCGTCGGCGCGAAAGACGTGGGCCTGCAATGCGTACCCATCGGCAAACTGAAAGCGGAGCTGGCCGAGTTCACGAGCCCCGAGAGCCCGCACGCCGATCTCCTCCTCCGTCTCTCGCAACGCACATTGAAGCAGCGTCTCCCCGGTTTCGATCCTACCGCCAGGTCCGTTGATCTTACCTGCGCCGAGGCCGCGTTTCTTGCGGATCATCAGCACTTGGCCCGCCCGAACGACGAACAGCAGCGTCGCCAGGTCGGTCGGCTTCCACTGGTCCCAATCGATCTGCTCGAAGTTCATCATCAGCGCTAAGTCTAGAACGCCCGCAAATCCGGCATAAGGCGCTTCGAGATCACGATGCGCTGGATCTGTCCGGTGCCTTCGAAAATGTCGTAGACCTTGATGTCGCGGAACCACTTCTCGAGCAGTTGGTGGTCACCGGCCAAGGTGCCGTGAGCTCCACAGATCTCAATCGCCTCGATGCAGGCCGCGATCGCCGCTTGCCCTCCCATTGCCTTGGCCGTGCTGGCCTCCTTCGCGTTAGCGATCTCGTTGTCCCCCAACCACGCGGCTCGAAGCGTTACGGCGCGCGCCGCTTCGAGCTGGCGACCGACCCGAGCCAGCCGCTCAGCGATCGCGGCGTAGCGAGGAATAGGCCGAGAGAGGAGGTAGTTTTCGCGAACAAAGTCCTTGGCGTAGTCGTAGGCAGCACGACCGATTCCGATGGCCATCGCAGCGACGAGCGGACGGGTGTTGTCGAAGGTCTTCATCGCGGTGAGAAAGCCCTCCTTGGTTTGGTACTTCTCCTCGCCACCGAGCAGGTTCTCCGCGGGAACTCGGCACTCTTCGAGAACCAGCTCCGCGGTCTCACTCGCGCGCAGACCCATCTTTTCTTCGATCTTGCCGACCGAGAACCCCGGCGTGCCCTTCTCGACCACGAAGGCGCGATGTCCTGCACGACCCAGCGACGGATCGACGGTTGCAAACACGACGTTCCAAGAAGCGCGACCGCCATTGGTGATGTAGCACTTGCGGCCGTTCAGCACCCAATGCTCGCCCTCCTTGCGACAGCTCGTCCGAATGCCGGCTACGTCACTGCCAGCACCCGGCTCTGTGAGCGCGTAGGCGCCCCACTTGAGGCCGCTCGACATGTCGCGAAAGATCGAGAAGAAGCGCTCTTTCTGTTCGGGCGTACCTGAGCCCCGAACGGGGGGACCGCCGAGCCCTGGGCCTGGTAGGCACAGGAGCAACGCCGCATCGCCCCACGCCATCTCTTCGGCCGAGATAACCGTGGTCACCATGGTTGAGCTCTTCTTGGAGCCTTCTCGAGGTTTCTCCTCGCCGGCCATGCCTTGAACGCCCCACGTTCCAGCAGAGCCGCCCATGGCCTGAGCCATCATGGTGAAGCGGGTTAGAAACTCGTCCGGGATGCCATGCCCTCGGTCCCAACTGAGACTCTCAGGTCGAATGATGCCTTTGGCCACCCCGCGAATTCCTTCGCGCAGTTCTTCTTGTCGCGACGAGAGCACAACGTCGATGGTCATACGAGCCTCAGGTAAAAACGGACTGCGTTTCGGGCGTTGGAAGGACAACAGCTGGATCGAGCGGCAACCCGAGCTCGAGCGTCGCCGCGATTTGGTCTGCTTGCTCTGCGGTTAGGAAGCAGACCTGCAGCTGCTTTGCGTCACGCATCAACTTCTCCACGATGTAGTCGCGGATGAAGCCAGCGCCGCCGTGCAACTGCACCGCACAGTCGCCAGCCTTCATTGCGGCCTCCAACGCGAAAGAGATGGCGAATGCCGACGCTAGCAGCGCCTCTTTCTCGCTTCGCGAAGTCGGTTTTGCTTCGTGTTGATCCCAGCGCGCTGCCGCCTGCCACGTCAGCGTTCGCGCGGCGTCCACATCCATCGAGCGGTCTGCGAGCGTGAAGGCGATGGCTTGAAAGTGCCCGATCGGCTTGCCGAACGCCTTGCGGTTGCTCACGTACTCGAGCGAGGTCGTCAGCGCCGATTGACACAATCCGACCGAACGCGCGGCGTTCTTGAGCCCCTCCTTCGCGAAGAAGCGAAGTGTCGCTCGCGTCAATTCCTGCCCCGAACCGCCAACCCTTGCCTCAGCGGTCACCCTGACGCCATCGAGCTGCACCGTGCATGAGCGCACAGCGTTCAAGCCCAGCGTTGGCACGGCGGGTCCAACCCGCACGCCTTCCGCCTTGGCGTCCACGATGAACGCGCCCAACCCATCCCAGCCCTTGCTTGCATCGACTTGAGCGAAGACCAGCAGATGGCTGGCACGGTCGGCATTCAGGACAAAAGCCTTTTCTCCGCGCAGGACGAAGCCACCATCAACCGGCGTTGCTTCGGTCAGGAAACCAGGTCGCTCCCGGCTCGGTTTGCTTTCACTGAAGCACACGGCTCCCATCCCTCCGGCGTCCAGCACCTTGGGCAACCATGCTGCCGCTTGCTCCCCCGTGCACAACTCCGCCACGGCGGTAGCGAACGAGCCCCCCGGCAACCCGAACGCTACGCCCGCATCCACTTCGGCCAGGGCCTCCTCCAGCAGAACGGCGGTGACCAGCCCAAGTCCGGCGCCGCCATGGCTGGCCGCGATGTGGATCGCCGGCCCAAGACCCATCGCCGCAGCTTCGGCAAGCACGGCTAGCGGAACCTCTCGAGCATGCTCGAACTCTCGGATGTTCGGTCTGAGTCCAGCAGCGAACTGCGAAACAGCCCTAATCATCAGCAGTTGTTCTTCGGTTGGCTGAAAGTCGATCATGCACCCTCGATGCTTCGGATAAAAAAGTTTTATGTGCGAAGTAGTTTTGGTGCAAGCAAGTTGTTGAGCCTTGGTCAATGAACGGCAACAAAGAGCCAACTTTTGCCCAGCCGCTCCTGCCGGACCTCGACATCAGACCGCTCGTGTGGCATGCGCGACAACCCCAATTGCCCATGCAGAACACCAAAGACGAGAAGCCCGATGCGGCGGCCCCGGCGATCCAGCCAGATCTTGCGATCGTAAAAGAGGAAGAGCAGATCCTCCGCCGCGTTAACGATTTCCTCGCGACCTACAGACCGTCCAAGCCACCCCCGATCGCTGACTACGAAGAGGACCTGATTTCGCTGCGCGACCAGATCGCCGTGGCGCGGTTGGAAGATGTCCCGGCGCTCGTGCAGCAAATGGAACGGGTCGCGAGCATCGCCGCAAAACGATCGGAGAACGTTGTCGAGGCGGTCGATCCGAAGTCGCCCTACTTCGGGCACGTGCGGCTGACGGAAGAGGGCAAGCCGGCGCGTGACGTGCTGATCGGTAAGACCACCCTGATCGACGCAAAGGCCGGCGTACGCATCGTCGACTGGCGTCACGCCCCGCTCAGCCAGATCTACTACAAGTATGAAGAGGGCGCTGAGTACGAGGAGGTCATCGCCGACCGCGAGGTCGTCGGGTCGGTGCTCACTCGTCGCACGGTGACGATTCAGAACGCAGACCTGCGGCGCGTCACAGCGCCCCAAGGCGTCTATGTGAAAGGTAAGGCTGGCTGGCGTGCACTTTCCGTTGCATCAACTGAACTCTCAGGAGGTCAGGGCAAAGCGGTACGTCCTTCGGATATGCGCGGAACGCTTGGCATCGACGATTCCGGCGCTCAACGTGAAGACCGGCATCTGCCCGAGATCGCCGCGTTGCTCGACCCGCGCCAGTTCGAGCTGATCAGCAAGCCCGACACAGGCTTGGTGGTGATTCAAGGTGGCGCTGGCTCTGGCAAGACAACGATCGGTGTGCACCGGCTGGCTTTCTTGGCCTACCAAAACAAGCAGCGCTTCTCTCCCGACAAGATGCTGGTCGTGGTCGGCAGCCCCGCGCTCCGCGCGTACATCGGGGAGATGCTACCTGCGCTGGGAATTGATGCACTTCCGATCGAGACCTACGCTGAATGGGCTGCTGAACAGCGCCGCAAACACTTCCCGTGGCTCGACGTCGAGGTCGAGGATGGCACGCCGAGCGTGGTCACACGTCTGAAGACACACCCCGTGCTGTTGCGCTTGCTCGAAGAGCGTGCGGCCGAGTTCGGTCAGGACCCCAAGACACGCAAGGACTCGCACGGGGTGCTGTTCTTCTGGGCGGACTTCCTCACCAATTGGGACCAAATCGCTGCAGCGTTCGCTGCTTCTCCCGATCCCGAGTTCCCCGAGAGTGACCAGCGTCGAGCCTGGCGTTGGTGTTCAGACCGTTGCCCTGCCGTTGTGGATCTCGACCCGGGTGACCGCTCCGAACGCAAGGCCGCTCAAGAGGATGAGCCTGCCGACGACGGCGTCGAAGACGAGCGTAAGCGTGGCGTCGATGACCGCGACATCGAGGACGACGACCGCGCACGGCTCGACCCGGAAGACGATGCGCTGCTGTTGCGCGCCTACCAAGTCATCAAGGGAGAGTTGCGCAAAGGCATGAAAGGGCCGCTCGTCTACGAGCATCTCTTCGTCGACGAGGCCCAAGATCTCTCGTCGATCGATCTTGCCGTGTTGCTGAACTGCGTGCGCGACATCACGCCCCAAGCAGAGCCGCAGAAGGGTGGCAGACGCCAAAGCGCCGAAGAGATCGGAGACGGCATGGTTCACCGCTCGGCGACGCTCGCTGGTGACACCGCACAACGCATCCACATGGATTCTGGCTTCAAGGATTGGAGCAAAGTGCTCGACGATCTCGGTATGTCCCGCGTCGATATCGAACCGCTGCGCATCGCCTATCGTTCGACCAAAGAGGTCCTCGAGGTTGCGCGTCACGTGCTCGGCCCCCTGGCCGACCCCACGCCACCGGTCGCGCATCGGTCTGGCGCGCCTGTCGAGCTGCACGAGTTCCCCAGCCCCGGTGCGGCGGTTGGGTTCTTGGCCGACGCGATCCGTCCGCTGCTGGCCCGCGAGCCCAACGCAACGCTAGCCATTCTGGCGCGCTTTCCCGAGCAAGCCGACGCCTACTACAGCGCGCTAAAGATGGCGGACATCCCGAACCTGCGGCGCATTCGAGCTTTTGAGTTCTCGTTTCGACCTGGCGTCGAAGTGACTGACGTCAAACAGGTCAAGGGTCTCGAATACGACTACGTTGTCTTGGTGGACGTCAACGCCAGCACCTACCCCGCCGATGATGAAGCGCGTCATTTGCTGCACATCGGCGCCACTCGCGCAGCTCACCAACTTTGGCTGGTCACGACCGCTGAGCCGAGCCCCCTCATTCCCCCGTCGATGCGCGCCTAGCATTCCCATCCGCAACGCATCTTTTTCAAAAGGATCTTCATGGACGTTCGCGAGCAGAAAGCTCTCATTGCCACTCTTTTCCCCATTCGCGCCAACGACCTTCGCCGGCCGAACAAGAGTGGGACCCTGCAGCTGCTCGCTCCTCTCGGCGAAACTGCGCGTGACAAAATCGCCTTGGGTCTGGACCTGCTCACCACCGATGGTAGTGGCGGCACTTATGCGATTTGGAAGGCCGGCAGAGCCTCCCATCCGGTCGTCTACATCGGAAGTGAAGGTCAGTTTTGGGTGGCCGCGATGGACGCTCAGGACTTCCTCCAGGCGATCGCCGTGGGTGGTCCTCAGGTCAACCGCTGCATGAAGCTGTGCTTCAACACCATCACAAACCCCGAACCAACTGCGGCTGACGAAGCGCTGCTGGCTCCCATTCGCGCGGAGTGCGAGGCGCTCGAGCCGCAACCGGACAACGTCGCAGCTCTCGCCAAAGGCGGAGTAACTCCGGTAGCGAACGTGCTCGCACGCATTGAATCTGCCAACCGCAAGGCACTCTGGCCCTTCCTCGACTTCGTTGATAAGGCAACCTTCGGTGTTCCGGCGCGACACATGTGGTTCGACAGCCGAACGGGTAAGGCCGCTTTGCGAAACTACATTGCGACTGAGCACTACGAGGTTGGCGACGCGATCAGCCACTCAAAGTTCGGTCCCGGAGTGGTCGTGCATGCGCTTCAGGGTCGCATGACGGTCACCTTCGGTATGGTGAACCGTACCCTCGCTCGATCGGCCTGAGCCTCGTCAATCCCAATCGATTGGAATCATCGCGCGGCAAGCTGCCTCGAATACTTGGGCAGCTTCCTTCGCCGCGGGCGCTAGGGTGGCGCGGCACGCGTAGTAGCGATCGGCTCCTTCCTGCCACTTGGCCACGACTAGGTGGAGACTTTCCTTTTCGGCCACGAGCACTCGCATCCCGTCACTTTTCTCGTCCTTCAGAACTTTCCAGCCGTCACCAGAGAACTGTTTGAAGTCGACCTTGTCGCTGACTTCAGCCCAGTCCTTGGGACTGCACATCCCGTCGCAGTTGCTCGAGACCCAATAGTTCGTGCCGAAGCCGAGCGCCGAAGGAGCCCTGAAGTTGCCTTCGAATACGGTCTCCCAAGCCTTCGGTACCAGCACGGCAGCGGAGTCATTGCGCAGCATGCTCGGCTCAAAGCTGAGCTGCGCTTTGAGCGCGGACGGAACGAGGTCATTGACCTTGCCAACCTGCTCTTCCGAGCTCGCCTTGGCCTCGCGCCGGGCTTTGAGCGTGGGTGACTCCTCGTCCGCCTTCTTGGTGTCGCCACAGCCGAGCATTGCCAACACCATTCCGCCGAAGGCGACCGCCGTTGCTTGCTTGAGCACTAGTTGTGACCTCCGTACGCGGGAAAGCGGGGTTGCGCTAACCTTTGGCACTACCAGCCCAACCGGGCTACTACCAGCCCAACCTTCCGGCCGTGGCTTGACGGAACGAATGAAGAGGTGCGCTTCACTCTTACCGCGGCGACCTCAGTGTTCGTGATGGTGCACGGCTATGAGAACGGCCCTACCGTCGAAACCGCCTTCAAGCTAGCGGACCGCACTGAGTAGTTCGCGGAGCTTGCGATTCACCTAAAGCCTCGCAACGGGAGGGCCGCTCTAAGAGCAGAGTGGCTATCCCGTGAGGCGAGGAAGAATCCTGATCGTTGACGACAGCGCGAGTGTGCGTCGCGAGGTTCTTCAGGCCTTGTCGACCACGGACGAGTTTGAGGCCTTTCGTGAATGTGAAGACGGCTTCGCTGCGCTCAAGGTGCTGACTGAGTTCAGACCTGACGTGGTGATCTGCGACCTGGTGATGCCTGGCTGTGACGGCATCACCTTCCTGCGTTTCAAGGGCTCACGCACCGACGCTGCAAATATCCCAGTACTGATGGTCACGAGCGCCGACGACACCGACCGCAAGGTGGAGGTGTTGGAACGCGGGGCCGCTGACTACGTAACCAAGCCTTTCCACCCACGGGAACTGCTCGCGCGGGTGCGCACTTTGTGCAAACAGCGGCTCCTCCAGGAGGAGCTCGAGACGGCAAACACCAAGCTCTACCACCTGTCCTGCACAGATGCTCTCACCGGCGTGTTCAACCGCAGGCACTTCGACTCGACGTTGGAGGCGGAGGTATCCCGGTTTTTGCGCTACCGCACGCCGCTGAGCTTGATCCTAGTCGATGTCGATCACTTCAAGTCGGTCAACGATCGGTTCGGACATACCGTTGGTGACAACGTGCTTCGCGAAATTGCGATGGTCTTGAAGACCGTCGTTCGCAAGGCTGATGTGGTTGCGCGCTACGGCGGTGAGGAGCTCGCAGTGATCTTGGGTAATACAGGTGAGTCTGGCGCTGTCATTCTGGCTGAGCGACTACGGGTTGCCGTGGAGCGACTCGAGCATCGAACAGCTGACGGCCGAGTGTTCCACACCACCGCAAGCTTTGGCCTCTCTTCACTTGAGTCGGCAGAAGCCAAAGTAACGTGCGAGAGCTTTCTAACTCGTACGGACGAGGCGCTCTACGCCTCGAAAAAGAACGGCCGTAACCGAGTGGCCGTGTGGAATAGCCGCACAGCTGCTTAGCAGCCCGCTAGTTGGTTGCCCAGCGAGCAACCCTCGCCGAGGGGCGGGTGGCTTCGGTTATTGCGCCCTCAACCTCCGGTCGATCATGCGAGACTCGCCGGCGGATGAGCCGAGCGATTCCGACCGAGCGAGGCAATGGCACAATACGGACTGCTCAGCAGCGTCAATGGCAAGCTGCAGCGCGACAAGGTCAGCGTGCCGTCGGGTTGATTCCGATTCCGCTCGTTGCCTGGTTCCTGTTTCTGCCGGTGGATGTCCTTTTGGGCCATATCCTTTACGAGGGAGCGGCTCTTCCAGCCGTAGTGATCAGGTCCGTCACCGGCGCCATTTTGATCGGAATTGGGGTGCTTGGTCGCAAGTTTGGGCCTAGCTCAGCCATAATCCGAGATGGGCTGATGGCTGCGTTCATGTCGACGCTGGCATTAGGCCTCGGTGCCTTGACCGCATATTCAGGCTCGCTGGGTACCATTCACATGATGGGCTGTGTGATCGTCATGACGGTTCCGGCCTTTCTCGACCTTCCTTGGAACAAGACGGTCCGGTTTGTTGCGACCACTTTGCTGAGCTTTGCGCTGAGCTTCTTTGTTTCCCTCTACGCCTATGATCGCTTTGCCGCGTTTAGGAGTAGTGACTCCGCTCAAGTTGCCTTCGGATTCGGATTGCTACTTATAAGTACGATGGGCGCCGTGAGTGTTGCTGGTGGGCACTTGAATCACCGGTTGCGTCAGCAGGTTTACGAGTCGCGTAGCATCGGGCGCTATCAGCTCAAGAAGTTGATTGGTAAGGGAGGGATGGGCGAGGTTTGGGCCGCCTTCCATCGCGGCCTGCGTCGAGACGTGGCTTTAAAGGTGCTGCGTCAGGTTGATGACCAATCTGCTGCGCGCTTTGAGCGAGAGGTCGAGGCGCTCGCCGAACTTAGGCATCCAAACACCGTGCGCGTTTTTGACTACGGTGTCACCGATGACGGCTTGCTCTATTACGCAATGGAGCTCCTGGATGGGGTGACTTTGGGAACGCTCGTAAAGGAGCAGGGGCCCGTGCAGCCGCAGCGCGTGATTCGGTTGATGATGCAGGTTGCACGCGCGCTAGGCGAGGCACATGAGAAGGGAATGGTTCACCGCGACCTCAAGCCGGACAACCTTGTTGTAGCGGCCGCCGGTGGTGAGGTGGACTTCGTCAAGGTGATCGACTTCGGCATCGTGCAACTGAGGGGGCAGGAGGATTCCGAGGGGCTGACCCTCGAGGGTTACGTGGTCGGAACGCCCAACTTCATGGCACCAGAGTTGGTGGCCGGCTCTGAGGCGGACGCTCGGAGTGATGTGTATTCGATGGGGGCTGTCGCGTACTTTCTGCTGACCGGTCAGACGCTCTTCCACGCGAAAGGTGTGACGGCTCAACTTACTGCGCACGTGACCGAGCGAGTCACGCCACCAAGTCAGCGCGTTGATGTGCCGCTGCCTCCTGGGCTCGAGGCCGTAGTGATGGCCTGCCTATCCAAGCAACCTAACGAGCGGCCATCCAACGGCACAGCGCTAGCGAACCGACTGCTTGCGCTCGACGCCCATCGTCACTCCATCGTTCATGAGCTGCCGCGCCAGACGACTGAAGTGATTGTGTTGGAGGAGCAGCTGACTCAGCCAATGCCTCAGTCACTGCGTAAGCGGTAGGGGAGCGCGTGAGCGCACCCCGATACCGCGATGACCCCGTATCAATAAATGCCAGGTACGATGCGATATTTGACCTTGGCACAGTACGTCTCCCAATCTTGACCGTACTTCTGCGCACACACTTTGTGGTCACGACGCTCCCGATCAATCAATAGCGGTGCGAAGTAGATGAAGTAGAAGTAGGGCGGGATGTGGGAGAACCCGGAGGGGAGGCACCAGGCGAGCGCCATCATCAGGTCTCCCAAGTAGTTTGTATGGCGGGCCAGACCCCAGAAGCCTGAGGTCAGCAATTTGGTTCCGCGTTTGGTCTGCAAAAACGTAGGCGGCTTGCCCCAAATCTGGGCGTTTGGGTCGGTCCGAAAATTGTGTTTCTGCAAGTTGGATGCGCGAAAGACGTAGTACCCAGCGAAGTTGAACAGCGCAATCAATGGGATGACAGCGAGTGGGATGTTGGGCTGGTGGTACACGAGGTACTGGGCTTGCAGCGAAAAGTTGAAGGGCATCCAGACTATGAACCCTTGGGCTAACATAAAGCCGTAGTTTTCATAGTTGATGTCCCACGTCGTCAGCATCGCGTCTTCAAACCAGTAAAAGTCCACGACGTACCAAAGCTGCAGCACACAAACCAGCACCATCTCTTTTGACAGGCTACCTGTCCGCTCGTACTGGGCGCAGGCCATGGCGAACGCCAGGACGATCCAGGTGGTCATCCCGATCTTCGACTCGAAGAAGAGCTTCAGATCAAAGAGCTTGCCGATACGTGGGTTGAGCGATGAGCCCATGAAGTAGTCGTAGACCAGGATGCCTGAGCGCTCTTCGTCACGTTGCGAGGTGAAGCCGTAAAGGTAGATGAAGAGGCTGAAAGCGAATGCAAAGAGGATAGAGCAGCTGAGTAGCGGGCCCAGTTCCTCCAGTACGACTTGGCCTCGAATCAGCCCAGCTGCATAAAGACTGGCGCCCAGGGCCAGGGTTACGACCAGGGAGATTAGGCCGTTGAGCTTGTACTGCATACGCACGCCGTCACGCTGCGCGAGGCCAGTGACAACTTTGCCCGGCAACAGAACTTGCAGCGCAACTTGAAATGCAAGCCAGCCAAAAAGCAGCGCCGCACTACGTGGAGTGGGCAAGGGTATCTCGCTCAAGAGCGCGCGGCTGGGAAGCACGAGCTCGCCGCCATGCCTATGGATAGAAATCCAAAGATAGATGCTGATGAGAGGTAGAAAGACGATCAGGATCGTTGCGCCCAAGGGCCCACCAAAGTGGGTGTGGTCTCCCTTGGCTCGAGCCTTCTTCGCTGTGCCTTCGGCTGCGTCCGTTGCGGGAGGGGCAATCGATGTCATTGAGGCCGCTCTTTGCACCGGTTTGGCTTTGCTGCCAAGCCGTGCCTTCAATAGAGTCGGCCCGCCTTCATCCCATGAACCGAATCGTCGACATTCTGCTGTCACCCTCCGACGCTGCCGAGCCTTTGCTTGTCCGAGCGGCGGCAGAGCGGGCCGTCGCGTGGAAGCTTGGCGAGGTGGTTGCGCATCGGATCGTAAAACGGTCGATCGATGCGCGCGCCCGCGCGCCGCGAATCCAGTTGAGGGTCGAGGTCTCGAGCGAGCCTTTCGTGGCGCAACCGCCTACTCAGGCGGCGCTACCTGATGTCCAACATGCTTCCCCTGTGATCGTGGTCGGCGCGGGGCCTGCTGGGCTGTTTGCAGCCCTCCGCTGCATCGAGCGAGGGCTTAAGCCCGTCGTGTTGGAGCGCGGCAAGGACGTGCAGGCGCGCCGCCGAGATCTCGCAGCTATCACCCAACGCCACCTCGTGGACCCGGATAGCAACTACTGCTTTGGTGAGGGCGGGGCTGGCACCTATAGCGATGGCAAGCTCTACACCCGCAGCTCGAAACGCGGAGATGTCAGGCAGGTGCTCGAGACGTTGGTTGCTTATGGCGCGAGCCCCGACATCCTCGTCGATGCCCACCCGCATATTGGTACTAATAAGCTGCCGGCCATCATTGCGGCTATTCGCGACGCGATCCGCAACGCAGGTGGCGAGGTGCGCTTTGGCGCTCGCGTCGCAGACCTTCTACTCAAGGATAATCAGCTCGTCGGCGTGGTACTCGCGAGTGGCGAGGAAGTCCCTGGCAAGAGGCTGATCCTCGCTACTGGTCATTCTGCACGCGATGTCTTCGAGCTTCTTCATCGACGGCAAGTGCTCATCGAGCGCAAGGACTTTGCCCTCGGAGTAAGGCTAGAGCATCCGCAGGCCATCATCGATCAGCTGCAATATCACTCCCCCACTCGAGATCCGCATCTGCCGCCTGCAAGCTATTCTGCAGTAGCTCAGGTACTTGGATTGGGGGTTTATTCCTTCTGTATGTGTCCTGGAGGGATCATTGCTCCTTGTGCGACGGCTCCTGGTGAAGTTGTCACCAACGGCTGGTCGCCAAGCAAACGTAACAACCCCTTCGCGAACAGCGGGGTCGTGGTGGAGATCAAAGGGCCCAAAGGCGATGGTGGTCCTCTCTCTGGAGTGGCCTACCAACGCGCGGTCGAGCAAGCGGCTTGGCTAGCCGGAGGCAGCACGCAGGCTGCTCCTGCGCAGCGAATGGTCGACTTCATCTCTGGGCGACCATCGACGAACTTGCCGGCTTGCAGTTATCCGCCGGGCATTGTGAGTTACCGGGTGGACGAGCTGCTGCCGCCCGATGTAGCGGAGCGATTGCAGCTTGGATTGAAGGCGTTTGGTAGCAAGATGCGCGGGTTCCTCAGCAATGAGGCCGTGGTGGTGGCCGTTGAGTCGAGGACCTCCTCACCCGTGCGCATCCCACGTGATGCCATCACCCTCGAGCACCCACAGATCCGCGGCCTTTTCCCCTGCGGCGAGGGCGCGGGATATGCCGGTGGTATCGTCAGCGCCGCGATTGATGGGCAGCGCTGCGCCGATCAATGTGCAGTGCTTTATCCGACTCAAGGCAGCCGCTTGTAGCCGTTCGACAGGGTATTCCAGTTGTCGGTCGAGCTCAGTGTTTGGGGCTCTGGTCCCCCTTTGGGGAAACTCAGCGTAAGTGTGCCGCCATCAATGACGTAGGTTCCGCCCATGGTCGCGTCCATGAGCACATGCTGGAAGGTGCCGTCGGCTTTCAAGGTCAGTCGGTAGCAGCCGCCCCGACTTCCCGCGGGGGCGCAGGTCCCTTGGAACAGGGCGTCCATCCGTGCTGCAGCGGCCGAGCTCGGTACGGGCAACGCCTCGTGAGGGCGGGTATCAGAAGGGGCCGGGCGAGCATCGGTCCGCGCGCTGCTCATGTCGGACGTTGCGGGTTGCGGCTCGGGGCTGCGCGTACAGGAAACAAGGGCCAGGGCGAGAACGAATAACCTCATGGCTACTCTGACGTGAAGGTTCCGCTTCAGGTCTATCGAAAGTGCGAATGTTGCTCGCTCTCACTTGATGCGCGACGCGGCGATCGACCTCAGCCCAGCGGTGATAGCTGCGGATTCGACGGGCTGAGATCCACCATCAGGCGGGTCCTTCCGACGAGGATTTCACTGCCATGCTCCAGCGCTTGGCGACCTTGTACCCGGACGAACACTCCCGACTTAGCCCCGAGATCACTGAGGATGAAGGCCTCTGCCTGTTCCTCAATCACACAGTGGAACGGCGCAACCAACGGGTCTCCGCGGAAGACGAGGTCATTGGCGTAGTCAGGGGCCGCCCCAATCTGCAGCGTGGTTCCTCGTGCCGTTGCTACAGCACCCAGTGCACCACCTTCAAAGACTTGAACCACGCGGAAGGCGCTGGGCCACTTGAGCGAAGAGCGGAAGTAGGTAGGGCCCACGCCTGGACCGTCATTCGGGTCGGGATTGCGCTCGAGGCGCAGCAGTTGGTCCCCGACGATGAACTCGTCAAACACCCCGATTTCAACACGGCGCTGGATACGTAGGAACACTCCGTTGCCACCGTCCAAGTCATTGACCGTCAGGGTCTTGCCGTCGAAGGTGAGCACCGCTTCACGGGGGTGGCAGAACTTCTCGCCTTCGAGTCGGACGCTGCCGCTCGTCCCGAGCACCGCGTCGGTTCCAATGACGTCGTAGGAGTCAGGGCCACCGTGCAGTGAGCGCGTCACGTGCAAGCGGGCGCTCAAACTCTGGGCGATAGGCGCCTGCGGTGATGACGGCCGAGCGGCTGGGACTGCACCGCGTTGAGAGAGGGGTGCAGAAGGAACGCCCTTCTGGGGAGTCTCCTTCTTCTTGTTGCCAATTCGATCGAGCTCGACCTTGGGTGGATGCTCAAGCACCTCGACGCCCCCAGACGCTCGCCCAGCAATGATGTCGTCGAAGACCCCCTCGCGCAGCATCAGGAGCATCTCCATGTGCTGGCCCTTCATCAGCCCACGAACGAACAACGAGACATCTGTGCGTGATGTTTCGGTCGCGTAGGAGCGCTTGTGGCTCTTGATCACGCGACCGCCGTCGGCGAAAAGGTGCGTGATGATGTGCGGCTTATCCAGGCCGGAGTCTTCCGTTTGGATATGGTACTCGGCGCCCTGATACTTGACGTTGTTGTTGAAGCCGACCTGAGCCTTGAGGAAGACCCCCGGCCTCAACGTGCGCTCGAGCTTGCTCAGCTCTTCATGGCTGTATTGCGCGATAGCTTGGTCGAGTAGGCCGTGATGGCCAATCACGCCTTCCATTCGCTCGAAGGCCATGCGCGCGAGCGGCGAATTTTGGTCGAAGCGAAGTGCCTCGGCGAGCAGCCCCTGACCCTCTGCGTCGTTACCGAAGGCCGCCGCGCCTGCGCATAAGATCGCGATCGCTTCGTCGTTGCGTCCGCGCTCCCGCAGGATCTTGGCAACTCGAGCTGCCACTGCCCGCGTTTCGGATGCTCCAGCCATGAAGTCCCTATCATGGCGCGGGTCTCCGCGAAGGTGCAAGTGCGATGCATAAAAGGACGGCCGCGGCCTCTAATTCAGGCTCAACCCTCGGCGATCGGGATGCGCTTTCCCAATTCGATGGTGAAACTCGTACCCCGGCCATCGGGATGAATAGGGCTGCTCACCCGCACACGTCCGCCATGGGCTTGGGCGATATGCCGCACCAAGGAGAGACCGATGCCGCTGCCACGCGCACGCGTCTCGTCGGCTGAGCTTCCGCGAAAGAACCTCTCGAAAATGCGAGTTTGTTCGTGGCGAGGGATGCCAGGCCCGTAGTCCGAAACCTTCACGAAGGTACCGGTCGAGGATTCATCGCACTCAACGTCCACGAGCGCGCCGTCCTTGGCGTACTTGAGCGCGTTGTCGATCAGGTTCATGACAGCAAGCTCGAGTGCGCGTTTGTCGATGCGGGCCAGCAGCGGCGCGCTCGGCAGTTTGAGGTTGAGCGTGACGTTCTCGCGCTCCGCCCTGAACTTGTAGATGTCTACCGAG
Organism: uncultured delta proteobacterium; assembly: GCA_903892415.1. Classification (GTDB taxonomy): domain Bacteria; phylum Myxococcota_A; class Polyangia; order Polyangiales; family Polyangiaceae; genus Xiheicaenibacterium. The sequence continues at coordinate 1,966 of CAITIQ010000190.1, read as the reverse complement.
CGTTGAACCACCTCGCATAGGTCGCTAACCGCAAAGTCATACGAAGCCTTTCCCCGCTCAAGTCGCGCAAAGTCGAGCACGTTCTCAATCAACGCAGTCAAGCGCTCGCTCTCCCCGACGATGATCGATAGGTACTGTTTACGCTTCTCTGGACTCTGCGCTCGATCGAGCAGGAGCAGCTCTCCAAACAGCCGGATCAACGAGAGTGGGGTCTTGAGTTCGTGCGACACATTGGCCACGAAGTCGCTCTTGAGCGCTGATAGCCGCCGCTCCTTCAGCGACGCGAGGATCAGGATGAAGAGGCCGAACGCAGCGACGAACGCAGCGACGAACACCATGGAGAGCTCGAACAACCGGCGCTTCTCGACTTCGCGCTCGACCGCCTCTGCGCTGGTCAGTGCGACCTGAAGGCGCCAGTTGGTCAATGTGCTGGGGAAAGGCTTTCCCACGGTGAGCCTACCGACTTTGATTGGCGGTCCGAAGACCAGCGTTCCGCGCTCATCAACCACGTTCATCCGCGCGTTGCCGCGGTCGGGATCGCGAAACAGCTGCGGCATCATCTGGGAGACGATGCGATCGACGTCGTGCACCACCACGATGAGCACTTGGCGATCCCTCCTCGTGGTCTGCCAATAGCTGACGAGCATCTGCCGTTCGTCGACGACCTCGTGAAGGTGTCGCAGTTGTTCGCCGCTTAGCGTCATCAACGGGAGTAGTCGAGTGAGCGTCAGTCGCCGTAGGTTGTCGTCCTCTGGCGAGGGAACGCGTGAAGCGAAGGCCAATACTTCGCGCGAAGATTGCGAAAGATCGATCAGCATGACGCTCGCGACGGTTGGGGTCTCGCGCGCGGCCGCAGGCGCCCAGCGTCGTTGCAATACGGACGTATCGTCGACGCTTACGTACGCCGCGACGGCGTTGTCTTGTCGGACGATGGAGGCATCGAGCAGGTTGGTGCGCTCGTCGACCAGTGTGTCGGTGGCGTCGAGCATCGTGCGCTGACGCGCTTGATCGATCTGCAGGTTGGTTCGCGCAGCAAGCCCGCCAAGTACGAGGATGCCGACGATCACGGCTGGGGCGATCGCGAAGTAGAGGAGCCGTTCCCCAAGCTTGCGGTCAGCCATGATGCAACGGCGGCGTTAGCGTCGCGCGAGCTGCGCGAGCTTGGGACGCTTGACGTAGTCGGGCTCTACCGACAAATCTCGCTGTGCTAAAAACTCGCCGAACTGCTCCCCGATGTAGGTGAGGGCGTGTCCGTCACTTTCGCTGAGCGTCTTTCCGTCGACGGGGTTGCACACCTCGAGGATGCCCAGGAATCGCCCGTTGAAAACAACCGGTGCAGCGACCATCGTTTGGGGCACGATTCCGAGCGCGTTCCAGCGTGGATCTTTGGCCAGCTCTGCGCACTCGCTCGCGCTAAAAACGACCGCGCGGCCGCTGCGCATGGTGCGAGCAACGTTCGGCGTGAACTCGGAGGCGCGGCTCAAGATGGCGGGCTGCAGACTCTCGCCGTCGCCCTTCGCGACGACCTGTCGCACCACGGCGAACTCGCGCGCGTTAATGTCGAAGAAGGAGACCAGCACGATCAGGCTGGGAATGCTCTCCATCACCAGATCTGCGACGAATTCAGCCCCGTCGAGCGGGTCTTGAACGAAGCCCAGATCACTGCAGGCCTCAAACAGATCGGCGATTAGCTCGTCGCCGTTCTTGCGGCTGCCTTTGGGCGCGCGGACGATCACTCCGGGAGCGAGCATCCCCCGTGAGGGCGGCGCACTTTCTTGGCGTTGCTGTTCGCCAGCTTTGCGCGCTGCGAGTGCCCAGTCTGCAGTGCCATCGGAGAGCGTATGCGCTGGCGCGGAACCTGGAGCTCCTGCGGGCGGTGGGGTCGAGACGGGCGGCGCGGGCGGCGGGGTCGAGACGGGCGGCGCGGGCGGCGGGGTCGAGACGGGCGGCGCGGGCGGCGGGGTCG
>CAITIQ010000189.1 GCA_903892415.1 uncultured delta proteobacterium | reverse complement strand
TGCCATGGTCGGTCACCCTGACCTGTCACTCGAGTTCGAGGACCAGCTACGAGGCCGCGCTGTCCTCCTTCTTGCGCTGATAGGGGCGTGAGCGCTGGTTGACATAGAGCGAAGGACAGAAGTCGTCGGCGTCCTTTTCCTTCCAGCGAAGGAATGAGTAGGCGCGGCGCAGCTCGTCGTAGGTCCGAAAGAGCAGCGTAAAGGTCTGCCGACGTACGAGGGTGGACTTGCCCAGCGCGCTAGGTCCACGCTCACGCACGACCACCGAGACAGCCATCCGCTGCGAGAGTTGTTGTGCCTCGTCGAGCTCCTCAAGCGTGAGCGCCGTCCGCGCGGAGATCTTCGTCCAGTTTTCGCGCAGCAGTGAGACCAGCGCGCCAACGCCATACGCGAGGTTCCTGTGGCTGTTGGGAGTGCCTGTGTCCGGCAGGTCTTTGCGGTCGAGCAGCCCACGGCGGATGAGTCCTTCAATGTCAGCGAGCAGCAGGCCTCGTGCGTTGGAGAGCTTGGCCTCCAGCTCCGGCAGAGACTCCGGTGGGGTCGAGGCCGCATCGAAGTCGAACTGCGCTTGCATCGCCGCTTGGGCAACTGGCACCAGCTTGTTGAGATAGGCCACGAACGAGGGGAAGGTGCTGGCCAGCGCCTCACGCTCAGTCTCCATGCGCGTCGCTGCCCACAACGCTGTCGCTGCGGCCTCGCCAACGTCGGTGTTGGCGGGAACGAAGTCCTCCTCAGCGATCAGCGAGTACTCGGGTGCTAGCGCCTCGAGCGCGCTGACGAAGTTGGGGGCGGAAACAAGATCGAGGGTGGAAGGAATGCTTGTGGTCATCGGGGCTCCTCGAGGGACATGGCTCCGCCCACGCCGAGCCGGATGGCTTGGCTGCGTGCGGCGCCTTCGGCGTCCCCTGATCCACAAGCGTGTCGAGCTGCGATTCGTTGCGTGGAATCGTCCGCACGGCTGTCGATTTCGCCGAACCTCCAAATTGGGCAGCAAAAGCCCTCGGAGGCCCATTCGAGAGTTCAAAGTCTCATAGATGCCCACCGAGGGCCCCTCCGCGAGTTCAAAGTCTCCGAGGTGGCCCACCGAGGGCCCCTGTGCGAATTCAAAGTCTCCGAGGTGCCCACCGAGGGCCCCTTTGCGAGTTCAAAGTCTCCGAGGTACCCACCGAGGGCCATTTCAGCGACAACCCTGTCAAAAACAGGCCCTCGGTGGCCCCCTGCGCGAGTTCAAACTCTCCAACCGGCCCTCAGTGGCCCCCAATTCCAGCGTTATTGTTGCGGGAGGGCCCTCGCTGGGCCGTCGGGAGACTTCGTTGATGCTTGGGGCCCCGCAGGGCATTTTCTGCGCACTTTCACCGTTGGGGTGAACCGCAGCGCTCAGCTCGAACTCGCCTTGGCCGACAAGCCCCATTCTGTAAGGAAATCGGCGATCAAGTAGTTGAGCGAGCGCATCAAGTACTGATCGTCCTCCGGCGTGTTCGTCCCTTTTCGGATCGCGCGTACCGCCGCGAGCGCGCGAGGCACGCACAAAAGGAAGTCGACCAGCGCCTCGTGCAGTGACGCCTTGAACAGCACGTCGATCTCAAGGTTGCGCTCGCGTAGAAGCCCACGAACGAGCTCGATCGCCTGCGTCTCGTCCCCCGGCGTGTACTCGTCCGCAGCGTCGTCCACGCCGCACAGCGTAGCAGCGGAGGGGTTGAACACCGGCTACGTCCTTGTTCTCATAAAGAGGTGAGCGATTCTGCCATCAACAAGAAGCAGCCTGCCAGCGTCGAAGACCTCGCCGATGAGGCCATGGCCGGTTGGGAGCACGCGTTCGGACCGGAGGAGTTCGCAGTGATGCGCGCGATCATGGCCGACCTCTATGCAACTCACCCGGTGCTCTCAACCTTGGCCGACGAGGCGTTGGAATGGCTGACGGTCAACCCCGATGCATCGGAGCAACGAGGCATCAAGGGCATCGGCGCGCTGGTCGAAGCGAACAAGAAGAAGCAGGTCGGACGTGGCTAATCAAGCGACCTTCGACCTCATCGCCGCGACCCAGCCGTTCGTACGCCGGACAGCCAAGCGGCTCGCGCTCAGCGACGCACTGCGTGTGGAGGACCTCTTCCAGACCGGCATGGTGATCGTCTGCGAGCTCGCCCCCACGTCCACCACGCACGACGCGACCGAGTTCTTCTTGCGCAACCATTGCCGCATTCGCGGCGCGATGCTCGACTCCCTGCGCGGAGAGAGCAAGGCACGCAGACTCGACCGCGCCATCATGGAGGGCCTCGAGCCCATCGCCGAGCAAACAGACACCGGCGACTTCTTCGCGCCGCCCGAAGCGCGCGCCCGACACCGCGCGCTGATCTCCGCACGGATCATCGCTACAGGCCTCATCGCCGTCGCTTTCATCAGCGCGCCCCAGACCCCCGAGGAGGCCCTCGTCGAACGCTCCACCCAGCAACACATGCACGCCCTCGTACGCGAAGCCGTGCGCACCGAACTCGACGAAGAAGCCTGGAAACTCGTCGAAGAGATCATCGTCAAAAAGATCCCCATGCAAATCGCGGCCGACGCCCGCGGCATCACCAAGAGCACCGTCAGCCGCCGCGTTGCCGCGTCCATCGACATCCTGGCGAAGAAGATCAGAAGGGAGATGTGAAGGGCGGGGAGGATCCCTGGCGCGCGGAAACATGGTGAGCCATCACGGCTCTCGCCCTCGGTCGTTCAGGTCGAACACGACTTGGAAGTACATGTTGAGTCCGACGACGTTCTCGCCGTTGAACTCCCGCAGCACCGGCGTCTGGTAGTAGGGCGTTACCTCCCGCTCGACCGGGACCTCGGCGCCCTCGTCAGTGATCCAGCGGTAGCGATACTTGCCCTCGCTGCTTCGAGCGATCACCAGCTCGGTTCGCGTCATGCCGATGAGCTCGTCGTCGTCCTCGGAGATCGCTTGGATCGCGAGCTTGGTCAGCGAAAAGACCGAGCGCGCTATCGGGATCAGCGCGGCAGGGGCACCTCCCGCTGCCGTGATCGCCGTCTGCAGGATGTTCATCCCGTCGCTGTCCATCCAGCTCATGAAGGCTTTGATCGTCTTCTCCTTCTGCAGCTGGTTGGCCTCATACAGCTCCCAGAGTTTTGCCGCGGCCTGGTTGGTGAAGAGGCGCTTCACCATCGCCGTGTCCCCGTCGCTCTCCCAGCAGAACAGATCGACCCAGACCCGCGTCTGCTCTCCTGGCTGCAGAGCCGGCAGCTTGAAGGTGAAGTTCGTATCCGTGAGGGTGACCTGCTCGCCCGGTGCGACGGTGTGACCTTCATCGATCGGGCAGCCTGTGCTGAACCCTTGCTGCAACAGCGCCTGTGGTTCGGTGTCTTGGTAGACCTGCCAAGTAAAATAGAAATCGGGATCCCCCCAACGGTCATCCCCTTTGATGCAACGTAGCGACTTCAGCCGAAAGTGTAGATACACGTGGCCTCCTATGGCTTGAACAGCCCCTGTTCATTAGCGATAGGAGTCTAAATTAATGAGGTCGTCTAGTCGCAGCGGGTTGCTCAATGAAACATTAAGGTAACAGCCGGCCTGAAACATTTTGTAACCTTATTATTGCTCGACAGATCATCCTCGAGTGATAGACCGTCGGCTTCGTTGCGAAATAGGCCAAAGCTTTCGTTCATAGTCATCGTTCCAATAGGCCAACGCTCTCGTTCATAGTCATCGTTCCAATGGGCCAAAGCTTTCGTTCATAGTCATCGTTCCAAGGGTCTAGGGTCCGCGGAGCGCAGCTAAGGCGAGTGACGCAATTGGCCAATTCAGTCAGCTGTCATATTTGCTTGTTGCAGATCTTTTGACTGGCTTTGATGCAACCTGACAGCTACACCGTCGGGCACAGCGTCAAACAACGCGATTTTGGGGGAGGTGCGGATGGGTTGGTCGTCTCTTGAACCAACGGTTCCTGCGCAAGCAGGTGCCGAACGCGAGGCTAGGCTGCTCGCGCTGGTAGAAGCAGGGCAGTACGTTCATCGTTGGTTTGCGCTGCAATTGTCCATTCAAGGGCGCACCATCGAGCTGGAGGTTTCGGAAGATGCGCTGGCCGTTGGTGATGAAGCCGATAGCGTGCGTATCAATGTAAACGCGACCACGGCCCAGCGGATCGCGGACAAGCTGGGGGCGCTCTTACTCACACCTAAGCTGAGTGACCTAATTCACAGAGAGGCCAACTGTAGGTTAGCGCCCTCGACCCGACCGCCTGGCCCCACCATGGCCTCGACTGCGGAGATGGTGGCGCATAGTCGCAGCGTGGACCTCAAGAAGGCTGCCGCTGGCGGCCGCGGGCTGTGCTCCAACGTCGGCAAAGATTGGGTATTAACCAACCGCCTGCTTGGGCACGCCGATCGCGCGGCCAACTACGGCTGGCAGGTCGCGCAGTCTCAATACCCAGCGACGTTGGCTGGCCTGTACGTGCTCCAGCCCATTGGTTTGGCTCACAACCGCTTTCACGTGGACTACTCGCAGGTTTGGCGTGGCGTTCGAGCCACCTGCAGTGTGGATGGGCAACTGCGGCCCACGGCCGAGGTGCTGGCCGATCCGCTGCTTGCCGCCGCGCTCTCGCATGAAGGTCCGCTTCAGATCGTCCGCCAGCCTGGCGTGCCAGCCGCAGGCGGTGAAGCGCCCGGCCCCGTGCGAGATCCGCTGGCCGTCGTGCCGCGCGCACTTCGGCGCGGCATGCAGGGAGCAGACGTTGCGGCGTGGCAACGCGTGCTCGGGCTCGTTGATGACGGCATCTTCGGCCGTCGCACTGAAGAGGCCACCAAGAGCTTCCAACAGAGCAGCGGCCTCGTGCCGGACGGCATCGTGGGCCCGGTCACGCGGGCCGCAGCAAACCGGCCGCTCTATCCCTTCGTCGAGGCCAAGAACAAGCGCAGCGGCCGGCTCGAACCGATTGAACTCGTGGTGCTCCACACCATGGAGGCGGACGAGCGCCCCGACACCGCCGAGCGCGTCGCCGCTTGGTTCGCCGGCCCCAACGCGCCGATGGCCAGCGCCCACTACTGCGTTGATGCGGACTCCATCGTCCAGTGCGTCAAGGAGTCCGACACCGCGTTTCACGCCCCCGGCGCCAACAGCAACGGCATCGGCATCGAGCACGCCGGCTACGCCCGCCAAACCCCGGAGGACTGGGCCGACGCCTACTCGCAAACCATGCTCCGCCGCTCCGCCGAACTCACTGCCTCCCTATGCAAACGCCACGGCCTCCCCGTCGAAGCCGTCGACGTCCAAGGCCTCCTCGCCAAGCGCCGCGGCATCACCACCCACCACAACGTCTCCCTCGCCTTCCGCAAAAGCACCCACACCGACCCGGGCAAGAGCTTCCCCATGGAGAGCTACCTCGAGATGGTTCGGGAGTACTTGGTTTAGTCACTCGATGAAGTCGCAGCTCGCCTGGTAGGTACACATGATTCGTGATGAAGAATTGATTGATACTTCCGTTCCGAGACTGATCGAGACGGCGCTACTGTCTCCAAGCTCCACCGAGACGGTGGTGCTCAGCTCGAGCGGAGAAGCGAACGCCTGTGACATCTGGTTTGTGGTGCCGACTGGATGGCCGCCGGATGTAATCATTCGACTGTATGGGCGCTTGGGAGACGCCCGAGTCTTGCTAAAGCAGGTCGAGCTGCAGGATACCCACCGGACCACGGCCGCTTCGATGGCGTCGGGAGTCGCGATGTCGGTCCGTGGGAGACCGGTCACCTCGTTCGAGCTGTCGCTCGAATCGCGAACTACAGCAACGGGGTCGGGCCGCTTCATGATGCAGGTCTGGAGCGCGCCAGCTCACCCACGCACGGTCGGCTCACTTACGACCGCTCCGCAACAGCTTGCGGCTGAAGAGAGCGTCATTGCACTTCGAAGTGGCTCCATTCCAGTCTTCGCCGCGGGAGACAGCTCGGGTCGAGCTCTTATCGTGGGAGCCGGGGCCGCTGGGCTTCCCACGGGCGGAGTCGTCACGGTTCAAGGACCAGGAACGGGAGGACGTGCGGCTCGAGAGGCCGCTCGCTACGCGATCACCAGCGTCGGGACGAGCAAGCCCTCCTTGGCCACAGCGGCGACGAGTCACTACTTGCTGACGCTCGCAGCTAGTAGCAAGCGCGTGGAGATTCAACGCATTGCTGTGAGCTTCTGGGGAGCTACCGCAAACACCGCCGAGGTAAGAATCGTAGGATCGAGGAGCGCAAGCGCGCCAACGGTTGGCAACGGCGTTGCGGTAACGCCTAGGGCGATGGACCTGGCGGATCCGGCTTCGACTTGTACAGCGCGTTCCTGGGGAACGACCTTGACTCTGGCAAGTCCGGAAGACCTTCTCGTGCACACGCTGCATTCGAGCCAACGCGACAGCCTAACGTTTGAGGCCGACGCTTGGGGAAAGCCAATCACGTTGCGCGCAGGGTCGACTGACTCGTTCGGCTTGCGCCTCATTGTCGATGTAGCCGCCGCAAGTCAGACGTTGGCGGTGGCTGCAACTGTTCACTTCATCGAAGTCTAAGACCGAACTGAGCCTGACGGACGCTCCAGCATTCACAAGGAATCGACATGGCAATCAATCGTTTTCGAGGCGAAGTTTGGGACAAGAGCGGCAACCAACCGGGAGCCGATCTGCGAGTGGAAGCGCTCGACGTGCGCGGACGGATTGGGGCGGTGGTCGCGGAAGCCAGAACAGACGCTCAAGGCGTGTTTGTGATGTCTGTCGATGACGGAGACGTAGCGCTTCTGTTTAGAGACGGTCCGGCTGACGTCTTCTTTCGAGTCAGCAATGCGACTCCAGCGGTTCTCGCTTCGACCGAGAAGCAGGTCCGTTGGAACGTGCGGCGCAACGGCACGGGCCGAATCGACATCGACTCGACGCGTACGGCGGGAGCCTTGCCGTCGTCTCGCAGCTACATCGTTGAAGGGATCGTGGCGGATGAGTCGACTGGAGCGCCGTCGTCCGGGAAGGTTGTCGAGGTATTCAAACGCACCTTGACGTTGGACGTCGTGACCGAGACGTCAGTAGCTAGTATGACCACGCAAGCCAATGGCCGATACCGTTTGGCTTACGACCCGGGCTCGGAGCAGCCTGATGTAATCGTCCGCGCAAAGGTTGGAACCACCGAGGTCGCGAAGGCGACGCTTTCCCGCGCCCCTGCGCGAGCGACGGTTGATCTGCTAATTAGCGGAACAGTCAACAAGCGATACGTTGGACCTTCTCGGTACGACATGGTGCTAGCGGCAGTGAACGGCACTGACACCGCAAGGTCGCCACGCTTGGAGACGTTTGGGGCTACGCAAATAGGTTTCGTCGCAGGACAAGCCGCACTTTCAAGTAGCGAGGTGCAAGCCCTCGTTGATGCACGAAAGCTCAACGTTTCCAATCCGAGCATCGCTATGTCGGCATTCTACGCCTTCATGCGACAGGGAATCGGCGCCAGCGGCGATGATGTATTTGCCCATCGCACTCCGGTTTTGCGTAGGGTCCTAGAAGATGCGGTTAGCAATCGACTAATCCCCGCCTCAATCACGACTGACCCAAACCTTACCGCTAATCTGCGCGCGGCAGGCCGTAACGCCCTCCGACAGAGTGGCTCGGGAAAGCTCCGTCTAGGTACGCTCGTGGACAATGCCCCAGGGACGAGCGCTGGAGAACGGGACATCTTTCTTGATCTTGCGTTAGACGCTGAGGGTACTGGAGCCGAGTTTTGGGCCTCCGTCGAGGCCAACCTTGGATTGAGCGTCACGGCCCGCCGACGCTTTCGCTTCGCGGTTGAAGCGAGTGCGATTGCAGGGGCTTACTTTCCAATGGTGCAGGCGCTCCACACGAGAATAACGAACAGCACCTTGTTGGACGACGCTCGCGAACTCGCCAAGTACAAGGCGAGCGACTGGGACACCGTCATAAATGGCCTAACGGGAGTTCCGCTGGGTACCCCTGGAGCGAATCTAGCGGCCCAACGAATCAACTACCGAGACTTCCTGCTGAAGAGCGCTGAGAGCCGCTATCGCTCGGTTCGGATCAAGGCGCGCGTCGTACAGGATGAAGTCGCGACGAGCCCGTTGCGCCGTTTCTTCGAGGCATCGGTCAATGCTGGCTTCGAGTTCGAGAACATGCGTGTGGGACGCTATCTCGTTGAGGTCCCCACAGCTCTCGCCACGCTTACGCTGCAGGCAGACAAGGACGAAGCCGTTCGGCGGCTTCGCGACATTGAACGCCTCTTCCACGTTACGGAAAGCTGGGATGAAGTCAGCGTGTTGCTTGGCGGGGTTGATCCGGTCAAGAGTTCCCACGCGATCCATCAGCTCGGGCGGGACGCCTTTCTTGCAAAGTACCCAACCCTCACAAACGCGTCCGCCATCTACGACAAGGCTTGCTGGCGTGGAACCGCGGCGGCGGTTGTTCGCTCTCAACACAGTCCACGGCTGAATCGAAAGAACTTCCTCGTCCTACCAGACGGGGCGAAGAAGATGACCAGCGGTCTACCCGCGAAGCTAGCCGATTGGGATACGCTCTTTGGGTCGCTCGACCAGTGCGTGTGCGAACACTGTCGCTCGGTACTCTCTCCGGGCGCCTACCTTGTCGATGTTCTTGAGATGCTCGAGCGCGTGCCGAAGACTGGCGGGGGGAATGCGAGGGATAGTTTGCTTGCGCGGCGACCGGATCTGGACCGCCTTGCCCTGTCCTGTGAGAACGCGCTCACGCCGCTTCCAACAATCGACGTCGTTAACGAAATTCTCGAGGTACGGCTCGCGGCGGCAAGCTGGCCTAACTGGCCAGCGGCGCCGCTACCGATTGACACCCTCGCAACAGCGGAGGAACTCGCGGCGCAGCCGGAGGTGCTTTATCCGTTGGAGCACGCAACCGCCTACATCACGCTTGCAACTGCGCCACACCCGCTGATCGTCCCGTTTCATCTCTGGCAAGAGGAAGCGCGCGTCTACTTGGAACACTTGGGCCTCTCTCGCGATAGGCTGATTGAGAAGTTTGCCCCAACCTCGGGCGCGAACAGTCGGCACCTCGCGATTGAGCGATTACGCATCGCGCCCGCACAATTCGACACGATCGCGATGTCGACCACACCCGCCGAGGTCTACCGGTATTGGGGTCTTAGCTCAGCAGGGTGGCCTGCATCGCTCAGCCTCGCGAACACCGTGATGGTTCGTGCTGGGCTGACGTTCGCCGAACTGCAGGAGCTGTTCGCAACGGCTTGGGCGAACGCCAACGGTGTGAACTTCCCAACCACAGCCACCTGCGATCTGAATACGTTGACGGTGGACGGTCTCACGACGGATGCACTCCGCCACTATCTGCACCGCTTCGTACGGCTACGCGCGGCGCTCGGGACTTCCATCACGGACGCTGGCCGGCTGGTCGATTGGGTAGGGACTTCGGCACTCGACACTACAGCCCTTCAGAAGCTCGCCAGCCTAAAGGAGCTTTGGTCCAGACTGCGCGTCTCCGCGCTAACGGCACTAGCTTGGTTCACGAACATCGACAGGCTCAATCGTTGGGAGCGCTCCCTGTTCGAGCGCGTCTTCCTAGACAAGAAGGTCCAGTCCTCGTCCCAGACCGTGTTTGCTCAAATGCTTACCGTCAATACGGACTTGAGTTCGACCATTGCGAGCGTTCGAAGTGGTCTAAGTGCAGCACTTGGGCTGACCGATCGGGAGCTTGGACTTTTGATCGATCCGACGATCGCGCCGCTCGAGCTAGCACTTGATACCGCTGCAAACGCAACGCTTAACAGCACCAACTTTCTCAACATCAGTCGTGCCTCGTTGCTCTACCGGCTGGCTTCCTTCAGCCAGGCACTGGGTCGTCCCCTCAAAGACACGTTGGTGCTTCGCCACTTCTCTGGACTAAACGTATTGCAAGACGTGGGAGGCTCCGCGGCTGTTCCCGACACGACCCTGAGCTTTCTTCGTCTCGTGGAGCGCTTCGACCGAACTGGGCTAACGGTCGACGAGGTTCACTATCTCGTTCGACATGTCGCCACGCTAGAGAGCGCCCTGGAGCCGACCACCGAGCAACTGAAGGGATGGGACGCAGAGCTGCTCCTCGAGATCGAGAAAGCAGCGAATGAAGCGAAAGAGATCGCCGACGTCGACGGCTCACGGCTGAAGAGTCTTGGGGCCCTGCTGCTAAGCGGTTCCGATGCAAGTGAGCTGACAGCGCTTGCCAACGACACGCTGGCGAGCTCGCCAGCGACGACGTTCATTCAGGGAAGCTTGAGTCGCTTTCTAGGCGACACCGTCGATGCCGTCGCCAAGCTAGTGACGGTCGCGACGAAACTAACTGGATTGACGGCGCGTGCCGAGTACCTCTCGCAACGACTGGGCCGCTATGTCGCTTGTCGGGCGGCCGTGCTCACGTGGGTAAGTCGCACCTTCGGCGTCGACACGAAGGTGGCGGCGGCTCTGCTAAGCAACCAACAGGCTGGCGGCGTCGAGACTAGTATCCTGCGATGGGTTGCTGGCGTTGGGGTTGGGGAATTCATTCCGCTGACTCAGTGGGCGGTTCCCAACGCGACGGAGGCGAACCGGCTGAACTACGCTAAGCATATTCATAAGGTCGCCAGGTTTGTTACCAAGCTCGGACTTGGTGCAACCGAGCTTGACTATCTCTATCCGCTCGGTGCGGTCGGGTTCTTCGACCTGCGAGGTGTGCCGACAGCCAGGCCTGCTGCCGCAGCGATGACGCTCGCAGAGCGCAACCAGTTTGCGGCTGTGCTGCGCCTGGGTGAATTGGTGTGGCTCCGGGATCGGTACCCAGCGGGCGGTGAGGCCCTGGTGGCACTTCTCAAGGTTGCGTCCACCCTCACCTTGCCGGCGATTTACACTCGGCTTGCTGCTGAGACCTCATTTCTCGAGTCCGATCTAAGTGCCATCGCTCGACGTCTAAATGGTGGCGTAGATCCACTCCCCGCGGCGTTTGGCAATGAGCAGCTGCTCGTACGGATCTTTGACTGTATGGAGGTGGTCAGGCGGTTCGGCGCGTCAGGGGCCCAGATCGTCGGTTGGCTCGACCCAGAGGCGGCTTTGCCCACGGCCAGCAACGTTGAAAGTCCTGCGGGCAACGCGCTGCTGGTTGCGAGAGAGATCAAGTCAGTCGCGCGCGCAAAGGCGGACGACGCTTCGTGGGCCAAAACGGGTCGCGCCTTGCGCGACCCACTTCGAGAGAAGCAACGAGGCGCATTGGTAGGCCTGTTGCTCACCAACCTGAATCTGACGACGCCAACCCGTCTCTTCGAGGAACTCCTCATTGATGTAGAGACCAGCCCGTGCGCGCTGACTTCTCGCCTCGTCGCAGCCAACGGGTCTCTTCAATCCTTCACCAATCGACTCCTGCTCAACCTCGAGCCGACGCTTCCGCCCACCAAGCAACTGGCGCGCGAATGGGAGTGGATGCGTGCCTATCGACTTTGGGAAGCCAACCGCAAAGTATTCTTATGGCCAGAGAACTGGATTGAACCCGAACTGCGGGCTGACAAGACCCCCTTGTTCACAGCCTTGGAGACGGCGTTGCTCGAAGGCCCACTTACTCACGACAACGCGGAGAAGGCCTATCGCGCTTACCTTGATGGTCTGGCCGAGGTGGGACACCTGGAGGTCGTCGGGTTGCACACAGAGAAGCAAGACCAGAGCGGCTTCTCGCTCACCTCGGGAAACAAAACCCGAGTGCACGTCATCGGACGCACCCCAAAGCCCCATCGATACTTCCATCGCATGCGCGATTCGAGCGGGTGGAGCCCTTGGCGGAAGCTGGACGTCGATGTCCAAGGTGAACACATACTGCCAGCTAGCATAAACGGGCGGCTGTATCTGTTTTGGGCAGCGATTGAGGACAAGCCCAAGCAGGTGGAAGTCGGTGTAACCACGCCAGGGAACCTGCCCGAGTTACCAATTGAGATTCAGCAGCTCGAGGCGCTGCTACCCACGCTCGAAGAGCCAGCGCGGACGATGACCGAAAACGCGATAGCGGCGGCCAAGGCCAATTTGGCCAGCACCGCGACACTCCAAGCCGCGGTTCCGGCTCCGCTCGGAGCGAGCGTGACGATCTCAGTTGCCGAACTGCGTGAGGGTGCTTGGTCAACCGTCTCGGCGGCTACTGAGTTAATCCCGCTCGAGGCTTCCCCAGCGCGCTTCGCCCTTTCCCTGACGAACGCGGAGACGGGCGCTAACAACCTCACCGTGAAGCTCTTGTACGCAGCCTCGGCAATTGGCGAGTTTGTATTTGACCCTGGAACACGCAGACTGAACGCAAAGGCGGCTCCAGCTGAGCTTACGGACAGCCTCGGAAGCTACGGCAGCAACATCTTGTGCACTGTGTCTCCGCAAACGGTTGAAGTCGTCAATCCCAACGGCTTTGGCTTCTTTCAACGCTTCAACGTTATCGGAGGTAAGTTCAAAGCCTACGTTAGCAATGTAGCGGCCGAACCCAAGGTTGTTTTCAGCGCGGTTCCGTCCTGGACGCAGGTCGTCATGAACCGTGGGAAGAGCACAGAGAAAGAGCGATCGCACTACATTGTCCAAGACCCGACACGGAGCTTGTACGTGGAACTAACGAGTCGGTTCGCGCCGACCACCCAGACAGTGCAGAACAGCCTCGTAAGCAGTGAGTCCGGTGTTGTCTCTGCTGTGGCACTGAACGCCCAGAAGCTCTTCGCCGTTCAGCCCTTCTATCATCCGTTCATCAACGACTTCCGTCGTCGACTGGCGATCGATGGACTCGACGGTTTACTTCGCCCTTCGCAACTCGCTGTCGCACCGCAGGAGCAAACGACACCGCTCACAGGCTTCAGCCCAACTTCGCTCGTCTCGGTGGTGGAGCCGCTCAACGTCGACTTCCGCTACGGCAGCCCCTATGGCGTTTACAACTGGGAGCTCTTCTTTCACGCCCCGCTCTTGATCGCGACTCGTCTAACGCAGGAGGGGAAGTTCGCGGAAGCTCGAGACTGGTTCCACACGATCTTCGATCCAACGGATGGCAGCACCGTACCGGTAGCTGACGCGCATACCCGCTATTGGAAGTTTAAGCCGTTCGCGGACAACAAGGACCTCGCCAGCATTCAAGCAGAGCTTCAAGGCGTCGCGCAAAATGCCTATGCGGTTGAGATGGCGGCCTGGGCAGATGCTGCGCCCTCGGCAACGTTCTCTCAGCAGGTCCACACCTGGAGGAACGACCCGTTCGATCCTCACGCAATCGCAAGAATTCGCATTCTGGCCTATCAGAAGGCTGTCGTTCAGAAGTACATCGAGAACCTGCTGCAATGGGGCGACTACCTATTCGCGCAGGACACGCTCGAGACGATCAATGAGGCGGCTCAACTCTATTTGCACGCGCTGCAGATCCTTGGCCCCAAGCCAAACCTCATCCCCGATCCCAAAGACCCGCCTGCTCAGTCTTACGAGCAACTCGGGACAAACGTCGACGTGTTTGGCAATGCCGTGGTCGACACCGAGGTGATCGTTCCTCCGGTGCCTCCAAGCGGCTTTGTTTGCAACGGAGGAGCCAAGGTGCCCGTGACCGTCGCTGGGTCCACGTACTTCTGTGTACCCGAGAACGAGAAGCTCTTCGGTTACTGGGATACGATCTCCGATCGTCTATTCAAGATTCGTCATTGCCAGAATCTGGAGGGCGTCGTGCGCGCGCTCCCGCTCTTTCAGCCTCCCATCGACCCTGCGCTGTTGGTGCGAGCACGCGCGGCCGGTCTTGACCTTGGCTCGGTAATGAACGACCTCAACGTCGCCACGCCACCCTACCGCTACAGCATGTTGGCGGCGCGCGCTGGCGACTACGTCAACGCGCTCACCAGCCTCGGCAACACCCTTCTTTCCGCGCTCGAGAAGAAGGACGGCGAGCAGCTCACCCAGCTGCGCGCTTCCCACGACATCGCCAATCAAGAACTCAGCCGCGAAATCCGCAGGAACCAGCTGCAAGAGGCCCGCGAGAACCTTGAATCAGCCAAACGGTCGCTTGCCACCGCAGAGGCCCGGCGCGACTACTATGAGAGCCGCGACTTCATGAGCGCGGGCGAAATCACCGCGATGACACTCCAGCAAGTTGCGGAGGGGCTGAGTGTCGTTGGACAGCTCGTCAAGACTGGCGGGGCTCAGGTTTCGGCAGGGCCCGACGGCATTGCGGGCGGAGCTGGAATATCCAGTCCGGTCGGCCTACTCAAATATGGCGCGGAGAATGTGTCGCGTTCAGCAATTGGAGCCGGAGAGGCCTTTGAGCTTGGCAGCCGCGCGGTCTCCCAGGCAGCTTCGATCACGAGCACGCTGTCCGGCTATCAGCGGCGCATGGACGACTGGAAGTTCCAGGCCAACCAAGCCAAGCTCGAGATTGCCCAACTCGAAAAGCAAGTTTTGGCGGCGGAGATCCGCGCCGAACTCGCAAATCAAGAGCTGCGTTTGCTCGAACAACAACTTCGACAAAGCAAGGAAGTGGAGAGCTTCCTACGGACCAAGTTCACGAGCCAAGAACTCTACGGCTGGATGGTTGGCCAACTATCGGCTGTCTACCATCAGTCCTACAAGCTCGCCTACGAGATGGCCCGACAGGCGGAGCGTGCGTTCCAACATGAACGCGGCGACACCTCGCAGACCTTCATCAAGTTCGGCGCATGGGACGGGTTCCGCAAAGGCCTGCTAGCGGGTGAAAAGCTCGGCACAGACCTACGCCGCATGGATGCCGCGTACCACACCCAAAACAAGCGCGAACACGAGATCGTAAAGACAATATCCATTGCCCAGTTGGATCCCGACGCCTTCATGAAGCTGCGCGAGGCCGTCGTCAACGGAGCCGAGTTCACGCTGCCTATGAGCCTGTTCGACGACGACTTCCCCACGCACCACATGCGTCGTCTCAAGAACGTCAATGTCTCGCTGCAATGCACGCCCGGCCCGTATCAGAGCGTCAACGGCTCCCTCACCCTGTCTCGCTCGGAGACCCTGCTCAAACCCACCGACACCTCGGCCACCCAGGACAACGCCGGTGTGGCTCTGATCGCCACCTCTGGCGCCGCCAATGACACAGGCCTGTTCGAGTTGAACTTCCGCGACGAGCGCTACTTGCCTTTCGAGTATCGCGGCGTCCACAGCCAAACCGGTCCTCAATGGCGCTTCGAGCTCACCGGCGGCAACGAGTTCAACTACGACAGCATCACCGACCTCGTCATGCAGCTGCGCTACACCGCCCGCGAAGGCAGGGTAGGAACCGTCCCGAAAACGACCTCCAAGAAGCTGCTCTGGCGCATTCCCCAAACGAACCCCGACGCCTGGGCCGCATTCAAGGAGGGAGCCGCTTCGTTTGCGGTTACCACCTCCAGTGCGTCTTTCCCAAAGGGTAAGAACCGGACCTTCGCTTCAGCCAATCCAGTCAGCGCCGTTAGTGTCTACGCGCGTTACGCAACAACTCAACCATTAGCCTTCGGCACTATCGCGGCTTCCCCGGGAACTGTGTCTGTGGGCACCAGCAGCTCGATCGGCAACTACAAGGTCTGGCAGTTCAGCGTGACCGGATCGACACCGGATGTAACCTGGACGTTTACCCCCACCGGTGGGTTTCCCATCACCGACCTCTGGGTCGCCTTCACGTACTCGCTCACCTGAGGCCGACCCATGGAAGACGACTCCAAGCGAAGCCCTGCGCCAGCGCCGGAACAGCCCAAAGCCGCCACGCCCCGCGAGGCCCTCGCGGGCCAAGCCGCGCCGGCCAAGCGATCCTTCTCCGTCTCGTCTGCTCCGGCGATGGAACTGCCGAAAGGCGGCGGCGCCATCCGCGGCCTAGGCGAGACCTTCAAGGTCAACTCCGCCACCGGTACAGCTTCGTTTGGCGTCCCTCTTCCCATCTCGCCCGCGCCCCGCGGCCCCACGCCCGATCTCGGCCTCTCCTATGACTCAGGCGGCGGCAATTCCCCCTTCGGCCTCGGCTGGGCAGTAAGCCTTCCAGCCATCACCCGAAAGACCGACAAAAAGCTCCCCGAATACCTCGATAGCGAAGACAGCGACCTCTTCCTCCTCTCCGGCGCCGAGGACCTCGTCCCCACGCTCGACGCTCTCGGCGCCCGCGTTACCACCACCAGCACGGTCGGTAGCGTCACCACCAAAGTCGACCGCTACCGCCCCCGCGTCGAAGGCCTCTTCTCCATCATCGAACGCGTCACCACCATCGACACAAGCGCTTCACCGCCCAAGAGCGTCCATTGGCGAGCCATCACCAAAGACAACATCAAGAGCACCTTTGGCTCCACCGCAGCGACACGCATCACCGACCCAAACTGGGCCCATAAGGTCTACTCCTGGCTGCTCGAAAAGACCGAAGACGACCGCGGCAACGTCGTCCTCTACGAATACAAAGCCGAGAACCGGGACAACGAGCCCGTCGGCAAACCCAGTGAAACTCATCACAAAGACGGCCTCGCCCCCGTCACCGCCAACAAGTACTTAAAACGCGTCCGCTACGGCAACAAGGTCATGGGCTCCACCACGCCCACCGACTTCTGCTTCGAACTCGTCTTCGACTACGGCGAACACACCAGCAACACCCCGACCGAAGCCGTGCCTTGGCCCTGCCGCCAAGATATGTATTCATCCTTCCGCCCCGGCTTCGAGCTGCGCACCTATCGCCTCTGCCGCCGCGTGCTCATGTTCCACCGCTTCAGCGAGCTAGCACCCAACCCCACCCTCGTCCGATCGCTCGACCTCACCTATCAAGAGAACAAGCGCTTCTCCAAGCTCACCAGTGCCCAGCTCCGCGGTTACCAACACAACGGCGCAACCTATGACAGCGCAACCCTCCCGCCCGTCAGCTTCAGCTACACAGCCGACACCTTCTCCAAGTCCATCAAAGACCTAAGCCAAACCGAGCTCGGCGAGGACTACCCCCAAATGACCGTCGGCCAAAACGCCGAATGGGTCGACCTCAATCAAGAAGGCCTCCCCGGCCTCCTCATCGACTACGGCAGCGCCCACCGCTTCAAACGCAATAACGGCGGCAGCCTCCAAGGCGCCGCCCTCCTCAGCAGCGTCCCCTCCATCGCCGCAAAACCCGTCCAGCTCCTCGACATCGCCGGAGCCGGCACCCTCTCCATGGTCCTCCGATCCGGCAACGAATCCGGCTATGCCGAACGCACCGCCGACGGCTGGGCCCCCTTTATACCATTTAAAACCTTCCCCACCGTCGACCTCAACGATCCCAACGTCCGCCTCCTCGACTTAAACGGCGACGGCTTCGAAGACATCCTCATCACCCGAGGCGACCACCTACTATGGTATCCCTCCCTCGGCCGCGAAGGCTTCGGCCACGCACGCCGAATCCCCATCGACCCCGACCCCGAAAAAGGTCCCCGCACCCTCTTCGCCGAAGCCTTTGTCAGCGTCACCATCGCCGACATGAACGGCGACGGCCTCGCCGACATCGTCCGAGTCACCCACGCCGGCGTCGTCTACTGGCCCAACCTCGGCCACGGCCGCTTCGGTGCCGCCGTCCGCATGGACACCCCGCCCTGGCTCGCCCCCGTCCCCTTGGAGTTCGACGCCAGACGCCTCCGCCTCGCCGACCTCGACGGCACCGGAACCGCCGACCTCTGCTACTTCACAAACGAAGGCCTACAGGTCTATCGAAACCAATCCGGCAACAGCTTCGCCCCAGCCGAAACCTTCCCCGGAATCCCGCCCCAAGTCGCCAACAACGGACAATTCGTCGACTTCTACGGCAGCGGCACCTCCGTCCTCCTCTGGTCCACCACCGTCCCCGGCTTCTTCGTCAAAGCCTGGGACCCCCTCAACCACGTAAAACCCCACCTCCTAACCGAGGTCGATAACCACATGGGCCGCATCGTAAAGATGCAATACGCCCCATCCACAAAGTTCTACGTCCAAGACCGCCTAGCAGGCCGCCCCTGGGTCACCAAACTACCTTTCCCCGTCCACGTAGTAGAACGAGTCGAATCCTACGACGCCATCCGCCGCGCCCGCCTCATAACAACCTATCGCTACAGACACGGCCACTACGACACCCACGAACGCGAGTTCCGAGGATTCGGCTACGTCGAACAAACCGACGCCGAGCTATTCGGCAAAGACCACGGCCAAGGCCTATTTCCCACCTACCCAGCCCCCATCAACAATGAAATACCCCAGGCCCCCGTCCTAACCAAAACCTGGTTCCACACCGGTGCCTGGAAGGAGAGGGCAGCACAAGGCGCCCAGTATCTCACTGAATACTGGAACGGCGATACAGCATTAGCCAGCGTCCCCCACCTCGAATGCACACTGCCTGCCGGTCTTACTCCGCAGGAACTCCGAGAGGCCGCAAGGGCACTCCGCGGCACAACCCTCCGCAGCGAGATCTACGAACTCGACGGCGACCTCGCCAAACAGGCAATCCCTCACGCCGTCACTGAGACCTGCGTCACCGTCCGCAAACTCCAAGCGCCCCAAAACGCCCTCGGATCAGGCCGCCCCCAGCTCCCCGGCGTATTCCACCCCGTCCCCAAAGAGAGCCGCAGCTGGGCCTACGACCGCGTAGCCAACGATCCTCGTACCAGCCAATCCCTCCCGCTCATTATTGACGCCTACGGCAACGTCACAACAGGCGCCGCCGTCAGCTACCCCCGCCGCGTTCCGGCCCACGCCGAACAGAGCGTCGTCGCCTGCGTCGTCACCGAGAGCAACCTCGTCCACTTCGACGCCACCGCCAGCGGCCACCGACTCGGCATCCCGGTAGAAGCCAAAACCTGGGACCTCACCGGACAGACTCCGCCCCTTAGCAATGGCTTCTTCAGCGTTGGCGACGTCCAAACCAACTTCACGAGCGCCGCCACCCTCAACTACGAAGTAGCTGCCACAAGCGGCCTCCAGAAGCGCCTCGTCCAACACGAATGCGCGCAGTACTACAATAACACCGCCCTCGCTCCGCTTCTGCAGGGCACCGCCGACACTCGCGCCCTGCTCTACAAGAGCTACGTGCTCGACATGACGCCGGGCCTGATCTCAGGCGCCTACGCGGGTAAAGCGAACTCCAGCGAGCTCGATGCACTCGTGTTGGAAGGCAAGTACGTCAACCTATCCGCAGGCATGTGGGTTCCGAGCACCAGCGCAGCGACACCGGCCGGCCATTGGCTCCCTAGCGGCCACGCAGTCTTCAATGCGGGCGCGTTCTACTTACCGTCCAGCGTCGTCGATCCCTTCAACAACGCCACCACCATCGCCTACGACGCCTACAACTTCTTCGCCCTCACCGTCACAGACCCACTCGCCAACATCGTCAGCGCAAGTCACGACTACCGCGTATTAGCACCCAAAGAGCTAACCGACCCAAACGGCAATCGCCAAGAAGCAGCCTTTGACGCACTCGGCATGATCAAAGCCATGGCCGTCAAAGGCAAAGTCGGTAGCAGCGACGGCGATACCATCACAGCCCCAACCGTCGAATACAGCTACGACTACACCCGTTGGGACACAGCCCAGAAACCAAACTGGGTAAAGGTCAAAGCCCGCGAGACCCACGGCACAAGCCCAACGCCTAAGTTCCAAGAGAGCGTCGTATTCTCCGATGGCTCCGGCGCCGTCGTCATGACCAAAGCCCAAGCCGAGCCCGCCTCCGTCGGCGGCCCCGCCCGCTACGTCGGCACCGGACGCACCGTGCTCAACAACAAGGGCAACCCCGTAAAACAATACGAGCCCTACTTCTCGTCAAACAACGAATACGAGAACGAAGACCAGATCGTCGCCACCGGCGTCACACCAGTCATCACCTATGATGGAATCGGCCGCGCAATCCGCACCGACCTCCCCAATGGCACGTACTCACGCGTAGAGCGCAGCCCCTGGCTCGAGACCGCCTACGACCCCAATGACACCGTCGACGAGCCGGGGAATAGGTGGAAGACCAAACGCATCCCCACCGCCTTGCCAACACCATCATTGCAAGAACAGCGTGCTTTAACGCTCACCCAGCTCCACGCCGCCACCCCAACCAAGACCCATATGGACTCGCTCGGCCGAGCGTTCCTCGTCATCGCCCATAACAAAGTAGGCACCACCGACGAGTTCCACGAGACCCGCACCAAACTCGACATTGAAGGCCAAGTCCTCACCGTCACCGACGCCCTCGGACGCATCTGCCAGACCAACGTCTACTCGATGGCAGGCAAAGTCCTCAAAGACACTAACCTCGATAAGGGCAGCCGCTGGAACTTCCACGACGTCGGCGGAGCCCTCATCCGCCGCTTCGACGATCGAGCTCAGGTCTTTCGCCTCAGCTATGACGCTCTACGCAGACCCACCCATCTCCACCTAAAGCCCGGCGCCGCAGCCGAAGTCCTCCTTCAGCGCACCGTCTATGGCGACTCTGCTGGTACAGGGATTACTGATCCCAAAGTAAACAACCTCCGCGGCAAACCCATCCGCCTCTTCGACGGCGCAGGCCGCATCAAAAGCGAAAGCTACGACTTCAAAGGCAACAGCCTCACCAGCGATCGCAAACTCGCTACAGCGTATACCACCACGCCCGATTGGACCTCGCTCGCCAGCATCACCAACGTCGCCACGCTCGACTCAACAGCC
>CAITIQ010000188.1 GCA_903892415.1 uncultured delta proteobacterium | reverse complement strand
TTGGCGCCACCACCTACGTCAGTGGCCACGGCGGAAAGAACTACCTGGACCACGGGGCCTTCGAAGCGGCGGGTATCGACGTTCAGTATATGAACTATGAGTGCCGCGAATATCCCCAACTTCACGGCATTTTCACCCCCTATGTGAGCGCGCTGGACCTGCTCGCCAACGTTGGTCCGGGTGGGCGCACACTAATTGCATCGCACAGCTCGACATGGGCAACACCTACAACTCACTAGACGGCGCCTCCAACGCTCGAGGCGAATCATCCACGCAAACAGCCTCTTCGGACGACTCTGCTGCCTTCGAGGCACAACATCGGCTGGACATCGAGGCCATGAAGCGGGACCGCGACCTTCCCGCGCTCGCGAGACACTGGGCAAGAGCTGTAGGTCCCTATCGCTACCCATATCATTTTAAGTGGATGGGCCGCCCGATCATCCAGGTCCCACAAGACCTAGTCGCTATGCAGGAACTCATCTGGGAGATCAAGCCGGAAGCTATTGTTGAAACTGGCGTAGCTCGCGGCGGATCCCTCGTCTTCTACGCGTCCATGCTGCACTTGATTGACCAACCGGCAAAGGTGATTGGGGTCGACATCGACATCCGCAGCCACAACCGCGAGGCAATCGAAGGTCATCGCATGGCGTCACGCATTGAGCTGGTCCAGGGCTCATCAATAGCGAAGGAAACCTTTTCTGCAGTAAAGGCAGCCGTAGGCAACGCCTCCAGAGTCATAGTGTGCCTCGACTCGCACCACGAGAAGGGCCATGTTCTCGAGGAACTGAGGCTGTACTCATCGTTGGTGCAGAAGGGCAGCTACCTCGTCGTCTTCGACACTCTCCTGGAGTTCCTACCTGAGAGCTACTCCCAAGGGCGACCATGGGGACCTGGAAACGGTCCCTTGTCGGCTATCGACGAGTTCCTAAAGGAGAATGATCGGTTCATTGTCGATACAGACATTGATGCCAAACTGCAAATCACGGTGGCCCCCAATGGGTGGCTCCGGTGCGTTGGAGACATGATATGAGACTTCCGCTTCAAGGCGCGCTCACCAATCGTATCCCAGTCGCTGGACCCGACATTTCTGAGTTGGAGGTGTCACTGGTCGCGGACGCTGCGCGGGGTGGCTTTTATCAGGGCGCCAATCAATACCAATCTCGATTCGAGCAGGAGTTCGCTGGCTACGTGGGTGTTAGCCATGCGGTCGCATTGCCTTCATGCACCTCCGCTATTCACCTCGCTCTCGCGGCGATGGGCGTTGGACCTGGCGACGAGGTCATCGTTCCGGACATCACCTGGATCGCGACAGTTGCCCCGGTATTGTACTTGGGAGCGACCCCGATCTTCGCCGACGTCGACCCGACGACCTGGTGCATTGCACCAACGAGCGTTGAGCATTGCCTTTCAAAGCGGACCAAGGCGATCATCGGCGTCGATCTTTATGGCGGCATGTGTGACTGGGCGCGCCTAAGGGGGCTAGCCCGTGCAGCCAACGTTCGGCTTATCGAGGATGCGGCCGAGGCTATTGGTAGTTCGTGGATGAACCAACGCGCGGGCTCGCTCGCCGATGTGGGCGCATTCTCGTTCCACGGCTCCAAGACGATGACCACCGGGGAGGGCGGTATGCTCGTTACCAATGACGGCGACCTTCTGGCGCGAGTCCTCCGCCTCCGAGATCATGGGCGCGCACCCAGTGACTTCTTCTTTGAGAACGAGGAGGTCGGCTTCAAGTACCGCATGAGTGCGGTCCAAGCGGCAATGGGTCTTGGTCAGTTGTCTAGGCTGCAACAGTTCTTGGATAAGAAGCGTCGTATCTTCTCGCTCTATTCGGAGCACCTCGGTGGGCTAGAGGGAGTAACTCTCAACGCAGAACCGACAGGTCTTTATAACTCCTACTGGATGTCGACCGTAGT
>CAITIQ010000187.1 GCA_903892415.1 uncultured delta proteobacterium | reverse complement strand
GGCGGGGTTAGACCAACAACCTCGTAAAACGGGACGACTGGCAGCGTTTGCTGAATCAACGTGGAGTTTCCCACGTTGCGTGAGCCATCAACGTACGCTACGTCGGGCTCATCCGGGCTGAAGCTCACGTTGTTCACCAAGATCAAAAGGTCCGCGGTGGTCCCCCAGCCGGTTCGATTGTGAACCAGCATCACAAGCCCACCAACACGCATCCGCGTGGCGTCCACCCCGTCTGCGAGCACCAACGTTTGTGTGGAGGAGGTGCGGCCGTCAAAGCTGTAGGTGGCGCGTTTGATCAGCGGAATGACCTCGTTCTCGCGATCAAATTCAGACTCGTCAGCGCCGAGCCCAAGCTCTGCCTCGGCCTCGAAAGGTTGGTTCCATTGCATATTAAAGCCCACCGCCGCCGCACTCGCCAAAGGTGATGGTCCACCAGCCGTTTTCATCCGGAGGGCTGCAGCTGTTGTCTTCGGAGCTACTGCCTTGGCAAACCACCTTATTGTCGGCCCGTAAAACACAGGTGGTGTAGAACGTCATTGAGACGTCTTTGAGGCCGGGAAAGCGGCCTACCGGGGTCGGCGGGAGGGCCTGGTTGGGCGGCAGTAAGTTAAACACGTCCGCACCCCAACACCAAAGCTCGTCATCCTCTGCGAGGGCACAACCACCGCCCTGCTGGCGGAGCCATACTCGCTTAAAGGGCGGCACGTCAGGGATAAGGTGGTAGGTGGGCTGCACCCACTCGGTCAGCGCTGGGTCGGGCACGCTATCCCCAGCGCATCGCAGGGCTCCCGCTTGGTCCAGCCAACAGGAGGTGGAGAAGCCCAAGAAGAAGTCCTTAGCGCCTTCAATGGGCAGGCGGGTTAAGTTTGGTAGCTTGACATCAACGCCAAGACCGAAACGGCTCTTATAGTCAGGATAGTGGTTCTGGCACCACACCTCGCCATTGACAAGACGGGCACAGAAGCCCACGTCGGCCTCAATCGCTACCGCTGGCGCTGGCAGTTCCAATCGTTCAAATGCGCCGGAGGCGGGGCGGTTGATGGACGGGTCCCGTTGTAGAAGGACCCACACTCCACCTTCATCATCCAGTGCCACGTAGTCCCGGTCCGCTTGAATCGCCACCGGCTTCGCGCCCGCGGGGAGCTTCATGACATGCGGAACGTCACTGAAGGTGAACGAAAGCAGATTGTAGTCCAACAACGTTATCGTATCGTCGAACGAAAGCCCCGCGTGGTGTCGGTTCATGTCAATCGCCGTTAGGCACAGCGACTCATTCTCGTCCCCACGGTAGTAGCGCAGTGTAGGGTAGCCCTCGCCCCAAAACCAAACCGTACCGTCGGAGAACAGCGCATACAGATAGCCAACATCTTCCCCGGAGATGTCCACCACAACCGGATTCTCCTTCGGTAAGTGGCATTGAGGGCCTTGCGGCTCAACAGGCTGTGTCTCCTCCGTCTCAGGAGGAAACGGAAGTTCACCGCCACAACCGTGGAGCAGCAGGCCAAGGCAGAGAAGCGGGCCCCTACCCAAGGTCTAGCACTGAGAACAAGTCTACCTCGTTGTCCCAGCCTCCGTCGTCAAAGATGGACCTGGCTTGGTAGCGGATAGCGCCGTCCCAGGTTCCCATCGCATCGTTAAAGTCCTGCAGTGTCTGTTCGCAGTTAGTCACAAAGGCGATGCTCATGGATTGTGTGGGACCAAACGATGGTGAGAAGTAGGTCGTGTGGGAGTACCCTGACTGTCCGGTGTCAAAGTCACCTCCCCAGGAAGCCTCCGCCTCGTGAGGGGCCTCGGATGAGAAGTGCCCAGCCTTCTGTCCGTTTTTGAAGCGCGTACGAAAGCCTAGCCCCCATCGCGGGCTGCGATCGGAGCTTGTCACAGCGTTCTTATCACTGACGCGGTCCACCGTGCCGGATTGCTTGGAGTGCATGCGCAGCAACTGCAGCAGCGTGAGCCGAGTCCCCTGCAGCGGCGAGTCGGCCCCCTGCGGGTGCATCATCTGCAGCAGCCTCACCAGCGTGGCAGCTGACATGCTTAAGCCACCGGTGGGCCCCAAGGCAGAAGCGTCTGACTCACCATAGCCGCCAGATACGTATTCTGGAGGCGGTTGGCCTGCGGCAGTAACGACGGTCTCTGCGACGTACGTGTCAGTCTGCACCGCTTTGGGAGCGCGGACTGGGACTTCGCCAAATGTGAAACTATCAGCCTTGGTTGCCGGGACGATGCGCACCAGCTCCAGATCTTTATCCAGCGGCCAAAAGTCGTTCATGGCAGCGAAGTAGCCTCGTGGGTCGCCGAATTTATTCACTCCAATGGCCTCGCCTACAGCGATAAAGCCTACGTTGCAGTAGCCCTCCGTCTGACGCGGTGGAAACGCCTGCAACTTCGGTACGGCGCCATTCTGGAAGGCCAAGGTAAAATCACCAGCAGCCAGCGGGAGCTGCGCGCGCCCATCTTCAAAGGCGGCGTTGTAGATAGAAGGTTTATACTTGTAAGTGAGCCCGCTTGTGTTGCGCAGACAGTCTTCCACCCGGATGCCGTAGAAGTTGCTCCAGCTTTCAAGTTCTTCCGCGGAAAGGTTTGCCGGAATGGGCAAGGGCAAGCCCAGCGCCGAAACCAACGACTGGTTCAGAAAGTCGTCCCCCAAGGTCACCGCGCGAAGCGCGGTTAAGATTTTTGCACAACTAGCGAATCGAAACTTGTGGCGCGGCTGCGTCAATGTCCAACCGGCTTCTCCGTAGGTGAGGCTCCAGACGAGCTTGAGCCGGCCGTTGACGGCAATCGCCAGTTGCGCGTTGCTAATGTTCTTGTCGCGCATGCGGGCTTCAATGGCGTTCCGTATGATTGACAACCTTTGGTTGGTCGCCTCACTGTACTCGGGGAAGGGCAGAGCGTTAAGGCTCCGAGGGGATCTCGGTTGTTGCAGCGTCAGCCTGATCTGGCCGTCCGGGGCGTCTTCTGCACCTGACCACAGCCTGAAGTAGCGCGTCTTCGGCTTGAGCTTCTTGGCCCAGGTAACGCAAAAGCGAATGTCGTTGCCCACGCCGTTTGCTCGGACTTCAAGTGGCACGAGCTTCTGCGAGTAGTAGCGCTCGTCAAAGTTAGGCTTCAGCTGACTCCGCCGCAGTGGCCCGTCGGTGATCGTGCCGCAGGCGAAGTCCTTTTCCAGTTTTTCGGGCCAGGCTTCATAGGTATCCCGCTTCATGTGCATCATGGTCGTGCGATAGCCGCTCTTCTTTCTGGGCGTAGGGATCGCCGCGTGCAGGCGCATGTAACTGCCACGCGCCTTCTTCATGATGGGTGCTTGCATCACTCCAAACGTAGTATCAGCGATCCGCAGCTGTAGATTTGTGGCTGAGGCCTCGAATAGGTCGTACGGTGTCTTGTCATCGCCGCGGGCCACTGCCAAGAAGCGCTGAATTGGCTTTCCGCGCTCGCCGTTTGGCTTGATCGACGTGTACCAGACCACATCGAGTGAGCTACAGCCATCCGGCTCTGTTGATTGATTACCACTTGCATCCGGCGGCGGTAGAAGCTCGTCCAGCAACAATGCACGAGTATCCGCCACCAGTCCTCGCGTGGGGACAGTGCCCGATCCGCCCTTCCCGGGCAGGTCATGCAGTTCATAGACCCATGTTGTTGCGACGCCTAGCTCACCGTGGCTGCTCAAGTCCCCGGTGGCCGTTACCAGCACTGGTGAGATATTGTATTGCCACTCAGCTAGCGTTGCTAAGTTCTTGGCTTCCTCCGGCTCGTTTGTTGGCTGAGATTCCGTAATGAACCGCGCCGGCTCACTTCCCGCTCGCGTCGACGTATGCCAGATAGCGGCATAGCGCGGGTCACTCGGTCGACCGTACGCCGCGATCGAGACCAGCGCGTCCGCCGCATGCTCGTTATCCCAATCGCGCAATTCCTCTATCGTCTGGTCGACCAAGAAGTGAATCATAGCACCCTCAGGCCGGTCGCCCCACCAGGTCTACGCCGATGGCGATGGTCTGTGCGGTGCCCGCGGTTGCCCCTTGAGCGAAACGGACCAGCACTCGAAGTTGCGGTCCCATTGTCGCGAGCGCCGACACAAAGAGCGCCGGCGCCGCGGGCACCGTTAAGTTTGTTATGGATATCGCCGAGCTGACCAAGTTGGTGGTGCTCGCAAAAACCACGTCGGGTTCCTCCGGCACAATCATGATGTTCTGCACAAGAACGCTGAGACTTGCCGTTCCTGACCAGAGATTTTTGGAGTGAACGCGGACCAGGATAACGCCGGATACCCAAGCCGAGCTGTCAATTCCGACCGCGATGGGCACGTCCTGGTCGGTCCCGCCGGGCGCCCGGCCATCAAAGGAGAAATCGGTCTTCGGTATTACGTTCACCAAATACCCATTGCCTCCGCGCCCAACATCAAACCCGTACGTCGCCGGCACGCGGCCCATACGGTTATCGAATCCCAATCGGCTCAACATGGTCGATCCTTCCCTTCGCGGAGCGCCCCCAAGCCCTCCGTCTTTTCAATGGAGAGTAGACCCCCCCCCCATTTGCCTGTCAATGCACAACCGTCACGACGGCCGGAAGTAGGCACCCCACCAATGGCGATTGTCGCGAGGCGAGCTGAGCGACGCTGCCATCTCACGGGGCGCAGCTGTACAACACTAGAGGGTGCAGGATCTGGCACGCTCACAGCGCCATCCTACGGAACAGGTGATCGCCTAGACGGCGTAGCACTGGCTCGTGCCCGAGGCCGTTCACCGGGTGAAGAACCGCCTCGATCTGGATGGCGCGGTTGTCGTGGGTTATCCGTGAGAGCGTGGACTCCGTCCACTCCGGTTCGTCTTGGAGCTCAGCCGCTCAGTCAAGCGCCGAGCGAAGCAGGGCCTCTGCCTTGCGACGGTCGCGGGGGCGCTGACCGGTGCGGTGAGCGTCATCCAGCGCGGCGACTCGGCGCTCAGGCTCAACGTGCATTTTCACCGTCATCGCGGCGGGCAGATCGCACCGAACCTGAGTCATCGTGATGCAGCGGCATTGATGGCGTCCCCCGTCGGGGATCTTGGAGCCGATGCACGTTGAGCATGGCGAAGTCGAAGCAGCTTTCGTCCGTGGTGGAATCGAACACGCGTCTCGGTGGTTCTATTGCCATGCCCAAAGTTGCGATGCGCCGGCTCATCGCGGTGCTCGCGGCGAGCTGCGCGCCCACGCCGCCCACCGATCAGCCAACTGCGCACAACCCCGCCGCACGCACCTCAGCCGAGCCAGCCGAGCAGCCAACCAGCGCGGCCGAGGCCTCGGCGCCGAATACGGCTTCTTCCGAGCCTCAAGTGGCCAAGCCCAGTGGCCCTCTTTGCCCGTCGCTTGCAACCGCACAGACGAGCGTCGCAATCGAGGCGTTGTTTCGGCTCAAGAGCGGGCTTTCGCCCAACGATCTTGATCAGGTTGGGGAGCACGTTTGGACACCGCAAGCTCCCATCGGCTTTTGCAACGAGACGGAGAACGGAGCTTGGTTTGTTGCTTTCCGCAAGGTGTTCTACAACGCGGGAGAGGTGACGCTGCAAGTCGCTCTGGCCCACGCCGATAGGGCGGGCAAGCAGACTTCGATTGTGCCCACACTCAATGCCGATGACGACCATGACCCCAAAGCCTTCAATCTGAGCGGCGGGTCCATCGATGAAATGGTGGTCGCCCCCAGCTTGGTTTCGATGCAGGGCCAAGAGGTCTTCTATTGGCATATCAGCGGCCACTTTCACGAAGACGTTAGCTTCTCGCGGGGGCGGCTTTTCGCTCTAGCCAATGAGCGAGTTGTTCCGTACGAACCAGCCAAGGGTCTGGTGGTGCAACGGCTTGTTGACGTGGATGGAGACAACCGGCTCGACTTGGTGACTCTCCCATACGAGCAGGATGCTGAGTCGTGCTCCTCGGGCTTTGGCTATCGCATTACCGGTCCCGAATTCTTGGCGCACCAAACCGCCGACGGCAGCTTCTCGCTGACCGACGAAACAGCGCAGTCCTTTGCGCTCCGCTCTTGTTAGAGCAAACCTTCGAAGCTGGTTCCTATTGAAGGGGAGACGCCCAATATGTCGGGAGCGGTCAACCGCATTGCGTGCCTAGGGATTCGCGGGGTCAGTGCGGCAGAGCTAGAACGCAGAATGCAGGCTGAGTGCGCCGCCTTACCCGGAAACCCCTCCGATTGCAGCCAGGCCTGTGACGTATCTACGTTGCAAAAGAGCGCGCGGACCGCAGCCCCGCTCCTGCTCGGGAAGGCCCAATGACACGGATCTTCCTCTGTGCCTTCGTGCGTCGTGAGGTCGAGGAGTACCTGGCGCATGGCGGTTGCGTGTCTTGCTCGGCTACGACCGCAAGCTCTGCGCCGCGGTGCTCGAGGCATTCACTGCGCGAAGCCGGGGGACCTGGCCTTCTCGGTGACGATCCGCGCCGCGACAGCTCGACGGAGTGAGCCGCGATACTTGCGGCGAGTCGCTCGAGCCTGTTCCTCGGGAACCGTGCTACCCGAGCGACGCGGTGAAGACCGGTGGTGCGAAGCGTCGTCGGTACTCGCTCGGCGTTAGGCCCATCAGTCGCTGAAACGTCTTTCGAAAGGCGCTCGGATCCTCGTAGCCGACGCGCGCAGCAATCTCCTCGACCGAGATGTCTGGCCGTTCGAGCAGCTCACGGGCTTTGCCCACTCGCAGGTGCTGCAAGTATTCCGTCGGTCGCATGCCAGTGGCGCGTTGAAAGCGCCGCAAGAAGGTTCGTTCGCCGAGACGCGCGACGACGGCCATCCGAGGCACATCGAGCTTCCCATCGCTCTTGGCTCCCAGCCATCGCTGGACCTGGAGGATCGCACGGTCGCCATGCGTGAAGATCGGTGCGAAGGCGCGATAGAAGCGCTGCTCTCGACCACCCGGATCTACCAGCAAGTGGCGCGCCGTGGCGAGCATGGTGCTGGGCCCTAGGAAGCGATGGACGAAGAGTAGCCCGAGATCGAGCCACGCCATGAGACCGCCGGCGGTGATCACATCCCCGTCGTCGATGATCAGACGGTCGGCGTCGACCCGTACCCGCGGAAAGCGCGCTGCGAACTCCGACTCAAGCGCCCAGTGGGTCGTCGCGGGCCGACCGTCGAGGAGGCGAGCTTCGGCGAGGAGGAACGCGCCGACACAGATCGAGCAAAGGATCGTGCCCCGCCGGTGCTGCGCACGGAGCCAGCCCGCAAGCTGGCCGGCGCCATCGGTCGGCGCGATCTCGCTCAGGCTCGGCGGAAGCACGAGGACCGTCAGCGGTTTCGCCAGACGAGGGGGTCTGCTCTCCATCACGAGGACGCGGACGTGGAGCCGCGGCGTCTCGCCATCCCGCTGTCGGTGCAAACGAATGGCGGTCTGCAGAAGGTCGCGCATTCCCAACACGGCGGCCGCTTGGGCGCCTGGATATTGGAGGATGCCGATGTGCGGAAGCACGGTGTCAGTTATAGCCCGAAGAACGTCATTACCGCCACTTCGCAGCAGAGCGCCGGGTTGCTACGACTCTGACCATGAACAAGGCATTGCTGTTGATCGACCTTCAAAATGATTACTTCCCCGGAGGAGCGTTTCCGCTCTGGCATGCGGAGGAGACGCTCTCCAACGTTGAAGCCGCGATCGAGCAAGCGACGGCGAAGGGAGTGAAGATCATCCATATTCAGCACCTCGCCGATCCCAAGCTCGGGCTCTCGCCCTTCTTCAACGAGGGAACGCCCGGAGCAGAGATCCATGCGCGTGTGCGCACGGCCGCGCCCGACGCGCCGATCGTCGTGAAGTCGTTCGCCGACTCCTTCCATGAGACGACGCTGGAAGCGACCTTGCGTGGCCTCGACGTAAGGGAGCTGCTCGTCGCCGGCATGATGACCCAGAACTGCGTCACGCACACCGCGATCTCCAAAGCCGCGGAGAAGTACGACGTCACGATCCTGGTCGATTGCTGCACGACCGTCAGTGAGATGCTCCATCTCATCGCCCTTCATGCGGTCTCGACCCGCGTGAAGCTCGCGCCCGCGGGTAGCGCAATCTGATGACCTCCGTCCTGCCCGCTCGAGGCGGCGCTCGGCGTTCGCCTCCTCGACCGTACGACGCGCTCCGTGCGTCCCACCGAGGCGGGCGCACGGTACCTAGAGCACTGCCAGGCCATCGTCTCGATCGCTGAAGAAGCCAACGCGGGCGTGAGGAACGCGCAGGTCGAGCCCACGGGCCTGTTGCGCGTGGCGTCGACGGTCTCCACCGAGCAACAGGCGCTGGAGTTCAGTCGCTCGCGTTAACGCGGCTCGCAGGCCGCGCCGTTCGGTCGCTACCCTCACGGCTTCTTCGCAGAGACAACGTACTGATCGGGCAGCGTCTCTGCGAGCACGCTGCCGACGAGTCCGCCCGACTTCAGCTCGGCGATCACCTGTTCGGCCGAGAGACGATGCTCCTTCGGCGGGCCTTTGTCGGTCTCGAGCGTGAAGTCGACCACCACCACCGAACCACCCGGCTTGAGCACCGAAGCGAGGTGCTTTGCGTAGGCGGCGCGATCCCCGAGATGGTGCCAGGTATCGACGATCAGAACGCGATCCGCTGAGGCCTCAGCAAGCCCAGTGCCGGTCATCGGGCAGACCTTCGCCTCGACGTTCGACAAGGACTCCTTCTTGAAGCGCTCGGTCATGAAGTCGACCATCTTCGGCTCCACGTCGAGCGCGAGCACCTTCCCGCTCGACCCGACCGCCTTGGAGAGCCGTGCTCCGAAGTAGCCGGTGCCAGCGCCGAGGTCGACGGCGACCATGCCTTCGCTCAGCGCGAGCAATTTCACGACCTCGTCGGGCTTCTGCCAGGCGTCTCGCTCCGCTGCGTCGAAGCGCTTGGTCCACATCGCAGCGTCGCTGAAGTCGTGCTGCATTCCGCCGTGGTTCTTGTGATGCGCCACGTGGTCAGGATGTGCGTGGTCGTGGTCGTGGCCGTCGGCGGGGGGCGGGGAGGAAGCCCCCGAGCAACCAGCAAGCAGCAAGGCCAACCCAATCGTTCGCGCGTTCATGGGCTGCTCTTAGCGGAGCTTTGGGCGCGCTGCACTCGGACTCGGAGCGCTTCGCGCGCCGCCGGTTTCGAGGCTCGCGACGTGTCATCGTCGGGCCTCGACGGCGACCCGATCGGGTGCGAGCATCGCCCGCATGAAGCGACTCCCTCCCTCTCTACGCCGTCTGATGCTCGGGCTTTCCGTCGCGGGGCTCGCCCTCACCGGCCCTGCGTGCGGCTCGAAAGACGCCCCCAGCTCTGCAGCGAGTGCGACGGCCGAGGCGAAGAGTTCAGCGCAGCCCGAGGTCGCCGCCAGCGACCTCACGCGGCTGGTGCCGATCGACGCGAAGCTCGTGGTCGGTCTTTCGTCCTTCGACGTTGTGCGCGGTCAGATGGATGCAGCCACCTGGAAGACGATGGAGGAAGGGGCGCTGACCGAGCTCTCGACGAAGCTGGGCGTACCGACCGCGATGCTCAGCAAGCTGCTCGAGGCCTACGACGGCGCGGTGCTTTTTGCGACGTCAGCGAAGCCCGACCCGAAGGGGGCCGTGCTGCTGCGCGTGAAGGACGCATCGCTGGTGACGGCGGCGCTCGGGCTGGCGAAGTTCGAGAAGAAGGGTGAAGACCGTTGGCTGCGCAGTGAAGGCGGCATGCCGATCCATGCGACGCTGTTCGAGAAGGAGCGCGTGGTCGTGCTCGCGAACGACGAGTCAGCGCTGACGGCGGTGCTCGATACCAAGGCGGGCAAGCAGAAGCCGTTCACCGAGTCGCCGAACTTCCGGCCCAGGGCAGGGGACGGGCTCTCGCTCGCGCTGGACCTCGGCGCGCTCGTTGGGGCCGCTGGTGCCGGAACGGCTGAGGCGGGCTCCAAGCTTTTGCTTGGGCTCACGAGCGACGCGAAGGGTCCCAAGGGCGGCAAGCTCGATCTCGAGCTGACGCTGATCGGAGCCCGCGTGCCACAGCTCGGCCAGGTCGTGGTTGCGCGGCCTCTGTCTGCGCTGCCCGCACTACCGAGCGGGGCGGTGTTCGGGCTGGAGGTTTCGTTGCAGCGCGCACCGGGCAAGACGCTGCGCGACGTCGTTGCTGAGCTGGGCAAGGTCGATGGCAAGGACGCGGCCGAAGAGCTCGACGAGTCGCTGCGCAATGGCCTCGCTAGCTCGCTCGCCGAGCTCGACGGCGCGCTGGGAGACGAGCTCGCGCTCGCGGTCTATTCTTCGGGGCAGCCGATCCGACTCGAGGCGAGGTCGCCGCTCGAGTTCAGCGCGGTGCTGATCGACGTGGCGGTCAAAGATGAGGCCGTAGCGAAGCGGCTGGTCGAGGCGCTGCAGAAGGGCATGCCGCCGGGCGCGCCCCTCGAGATGACTGTCGCAGGCGGTCGGTTGCGCGTGCTCGCGGGTCACGCCGAGACGGTCAAATGGCTTTCGGCGGCCTCGGCGGCGGACAAGCTGGGCGACTCGAAGGCCTTTCAAGCCGCGAAGGTCGGAGTCGCGACGTCGAGTCAGGTCGCGACGTTTGTCGACGTCGGGGCGCTGGTGAAGCTGCTGCCCGCCGAGCTCCTGAACGGCGCCGACCTCGCACGGCTCAGCGACCTTTCGACGCTGCTTAGCTTTGGCTTCAAGCCGTTCGATCGCGGGCTCGAACTCTCGGCTAGCGGCTCCGGTGGTGCTGTCACCGTGGTGGGCGTGCTCGCGAGCGTCGCGATCTACGGGGTGCGCTCGTACCTCGGTTCCGCCAAGGCCTCCGAGGCGAAGAACACGGTCGGCGCGATCGCGCGCGCCATGACCATGTCCTACGAGCGCGAGGCGGAGGACGGTAGTCACAAGCTGTGCCCGTCGGCGCCGCCTGTCCCCGCGATCATCCCACGCGGAATGAAGGTGCTGGCGAGCAGCGACGATGGCGTCGACTACGGGCACCCGAGTTGGAAGTGCCTCCGCTTCGAGATGACGATGCCGCAGTACTACCAATACGAGGTTCGGGTGGGCGGGCCGTACAAAGGCCCCACACGTGGAGGCCCGGATCCGGGCGCTGACGGCTTTGAGATCTCGGCCGAAGGCGATCTTGATGGGGATGGCGTGACGAGCCTCTTCACCCAGACCGGCAAGGTGGACCCGACGACCAAGAGCGTGCGGCTCGGGACGCAGCTGTACATCGCTGACGAAAAAGAGTGATCGACCGACGCAACCTCGGTCGTTCGGCAGATTTATCGCGGCAGTCCTGTCGAACGTCCGGGTAGCATGCCGCGCATGCGGAACCGATTCGTCCACGTGGGGGTTTTGTGCTGGCTTGTGGCTTGTGGTGGAGGGCAGCCCAGCGCGAAGGAGCTCGTGGCTGCTTCCGCGACGTCGAGTGCGCAGCTCGCTCCGGGCGGCGAACGCAATGGTGAGGATGCCGAGGCGAGCGCGCCGGCCAAGCTGAGCTCGCTGGAGACGCTGGTGCCGGCGGATGCGCGGCTTGTCGTTGGCCTGCCTTCGTTCGAGGCGCTGTGGGGCGATCAGGCGCAGTCGATGATGTCAGGCCCGCTGGCCGATCTCGCGCGTGGCTGGCTAGAGCGCGAGTTCGGCCTCGACGCGGCGCTGATCGATCTCGCGCTCAAGAACTACGCGGGCGCTGTGGTGGTCATGCGCGGCGAGCAGAGCTACGGGCTGGTATTGCGGCTGCGCGAGGACATCAGCGACAAGCTGGCCGAGGCGCTCAAACTCAAGAAGACCGGGCCCGATACCTGGAATCTGCCCAAGGGTGGAGGTGAAGGGCCGCTCAACATGGACCGTTTGCCCGGCGCGAACATCCTTGTGGTTTCTACCAATGCCACCTTGCGCAGCGACATGCTGGCTCGCGCAGCCAGCAAAGGACTGGCCTTCCAACGAGGCGGCTCGGCCGAGACGTTGGCCGCTGGTGAGAAGGGGATCTGGGTCTCCAGCAATCTCGCAGCGACGCTGCAGGAGAGCGGTTATGCCGATAAAGGCTCGAGCTTCGACGGTGCGCTCAGTCGCGGGCAGCTGCGCTTCGACAGCGTGCTCAACGGCAGCAACGTGCCGCGTTTGGCGCAGGTGCTCGAGGCGGCTGCGCACAAGGGGCTGACCGAGCTTCCGGATGGCGCCGTGGCTGGGATGAGCGTCTCGTTGCGGCGCAAGCAAGGCAAGACGGTGAGCGATCTACTGGCCGAGCTCGGGCGCATGGACGACCAGGACGTGGTGGCGCTACTCGGCTCGCGGTTGGCTGAAGCAGGCAAGCTCACGCTGGCCGACGTCGAGCGTGGGCTCGGAGATGAGCTCTCGCTCGCGGCCTACCTGCCTCCCGGCGC
>CAITIQ010000186.1 GCA_903892415.1 uncultured delta proteobacterium | reverse complement strand
TTGCTGCTGCCGAACGGCAAGGTGCTCGTCGTCTCGGGCTACAACGACACTGTGTTCTGCGAAAATTCGAGCGAGCTTTTCGATCCTGCCGGAGCCGGGACCTTCGGAGTGCCCAGGATAACCCCGTACGGAACGATTGGGCACGCGTTGGCGCCGCTGGGCGCTGAGCGTGTGCTCTTCTCTGGAGGCGACCAACTATTTCCTCCAAGCCTCGCAGGAGCCGATCAATTCTACGACATCGCCTCCGACAGCTGGTCAGCCGGGCCAGCCAACAAGGGGTCTCAACGACGAAACGGGGGCGTCGCTACCCTTCCCAACGGCGCCACCCTCGTATTCGGGGGCTGTGCATTCAATAGCAACTCCTCAGCTGGGCCATGCGATATCACGGTCGCTCCAACGCTGGCCTACGGCGCCGACAGTGTTCAGCCCGTCGTCATCGTCGATGAGCCACTCCTCCCGCTGCGCGGCCTGTTCGCAGTGATTGCCCTGCCCGATGGGCGCGTGATGGTGACCGGTGGAGTCAATGACCTCGGGGCCAGCGGCAAAACCGAACTCCTCTCGCTGTACCCGAACGGTTCGGTGTGTGACTCGGGCCTGCCTTGTGCAAGCGGCTTTTGCAGCGACGGTTATTGTTGTGACGCGGCTTGCGCTGGGCTCTGTGAAGCCTGCAAGCAAGAGATCACAGGCGTCGCCAACGGTCAGTGTGGACCGCCGCCGAGCGAGACCGACCCTGAAAATGAATGCGAAAATGACGGAAACGACTGTCAGAAGACCGGCTTCTGCGCTGCAGATGGCTGTGAAATGCACAGCTCGGCGTTATGCAATCCAACGCCCTGTGGCGGTGCCGCCGAGTGCGCGAGCGGCTTCTGCGTGGACGGCCTCTGTTGTGACGCGGCCTGCGACGGGAATTGCGAAGCGTGCCTTTTGGCCGTCACTGGTTTGCCCAACGGCGTTTGCGCGCCCGTCGTCGTTGCCACCGATCCACAGAACGACTGCCCCGATGGGCCCGAGGGCTCGTGCGCCTCACAGCTCTTGTGCGACGGCAGTCGTCAATGCATCGCCGCGACGACCTTGTGCGGCAACTATGCTTGCAACGCCCAAGGCTGTGAAACCACCTGCTCCGACGCGTTACCTTGCGCACTGGGCAACGCCTGCATCGCTGGCGAGTGCGTGAGCGCCGCAAGCCTGTGCACCGAAGAAACGATGGGCTTGCAAGCGGACGGCAGCGTGGTTGATTGCACGCCGTATCGCTGCCAGCCCGACGGCAGCTGCTTCGAGGCCTGTGAATCGATCCTGCAGTGCCCGACCGGCTCGGTGTGCGACGACGCGTCGTTCAGTTGCGTGGACAAACCGAGCGCGAGCGACGAAAACGCCGGCTGCGTATGCGCGATGGGTGAATCGTCGGAGAACGGCTTCGTTCGAGGTCTGTTCGCTGGCCTACTGGCGCTCGCGATCGCCCAACGTCGAGTGAGGCGCGCGGCCTCATGAGCTCGACCTCGTCGGCGATCGGCGACGTGATCGACGAGCGCTACCAACTGCTCCGGCTAATCGGGGAAGGAGCGATGGGCACCGTCTACGAAGCGGCTCACACCAACTCCGGCCGCCGCGTAGCGCTCACGCTGATTCAGCAGGTTGCGCTGGGTGATAGCGATGTGTTTGCGCGCTTCGAGCGCGAAGCACGCGTCGCTGGAGCCATCGATTCGCGGCACGTCGCGAGCGTCCTGGATAGCGGCCGCGACAAGCGCAGCGGCCTGCCCTACATCGCGCTGGAGCTCTTGCGCGGAGAAGATCTCGGCACCACGCTGGAACGCTGCGGACGCCTTCCGAGCGGCGTCGCGCTACGCATCGTTACGCAGGCGTGTACGGGCCTCGCCCGAGCTCACGCAGCCTCGGTCGTGCACCGCGACAT
>CAITIQ010000185.1 GCA_903892415.1 uncultured delta proteobacterium | reverse complement strand
CGACGGCGAGATCGACGGCATCTTCTGATAGCCGCGCCACGCGCTACGCGCTACACTCCGCACCCACCGGCTGCGGGCGTAACTCAGTTGGTAGAGTGTCAGCTTCCCAAGCTGAATGTCGCGGGTTCGAACCCCGTCGCCCGCTCCAAACTTAACTCGCGCTGAGCGCAACTACTTGCGCAACCCGAGAGAGTGGGTGGGCGCCCCCCCCGGCGCCGCCGAGTGAGGCGCGATGGGCGCGGCGGATGTACACTCTGCCCCCCCAGCTGAGCTCGAGAGGCCACTTGACGGATCCGGCAGCCGCGGCGATCCTCAGTCCGCCGGTCGACCCCGACCGCCCCCGGGCGGGAGTCTTGCGCTTGGATGTCCTATCCGCCAAAGAAATTCGTCAGTGTCGACTCGCGCGTATGGCAAAAACTGCACGACTACATGAGGAGGCCTGAGTGCCGCAATACCCCAGTGGGCTGTTAGATTGGGCGGGTCATCGTGCAGGTGGCGTACGTCGGCTCTTTCACTCAGAAAGTGGTCGGCCCTCGCGAACGGTGATCGAAACGCCGCTTCTTCGACGCCTGAGGAGCTGGGCAAAGGCACTGAAGGAGACGCCAACAACCACGCCTCGTGTCGTGTTGTTGGTCGGGGGGCCGGGAAACGGGAAGACCGAGGCCGTGGAGTCAGCAATTCTGGCGCTAGACGAGGCGCTCAATCTCTCCGGAACCCTGACCGCGCACCTGAAGGCTGAGTTCATCAAAAAGGACTTCAGCCCCGTGCCGCGGCTCGCCATTGCGCCACTGTCCAACAAGTCGAGCACTGCACACCCATCACTCGTCGTTGTTCAGGATGCATCCGTCAATGACCCGCAGCGACCTGAAATTCAACCCGCCCAGTTGCTCGTGGAAGATCTTGAAAAGTACGCGATCGAGCCGACAACCGCTGCGTACCTCGCCTGTGTCAATAGAGGGATTCTTGATGACGCACTGATCTTCGCTACCGAGGGACAGAAGACCGAAGTCGCGCGACTCGTCTCGCAAACGATTCGGGCGGTCGGAGTCAACCCCGACGCCATCTCATGCTGGCCACTGGCAATATTTAGTCACGTCGCAGTCTGGCCGATGGACGTCGAGACGCTCGTCGCTACCGCCGGAGAAGACGATTCACCCGGAAGTACGCCGGCAGCTGAGCAGTTGTTGGCGGTAGCGCTGAAAGAGAGCGATTGGCCTCAATTTGGGAAGTGTGCAGGCAAGGAACTCTGTCCTCACTGCAATTCTCGGGATCTCCTCTCGGACTCGAACATCCGAGCCAATCTGCTCACCGTCCTCCGCTGGTACGAGCTCGCCTCGGGCAAGCGGTGGACGTTCCGGGACCTCAACTCGCTCATCTCGTACCTGCTTGCTGGTGCTCACTCGGATGACGCGGGGATCGGGAGCCCTTGTGACTGGGCCGCGCGACAAGTCGTGGTGAGCGCAAGCAATGTGGACCGCACGCGGACAGCAAGGCGTCTCGCGCCGTATCTGTTGGTCTCTGCTCAATACCAGCACGCGCTGTTCGGTAGCTGGTCTTCGAAGCATGTCAGGAGCCTGGAGAAGGACCTGAGATCGTTCGAAGAGAAGCTGACGATGGGCACCAAAGACACGGTGGTCGGTCTTTTCCGGTTCCTCGCAGGGACTCGCGGGGCCTCTGTGCCGGCGACGCTGCAGTCACAACTTGCGGTTGCACTGGAGTTTCTGGACCCTGCACTCGCTGACCCAGAGACTCCGATCGGCAAGGACGGCGAGAAAACCCTTCGGGATGTCGACGTACGATTTAGCCAGTCTGTTGGAGCTGGCCTTGCGTTCGTGCGACCGCACCGCTGGTTGACCGCGCCCGAGCTCGGCCTCCTTGAGCGCTTGCGCGATGCGGACACTGAACTCTCCGACGGGGAGACGCGGCGCGCATCTCCAGTTGCCGCGAGTCGGCTTCAGGCAGCGTTGCGCGACTTCGCGTGCCGGCTGGTTCGGCGCTCGCTCGGGGTGCGGTTTGCATTCACTCGCGACGCTGCACTGCTGCGAGAGTTCCAGCAGGTGGCCGAAGGTCAGAAGGAACTGCTCCACGATGCTTCAAAGCAAGTGGAACTTCTGCTCAACGAAAATGAGAAATTCGAGATTTGTCTCAATACGACTTTTGGGGAGCCGCTCCCTCCACGAGCGCACCGTGCGCTGCTGCGAACGATGAAGCAAAAGGTGAAGGCACTGCAGCTGTCGTTGGATGGTCGACCGGCGTCATCGGTTCGGTTTCTCCAGATTGGTTCGGCTAAGAACCCGCCGCAAATTCCTCTTACCTACGAACTCTTCCGCTCGGTACGCGAGTTGCGCGGCGGTCTGCTCCGCGCGTCGCTTCCGCGCACTGTCGTTGCCTTGCTTGACACGACACGTGCTCGGCTCGCGGGTGTGGTGGTTCGCGACAGTGAAGTTCTGGATGACGCGCAGATTTTTCTGGGCGAGCGCCCTGAGGTCATTGGTCGCGAGTTGGACAGCTTCATCGTGTATCCGAGGTGAGACTCATGAGCTTTGACGCATTCAAGCAGGAGCCATGGAAGACCTCGCACGACGCCTACGACTCCGCACCGTTCAGTATCCGGCCGGCTCCGGAGACCGCGACCGGCGAGGTCATGCTCGCCTCAGTCTTCCGGACCATCGGGTTCGGAGTGCTAGAGAATGAGATCCCAGCTGAGGGTAGGCAGTTTGCGAAGGACGCACTCAGCGAGGCCAAGCACAAGAAGCTCGGCACGGCCACAAAGGTGAGCCTCGACACCTGGCGGACGGTACTTAACGGGATTCTAGAGTCGCCCAAGCAGCCCAGTCAGTCCGCAAAACGGTTCCTGCAACTGACGCCGATCATCCCCGATGTTGGCCTCTACTCTGGGACTGCTCGCAACTCTAACGGGTCTTGGCGGCCGGCGACGCTAGTGCAGCGAATGTTCCAGTTTGGCGCACCGTCGCCGGACGACGCCGAGCGGCTGTGGAAGAAGACGTTCGCTCAACTGTCGATCACCGACTGCGACGACATTTGGGCGCGCTGGCTTGACGAGGAGTTCCAGGCGAGGCGGAAAGGGGCGAATTGGCAGTTGCGCACCTTTGGGCGAGGCAGTGACTTCCCCCTCGAGGACAAGAATTTGCTCCGGTTCCCTGCGCGACAGTTCGTAGGAGACTTTGAGGCAGTGCTCGACGCGAAGTTGGCGATGACTCGCCGCCAGTGGACCACGCTGCTTGAGTCCATTTTGCGTCTCGGGTCGGTGACGCACGTGCTCTGGCTCTGTCAGGCCAACCGTCGGCTCTGGAAGGCTGTGGAGGCGGCTCTCCGTGGCGACCCTGTGCATCCGCAGGCTGCTCGACGCGCGATGGATCAAGAGGGGCCGATTCTGGTTTACGGCAATCCTGCCGCTGCTCAATTCCGGGACATCGCTTCATCATACTTGGTGGCGCGCCTTGGCCTGAACGCGACGCTGTGGGCACTGGCTGCTCGTGGGCACCTGACGGCTTCGCTAGGGAGCCTGAGCCAAATTCAGTCTTTCTTGAATCTGGTTTATACTCAGCGGTCGACGATTCAGCCCGAAGTTCGAGGCGTCATGGACGACCTGCAGGGTGAGCATGCTCGGACGATCAACTGCAAGAATGGTATTGGATCGAACCTGACGGAGTTTGCTCTGTATGTTCTCGGCCAGCGACAGACGGCCAGGGAGACGCTCCGTGGCTACGACCAAGGTTACTTGCTCCGGAAGAAGGGCGTGCACTCCTCGGCGCCATGGATCGTCTCCTTGGGGCCTGTAGCGATCCTTGCGCTGGTGCACTGCTGCCTTCGGGGCGCAGCTGGCCCACGTTCAATTCAACGGCTCTCTCAACACCTCGGCACGTATGGGCTGGCCGTTGATCGCGACGACATTGCTGGAAGCGAGCTAGGGCGGAAGCTGCGCATGTTGGGCTTGGTACTCGATAGTCCCGACGCCGAGAGCGGGATGCTGTTGGTTCCGCCGTTCGAACTTGGAGCTGAAGTGGGAGGTAGCGCATGAATCGAATTGTCGAGACTATTGCTGTCGGGATTCGGGAGAACATTCAGAACTCAATCCGTGCGTCGCCTGGCGCCGAATTGCGCCGAATCTTCCACGGCCCGCCCCAAGAGCTGCTCCGGAGTGTCTTCGAGCGACTAACCGCGAACGGCGGAATTCAGGTTGAGCGTGACCCGGGAGTGACGATCACCGTTCCGGTGTTCCGGCTGATCGATGCAGGAGAGTCGCAGACTGTCTCGCGTGACCAGAACACCTCCGCGAGCTGCGACAGCAACTACCTCATGACGCTTCGCAATTCGCCGGGGGTTCCGCGTTTTGTCGCGCTGCTCGCCCCTGGGAGTCACGCGAACCTGTCGCTCGCGTCAGCCATGGGCGAATTTGGCGTCAGTGCGACCGCGAACTCGGGAACGGCGACGATTGATGATTGGATTGCCGATCCGTACATCGCATCCCTGATCACGAAGGTCGTCGAGCGACTCGAGGCGCGGCACCTCAGCGGCGACTCCTGTCGTCAGCTCATCGAGAAAGCACTTCGAGCGGCTGATGAAGCTGACCAGCTCGACGTCCATCGCAAGGGTGCCTGGGCGGTCCTTGCCCGAGTCTGGGAAATTCCGGGCGACGCTGCGAAGCCAGGAGACCTGCTCAGCTTCGCGTGCGGAGTGCCCCCTCGCGAGGACGGGAAGGTTGATGCGAAGTCCCAACACGGTCTCCTCGATGACATTGCTGCCGTGTTCGAGGAGTACGGGTTTAAAGGGGCGATCGCGCGCGTGGCCGCGGAGTCGGCTTCGGACGATCAGGCTGCGCTCGATGCATTTGGCGAGGATCTCACCCGGCGCTGCGAGTTGCCGACGACCTTCTCGCGGTCGCCGACCGCGTTCTACGGACCTTCAGAAGGATTCGGGCTTTCGGCCGCACCGGACTGGTGGAAGCACCTCACCGTCGAGAAGTGGAACGATCTCTTGCAGGAAGACCGGCAGGAGAGCGGTGCCTGCGAGTTGGAGTGCACCAACTCGCTCGTTCAGAGTCCGCACGGCGTCAATGCAATCGTCCTCAAAGAAGTTCACCTGACAGCGAGGCTGCCGGAGCCAGTTCCTGCCCCGGTGACGATTGCCCTCAGTCGTTCGACGGGGAAGTCGTGGGGAGCCCAGACGTGGTCACATCAGGCTGAGAGTTCGTGCCAACAGGTCGATGACGATCTGCCCGCACACAAGACGCCCATTCGGTACTCCGCCGAGTCGAATGGACTCAAGAAGGCCACCCTTCGCGTCATCGCGCTCGACTCGTGGGAGCCCCGGATCTTTGTAGATGCGAGGACCGCATCGAAGGTTGCGCTCCCGAAGCTGGTTGGCAAGAGCGGGTCGGGCACCTACGAGACCTCCCTCCAGCTTGACGGCAGTGGGCGTCATTACCTCGACATCTACGTGGCGTCCGGAGTTGAGCTCTCTAACGAATCCGCCTGCTTCGACGCCGAAAACCGAAAGGTTGATGACAGAACCGCCAGCGTACGGCGCGTGTCGGAAAACCAGTTCGGTCTGGAGGTCGAGGCGTCAGGCGAGTGTGCCTACGTCATTGATGTAGAACTACCGACTGGAGAGCAACATCAGGTTCGGGTCAACCTCTCATGTGACGAGGTGTCTCCAGAGAGCTGCTCGACCGAGTTCGAGAGGCTGATTCGTCTGAACTGCCAGCCTACGAGCAGGGCAACGGCGGACGTGCAGGTCGAGCGAACGAAGCGCTCGGTCGATCTCCAGTCTTGGGCTCTCGAAGCTTCAAATGCGGCGAAGAGCTTCTTTCCGGTCGTCGTCGCGCCTGATCTCGCCGCGAACTGGCACCGGGCCAACTGGGAAAACACGGCTTCTCTGATTTTCTCCAATGGGCGTTTCCTCTCTGACCCTCGGCCTCCGATTGCGGATATGCAGCCACCCGCCGCCTTCGTCGAGGCTCGAGTGAAGATCGCCGAGAAGATCCGCAGCAAGGAGGACCACGGAGTCATCGAAGAGGCTCGGCTCGGCGAGTGGGCTTC
This sequence comes from uncultured delta proteobacterium, assembly GCA_903892415.1. Lineage (GTDB taxonomy): Bacteria > Myxococcota_A > Polyangia > Polyangiales > Polyangiaceae > Xiheicaenibacterium. Next base: position 5,979 of record CAITIQ010000185.1, on the reverse strand, counting down.
TGACGCCGATTTCGTTGCGGCGGTTGAGCAGTATGTGGCCGCCTTCGCGCAGTGGCTCGATACAGATCCAGATATCGCACCGTGGTGCGACGTGGTCGCTGTGACTGCTCTGGAGCACGACGGTCAGACCCTCGCCCTCGAGCCGGATGCGATCCTCCTAAGCCCGCTTCATCCGTTGCGTCTGGGTTGGCAAGTCGCGTCCCAGCGTTCGCTGTGGCTCGCCCATAGCCGTCGCACCTTGTGCCCGGCGGCGAGCATTCTGGACCCCCGTTGCGTGCCCGACATCCTCTCCTTGCCCCTCCGAACAGCGGCAGGCGCTATCCTGAAGAGGGCCTATTTCTCGGTCGACTCAAGTTCGGACTACTGGTCGGTGCTTTGGAATTCGAGCCGTCTCGAGTCGATGCCCCGCTGGGCAAATAGGTCGCCCTTTGATCGAGCTTTCGGCGTCGAGGTCGGTGGAATCTCGAGTGGCTTCAGCGTTGCGCAGGTCGGTCGTGCGCTCGATGACGTCTCGGAGATTCTAACGGCCAAGCCGACGCTGAACGTGCTGGTGTCGAGCGCTGCAGGGCAGACGAACGCCTGCAACGACGGCCTTCTGGAATGGGGTCGAGACCGGCTGGGCACCGATGAGGATGGGAACTACGGCTCTGGCGATTGGGCGCGCGCCGGAGCGCGCATCGTGCAGATCATCGACGAGCGGCCGGCAGCGGTTCGGCCGGATGATGCTGAGATCGCGAACCTCACAGAGGACACTAACAACTCGGTTCGGTGGATGGACGGTTCCAGGGCGAAAGGCGTCGTTCCCGACCTTGGGATTATCGCCCAGCTCGAGGCTACCAATGGCGCGGAGTGCTCCTCGCACGTTCGTTCACCGGTTTCGGTCGGCGCATTGTTGCGGCATCGAGTCAGGCAACAGCTCAGTGCTGGCAATGGCGCCTTCTTGACCGAGTCCCGCACTGGCGGAATGCGACCCACTTCCGGAGATGCCCTGCTCGACACGCTTGGCGATGCGGTCGTCCGACTGGAGAATCTGTCTGCGGGAAGGGTCGGCTACAGCTTCGCGCCGAGCGTCGGCGCCGTACAGGATGTCCTGAGCCGCGCGACCTTTGCGGCGGTTTCTTCATCGGCCGTCGACCCGGCGTGCTTCCTCGGTGGCTGGCTCAAAGACAGCTACCTCTGGGACTACGAGTTGCCGTCCTACTCCCACCGGGCTGGCGACTCGAACGGGTACTACTTGTTGTCTCAGGTGAAGCAGGTCGATGTTGAGACACTTGGGACAGCGCTCGCGAAGCTCCCTGGGTGTGACAACGTCGCCACTGCAAAACTGGAGGAGATCCTCCGAGAGGTCTCGAGTCGCGGCATTCCGACGGTGCGCGGCATGTCGTCGGGCGATCATGGCGCCTCGGGTGATCTCGGTCTCTTTCTCGCTGCGCGAGTGATTCAGGACGAGTTCCGCGATTCGGAGGTGCGAGGACTGCTTCGCATTACGGAGCAGGTTGACGGCAGAAACTACGTGAATCTGGCGCTGCCAGTTGATCCCTTCCGTGGGTATCTGGAGGACCTTGCTGCCGCGCTTGGGCTGCCTCGAATTCGGCCCGACCTGCTCATCGCCTCGTTTGATGTCACTGATGCCGTGGTGACCTGCAAGCTCACGCCAGTCGAAGTGAAGTACCGCGGCACGGGCGTGATGTCAGACGACAACAGGAAGGAGGCGCTCTCGCAGAGCAGGGCGCTTACGAACTTTTTCAAGGCCATTCGCGTGCGTGCAGATGACCCGGACGCCCTCATCTGGCGGCTCGCGTTCCAGCACCTGCTCGTAACGGTGATCGGATTCGGGCTTCGAGTGTACAGCCAGCAAACGAGGGGTGAGAAGAGCAAGGAGTGGGCAGCGGTCCACGAGAAGATCATCGCCGCCATCTATTCATCGGAGTTTGAGCTCCAGTTCGATGAACGCGGTCGCCTGATCGTCATTGACCCCTCCAAGGACAGCAAGCCCGTCGACGTAGACGGAGACAACTTCTACGAGACGATGGTGATTCGGCTCACGGACGCAGGAGCCCTGGTTCTCGACGCGGACCCGGATTTGGTAGCGGGGATCAAGTCGATACTAGGCAAGTGGGATTTCTTGCCTCGTACAGCCACGCCGCCTGCGGTTGATGTGCCGACGACCGCGCCGGGATTCTCCGCGCCGGCGGCGACTGCGGATCAGGTCCCTTTACGAGTGTCAGCAGCTCCGCAGAATGCGCCGGTTCCTTCTTCAACAGTCGCGGTGCCGCCTGCCGCGAACCCTGTTGAGCCGCTTACCCTGCCGTCTGACGTCGGAGCCGCTCCGCTCGTGCCGCTCGCCGGTAGCCAACAAGGAGTATCGACCGTGTCTTCCCCGACATCAGTGCCTCAAGGTGTTCGAATCCACATCGGCAACACGACCGGCACATTTCAGTCGAAAGCACGGGACTTAAATCTCAGCGACACCGTTCTCAACCAGCTCAACATCGGTGTCGTGGGGGATCTCGGGACTGGCAAGACCCAACTGCTGAAGTCCTTGTTGTATCAGCTGTCGAAGTCGGCCGCGGCAAACCGAGGGATCAAGCCCCGAATTCTCATTTTCGACTACAAGAAGGACTACGCGTCGCCCGACTTCGTCAAGGCGGTCAATGCGAAGGTTGTCAGTCCATTCAGACTTCCCCTGAACATCTTCGACACCCACGGGTCGAATGAGCCGAATGCCTGGCTCCACAGGTTCAAGTTTTTCGCTGACACGCTTTCCAAGATCTACCCGGGCATTGGTCCGGTTCAGCAGCAGAAGCTAAAGAACGCCGTAAAGAAGGCGTATGAAGAAGCCAAGCTGGTAGGTCGACAACCGACTCTAGTCGACGTGCATGCGCACTACTTGGAGATCGTCGGAAATAGCCCAGACTCCCCGTTCTCGATTATCGATGACCTAGTCGATATGGAGGTTTTCGCTGCGGAGCCGCCTGAGGGTGCGAGCTTCGCCTCCTTCTTCGACGGAGTCGTTGTTGTCTCCCTTGGGGATCTTGGTCAGGACGACAAAACCAAGAACATGGTCGTGGCGCTCATGCTGAATCTCTTCTACGAGCACATGCTCACGATTCCGAAGCGGCCATACGAAGGAAGTCCCAAGATGCGAGCTCTGGATTCGTTCCTACTCGTCGACGAGGCAGACAACATCATGCAGTACGAATTCGACGTCCTGCGCAAGCTGCTGCTACAGGGGCGCGAGTTTGGTGTCGGCGTCGTACTTGCCTCGCAGTACCTGCGTCACTTCAAGGTTGGGGCAACGGACTACCGCGAGCCGTTGCTGACCTGGTTCGTGCACAAAGTCCCAAACATCACCGCGCTTGAGCTCGGCGCGCTCGGTCTGACGCAGGGGATCGCAGAGATGTCCGAGAACGTGAAGTCCCTGCCGAACCATCACTGTCTGCTCAAAACGGTCGGGATCGACGGAGAGATCGTTCAGGCGACCCCGTTCTACGAGATCGTAAAGAAGGACTGAGTGTTCTCTATCCGATGAACTTGCGGAGGTGTTTGGCAATGGCCTCCGCAAGCTTCACGGGTACGGCATTCCCAATCTGGGTGTACTTCGGGACCTCTCGCGACCAGTTGCCCTTCGACGGATTTCCCGCTCGACGCTCGCCGCCAGTCGTTCGGGGTCCCTTGAAGACATACCAGTCTGGGAATCCCTGAAGTCGTGCCCACTCTCGGACCGTAAGGGATCGCGGTTGTTCGTAGTGGCAGTAGTCGTCTGGCAGCGACGTGACCGTGATCGAAGGCCCATCGGGCCCCCACTCAATTGGCAGGCATCGCTGCGCAAACTTCTTGGTTTTGAGCTTCTCAAGCGTTCGAGTGTCGTTGTTGAGAATGGCCTGAAAACGCTCCACCACTCTGGGGGAGTGACGGCTGTACTCTTGCTCTTCAAGCGCGCTGCCTTTGGGTCGAGCGAAGGTCGTGCCCCGTTTGGCGCGCATCGCTCGCTGGTATTCGGATTGTACGCTTAGCGGATAGGCTTTTGACTGGAGATACGCACCGTTCGGCAGCCAATTCGGGTCGCAGAGATCGCTCATCACCTCGACCGGCGAAGGCGGCTTCAATGTGGCATCCCTAGGGGGCAATAGGCCGATCTCGAGTGCTCGGTCTCCAGTCGGTGGCAGCTTCGAAGCGAACTCCTTTCGGAGTCCAATCATGATGACCCGAGGGCGGTTCTGCGGGACGCCGTACCAGCAGGCCTGCACCAGGTCCCAAGCAATTAGGTAATCCGCACCGAGCGTCTTTCTGAAGGCGTTCCGGACTGCCTCCCAGACTTCCCCTTTCTCGCCGCCAGCCGTCCAGCGCGCAGACAAGAGGCCCCGAACGTTCTCGAACACGAAGGCCTTCGGGCGGAGTTCGTGAATGACGCGGATCATCTCCTGATAGAGGTGGTTGGACGGAATCTCCTGCTTCTCGACCCGGTGCGTGCGGCGATGGCCAATCCCGGAGAAGCCCTGACATGGCGGTCCGCCTGCCACGACGTCGACGCCACTGAGGGGGCTGCTCTCGGCCGCCTTGCGGATTTGCCGAAGCCTTGCATTGTCCAAGAGGTGGATGTCGCCAACCGTGAGTAGCTGCTGCTCAAGGTCCAGCCGGTTGCCGGCGCCGAGGCTGTCGATTGCGACCGCGCGACGTACCGACTCCTCGTGTCCGACTCGGTTCGCGAGATACGTTTCGCGTGCAGAGGCGTTGAGCTCGGAGACAACGATTGGCTCAAAACCCGCTCGCTCGAAGCCGAGGGAAAGCCCGCCGCAACCGGCAAACAGGTCAACAAGCATCAGGTTCTTCGCGTGCTTCATCGCGACATTTTTCCAGAAAGCACTGCAGCAGGTAGCGGCAGATGCGGTCCGCGATGGTACACGACCGCGAGAAGCGAAGTGGCGGATTTTGTCAGCTTCGGAACTCGCTCTCCTTGTGGGCGCGCGTGGTGGTGAGAAGCGAGGTCCGCACCACCATCGCGCGGACCCGCCGCTCTTCTCGAAGCCCACTCGTTCCGCACCCGCGCGCCCATCAGCTCACCTACCACGGCGTACTCGCGCCGGCCTCCGCTTGGCGCGATCTCGTCGTGTCCAAGCGTGCGCCCCACATCCGCTTCACCTTCCGGGTTGCCGCTTGCTCCCGTCCGATCAAGCTCGCCCAGCGCTTCCGCGCGCTCGTGCTCGTCGTGCTCGACTTCGACCGAGCTCCTGCGCTGTGTCTTCGCCGTCGACGTATCACTTGCGCTTGACGAGGGCGGCCCCGCCGCTTGATCGCACGCCCCCACCATCGTGCGCAAAGTCCTCGAGCCCCTCGGGTACCCGACCGAGCCACCACGCCCTGCGGCCGCCCGCTCGCCGGAACAGCTCGTCTTCGCCTGAGCCGCCGTCCCTTGCCCGCCTAGCACGCTCCGCGCCCGCGAAGCGCGCCGGCCAGTAGATCCGCTCGTATCCACCGTTCCCACACCACCGCCTCAGCGGGCCTCGCGAGGCTCGCAAGCCCGACCCAGCGACGCCCCAGCTGAGCTCGGGAGGCTAATTGACGGATCGGCCAGCAACGGCGCCCCCCTCTCTCGCAGTCGACGAGGGCAGCGTCGGGCGAAAGTCATCTGGTAGGAGTTCCTATCCGCTAGCGTGCGGCTCTCCGGACAGACGAGGTCGTGGTCGGAACTGCGCCTGCGCCGGTGTTGCGTAGGACAACGCACTACCATCGTGACTACGGCCTCTGACTGCGTGTGGCGGCCACCGGCCGCATCCAGTTGCGAACCGCAATAAACCGCGCCAAGTTCGCGCGCGTTAAACAAATTGGACCTAGATTCACCGCCCAGCCGAGCGCGTTTCCCAAGCTGAATGTCGCGGGTTCGAACCCCGTCGCCCGCTCCAATTTCTCGGCTGCGCACGATCCATGTGGGCGCTTGTAGTCCTTGGGTGCAGTGCACCGCGCCGCCTCTCCGTCTAT
>CAITIQ010000184.1 GCA_903892415.1 uncultured delta proteobacterium | reverse complement strand
GGGCCGGCTCGAGCTCGTCGATCGCGACCCGGTCTTGCGCTCGTGGCTCACGGCAGAGGCGCAGCGGCCGGTGCCTGGACGCGAAGCCATTCACTCGACGGCGCTCCTTCAGCGTGCGTTCGAGCGTGCGCTCGCTGCGAGTGACCGTGAGACCGCGCGTACGATCCTCCGCGCTTGGATGGAGTCGATCCGCACGGTCGAGGCCGCGATCAAGGCCAAGACAATCACCAACATCTATCCGCTCGAGATCTTGCGCGATCGGATCCGCGCGCTTGGGGACTTCGGCAAGCGCGCCGACCTCGTCCCCGAGATCGAGGCCTTTCTTCGTGAGCGAAAGAATGAGCGCGGAGCCGTCGTGGCAGCGTACCTATTGACCTTGTAAGAGGACGGTCTCCACCTGGCGTTTCCCGACCTGGTGCAGCGAACAGGTGGACCCCACACGAATCGAGCAGTCTCACACTCTCGATGGAGAAGGTACTCAACCCATCGGTTCTCCACCCGTTCTCCGAGGACCACTTAAGACGAGGCGGTTCCCATCGAGACAAAGAGCGGTTCGTAACCGCTATCGCATGGGGCGCTGGATCTTCCGAGGATTTGCCCTTCTCTCGAGGCATCACCTCCTGCGAGGGGGACCCGTTTTGTCCGTTGGGTGCTCCTCCGCCCGCCGAATCTTGGCGCAGAGCGCACTCGTCCACGAGAGCAGCGCGCGGCTGAGCGCGCCGGGATCGATCGCCGCCATCACTCGCCGCAGCGTGTCGGCGCTCGGGATGCCGCCCGGCAGCGCGAGCACGGTGCGAAGCTCGGCCTGCCACTCCCTCGCGAACCCTTCGAGCTCGTCCCACCCCTTGCGGCCCGTCACCGTGCCAAGCAGCACGAGCACCAGGATGTCGGTCAGCCGGTGGCGTGAGCGTGCGCTCACCTCCAAAACCAACACGTCTTCCGACAGGAGCCCCTGTGTTGGTTAAGGCTCACTTTGTGGGATCAAGCTGAATTGCAGGGCAGGCGAGGTCTTTCCATCCGGTCGCAGCCGTGCTGGAGAGAGGTATGGCTCGCGCCGATCTGCGACCGTTGTTCGACGAGATACCCGACCCGCGAGCCTGCCGAGCCCCGCCTTGACGCATACAAAAATATGTATAATCTGCATCTGGCGTGATTGCCGTTCGGTCGATCGAATTTGTGGGCAGCTCGCTCGACGACCTGCGGGCGTTTCCACCCTCGGCACGGCGCGAGGCGGGATACCAGCTCGACCGAGTCCAGCATGGGCTGGAGCCGGACGACTGGAAGCCGATGAAGACCATCGGCCCAGGCGTGCAGGAGATTCGGGTTCGTGACGGCAAGGGGGCCTTCCGCGTCATCTACGTCGCCAAGCTCGGCGACGCGATCTACGTGCTCCATTGCTTCCAGAAGAAGGCCCAGAAGACGGCTGGGCACGACCTTCACACGGCCGAGGTTCGCTACCGCGACCTCTTGCGGGGTCTACGATGAAGACGAAGCGATTCAAGAGTGTCTGGGATGCGATCGAAGACACGCCGGGAGAAGCGGCGAACATGAAGACTCGCTCGACGCTGATGATGACCATCTCGGGCTACATCACGCAGCAGGGCTGGAGCCAAGCCAAGGCGGCAACGGCGCTGGGCGTGACGCAACCGCGAGTCTCCGACCTCATGCGCGGCAAAGTTCAGCTCTTCAGCATCGACACGTTGGTGAACATGCTGGCGGGCGCCGGGTTCCGCGTCGAAATGAACGTGACGAAGCGGCGCAAGAAGGCTGCGTAGACGCCGGGGGGCGACGATCCGTCCCGCACCCCCTTGCACGCCGGAGGCCGGGACTCCCGGGTGGTCTTCCGCTTCGGGAGCGGAAGAAACGTGACCCATCAGCGACACCGGGGTGACGCGGCGATCGCCGGCTCCGAGCCTTCGGGCCTGGAGGTGGGCGATGTTGTCGACGTTGCGGAAGGTCGTGGACGAGAAGGACGCGCGAGCGTGTCTGTCGTCTGTGGCTCGGTCGGGCGAGACGATGCGGGCGTGGGCGAAGAGGCACCGCGTCGACGGCCGGTCGCTGCACACTTGGAAGCGGAACCTGTCGCGCCGGATGGCGACCGCGGCTTCTGACGACGAGCCGCGACTCGTCGAGCTCGTCCCCGTCTCGCGGATGTCGCCTGCAGCGAGGAGGTACGTGGTCCGCGTCGGCGAAGCGTCGCCG
>CAITIQ010000183.1 GCA_903892415.1 uncultured delta proteobacterium | reverse complement strand
GCCATGGCCGGCGACATCATGAGCATGCCCGGCCTGCCCCAAGTCCCCGCCGCCGAGAAGATCCGCCTCCTCCCCGACGGCGAGATCGACGGCATCTTCTGATAGCCGCGCCACGCGCCACGCGCTACACTCCGCACCCACCGGCTGCGGGCGTAACTCAGTTGGTAGAGTGTCAGCTTCCCAAGCTGAATGTCGCGGGTTCGAACCCCGTCGCCCGCTCCAGCATCTTCCTTTCGGCCCAGACCGGCCCCAGGCCGCAACGCGGCTCACCGATAGAAGAGCTGCACCGTCAGCTTCGCGTCGCCTAGCGCGTTCAGCGCGCACCCAATGCGCGCTGAACGCGTCGGGGAATTCGTGGTGCACATACGCGCCCTTCCCTTCGAGACGGAAGGTCTCGTACGGGGCCCACGTGCCATCGCCAAGGAAGTCCACCTCCAAGCTGACTTCCATGCGCTCGGCTCCCTCGTCCTCGCGTAAGAGATGCAGCGACTTCTTGTCGAAGCCCGTCATCAAGTACGGATCGCTGGCCGCCCCCGCCTTGACTGCTTCATGACGCCACAGCGCTCCCCAACCGGAAGGCTTGCCCCAGCTCGTCAGCTCGTCGATCGAGCCGAACCACAAGCCGCTTTGCGGCTGACCGACGGCGTTGTCGGTCTGGTCGCCGGCCAACACCAGAGCCCCGCGCCAATGCACGAAGTCCGGACAGATCCGCAGATGCGTCGCGATCGGACGAATCGGCTGGATCTGTCCGCCATACACCAACGACGGCAAATCGTAGAACAGGCCGAACGCATCCTGTAGGCGAGAGATCCTACGTGGAATGCGTGGTGGCAGCCCATGAATGCAGATCTTACAAACTACGATCAGGCACAACGGTTGACGCGGAACGGAAGCTGACTTACCGTGCCAAGGTCGACATGCGACTCCCTGTCCTCCTGGGCAGCGGGCACCAAGTCGGCGACCGGGTCTTTCCAGATGAGCGAGACCTAGCCGCCGACTGCGCTCTGGTGAGCGGAGTGCCCCAGCTTGGGGTTCGAGGGATGTGCCGAAGGGCATAGCCAGGTTTCGCGACCGGGCGGCGTCGACGAAATCTCTCGCTCATCGGAGAAACTCATGGACAGTCGTCTGCGTTTGCCCGACGCGCGCTCGGTAGTCGCGTTGCTGGCTACTCGGGGTCGTTTCGACCTTCTTTCGTTTCGCGCTCTTCCCTCCATCTTGGCCCAGTCGCGGCTGCCCGACCGGATTTTGGTCGTCGTCGACCAGAGCCCAACGGAGCTGCCCGACGATGCTCTGGCAGAGCAGGCTCGCCAGCTCCGCGCACTCTGCAGCGGGAAGGTCCGCCTGACCGTCCTACGCAATCGGCGAACCCCAGTTCGCGCATCGAGTGCGTGGAACACCGGACTCGATCAGCTACATCGCGAAACGCGCCAACCTGACTTGCTGTTCGTCGCGATCCTCGACGATGACGATGCCTGGGAAGCGGATCACCTCGCCTGCTGCCTCGATGCCGCGATGGCCGGTGACCTCAACATGGTGGCGAGCGGCCTGATTCGCCATGGGGCCGACGGCACGCCCGAGCACCTTCACTCGATCCCGAGACACCTCGACGCCAGCGAATTGTTCGTCCGAGGCCAACACATTCAGGGCTCGAACCTCTTCGTCCGCCTCGACCTGCTGCTACTCGCGGGCGGCTTCGACGAGCACCTCCCCTCCTGCACTGATCGCGACCTTTGCTTGCGCCTAGCGCGACTCTCGGAACTGCGCTTCGGAGCAGTACAGAAGCACACGGTCCACCACTACGCCGACTCTCGTCCCGACCGACTTACGATTCCAGGATCGGAGGCGAAACTGACCGGGTTGAGCCGGTTTCTGCGGAAGCACTCGGATGCGTTTCCGCCGGAGGTCACTGCGGCGGCGGAGGAACGAGCGCGCACTCTCTTTGGCTGGCGGCCGAGTCCTGCCCCGAATCCCAGCGTGGAGGTTCCTCAACCGGCCGCGCCAACCAGATGTCTGGACTTCGTGTTCGGCTTCGTCACGGACTCTCACGTGCCGGGGCACGTCAACGGGCTGCTTGACGACCTGCTTCGACTTCAGGGGCAACACGGAGTCAGCAACGTGGTCGTGGTCATCGTGGAGAACGGCCCGCTGCCCACCCCCGAGGACCACACGCTTCCGGATCTCGTCGACCGCTACGTGTCCAAGGGGCTCGCCATCGAATGGGTCCCGATTGAACGCCAGCGCACCGACTGGGAGAAGGGCCTACTCATCGACACTCCCGACCCGACGCGCAACCGTCTCCCGATCGCCGTGACCCGGACGATCCTGAACACCTATGTGGCGCGCGCCGCGTTGCAGCGTCCTGGTTCGGTCGCGTGGATCCTCGATGACGACAAGCGCCTCAGCATTCTGGTCGATCGCGGCGACGGCACCACCGAAGTTCGGCTGACCCCGGACATCGCGGTGCTCCAGGCCCTGCAAGAGGCGGGAGTCGATGTCGTGATCGGTCCCGACACGGACGCGGCGCCCTTGCCTTTCGTCGCGACGCTGCGAACGCAGCTCGTCGACCTCGATGCGGCCATCGCGGCGCTCGCGACGCTCACGCCCGATGCGCCGTGGCCCGATCGCCGTTTCGAGTCGGCGGTCGAGCGCGTGGCCATGGCCGACACCTACTACGACCTGTCGCGACTGACCGAGCACCTGGAGACACCCTTCCTACCTGCGCCGAGCGCCGCAGGTTGCTCGGCTCGTGACCAAGTCGTGGCGCTCGGCGAGCGTGTAGGCCGACTGCTCGCCGGGGAAGCCGTGACTCGACCGCTGCTCATCTCGGCGAACGACCTGCCGGTTTCGGCGGCGCGCGACTCAGTGCAGCGTGGCGGATCGACCCTGTTCTTCGACCCCGCGCACCTGCTGCTCTACCCCCAGACACTCGCCCGTCTCGGTGAACGCTACCTGCGACGGTCCGACATGCTGGTGAGCCAGCTTCAGCGTGATCAGGCCGGGCTGAAGATCGTCATGCATCCGTGCGTGGGCGTCCGCCACGATCGCTCGCAGACCACGCGCGCGTCCCTGGCGAGCGACACCCTTCAACAGGACGTGCTCGGATACGCCCTGTACCGAACAGCACACGAGCTGATGCAGCGCCGTGCCCCGGATCTCCGCGTCGTGCCCTTGCTCGCGTGGACGGATGGCGAGCTGCGCAGAGCTGTCCGTCTTGTTCGCAAATATCTCGACGAACGGCTAGCCGCGTTCACCCTGAATGCGTGGCGAATCTACGGGCTCGCAGGGAGTATTCGACAGGCCGCATGTGTACTCGCTGCGGATACGTCGCGCTCATGGGATGCTGCATCGCGTGCCGCTCTCAAGCAGGTGGCGGCCGAATTGGATCGGATTCGAGACGAGTTCAAGCCATCAAGAGTCGCAGATTTCGCCAGACGGGTTCGAAGCGGCATCGCCGACAACGACATCCGTGGTGCATTTGCGTCGATGGACGCGCTCGTGAGCGAATACCGCGCGACCCAAGGAACAGCGGCGGCTACCGCGCCGTCATTCTGTAACGCCCGCGAAGCGCGTGCGCGGGCCATCCTGGCGCGCGCACGGCCAGGAATGGCGTTCCGCCTGCTCGGGATGGGCGGCGAGGGCGTGGCCTTTACCGACGAGACCAACGTCTACAAGGTCCTTGACCTTCTGAAGCGTCGCTCGGACCACGACACCGCGACGTTTCTGCGGGACTTGCAGCGTCGCCAGACCTCACCGCGCCACCTTCCGACGCTCCTGACGGTCGAAGAGCAGGACGGCGACCTTATCGTCTCCTATGCGTTCGAGCAATCCGAGCCCTACACGGGCGGTCACGGCCCTGACCTGATCGCACTCTTGAGAGAGTGCAAAGCAAGCGGGTTCGTGTGCCGCAACATGCACCCGAAGAACCTGCGGGTGACTGCCGGCGGGCTACGCCTGATCGATTTCGGGGCTGATCTGCGGCCGTTCTCGAACGCCGGCTACCGCTCGATGGCCGAGCGGGCCTGGCTCTCGTGGCGGTGGCCGCATCGCGAGGACCTCGACGTCATCATGCGGCGCGCCCTGACCGACAAGTCGCTCCCCGAACTCGATGGCTTCGAGCGGTTCTGGCGGGCGCTCTGTGACGAGACGCCTTCAGCGACCGGCCTCGCCGCCAGCACGGTCGATCCGATCGTCGTGCAATCTGGCGCACGCAGCGTGCTCGACTATGGTTGCGGCAAGAAGACGGCAAGCGCGCGACACTTCGCCGAGGCGGGTCTCAGGACGGTTGGCTTCGATCCTGGCGAAGGCGTCGCGTCACGCTGGCGTGAACTGGAATCGCAGCCCCCGAACCTGACGCTGACAGCGTCGCGCGACGAGGCAATGGCCAGCGGTCCCTACGACGCTGTCGTATGCACACTGGTTCTGTGCGAATGGGCGGACGGCCCAGACTACGAACGCATGCTCGGTGACCTGCGCCGGGCGGCGTGCGACGGCGGCACGGTGATCGTGACGATCTGCAACCCGTTCGCGACGTTCGGCGGCCCGACCCCGCTGCACCGGCATCGCGCACTTCCGCTCGGCGCGGGCTACGAGGATTGCTTCGCCTACGTGGAGAACGCCGAGACGGGCGTGGGACGGCGCGAGTTCCATCGGCCTCTTCGCCGTATAGAGCGCGACCTGCTGCGGCATGGGCTCGCCGTCGAGCGACGCATCGAGAGCGAGTCGGTGGACCTCGAACGCTTCGAGCCTGCATCGGACTTCTTGACCTTGGTCTGTCGCCCCGTGGCGTTGGAACAGGATGGGCGGAGCGTCGCGCTGCTCATCAAGACCTGCGCGATGGAGGCCGAGACGATCGAGCGGCAGGTTCACCACTTGGTCGGACAACTTGAAGGGCCACGCGTCTTCCAGGAGCGAGTACTTGCGATCGACTCCCGCGCGGACGGATTCGTGCGACAGCACGCTGTCAGTAACAGCGCCTTGCTGGAAGAGGCAGCTCAACGGCTCATCCGTCGAGGCTGGATCGACCGGGTCTTGTTTGGCCCGGCCGAGGGACCGGAAGCTGCAAGGGTGCTTCGCGAGTGGTTCTCAGTCGAGGCCGCCGCTACGCATTCGATTCACGGTGCGCCGATTGCCACTCCGCTTGAGGCGATCGCGTCCTGCTCGACGGACTATGTTCTGCAAGTCGACTCGGATCTGCTGGTGGGTCGGCGTGACCCGCAACACGACTACCTCGGCGAGATGATCGCGCAGTTCGATGCCGACGAACGAATCGTCACGTCTGCCCTGAACATCCTGCGCGACACCGATGTTCCGTTCTCGGCGGGCGACGGCGATAGTCCGTGGCGAGTCGAGGTTCGCGGCTGCCTGCTGCATCGACAACGCCTTCTGGCGGCGCGCCCGCTGCCGAATCGCTTCGCGAACGGCATCCCCGAGTTGTCGTGGCATCGCTCCCTGGACGAGGTCGTGCGCGGTGGCGCGCTACGCTCTCTACGGGGTGGGCGAGCTTCGACGTGGTTCGTTCACGTTCCGAATGCCTGCAAGCAGCCCGTCGCAGACTGGATGCTCCTGCTCGATTTCGTCGAGAAAGGCGCGCGGCCGGAGCGGCAGGTCGGGCAGGTCGACTTGATCGGCGGCATGCTGAGCTGGGTGCCGAAGGTGCGCTTGGAGCCGCTGGTGTTCGTCATCACGGGCCGGAATCTCTCGCCTGGCCGCATGCGACGGTGCCTCGATTCTCTACTCGCGCAGCGTGGCGGGGACTGGGGAGCAGTGATCGTCGATGATGGCTCGGGCGACCTGAGCCGCGACTACCTTCAGTTCTTGGCCGAGGGATGGGGCGATCGACTCACGCTGCTTCAGCCGAGAGAACGACGCGGCCAGCTCGCCAACACTGTACTCGCCGTGCGCCACGTGTGCGTCGACCCCGACACGGTCATCGTTACGCTGGATATGGACGACGCCCTGATTGGGTCCGAGGTCGCTGAGCGTGTGCTCGCGGCCCACCGGAATGGTGCGGACGTGACGATCGGCTCTATGCTTCGTACGGACAAACACGCCGAGTACCCGGTCGAGTTCGACGAGCCGAGGCGCAGCCGAGGCGGAAACTGCTGGCAACACCTGCGAACGTTTCGCAAGCGGCTCTTCGATGCGATCCCCGACCACGAGCTGCGGATCAAGGGCAGCTACGTCGACATCGCGGTCGACTGGTCGTTCATGCTTCCGATCGTCGAGATGGCCGCACGGCCCGAGTGGAACCGTGCGCCGCACTACCTCTACGAACCGTCGGGACTTGGCAAGGGCGATGGTCGACTTGCGCGTGAGCGACAGATCGGCGCGCTGACCGTCCGTCCATCGCGGAGCTGGGCACGCGGCAAACCGGGTTCGACCCTGGTGACCCCAGGCGATGTCACGGCTGAGATGCTGCAGGATGGTGCGATCCTGTTCGTGCGGCACTCCGAGCGCCCGTCGTTCGTCGGATTGACCGCGCTACAGAAGCACGAGGTCTCGCTGACCGCGCGTGGACGCGAGATGGCCGCGGAATTCGGCCGGTGCGTTGGGCGGTCCGTTCGGCTCGCAAGCAGTCCGGTTGCTCGTGCCCTGGAAACCGCCGAGGCGATCGCGTCGGGCGCTGGACTCGACCCGGCTGCGATCGTGCAGACGCCACACCTGATGCGGTTCCTCGCGACCGAGCCCGAGCACTACGAAGAGGTGAAGCGACGTCTTGGTTGGACCGAGTTGATGGCAAGCTGGATGGATGGATCGCTGCCACGAGGTGTCCTCGTGCCGTGCGAGGAGGTCACTCGGCAGGCGCTCGCATCGGTGCTGGGTGCTCCCGGCGTGCCCGGCATCGTCGCTGTCACGCACGACTTTCTCGTGATGGCGCTCTTGTCTTCGCTCCGCGGAGAGCGGCCTACCTCGATCCCTTACCTCGGCGGCCTGCTGGTCAGCCGGCAGGAAGCCGAGCGGTTCGTCGGGACGGAGGTGCTCGCATGACCTCGCACCCCACTTCTTCGGACCAGACGCGGCGGCGACTCGTCGCGGTGATCGGCGATGCGAACGTCACGCCCGGATCACCCAAGGATCTGCTCGCCGAGGAGATTGGTCGGCTGCTCGTGGACGCGGGGTTCCGCGTGCTCACCGGCGGGCTCGGTGGCGTGATGGAGGCGGCGTGCCGCGGCGCGCGTTCGTCCTCGCGATACCGGTCTGGCGACACCGTCGCGGTCTTGCCTGGGCACGATCCCGCCGATGCCAACCCGTTCGTCGACATTGTGATCCCTTCGGGCCTCGACCACGTCCGCAACTCGATCGTCGCGCACGCCGACGCGGTGATCGCGATCGGTGGCGGTGCTGGCACGATGTCCGAAATCTGCCTCGCCTGGATCTACAAGCGGCTCATCGTCGCGCTGAGAGTCGAAGGCTGGAGCGGCAAGATCGCGGATCAGCGTGTCGATGAGCGCGTGCGGTATCCGAACGAGCCGGATGACCGTGTGTTCGGGGCCGCGACCTCCGCCGATGCCGTGCGGACGGTGGTCGATCGCATCGCGCGATTCAACGGGCAGCACGGGACGGTCCGGCGACGGGATACGCCGAGGGCCGGCGAGCGAAGCTGATGTCGGAGTGTTCGGGTTCTGGGCTCAGACTTCTGTCTGCAGGGAGCTGGGCCGCGATCCTGGGGCGACCTTGGGTCGCCAGGGCGAGCGTCGGCAATGAAAGGTCCAGTGCTATTCCTTGAGTTGGCCGCCGCTCTGCTCAAGAACTTTGAGTAGCGCGCCGCGCTCCAAGTAGTCGAGGTCCGGCCCGAACTGCGTCTGCGGCGGTACTGCGTAGCACAACGCACAACCCTCAGGACTACGGCCTCTGGCCGCGTCCGGCGGCCACCGCTTGCGACACGTTGCAACAGCCGCGAAACCGCGCTAACGTCCCGGCAGTTCCGTGACTTAGACCTCGCTGCACCGCCCAGCCGAGCGCGTTTCCCAAGCTGAATGTCGCGGGTTCGAACCCCGTCGCCCGCTCCAATTTCTCGGCTGCGCACGATCCATGTGGGCGCTTGTAGTCCTTGGGTGCAGTGCACCGCGCCGCCTCTCCGTCTAT
>CAITIQ010000182.1 GCA_903892415.1 uncultured delta proteobacterium | reverse complement strand
TTTTGACCATCGCATACGGCCCCAATATCCACTCGGCGAAGAAGAGCCCGCCGAAGTCACGCTCGATCTCGAACAGCACCGGCCACGGTTCGATCTTCAGCTTCGCGAGGGTGGCTCGAAGTTTTTCCGGCTCGGCCCGAGCTTTGGGGTCGAAACGAGCCTCGTAGGCCTTCAAATAGGCCAAGGCCACGTCGCTGAGCGAGCTCGGGAGCTTCGGCGCAGAGGTAGACATCACGGGGTGGGGGAGCGGCTCGTCCAAACGCCGGTATCGGGGTCGCAGGCGGATGTTCGGCTTTGCGTGACAATCAGTCGAACTCCCTCAGCGGTGTGCTTCCGTTTGTGTGAGAGCCCGAAGGCCGTACTAAGCGCAACTTCGACGGAGTGATTGGCTGGAATCGTTGGGGTATGGAGCTCGCAAGTGTGGTCCGCGGAGACGGGCTCAAACAGCACCGGCTGCATCCAATAGCCGCAAGCGTACGAAGCGGTCACAATGCGTCGCGATTTGGCCACGGTTCCGTCGTCCCAGCGTATTGGCGTTCTCCGGCGGGCGGAATAGGGAGCCGAAGCGAGGGAGGGCAGTCGTCCGCAGCAACGCCAATACGTTAGGCAGGCTCTTCTTCGAATGGTGCTGGTGGAAGGGCGACGAGCGCGTCGGCCAGGGCGCATAGCTCAGCAACGCTTGGCGACTCGTGCGCGATCGCGTCGAGCCAGCGTGCCGGGATGCCATCAACGCCGTGCAGGGCGCCGGCGAGGCAGCCGACAAGGGCGCAGATCGAATCGACGTCTCCGCCGAGGCGAGCCGCAGCAGTAACGGCCTCCTCAAACGTCCGGTGCCTACGAAGAAAGATCGCATGCGCAGCCGGCACTGACTCACGCGCGAGCGGCGACGTTCCGCAAATGCGGGCGACATCAAGATCCGTGACCGCCAGCATGGCCTCGCGAACCAGTGCGAGCATGGCCGGTGGGGCCGGAGCCGGGGGAAGATCGTCGCTGATCCTGTCGATGGTCCCTGTCGCGCTGGCGAGGCACTCTGGCTCGTCGAGCACCAGCGCGAGGAGCCGTGCTTGGATAAGCGCCGCCTCTAGCGCTTCCGGATGGCAGTGAGTTACCCGCGTCGCAGTGGAGGCAGCGGCGAGCAGGTGGTCTACCGAGCTCCACCTGCGCAGTGCGACCGCCCCCACGCGCACCGCGCCACCATTGCCTCGCGACCCCTCGGGCCAGGCTGCTTTCGCAACGTCCCGCCACGGAGTTCCGGACTCGAAAGCGCGTATTGCGAGCTTCATCCCGCGCCCGAAGCCACGCGCGGGCTCATAGGTTCGGGAGAGCGCTTCGAGCAAGCCTACGGGTGAAACTGTGGGCAGTCACGAATCGACTCGGCGAGCGCAAGGAACATCGTTGCGTCATCGGTGTAGCCCCAGGGACCGGTGCCCTGCGCGCGCCGATCTACCAGCGCCGCAACCGTACTTGCGGGCGCGCCCTCGAGCGGGGAGCCGAAGGCATCACCAATCACAGCACCGACGAGAGCGCCCCTCACGCGATCTGCTGAGAGCGGCTGAGATGGCATTGGCGGGCACCGCCTAATGTATTGGCGTTCAGCGGCAAGCGCCAGACCGAGCGAAGCGAAGGGAGGGCAGTCGTCCGCACCAACGCGCAGTTGGGCACAGCGGGCCAGCTTTACCCATGCGCCCGGATACCTGCTACCCATGAGCCAATCCGATCGGGAGACTTCCGGCCCAGCCTAGGATGTCGCTGTGGTCAGCTCGCGCTACTGGAGCAGAGCCGGAGAGAACGAGCCGCTCAGCTGGCCCGAACACGTGATACCGGCGACGGGCTCGTTTATCAGCGCGTTCAGGTAAACGGTCGTTGGTACGGCCGCTACGACAGGAAGAATTCCCTGGACCGCCAGTGAGTGGAAGCCGCCGTTCATCGTCTCCGCTGCATTCATCTCCTCGTTCCACTCCTCCGCAGCGTCAGCGATCGAGAGGTTGAGGATTCCATTGGATGGCCCCGAGGCGCATGACCCGGATCCGAATACCAGTATGAATCCATCGACGGGAGGCGTGATCTGGAGCGTCCCCAGTGTGGTGAAAGACGACGCGCCCGAAGCCTCAACGTCAACGTTCAGGAACGAGACCATGTTGAACGCAGCCGACGCGCCATCGGCGCCCTTCTCCCCCTTCTCCCCCTTCTCCCCGGGAAGGCCTTGCGGCCCCTCCTGGCCCGGTGGCCCCTCAACGCCAGCCGGTCCCTCATCGCCTTCGGGCCCGGGCTCACCAGCTGGCCCCTGCTCATTGCTGCAGGCGACGCTCCAGAAGAGCAGGCTGGCCACTACGAACGTCTCAATGGGGCGCATTTGTCTCCGTCTGCCTTGAAGTGGGCACGCTCTAGCGGACAGTTGATTAGGAAGTCACGCCGCGAGGTTCACCTGCTGCTCGTATCGTAGAGGACTTACGTAGCCAAGGGTCGAGTGTCTGCGGGTAGGGTTGTAAAAGCCGTCAATGTAGCGAG
>CAITIQ010000181.1 GCA_903892415.1 uncultured delta proteobacterium | reverse complement strand
GCGCGCCCGCCTCTCGTCGCACTCGACGTCCATGCCGCGCGGAGCCGGAGCAACCTCAGCTGGCCGTCGCCTCATAGAACTCAAATGCTCGCTGTCTCAAACACGTTGACACGTTCCGCTCCTCCCGGCGGCTCGCGGCCCGGTGGGATGCGACACATCGCGCGGTGTCACGGTGAGACAGGGCGTAATGTCGCTTCGGGCGGCTCGAGGTCCGCCTCCCGGCGGTTCGAGGACCGGATTGTCGCGTAGTTTACTTACCACCTACACACGACGAGCGCAGGTTGTGGCTAATCAAAAATACAATCGAGGACGCGGAGACCGGTGAGTCAGATATAGGGATAGCCATGGCGGGCTCTGTCACGTTTGTGTGGCTTTGGTGAAGCCACATACCGAAGAACTCTATGGTCTATGCTGTTGTATAGCAGACCGATGGGATTCCGCGACGCAAGCAGGCTCCGCAAGGGGATTCCGGGCTCGACTTGGGTCTCCTACAACGGTAGGAATTGGCCCATGGGTCATCCGGCTGCGAAGCTTTCTGTTAGCGTCCCCGGCGAACTTGCAGCGGAGCTTCGCCGTAGCGTCGGTTCACGCGGTCTATCGGGCTTTGTAACGCGCGCCATTGCGCATGAGCTCGAGCGCCAGCGGCTCGGAAAGCTTCTCGCCGATTGGGATGCGGAACTCGGCCCGGTCCCCGCTGCAGAACTCGCTCGAGTGCGACGCCAATGGCCGAAACGATAGTCCTCGACTCCGAAGCGCTAAACGCTCTCGCGCATCCACACGAACGGGCCTCCCTCAACATCCGGGCGCGCTCAATCGTCGGCCTAGCCCACGAGACTGGCGGACTCGTCCGCATTCCGGCCCCCGTGCTCGCCGAGCTATGCCGGGGACCACGCCACGACGCCCCGACTAACCATCTGCTCAATACCCGCGCGATTCTCGTCGCCGAGCTGACGCCCGCTATTGCTCAACACGCTGGGCATTGGCTCTCTCGATTGAAGCTATCCTCGGCGCACGCATCGATGCGTTTGTCGTCGCGACCGCAGCCCAGTACCCGATAGCCATCATCGCAACTGGCGACCCAATTGATATTCGAAGACTCGCCTCCGGCAATCGCAACATTCGCGTTCTTGCCCTCTGACCTCATTCACTCCTCGTTGCTTCGATGACCGTGCACGCAACCTCCTGAGCTCGACCGCTTTTCCGTCGCCGCTGAGCGCTTCTGCGATGCAATGGAGCGCGAGCCGGCTTCGGAAGCTGAGGGCTTTCGGGAGATTTACCTGCTGCTCGCGGAGCTCCACGTTGCGGCGCTCAGGCTCCCGGACGTTGAACCGGAGGACGATGTGCCGGAGCTGGAGGTAGACCGTTCTGCGATCTGCATGGCTCGAATAACGGGGCTACTCGGAACGTACTACAGCGACTTCTTTGAGCCCCTGGCGGACCCACCGGGTGACCCCGTCGGCAATTCTCTGGCCGACGACTTGGGCGACATCTACCGCAACGTAAAAGAAGGGCTGCTGCTTTGGAACCTCGGCCATTGGCGCGAGGCCGGTTGGCATTGGCGCATGCTGTACGACACCCACTGGGGCGAACATCTCGTAGGTGCGCTGCGCGCTTGTTACTGGATTGTGCGCATCGATCCGTCGTTAGCCTCAGGCTAACGAGCGCTCGTCCGCAACGGCGCGGTTGGGCTTTTGCTTCCGATAAGCCTGCTCTTGCCGACGCTGGTAATAGGCTCAAGTCGTATTGAGGCATGAAAGGAGGGCTGAACGTGGCTAGAGAATCGGCGCTCAGCAAGGGTCTGAGGAAATGGGCGAAGCAAGGTGGAGATCTGGAGAAGGCTCTTCCCTCGCGAGGGGATAGCCCGATAAGCACTGAAGCCGAAGTTGAAGCGCTTTGCGCCGCCCTCGATGCGTACCGGGCGGATCCAACGCGGGACGCTACTCGCGTCGTGGGCTCACCCATGCATACGCTTACAGCGTTTTTTCAAGAGGTCGCGACGGAGGAGGCCCAGCATGCGTTGCGCCGACAAGGCTTGGCGCGTCTGAGGGTATGGGTGGAGGATGCGCTGGGCGGGAAGCCGCATAGCGAGGACGAGATCCTATTCATTCTGAAGATCCTCGGGATGTACGGTGAAGCGCAGGATGCAGAGCTCATCGCCAAAGCGGCGCGCCATCCGTTAAGCCCGGACGCCTTCATGTGGTCGATTGTTCTTGGCCAATTCAATGACAATCATCCCCAGCTCGCTACATTGATATCTGCGCTCAAGGAGCCGCTGCCGCCGGGGTTCATCCGCGTGTCTTTCCTGGACATGGCAAACCAAGCGACCATCGCTGGGCGAATACCCAACCACCCTTTCGATACAAAGTTCGGCCACGAGGCGCTCGAGGCGTGGCTCAAAGATACAAGGGCGGAACACTTTAGCTACGCGCGCAGCGCTACCGCGGCCTTGCCCTTCATTGCCCAGGAGGTACGTCAAGGGCTACTTGCCATTGCTCTTACGCACCCCGATGTGTCGATACAAATGGAGGCGGCGTGGGCCCAGGCGAAGTCTGGAGACGAGGCCGGGCTAGCTGCACTTGTTCGCTATGCGGGTGATCCCATCTTTGGTCAGACCGCCCAGTCCTACCTTGAAGAACTGGGCCACGCTGACAAGATCCCACACGAAGCGCAGCAGCCCGACTTCCAGGCGCTGTCCGCAATGGCAGCTTGGCTAGCGCATCCGATGGAATACGGCCGCCCACCCAAGGCGCTGGAGATCTTCGATAGCAGAGTCCTCTACTGGCCACCCACAGACGACGAGCGCGGGTTGTGGCTAATCAAATATACGTACGAGGACAAGGAAACCGGTGAGCCAGATAGTGGAGTAGGGATGGTTGGCTCTGTCACGTTTGCGCTCTTTGGTGAGGCGACATGCGACTTAACTCCCGAAGAACTCTACGGTCTACACTGCTGTTGGGAGCTGAAGAACAATGGCGACCCTCGGGCTCCCAAGAAGCGCAGCCCAAAGGCCGGAATACGTATACTCGTTAAGCACGGTAATGAATTCTGAAGAGCGGTTTTGAGCTGCCGCTGAAGGCTTCGGAATCTCCGCTTCCTTACGCATTGGCGTCAGTGGTCGCAAACGGCCACCGAAAGATCTACCGTTGTCGCCCGCCCTGCGTCACCAATCCCAGTCACGACGAATGGAGTCCCTGATGAATCCCGCGCTCAAGAAGGAAATTGACCGACTCCTGGCGCTCTTCGAGAGTCACGGCCGTCCGCTTACGCCGAAGCCGATGGAATCAGACGAACCTTTTCACTTGATGGAAAAAACGACGAACATCGTTCTCGAGCCAGACGTAAAGGACTTCTACCGCTTCTTTGGGGGCCGCGACGCCGCCGAGATTCTTACCGTCGAGATCGCTGGGCCCACACTACTGATGTTTCGAGACCTCCTGGGCGCTACGAACGACGAGTGGGACGGCACCGGGCCACGTCGGCCAGCCACAACTTACGACGTTCCTCCTCGGGATCCCCGCATCCAACCAGACGTCAGCTCACATCCCGGTTGGTTTCCACTCGGTCGCGTCCAACTCGGTGCCACGAGTGTGATGTACGACGACGCCCCGACGCCCTTGGGGAGAAAGGGCCAGATTATCTCGTTTGAGCATGACCCTGACGAAGTCTTCTTTGTTGCGGACAGCTTCGTAGACTACTTGCGAGTGTCTAACGACCTGCTCGAAAGCGAATGGCAAGAGTTGTTTCCTGATGATTGAATGGGCTCTCGTCCTCCTCGAGCCCGTCTTGCTCACGCAAAGGATCTTCGATTCTATTTGGAACATCGAAGAGCGAATCGACGGCGAGTACGTACTGCGAGAATCCGATCTCGCACGATTTCTAATCTGGCTTCGCGAGGGCGAATGTCTGGGGGCTCTTGGTGGGCTCGCTTCGGTCAAAGGTACCCCCGCGGCGCTTGCAAGCCGACTCGGAGCCGTGACCATCCGATACTTGAAGTGGGCACGCTCTAGCGGACAGTTGATTAGGAAGTCACGCCGCGAGGTTCACCTGCTGCTCGTATCGTAGAGGACTTACGTAGCCAAGGGTCGAGTGTCTGCGGGTAGGGTTGTAAAAGCCGTCAATGTAGCGAG
>CAITIQ010000180.1 GCA_903892415.1 uncultured delta proteobacterium | reverse complement strand
GCGACCTCCCACACGCGCGGCAGGTCCCGCGCGGGCGGCCCCTTCCGCCGCGCCCAGGCGATGAAGTCGCGCAGCACGGCGGCCATCGCCTTGATCTCGTCGCCGTTCACACCGCCCTGCTCGCGACCATCGACGTGCGCCCACACGCGGCGGGCTCGGAACTGGCCGAAGTCCCACCCGAGCTTCGCGTCGCGGATCTGGATGGTGTTCGCGTCGCGGAGGGCCCGCCCCTCGTAGATGACCTCGCGAGAGAAGGAGGCGATCTCGGCGTGCATCCGGTGCTGGTAGCTAAGGCTCTCGAACCGCGCGGAGAAGTCCTCTGGCTGCGTGGCCCTCAAGCCGGCGGTGAGCGCGCTTCGTCGCTCCGTCCGGTCGACGCCGATGCCCTCCTGTATGACCTCCAAGATGCTCGGCAGCCCGATGTCCTCGATCTCGGCGATGGGCTCCTCGATGCTGACCGCGACCGGCTGGAGGCGGCCGAGGTCGTCGCGGAGGCGCTTGCGCTCCTTGTCGTTGCGGCTGTGCCGGAGCTCGTGCAGACGGGTGAGCCGCCAGGCGATCTCCTGCGCCAGATCGTTGCGACTGAGCCAGTCCGCCTCGCACGCCTGGGCGTCCGCGAAGGTGGTCACGTCCTCCCGTCGGAACTTCCGCTCCTGATACGACCGCTCCAGGGAGCCGGCCCGCTGGAGCCACCACGACTGCCGCGTGAGCAACACGTTGCCCTCGGCTAGGGGACCGGCCGTGCCCGAAAGCTCCTTGGCGACGAGAAGGTTGGCGGGCAGGAGGTCGGCCACCTCGCCGATTAGGTCATCACCGACGAGCACCCAGTCCGCTGCCGCGAGCCGCAGCGCCTCGGCCTTGCCTGCCCGGATCTGTGCGACCGTCAGCACGTCCACCGGTCCGCTCGGCGGGCCACCCTTGGCGACGACTCGAACCACGGATAGGTCGGATGCGGGTTTCTCTTCGAGCTCACGCGCGATCCACTCCAGCACGCCGGGCCGCTCGACCAGCAGCCAGCGCATCCCCGGCTGACGCAGCCGACGCTGGATGAGCCGGAAGAGCAGGAGGCACGCCCGCTGGTGGTCGGCCGGGAACACGGGCTTGTCGTTGTCGTCCACGAGGTCGCGGAGGTTAGCGACGATATCGGCGCGGTCCGCGAAGGGCGGGAGTTGCCGCACGTCGCCGACGACGATCCACCGCTTCGCCATGAGCGCCGGGACCATGAACTCCTGGATGAGAGTCTTGCTGGCCTCGTCCACGATCAGCACGTCCCAATGGGGCATGGTCGATATCGGGCGCTCCCACGCCTGCATGTCAGCGTCGCGGTCTCGAAAAAGCGGATGGTTGACGATGCCCATCGTCGTGCCGCAAGTGAGATTGGCGGCCATGATGACGGTTCGCTCGGCCATCGCTTCTAGTTCGGCGTCCCCGTATCGGCTCATCGCCGACTGTTCTCGCCATGCAGCGACCAGTCCGCTCACCCGCTGGTCGAGCTGGGTGGCCTGAACCTTGTCGTCCACCTTGTCGAGCTTGCCGATCCGCACGGCGTCGATGGGCGACGACGACTCCAGCAGCCGCTCCAGCACATTGTCGATCGCGACGTGGGTGGAAGCGCAGAGGAGCACGCGCTCGCCCTTCTCGACGAGCTGCTGGACGATCTCGCAGATCGCCGTGGTCTTGCCCGAGCCCGGCGGACCTTCGAGGAAGGCGAAGTCGGGGCTGCCGAGCGCCTTCTGGACGAAGGAACGCTGCTCGTCGGTGCCGCTGCGGGTGGCGTCGGTGAGCGCCCGCCAGCCGTCGTCGGGCAGGTAGGCAGGGTTCACGCGCGGCCAGCGCGCGTATTGCGGGTCCTCGCACAGCCGGAGGAGCCCTTGGTGGTGCGGGAGCGGTGCGTCGGAGAGCTGCCGGAGCGCGCGCTTCTGGAGGTAGAGGTTCCGCAAGTCCACGGGCAGAAACAGCGTGGAGCCATCGGGCGGGTAGCGGTCGAGGAGGAGCTGGTAGCGGTCCTGATCGACCTTCTTGACCTTGAACGTGGTGTCCTTGCGACGACGCTTCTCCGTCAGTACCTCGCTCACGTCGCCCTCGCAGAAGGCGGCGCGCGGGTCGAGGAACTCTTCGGCGTCCGAGGACTCGGGCGGAAGGAGCTGAATCCAGCAGCCCCGCCGACCAGCCGATCCAACCTCATGCCAGCGATAGCGGACGCCGTTTTCACCCTTGAGGAGACCGTCGGCGGGAGGCTCCTCGACGCGCAGCATCCCACCGCTCACGTCAAAGGACGCTCCGTTGCGGTCCACCACGCGCCGCAGACCTTCCGACGCCGGCAGCGCCTCGGCCTCGACCTCCTTGCCGTCCACCACGAGGTCGCAGTCGCCCAGGTCACCTTCGACGAGGAGCAGCCAGTGCCGGTCGTCGGCGTCGGCGCGCGGAGGGGCGACGAGCTTCAGCGGTCGTCCTTGGAGGTCGGTAATCTCGGTGGGCGGCGGTAGCGCCGCCTCCTGCTTCACGGCGCTCTCGACCATGCACCAGAGCACGCGGTCGCTCGGAAGGAGAGGCGGCTCCGCGCGGACGAGCAGCCCATCCGTGGTGTTGGTGGCGGCCTCGAAGCGAACGGCCACACCACGCGTGGGGACGAACCCCGCCTGCGTGAGGTCGGGCGACTTGTCCGCTGGCCAGTCCGCGAGCACCACGCCGGGTAGCCGGCGAGGTACGCGCAGCAGGCTGTCTGCCGGCTCTAGCCGGACCGACACCAGGTTCCGCACGCGCTCCCACGGGAGTTGGTAGCGGGTCTGCCGCTGCTTCGCGGTGTGGATGGCCTGGCCGAGGAACCGGTTGAACGGCCGCAGCACATTCCCCGCCTGGCTCATCAGCGGCGGCGCGACCTTGGGGTGATCGGCGGTCGCGTGGAAGAACAGCACCTTCACGAGCGGCCACCAGGGATGAACGGGTTGCGGGTGGCCTCCTGGCGCAGCCGAGGAGCGGCAGATTCTGAGTTTTCCGGGGGTAGCGGCTCCGGTGGCTCCCCGGCCGCGAGCCGCGCACGCACCTTCGCCCACTGGCGCAGGCTGTCGATCTGGTCGCGCATCGTGCGCGACAGCGGGAAGGTCTTGTCCAGCGCGCGGGCGATGTGGTCGGAGTGCAGCTCGCGGCCCTCGGCGAAGGCGTCGTAGAGCCCCTCGCGCACCGCCTCCTCCAGCTCCGCGCCGGAGAAGCCCACCGAGCGCGCCGCCAGATCGGCGAGCGCGAAGTCCTTCGGGTCCCGCCGCTTCTTCTTCAGGTGAATGGACAGGATCTCCTCGCGGATGGCGCGCGTCGGCAGGTCCACGAAGAAGATCTCGTCGAAGCGCCCCTTCCGCAGCAGCTCCGGCGGGAGCATGTCGATGCGGTTCGCGGTTGCGACCACGAACACCGGGTCCTTCTTCTCCTGCATCCACGTCAGCAGCGAGCCGACCACGCGCGCGGTGGTGCCTCCGTCGGTCTGGTCGGAGCTGCCCATGCCGGCGAGGCCCTTCTCGATCTCGTCGATCCACAGCACGCAGGGGGCGAGCGCCTGGGCCACCTGAAGGGCGGTGCGGATGTTGCCTTCGGACTGCCCGACGATGCCGCCGAACACCTTGCCCATGTCGAAGCGGAGCAGCGGGAACTGCCACGTCGCCGCGATGGCCTTCGCCAGCAGGCTCTTGCCACAGCCCTGCACGCCGAGCAGCAGCACGCCCTTGGGTGCGTCGAGGCCGAAGTCGCGCGCGCCCGCGCCGAACGCACGCCCGCGGCGGTCCAACCACTCCTTGAGCTGGTCCAGGCCGCCCACGTCCGTCAGGCGGGCGTCGGTCGGGTAGTACTCCAACACCTCACTCTGCTTGATGATGCGCTCCTTCTCCCGCGCCACGAGCGGCACCGCCCCGTGGTCGAGGCGGCCGAGCTCGGCGGCGGCTTTACCGAATGCCAGGCGGGCCTCCATCACCGTGAGACCGCGCGCCGCATCGAGCAGCGCCTCGTCCGCCGAGTCGCGCACGCCGAGCGCCGCCGCCGCGTCCCTAAGCACGACGCGCAGGTCGTCCACGCCAGGGAGATCGAGCTCGATGGTGGGGATCTCCTTGCGGAGGTCCATCGGCAGGCCCGGCAGCGGTGTGGACAGCACGACGATCTTGCGCGGCGAGACCGGGAGGCGCGCGATCTCGCGGAGCCAGCGGAGCAACGGGTGGTGCTCCTCGCGGAGGAAGGGCTGGAAGTCCTCCAGCAACCAGACACCAGACTCGTTAGAACCATGAATCTGGCGAAGGACCTCCATCGGGTCGATCGCTGCATCGTCCTCAACGCTGACCTCGCCGTCCTCGTTGCAGGCAAGCAGCCCTGTTGACTGGCTCCACACCTTCAAGGGCAGCTTGAACTCCTTCGCCAAGCCAATCACGCTTCCTCGTACACGCTCCCACTCGTAGGAGGCTATGTGCAGGACGCTCGCTCCGGCCCGAGTGAGGTGGAGCAGGTTGTCGAATGTACTCATATGATGAACCCGTCGGTGACTTGCCGCGACGCTTTGCAGACGAGGAGTCAGCGGGAGCAAGAACCACCGTTCGACGCTTAGCTACCTGTCCTAAGGTTCTACAATATTCCACTTGGCAAATTGGTGTAAGGACTTGCCGAGCCGGGACCGGGGTAAAATAAATGTAAGCGCCCGAGAATCGACGTCGCCGCTCGATGCCATCGACGCACAGGCTGCGAGGCTACTTGCCCACGGGTAGTCTTGCCCGAGGATTCGTCGCGATCCACCGATCCGGCAGCAGTAGCGTGAGGTCGTCGTCGGAGTGCGAGTCGCCCAGTTGCGCCTGACGCACGGTCACATCCGTCGCGTAAGCGCACGGCTCGATCACGTGCAGCTTCGCGTCGCCGATCAGGCTGCTGGCGAACTGCCGTTTTTTGCGTCCCACCGCCACAGCGCGAAGACTCCGCTCGCACGCGTTGTTGTCGATCTCAAGTAGACACGAGTCCAGATACCTCATGGAAACTGCCTCGCGATCCAGTGCGTACCTGATCGTCAACGGGTGCTTTCACTTCCCTTCCGCGACCGAGTTCGTGCTCACCGAGCAAACCGCGTCGCGCGCTGTGTTCGACAACCCGCGCCATGACTACCCCAAGCGCATCGTGTATGAGCTGTCCGCCGAAGGTGTGCTGACCGCGACGGTCGGCTACATGAAGGGCG
>CAITIQ010000179.1 GCA_903892415.1 uncultured delta proteobacterium | reverse complement strand
GGAGCAGGCCCGCGCGAAGAAGAACAGGGTTGAGTTGTCGAGGTCATCCGCGTGGCAGGTCACGGTGATATTCTGATCGCGCAACGATTTGAAGCGCCGTCCCAGCTCCTCCGCGTGCGCAAGCGAGAGGTTGGCCGTGCCCAGCCGAATGAAGATGCCCTTCGTCTCGCTCGCATCGACCTGCCGCAGTTGGGCTAGCAGATCGGCGTAGGAGGTGTCCGGCAGCGGGCCAAACAAGGTGGAGGCGCCGCGTTCTGAGACGCCCTTCGACAGGTTGAACTCGAGCACCGTGGCATCGGCGACGCCAAAGCCCTTCGAGCTGAAGCCCTTGCGGCCGTCGCAACTCGCGCCAACCAATGAGAGCGCCCCGAGGGCCAGCGGATACAAACGGCGGAGGCTCAAAGTGGGGCTCCTGGAACGGTGTTGGTCGGAGCTGGAGGAGGTGGGTCTTTCGGCGCCGGCGGAGGCGGCGGGTCCTGACCGAAGGGCGGAGGATCTTGGCCAAAGGGCGGAGGAGTGGTCGAGGTCGGAACCGGCTCGGTGGTCGCGGTAGGCGGAGCGGTGGGCACATCGGGAGGCGTAGTTCCACCCGTTGTGACGGCCGCTGCTGTGGAGCGCGTCTTGGCGCGCTCCACGGCGGCGCCAGTCAGGCCGGCATCGAGAGCTCGCTTGTAGAGCGGCCGCGCAAGGTTGGCCTCCCCGCCGTCCCACTTGGCATCCGCCAAAGCCAACAAAGCCTTGGGATGCTCGGGATTCTTGTTAACGGCTCGCTCGAGGTACACAAGGGCTTGCTTGCCGTTGCCGGTTTGCTTCGCAATTTGAGCGAGCCCAACGAGCGCATCGGCGTTCTCCGGATCGGCGCTCAGCACCTGCTGGAACAGCGGCTCAGCCTTCTTCGAATCGCGGCGCGCGAGCGCCTCTTCAGCCGCCTTGAGCGGCGCGGACACATCCACCGAGGGCGCCTCCGAAGCTTTCGGAGTAGGCACGTCACTGCTGCGAAACGCGATCTTCTCGCCCTTCTCGACGCGCTCCACGAAGCGACGTAGCGCTGCTTCGAGTGGGTGCGGCCGCGCAAGCTTGGCCAGCTCATCGAGCTCGACGCGTGCGCGTTTTGCGTCGCTAGCTCGGGCCAAGGCGTAGATATAGAGAGAGCGACCGCGTCCGGCCTGCTTCTCGCCCGCTGCTGCTTTCTCGAGCTTGCTTAGCGCGCCGGGAGCTAGATCCGGCCCCAAAAGCTCGAGCGCCCCAAGCGAAAGTTGGGTCTCCGGCTCGGCGGCGACGCTATCAACCGAAGAGCGTAGACGCTGCGCAGCGGCCAAATCACCGAGGATACGCTTGGTATCGAGCACCAACCTCGCCACCTCGACGTCATTCGGTGCGAGCAACGCCGCGCGCTCGGAGGCTTTCTGCGCCTCTTCACTCTCCAATTGGTAGCGGCGATGCACCACCGAGCGACCAGCGTCCGCGCTGGGCAGCAGCAGCAGCTCGAGCCAAGCGAGCTCAGCCTTGGCCACCGCGACCTTCGCGACGGCCTTGGCCACCCGCGGCTCAGCGTCGGCGAGCCGACTTGCCTCGTTGGCCTTGTCGCCGGCGCTGGACAGATCACCCGCCGCAAGCGCCTTCTCATAAGCGGCCAAGAGCTCATCCACGTTGGCGTTCTGCGAACCGGCCTCTACGTTGCCGCGCCGCACGAAGCGGTTCACCAGCAAGATGCCGACGAAGATCAGACTGCCGCCGACGAGCAAGGCGACGATCAGGCGCATCGAAGAAGAGGTCGCGCGACGCGAACCGGAAGCACTGGTCGGTCGAGCATCCGGATCGTCGGCCAACGAATAGCGGATCTCCGAGGCCGGCGTCGGCGTGAAGGCGCTGGCTCGCCCGCCGCGCGGCCCAACGCTTCGCGGGGCCTCTTGAATCAGCGGGGGTTCGTCTTGCAATTTGACGGCGGTCGCGCCCACGGGCGCGGGAGGCAACACATTGGGTCGCCCAGCCGAGGCCGGTGGCTCAGCGCCCGCTTCATTCGCCGGCTCCGGCGCTGGAGGAGGAGCCGGCGCGGGCTTGGACGGTGCTTTGGGTGCAGGAGTCGCCGCCTTCGGCGCGGGCGTTACGGCCTTCGGCGCGGGAGTCGAAGCCTTCACGACCGGGGGTTCGCTCGCAGCGGGTGCGGGTGCGGGAGCAGGCGGAGGCGGCAGTTTTGCAGCAGGCGGAGGCGGTAACTTCGCAGCAGGCGGCGGCTTCGGCGTCGGAAGCGGAGCTTTGGGCGGAGGGGTGGGTTTAGGCGGAGCAGCTGCGCCAGCGTAGACAGGGCTCGGGTTGGGCGTTGGCTCGACGTTTTGACGCGGCCGCGTCGGAGGCTCTGGTTGGCTCTCAACGAGGAGCGCTGCCATCAGCGCGGCCTGCACAGGTTCAGTGGGTCGGGATTCAGCGAGCTCGGTGAGCGCAGCTTCAGCAGCGGCCTCCAAGCCAACCAACGTCGGCTGCCGTCGATCATGCTCCGGCGGAATCACCGGTGCGGGCGCAGAGCGAGCCTCCACCGGCGTGCCGAAGGCCTTCGTTGTTGCGAGATCGCTCGGCACGGCAGGCGGAGCAAGCTGCGGAACTCCAAGGATGGTGCGAGGGCCGTTGGGATCGCGAAAGCGCGCGGGTTCCGGCTCGGTCTTTGGCTCGACGGAGGGAGGCCCATCGCCCAGCTGGCGCAACTCCCGGGTGAATTGCCGCGAGCGGGTCACCTCATCCTCGTCGAGGAACGGGTTGGTCTCGCGCGAGGAGACCGAAGGTGTTGGCGGCGGAACGTTCACGCTCGTCGGCCCGTCTTTCTTCGGGACGAAGGCGGCCAAATCGAAATGCGAGCCTCGCGGATCCGCGGGGCCGAGCCCCGAGGGCGTCAGCGCCCGACTTCGCGCACCGCTGCTCTCACGTGAATTGCGTGCTTTCGCTCCGGGATCGCCGGGTTGGCTAAAAAACGGCTCGAGTTCGGCAATCGACGCGAGCCGTCGTGGGCGCCCGGACCCGCGCGAAAGGACGTCATCCCGGCCGACCTTCTTATTGCCGATGGCCACTTTGAGCTCACGCAGCGCACGGAACTCGAGCGTGTGACCCTCCACCGTGCGAACGATCCAAACCTCGGGCGCAGCCGAGCCCTCGCGGCGTCGCACTTTGAAACGGTGCCCGCACTGAGTGCAGCGCACACTCGTCCCAGCATCGGACACCAGGGCGTCGTCGAACTCGTACTCGGTATTGCAGTGGGAACAGGTAACGTCCATCGGGATCTCGGCCGATCGGCCCAGGGCGGCGGAACCATACCCTACCTTGCCAGCCCGTTGAAACGTACTGGACCCGAAACTCGCGCCCACCGCCGGCGGGGCGGTGTCGCGGCTAGTTGTGAACCGCTCTTCACAACCAAATGAATTGCCGGGCAAACAGCGCCGTGCAGGTGGGCATATCGCTTGCTATCCTGCGGGAGCAACACCTCCTTAAGGAAGGCTCCGATATGGCAAGCACGCGTCTCCTGCCCCCCCTGTTTTTCGCGATCGGTTTGGCCGGGTGCCCGATTTGGTCGGGGGAATACCAAGGCGGTGGGGATACTGGCGAGACGCCTCGTTTCTGCAATGTCGATGCGGAGTGCTTTGGTAGTGAGGTGTGCGGCAGTGACAACCAGTGCCACGAGGGCAGCTGTCAGAACTGGGGCTGTCCCAACGGTGCTGTCTGCTTGGTGGACGTTGACGGCATCGCATCCTGCTTCGACAACAACGCGGGCAGTGGCGCTACCGGCGGAACAGGCGGCTCCGGCGGCGCTGGAGCAACAGGCGGAACAGGCGGCTCCGGCGGCGCGACGCCTGTCGTTTACTGCGGTAATCCCGATGATTGCGCTTTTGACGAGACCTGCACCATGGACGGCACTTGCCAGCCCGGCGGCTGCGACGTGCATGCATGCATCTTCGGCTTCACTTGCGACCTAAAGCCGCTGATCCCGAGGTGCGTTGCAGAGAACCCGCTGGCTTGCGGTGAGGATGCAGACTGCTCGGCCAACCCCGGGGACAAGTGCGTCAGCGGCCTTTGCACCGCGGCGGCCGACCAATGTTTCGACCAAACGCAATGTCCCGGCGGTAGCGTTTGCGCCGACGGCAAATGCACTCCCTCCTGCGCCAACGGCGCGGCTTGTAGCAGCGCCTTCGAATGCACCGCGGGCGTTGAGCTGTGCACCACGCCAACCACCGGCTGCAGCATCACCAACGACTGCGCGAGCGCAGATCTCGTGTGCGTAGACGCCGCGTGTGTCCCGCGTTCGGTCAACGGCCAATGCGCGAGTGGGCAGGTCTGGGTCGAGAACGGCTGCATCTCCGACCAAGCGGGCATCTTCGTGTGCGAGACCGACGGGGAACAGGGCGCCTGCGCGGCGGGCTCCATCTGCCTCCATCACTCTTGCTACATCTCCTGCGCAGCACCCAACGGCACCGCTTGTGACGGACTTCCAACGTTCAATCAGTGCAAGCCCGTGACGACCACAGCCGGCGAATTCCCAGTGTGCGGCTCGAGTCAGAATCTCGGCGGCGAGTGTGATCCGACGGTCGAAGCGTTCTGCGACAACGGCCTCATCTGCATCGACGGTTTCTGCGAGTAACCTTGACTGCGTAGTCCGCTTCTCATGAGGCGTGCGGTCCTCACTCCGCCGCCAAGTGGACACGGCTTGGCTTGGCGTGCAAATGTGGCCCCAAAAGGAGTCACCGTGCGCACGCAATACGCTTGCTTCACCTCCCTCTTGAGCCTTGCTCTTTTGGTCCCCGCGGGAATCGCCTCAGCTCAGGCTGCGGCTCCTGCTCCACCTCCCACGCCCGCAGCAGATGCAGGCGGCCCTGCGGCTGCCGCCAAGACAGAAGCGATTCAAAAAGGTACTGACTCCAAACGGCCCGAGGGCTGGACTCCGGGCATCGCCATTGGCGGCACCTTGAACATCGTCGACACGCGCAGCGTGGTCGGCCAAGCCGACGGCACCACGCTCACCTTGGGCGGCGCCATCGACGCCATCCTTGAGTTCAACACTGGCATCCACGAGTGGCGAACGACGCTCAAGGCGGGCGCAGGCGTCACGCGCACTCCGGCTTTGGACGAGTTCGTGAAGACGAGCGACGGGCTCAACTTCGAGTCGATCTATCTCATGCACTTGCTCGAGATCTTCGGCCCGTACGCGCGCGTGGCGATGAACACGCAGATGTTCCCCAGCTTGGACATCCGCCCGGCCGCGGTCGACTACTCGATCGCCAAGCTCGACGGCACCGCTCAAGAGCTACGCGGACGTCGGCTGTACATGACCGACGGCTTCGCGCCGCTGCAGTTCAAGCAGTCGCTCGGCGCCTTCCTCCAGCCGCTCAAGCAAGACCAGGTCACGCTCGAGATTCGCGCCGGCGTTGGTGCACAGGAAACCCTCGCCGAGGGCAACCTCGCGCTCAATGACGACGCAGCGACCCCGGTCGTCGAGATCAAAGAGCTCGATGACTTCTACCAAATCGGCGCTGAGGCCATCGCCAACGCATGGGGCTTCATCGACGAGTCCAAGCGCATTTCGTACACCGTGGGGCTCGGCGTGTTGGTGCCGTTCGCCACCAGTGAATTGGCTGCTGACGACGACCGATCCTTGGTCGAGCTGACCAGCGTCGAAGGCATCGCCGGCATCAACGTGAAGCTGTTCGACTGGGCCTCGCTTGGCTACAAGCTGCGTGTGGTTCGCGATCCACTGCTGATCGACGATTGGCAGGTCTCCAACAACCTGCTGCTGACGATCGGCGCGGCCTTGGGTTCAAAGGCGCCCGAACCGCCGCCGCCCCCGCCGCCGTGCGACTGCGACAAGCCCGCTGAAGGTGCCGCAGCCCCGAACGCGCCAGCCGCAGCGCCAGGAACTCCGGCTCCAGCTCCGGCCCCCGCGCCTGCGCCCGCTCCGGCCCCTGCGCCCGCCCCAGCGCCGACACCCGCGCCTGCTCCGGCGCCCGCAGCAACGCCGGCGCCCGCTGCGGCTCCGGCCAACCCCTGATGACCACGAGGAGGATCAAACCATGAAAAACCGTTTTGTTCGCACCTTGCTCGTCATCGCTTCAGCCTCATTCGGCCTGATGGTCGGTTGTGAGGACCGCTATTCGACCCAGGAGGCCTACGAGTTCTGCACCGACCTTCAGCAGCAGAACAGCTCGAGCGCTAGTCCCGAGAGCTTCGCCGACTGTGTGGATTGCCACGAATCCTGCGGTGGTGCCTGTACACTGCAAGGCACTACGCCCGAAACCTACGTTTGCCCGGATGAACTAGGCGAAGAGGGTGAAGGCGGTTCCGGCGGCGGCGAGTAATCGCTGCTCGCTCGGATCGAGAGAGGCCCGTTCGCAAGAGCGGGCCTTTTTTATGTCGGGCGTTGGGCTCGGCGCGGAAGCCTTACTTGAAGCCGTGCAAGTGAACGACGAACCACTCACCACGCCAGGAGATCAGGCTGGTGAGTTCGAGCGTGCGCTCTTTTCCACCGGGCTCTGAATAACGCAGCTTGGAGCGCGTCACGCGGTAGTAGCCGAGCTTGTTGCCCTCCTTACCGCGGTCGATCCACTTGACCCGCTTCTCGTCGACGTCGAGGCCGAGGAAGGTGAGCGCCTTCGGATCGTCGCCGAGCTTCTTGTGGTACTCGCTGATGTTGCGACCAAAGGCTTTGAGCAGACGGTGCTTCCAATCAGCGCCGGGCTTTTCGATGTCCTTCACTAGCTCATAGGCCGCCTTCGGAAAAAACGCCGGCTCCGCCAGCGCCGCATCGTTCTCGACGATGGCTTGCCACAAGAGATCGAGCCGACGTTTGAAGGCGGGACTCGTAAGCTCAGGCCGATCTTTGGTCTGCGGCAGCGTTGCTCCGTCGGGCCCGACGATCTGCGGAAAGGCTGCCAGATCGAGCGCACTGGGTGCGGGCGGTGGCAACAAAGCCGAGCCAGTCGCGAACGCCGAGGCGCTGGGCGAAGTGAGCGGCGCGCCAGCGGAGGAAGAGCTGGCGGCGCTGTTTGAAGCAAGACCGGCCTGCGTACTCGAACTCGCCGGCGCCTTCGCGCTCGGACTCCCGCTGGGGCTGGGGCTGGCGAGCCGACCTTCGGAACAAGCGGTGAAAAGGCTCAGCAGGACAAGGGCGCGCAGGGCGATCACAGGCGCCTATTTCCATGATTGCGCGCGGATGCCTACGAGGATCGTTGCCGGTGTAGAATCTGCGGAATGACCGCTCACTCCCTCCCCCTGCTCGGGCTGCTCGCATTCTCTCTGCTCGGCTGCGGCGCGGGCACAGAAGACAACACCGGCGGCAACTCGACCGGAGTAGGCTCGCCCGGCGCTGGGGCCGGCTCCCCCGGCGCTGGAGCGAGCGGCGCAGGCGGCGCAGGGACGGGCGGCGGCTTCAGCCAGAACTCGAGCAGCGGGACTGGCGGCTTCGAGTCCTGCAGCGGCACCTCGAGCACCGCCCAAGCCCAGCTGCAGCCCGCTGACATCATCATCGCCATCGATACCTCGGGCAGCATGAGCGAGGAGTCCGCCGAGGTTCAAGCCAACTTGAACAACTTCGCCAGCTTGATCCTCAGCAGCGGCATCGACGTGCATGTGGTGCTGATCGCCGACGCCTCGGTGTGCATTCCTGCGCCGCTCGGCAGCGGAGCTTGCAACGGCGCAGACAGCAAGCTCGAGGCCTATCGGCACGTCGTTCAGACGGTGAACAGCACCGACGCTTTCCAGGTCATCCTGGGCAGCTACGCCGAGTGGCAGCCGTCGTTGCGCGCCAACGCCTCAAAGACCATCCTGGTCGTCTCCGACGACGAAAGCGACCTCAGCGCCAGCGCCTTCAGTAGCCAGTTGATCGCCGCCGACCCGAGCTTTCAGGGCTTCAAGTTCTCCGCCATCGTCGCCTTCTCGGATCCGCTCGCCTGTTTCGGCTTCTCCTGCCCGATGAACAACCCGTGCTGCCACACCTTCGGCGGTTTCGGCTGCCAGTCGTACGCAGCGGAGGAAGGCGTCACCTACCAAGAGCTGGTGCAACAAACCGGCGGCATCGCCGGCGATCTGTGCGCGCAAGAGTTCGATCCCATCTTCAACGACATGGCCACCGGGGTGATCGTCTCGTCGCAGCTTTCGTGCGACTACGCGATCCCAGCGCCGCCCGAGGGTGAAACGCTGGACCCAACGCTGGTGAACGTCGACTACACGCCCGGCGGCAGCTCGGAGCAGACGCCCATCTTCAATGTCCCCGGCGGCGCAGCCGACTGCGGCCCTGAAGGCGGCTGGTATTACGACAACCCGAGCGCCCCGCAGAATATCCTGATGTGTCCGTCCACCTGCAGCACGCTGCAGGCCGATGATCAGGGCACGGTGGACGTCGTGTTCGGTTGCAAGACGCAGGTGGTGCCGCAATGAAGTGTTTCAAGGGCAAGAAGTTGTTGTGCGTGGTCGGCCTGCTCATCGCGTGCACGGAAGATGCGGCGGGCACGGCGAATGACGCTGGCGGCGCAGCGCAATCAGTGACGGGCGGAGCAGGCGGCGCAACCAGCACGAGCTCGAGCGGCGCCGCCGACGCGACGGGCGGCGCAGGCGGAAGTGAAGCCGAAAAGCCGGCCGGGTTGGTCACCCATCTATCGGGGAACGACGCGAACGCCGAGACCACGCTGCTCGGTCCGGCGTTGATCTTGATGGGCGGCGGGCCCGACGTGGACGCAGCCTTCGAACGCTGGGTTCCGCTGATCGGCGGCGGAGATGTCGTGGTCTTGCGGACCTCCGGTGGGGATGGCTACGGCGATTATTTGTACTCCGATATCGGTGGGGCCGACTCGGTCGAGACGCTGCTGGTGACGAGCGCTGAACTCGCCGACAGCGCGTACGTTGCCCAGCGCCTCGCGCAGGCCGAGGCCATCTTCATCGCCGGCGGTGATCAGGCTGAATACGTAACGGCTTGGAAGGGAACCGCAGTCGAAGCGGAGCTTCAAAATGCTTGGCGCCGTGGCGCTGTGATCGGCGGCACCAGCGCCGGTTGCGCCATCCTCGGCAGCACCGTGTTTTCGGCGCTCAATGACACCGTCTATTCGGATGAGGCGCTCGCGGATCCGTTCAACCGCTACATGACGATGGAGCACGATTTCCTGCGCTTTCCCCCGCTGATCGACGTCGTCACCGACACGCATTTCGCCGAGCGCGATCGCATGGGTCGGCTGCTCGCGTTCATGGCGCGAGCGATCTCCGACGGCGCTTCGACGCAGATGGTTGGCCTTGGCGTCGATGAAGGAACGGCGCTCTGGGTCGGCGCGGATGGTCAGAGTGAGGTGCTCGGTGCGGGCACCGTCTATCTGCTGCGTGCAAGCGCGCCAGCGGCACAATGCGTCGCCGGGCAGCCACTGGAGTTCGCTGACGTGTCGCTCTTTGCGCTGCAAGCGGGGGATACCGTAGAACTACCTGCCGGAGAAACGGCTGCGGAGGCTCGCCCGCTCGCTGCCGCAAGCGGCGCGACCATCCCCACCGATCCGTATTGAGTGTAGGCAGCTCTTAGGCGTTCCGCAGCGCGCTCGTTGTCGCTATCGTCGCTCGCGTGAAGAGCTTCCTCCGTCTCAGCCTCGCGGCCTGCGCACTTTCTGCCTGTGCACCCAGCCTTCCCGCCTCGGAGCCGCATGCGCTCCTGGCCAAGGCGCCACCCAAGACGGAGCAGGTCGATCTGCAGGGCGAGATGGTCGCCTTCCCACCGCAAGGCAAAGTCACCTTGATCGACTTTTGGTCCACCTCCTGCAAACCCTGTTTGAAGATCATCCCCGGCGTGCAGGCGCTCAATCAAGAGCACAAGGCGGAAGGGTTGGCCGTATTCGGCGTGGCGATCGACGACAACCCGAGTCAGGTCGAGCGTCAGCTCAAGTCGCTCGGCGTGAGCTACCCGAACGTGCTGGATGACGCTGCAAGCTCCATCCGCGGCGCCTACCAAGTCGACGAGTTGCCGCAAACCTTCGTGCTGGACCGAAAGGGCACAGTGCGTTTCGTGGCCAAGGGCGGCGACGCTGCAGATGAAGCAGCCATTCGCAGCGCAGTCGAGTTCCTGCTCGCTGAATCCAACTGAAGGAATTTCCCATGAACCGAACGGCTCGCGTCTTCTCGCTCCTCGTTGCCTCGTTTGCGTTGTCCTCGGCCGGCTGTGTGGCCGGAGCAGGCGTCAAAGCGCAGGAGCTCTCGGTCGCGGATGCGGAGGGCAAAGATCCTGCCGAGCTGTGCAAGAACGCCCTCGACCGCGAGAACCCGTTCATCGTCGAGTGGCCCGGCACGCACAAGGTCGAGCTCGAGAGCATCAGCAAACGCGGCCTCGTGATGGTGCGTCTGCAGGGCTGCAAGCTCGATGTGCTTCCGCGCTGCGAGGCAGCAGGCGCTTACAACTACGAGTCGGTAACGCCCAGCCGTGACAAGCTCGAGATCAACGACGACAACGATCTCTTCTCCAAGCTGCCGATCGCCTCGCAGAGCCTCAAGGCCGAGCTCGCCTCGGGTCGCAAGTTGAGCTTGGACTACGTGCTGGTCGGACAAAAGCTCGCCAAGGCCGAGCCCGCTGAACTGAGCGGTGATTGCGCGCAAGCAACCCACTACGTGCGCACCATCTCGATCGGCGCGTACAACATGGAGTCAGCGGCCAAGGCCAAAGCCGGCGCCGATATCGACGTCGGCATCGTCGCCGTGGGCGGCCACAGTGATTCCTCTCGTCAGCGGCTCAAAAACTCGGGGGATCTCGAGGCTTGTTCGAGCAAGACCGAGTTGGATGAAAAAGCTGTGAAGACCAGCGGGTGTGGAGCGCCGGTGAGACTCGGGCTCGCACCCTTGCATTGACTTAAACGTCCTGCAGCAGGCCACCGCACAGCCGATCGGCCTCACAACCGCGCCCGTCGCGATAAGGCATACTCTTCGCCGCGCCGCCGTAGTACGCGCCCATGGTCGCTATGCATATCCTCTCGGACAACCGGTTCGTGCGGCGTTGGACCGCCTTTGTTGCGCTCACGCTGGTGGCCTTCACGCTGCTTGGCTGCCCATCACAGCAGCTGATCACCGAGGTGCCCACGGTTGAAGACGCCGACGGTCAACAGGCCACCTGCAAAGTTGCGCGCGATCCGCTCAACCCGTTGGTCGTCGAGTGGCCCGGCACCGCCAAAGTGGACCTCGAGTCGGCCTCGCGCCGTGGTCTCGTGGCGGTGAGCTACGCCGGCTGCACGATGAAGATCCTGACCAGCTGCCAGATCGAAGGCGGCTACGATCTCGAGTCGACGACGCCCGCGCGCGACCGCATCGAGATCTCCGACAACAACGAGCTCTACGCCAAGCTCCCGCTCGGAGCGGCCTCGCTCAAAGGCGAGCTTTCGACCGGCTCCTCGCTCGAGCTCGACTACATCGCCGTTGGGCAACGCGTCGCCAACGACTCGCCGAAGGCGTCCAAGGGGGATTGCCAAGACGCCACCCACTTCGTTCGCACCATCACCGTGGGCGCCTTCCGTTTGGACGCGCGCGCCAAGGGCAAAGTAGGAGCTTCGGTCGAGGTTGGTTCGGCCGGCGGCGGTATTGGCCGTGATGAGGCTGCGCGCAACCTGCGCTCCCAAGGCGATATCGACATCTGCGCAAAGAAGCCCGACAGCCCGGAGTGTGGTGCAATTTTGCAGCTGGGCCTTGCGCCGCTCAACAAGAACAAGGGTCAGACCATGGCCTCCGCCGGGTTCGGCGCCGGTCTCGATCCGGTGGCCCAGCTCGAAACGGTGGATGCGCTCGAGCTAGATAACGCGACCACCACCAACCTCGCCAGCGTCGACGTCGATCTGTACGAGCTGTTGGACGTCGCGGTGCGCGCCGAGAAAAACACCTCCTACGCCGCGAGTGACCGCGTGCGCGCCTGGGAGAACCTCGCGAACTACAAGGACAAGAAGGGCGGTAACCCGCTCAAGACCACCGCCGACGAGCGCCTCGAGGCCTGGCGCATCCGCGAGAGCCAAGAGCAACGTCAGCGTGAAGCGCTCGAGCGCCTCAAGACCCGTTACCTCGAGGACAAGGCCAAGCTCGATCGCTTGCTCGCCCTCGGAGACGAGGTGATCAAGCCCGACCAAAAGGAATCCTACAAAAAGGAATTCAACGAGGTTTACGGCGCCCGCAGCAAAGAACTCGCCTCGATCGGCCTCTCCACCGACGCGAGCGTGGGCATCAACAATAACGGTGGCGGCAGCACCCCCACGCCTGACACCGGAACTCCCAGCTCTGGTCAAGGCGTCTTGGGCTTCGGCTTTCTACAGATCGACGCAGATATCGGGTACGCAGGCTCCACGGACGTTAAGGTCAAGTTCGAGAATCAGGACCAGACAGTCAATGAGGGCAAGGTCCGCGACGACACGGACAACTTGGTCAGCCCAGGTTCATTGATGATCGGAGCCATGTTGTCGACTCCGGAGCTGCTCCCGGGCGCTTTCTGCAAAGACTCCAGCTGCTTCCAGGGTGGACTCGGACTCTACGGTGCTTTCCGCGGCTTCTTCGCAGGCGACGCCACCACCTTGCTTTTCACCGGCGGCGCTCGCTTCGACGTTCGGCTAAGCCCGGAGTCCACGATTCACTTCGGCGGCGGCGGTGGCTACGGCCAGCTCAGCGCAACGATCGACGAACTCGCGGCAGACGCGAGCAACAACCTGGTGCCGACCGGGTTCAGCGCAGACGGACTAGCTGGACCTGTTGCCGATCTATTTGCGGGCATTGGCTACAATGACCGTCTTTTCTCGGTCGGCTTCCGCACGGCCGTCAACCTACTCTTCCTGGAAACTGCCCTTTCCAACGGTGCGCTGGTCTACTTGGCGGGCGACGACGACGCGCGAGCCCCGCTTGTAACGTTCACCCTCGGAGGCCAGGTCGGCATCACGCTCTGATGCGTTGGCTGCTCGGCCCCCTGCTCGCTTGCGGCGCCTTGTGCGGCTCGCCCGCCTTGGTGCAAGCCCAGGGCGCAGCTTCGGAGCTGACGCTGCCTCCGGAGTTCACAGTACCGCCGGAGCCGGCCTTCCCGCCTTATCGCGAGCCGAGCTTCACACTGCGCACGGTCGACGTGGAGCTGGCCCGTCGCGTCGCGGTGGGCCGGCGTTGCGAGTCGCAGGGCAGCGGGGCCAGCGCCTGTTTGCTGGCCTGGTCGGCCATCGCCGAATACGGCACCGAGGAGAGCAACCCGTACCGTGAGTTCGGCCGCTCACGCGTCGAGGCGTGGCAACGCTTCGAGCAGGCCAAGAGCAAACGCCAAACCGCGCTGAGCACGCTCGAGCAAAGTTACCGCGCCGACATCAAGAGCCTGGCCGAAGAGAGCGACTACGAGCGCGCCAAGGCTAGAGCCGAGCGCGTCCAGCTCGCTTACCAACCGTTCGAGGCCGAGCTGCGCACGTTCGATCTCGGGGACCTGCCCAAGCCCAAGCCGGCGAAGTCGGTGCGTGAGTGGAAGAGCGTCGCACCGCTCAGTGATCCGTTCGGCCAACCCGACGTGCTCAAGCAGCGGGTGATCGTGCAAGTAGACGCCGGCGCTTACGCCCAAAGCTTCAAGCTCGATAACGGCGACGAGCTGCTCGCCAACGCCGGAGCGATCCCCGCCTTCGACCTGAGCGGCTTCTTCACCGGTGGCCGCGTGATCGTCAACGTCGCGCAAGAAGGCGATCTGGCGATCGGTCTGCTCGCTCACGGCCGGGTGCACATCGGAACCGGCGTACCGATTCAAACCTTCGTTAGCGGCAGCACCACCGGCCAGCAGCTGACGCCTCCAGACCAAGACTCCACCACCAGCTTCGTGGTCGGCGCGGGGCCGCGGCTCGCCGCCAACGTCCTCGACCGCATCGGCATGAGCGTCGCACTCGAACTTGGCTACCTGCAGGTGATGGCGCCCAGCGAGGTCCCCGGTTGCGGCGTGAACGGCGTTGATTGGGACCCAACGCTGCGCGGCTTCCAAGGGGATCTGGTGGTCGGGGTCGAGTTCTACCCGCTCTCGCTCCTTTCGCTCGGGCTCGGCGGCCGAGTCGGCTTCGGCCACGTCGAAAGCGAGTGGTGCGCGGCCGAGTCGAGCGGAGATGATTACGGCTTGTTGGACGTGTCGGCGGACTCCTTTGGGGCTGGGGCCCAAGGGAGTGCCGCGCTGCACTTCTGATCGTTAGCTTGGTCGTAAGCCCCGGAGTCGAACCGGACCTAACGCTACTCGCCCTTGTCGGCGCCGCGACCCGCGGCCTTTTTGGTAGCGCTTACGAGTGACGTCCATTGAGCACAGCACATGCCATTAGGCCCAATCTTCGGCGCAACGACGTCATTGAGAATTTTGGCCGACGCAGCTTTGTGGCGCGTCAAACGCAGCACACGCTGCCAACGGGCTGACACACTCAGGTCTCGAGCGAGGCCCGTAGGAACCAAGCGTGCTTCTCAAATTCGGTGATGATCTGGGTGAACAGGTCGGCAGTATCGGTGTCGGATAGCTCTTCGGCGAGCGAGCGCGATTCACGCACCCCTTCGAGGAAGGTCTCGATGCGCTCGGCCAAGAGCTTCACGTGGTCGAGACCGCGCGTCGTGTCTTGCGGGTACTCCTCCAACCGTGAGTGCTTGGTCACGTGCCGAGCCGTTCCGTAGGCCTTGCCACCGAGCGTGACGGCGCGCTCCGCGACGCTGTCGTTGTGCAGCGCCAGCCCAACCGCGAAGGTCTCGAACAAAGGGTGGAGCGAAGCGAACTGCGGCCCTTTGACATTCCAATGAGCGACCTTGATCTGACTGTGAAGATCCAAACCGTCGGCGAGTCGCGCGTTGAGCGCGTCTACGAGCTTGGAACGAACGGCCTCGGACAGCTGGCTGGGACTCTTGAACATGATGAAAACTCCTTCGTTTCGGCTTGATTGACCGCCGACTCAGGAACTCTAAGGAGCATCTCTCATGAGCGCCAAGACAACGAAACGACCGCATTGATAGTCATCAACTATCAGTCTCAGTATCGCTCAGCGGCTCACGGCAACGCAGCGACCTGCTGCAACTCGGCTCGGTGCCTGCTCGCCACCGAGGGCGGGACCTCGACCCGCAACGAGAGGTTCTCGCGCGCGGCCACGGTGCTCGGGAAGTGCTCACGGCAGCGCTGAACGATGGCTGCGACCTCGGCGTCGGTGCGACGCGGATCGTGGTGAAAGAGCGCGAGCGTCTTGATGTTGGCTGCGCGGGCTAGCTCAGCCCCGGCCAAGAAGGTCGAATGACCCCAGCCTTTTCGCGAGGGCCCGACCTCACCGCGATACTCCTCCGGGGTGTATTGCGCGTCGTAGATCAGGATATCGGCGCCGCGTGCGAAGCGGAGCAGCCGCTCGTCGAGCTGCCCCTCGAGGTGCTCGGTGTCGGTGGCGTAGACCACCGAGCTGCTGCCGAAGGCGATGCGATAGGCAATCACCGGATCCGGATGAATCAGCGGCAACATGGTGATGGTGAGCGCTCCCACGCGAAAGTGACGATCGGCCGCGAGGTCGACAGTCTTCACCCGCGAACGAACGGCGTCGTAGCTCACCGGAAAGAGCGGCGGTGACATCTGCCGTTCCAAGGCTGACTCCACCGGCAACCCAAGCGGGCCAGCGGCGATCGTGATCGGCGTCTTTCCAGCGTAGAGCGGCGCAAAGAACGGCAGCCCCATCACGTGATCCCAATGCACATGCGAAAGCAGGATGGTGAGGTCCTCGCCTTCTCCCTTCGCCATCAGCGAGTCACCCAGCGCGCGAATGCCGCTGCCAGCATCCAAGATCACCCGCGAACCGCCGCCACAAACCTCGACACAGGCGGTGTTACCGCCAACCATCGCCGTCTCCGGTCCGGGACTCGGGAGACTGCCGCGCACACCCCAAAAACGAACATCCAAGCCTTCTTCCACGTTCACCTCCGGAGCGTGCTTCAGCACGCTGCGTGCCGTCGGGAAAGCTGGGCTAGTTTCGGGAATAATGGGCCGGGTTCGCGCGCTGCGTGCACCCGAACAGCGCAGGTGGTTCGCGCTAGCGCCTGGTTTTGGTGCAGCCGCTAGGGCGCGCAAGCAACGCCGGCTTTGCTGCCACGCCAGCCGTACTCTTCTCCGATCGAATCCACGATGGCTCCTGCCAACGGACCGTTGGCGTTGACCAGCACCGCAGCGCCCGAGCCATCCGAGCGGAAGGTCACGAGCGAAGTGAAGCCGTGGTTCACGCCGCTGTGCCACGCCTCGAGCACGTTCCCTTCGTTGCGCACGGCGAAACCCAAACCGAACTTCTGCCCAGGCGCGACGGGCGTAAACATCTGCCGGGCGAACGCCGGCGACAGTGGCCCCGGCCCGCCGTTGTAGGAG
Organism: uncultured delta proteobacterium; assembly: GCA_903892415.1. Lineage (GTDB taxonomy): Bacteria > Myxococcota_A > Polyangia > Polyangiales > Polyangiaceae > Xiheicaenibacterium. The sequence goes on along the minus strand of CAITIQ010000179.1, from coordinate 62,534 downwards.
TTCATCAGCGAGGCGGCGACGGTGAGCAGATCCGTCGGCGTCGTCCAAAGGCCCGCGGCAGCCTTCTCAGGGTAGACGTGATGACCGAGTGGGACCGGCACGCCTTCAACGTAGCCAGTGGCAGCGTAGGCAAGGTTGTCCCCCTCGAGCGGCTGGTGGAAGGTGCTGTGCGTTAGGCGAAAAGGCCGAATCAACCAGTCGTACATGGCCTCCTCGAACTCTTCGCCCATCTCCTCCTCCACCAATGCTTGCACCAAGGTGAAGCCGCCGCCCGAATAGCGCGACTCGCCCGGAGGACCAGCGAACCGCACCGGCGCTGAGTTAGCCGTTTTGCCATCGAGGATGTCGAGAGCGCTGGGCAGCTCCTCGCGGTTGCGTTTGTAACCACCGAAGCCGTGCACGCCGAGACCGCTGGTGTGCGACATCAGCTGACGGAGCGTGATGCGACTATCGGCTTTGCCGGGCTCCCAATCGACGACGTCGGTTACGTCCTCGTCAAGGTTGAGCTCGCCCGCTTGGACCATGCGCATCACGGCGACCGCCGTCATTGGCTTGGAAACGCTTGCGGCTTGCAAGGTGGTCTCTGGCGTCATCAAACGATGCTTGTTGAGGTCGGCCGAGCCAAAGCCGCGCGCCCAAACCACTTGACCGCCCCACATCGCCGCCACGCTCACGCCCGGCACTCGGTACTTTTGCATCGCGGTCGCCAGCGACATGCGTTGCCCTTTGACCGAGAGCGAGCAAGTGATGCGTTGGATGCGCTGCTCGGTGTCGGGCGCCTCCATGACGCGATACGGGCCTCGCGGAAAGGCCGGCTGGGAGAAGCTGCAACCAACGCTGCAAACCAACGCCGACGCGACGAACAGAGCTTGAAGCTTCATGGGGATTCGACGGGGTCTAGCGGTCTTTTTGTGCTGGGCCGCGCGGCGCTCGGGGCGGAGCGAGGCACCGGCGTCGCCGTTGCGATCGGTGGGATGGAGCTCATTCGGCTGCGCCGCTCCACGTCCTCCACCTTCCATTCGTTGGCGATGCGAAGCGCCACGTACAGCGCCGGGAAGCTGAGGAACAAGCCCCAAAATCCGAACACCGTTTCGAACATCAACAAGCTGACGACGAGCATGATCCCAGGCAGCTTCACGTGCTGCGCCGTGAGCCGAGGCGAAAGGTAGTAGCTCTCGACTTTGCTCAATACGAAGGTCACCCCAAGGAAGATGCCGACGCCCACGAAGCCCTTGGCGTCGTAGGCCACGAGGCAAAGTACCAGGCCCGAAAAAACCCCGCCGACGACCGGCACCATGCCCGAGAGCAGTACCATCAAGAACAGCAGCGGGACATTGGGCAGCCCAAGGAACAGCAGCAGTGGCAACGTGAAAACCGCATTGAAGATCGCCACGACGACCTGAAGGCGCACGGTGATGGCGATGGCGTCAGCCACGTACCCGAGCCAGCGCGTCAGTGTGCCAATCACGCTCTTGGGCTCGAGACCTTCGAGCCAATCATCGATCTCGCGTTGCTCGAACAGGTACATGACCGCGAGGATGAAGCCGACGAACACAAAGATGGCCACGTAGGCGGTCGCCGAAATGTAGCCAAATGCTTGAAGGGCGTAACCGCGCGCGCCTTCAGTGAAGGCATGCGAGTCGGTACCAAGCTGGGCGCGAGCGCGCTGAATCAGCCCGCTCTCGGTGATCGACTCGACCCAGGCCTGACCGTCGGTCTTGGCCAGTTCAACGATCTGAATCAGACCACGAACCCCAAAGAACCCACCGGTTGAAACCAGGGCCGTGAGCACCAGCAGCAGGCCACCAACGGCGTAAGCCTTCTTGACCTGCGTCTTGCGCGCGATGCGTTCAGCCAAGAAGCCGAGCGCCCGCTCGAAGATGACGAAGCAGATCAGCACCGGCGCTAAATTGCGAAACGCGTATAGCAGGCCGATAAACAACGTGACCCCCAACAGCCTTCGCCATCGGGGGTCTTTGGGAATGGGTAGCGCGCTACTCTCCATGTTGGGCGCCGCCGTGAGGCGCGGCTGCAAGCTTAACGCTTCATCCGCACCAGGAACAACAGCTGACCTGAACTCCGCCTTCGGCGGAATGGCTCACTGAGCGGGAGGAGCTGCCGTGGGGAAACCGGGCAAGCCGCTGGGCAGCGTGAACCCGGAGGGGATCAGGCCACTGGGGATGGGCAGGCCGAAGGGCGTGGTGGGCTGAGCGGTGGCAGTAGCCGTCTGCTGCGGGTACTGCTGCGTCGGGTACTGCTGCGTGGGGTATTGCTGCGGGTAACCCTGCTGCTGGGGGTAGCCCTGCTGCGGGTAGCCCTGCTGCGGATACTGCGGCTCGGGCTCGTCACTGCAAGCTGCAGCCGCAATTCCCAAGAGTGAAACAGCAAAGACGGAGGAATAGATGAGGCGCATGCGAGGCACACTACCACCGTTCGTGTGGGTTGGCCCGGTTGAGTTGCACAGAGCCGGCCCTTGCTAACAAAACGTCACACGGATCGCCCGGAGCCGCTTGGCGATCGACTTTGGCATGCGTCATTGGCCACGGATCGTGCAAGAATGTTCACTGTTCCTCGATGCGCTCAGACGACATTCACCCGGGCGACGTAATCGGTGGCAAGTATCGCGTACGCGCGATCTTGTCGCGTATCCCTACGCTCACGTTGGAAGCCTTCCACGTCGAGTTTGACCAGAGGGTGGTGATCAAGCTGCTGCTGGCCGGCACTGGGGATGACCGCGAAATCGAGCGGTTCCGCCGAGAAGCCCGCGTCCTGTCGAAGCTCGAGTCGGAGCATGCCGCCCGCATCATCGATGTCGGTACGCAGTCGGATGGCTCGTTCTATTTGGTGCGTCAGCACGTCGAGGGCGAGGAGCTCAATACCTACGTGCAGAACTACGGCCCGAGGCCCGTCCCCGAAGCCGTGCTGCTGGCATTGCAGGCCGCCGAGTGCGTCGCTGAAACGCACGCACACGGCCTGATTGTCCGCGAGCTTTCCCCGCCCAACATGATGGTCGCGCGCAGGCCGAGCGGGACACCGCTGCTCAAGATCACCGACTTTGGCACCGCCAAGTTGATGCGCGATGCAGCGGCGCCCGCGGGCGGTAGCTCCTTGACCGCGACCGCGCTGTTCGGGCTGTCGTCGTATTCGTCGCCCGAGCTCGTGCGCAAAGCAAAGTCGGTGGACGTCCGCACCGACGTCTGGTCGCTGGGAGCGGTGCTCTACTTCCTGCTCGCCGGTAAGCCGCCCTTCGCTGGTGACGTGGCTCGCTTGATGTTGGCGATCACGCGTGAGGAGCCCCCGCCGATCACCTCGCTGCGCGGGGACGTCGTTCCGGACATCGACAACATCCTTTCCTGGGCGCTGGCCAAGGACATCGATCGACGCTTCAAGAACGTTCATTCGTTCGCCCATTCGTTGGGGCCGTATGCGCCCGCGGAAGGCCAGGTCTTGATCGAACGCATCGCGCAGATCGCCCATCGAGCAAAACAACGCAAGAGCGGCGCCGTTCCTGCACCGCCGCCGAGTTATGTGCCGCCCCCGCCCTCGCGCAGCAGCGTGATCCCGCCGCCGATGTCGCGGCCGGTGGCGATCTCCAACGCCGAATTCGAAGATCTGCCTGGTGATGAAGAGGCGACCCAAGTGCTCGGCGGAGCCAGCGGCTCCGGCTCGAATTTGCCGCTCATCGCTCGCGAATTGACCGCGAGCATGCGGGCCATGGCGCCCGATTCGCAACGTGGGGTGGACCCTGCGTCACCAATGCCCACCGCCTACTCCACCCGCGGACTTCCTGTGCCGCCGCCGCCCCCTTCGCTGCCTCCCTCCCCCTTCCTCGGCGCCGGGAAGATGACAGCACCTCGCCAGCGTCCGGTGCAGGCGGCCGAAGTGAGCGGCCGGTTCGACACGAGCCCACCGCCGCTCACTCAGCCGAGTCTGTCGCCCAAACCGGTAACACGCGGGGGCTTCGATATCCGGATCTTGTGGGGTGCGCTCGCGGCCACCGCGGTGATGCTGCCCGTCGTGCTGCTCCTACTGCTTCGCGAATCGCCCAAGGTTGCGGCTGACGCCGGACGGCCCCAAGAGGCTGGGCCTGTCTCCGTTCCTGTTCAACCCGCTGCACCGGCCAATAACCCACCCCCAACCCCACCGGCGGAGCCAACGGTTGAACGGCCTGCCATCCAGCTTTCGGCGCAACCGGATGAACCGGCTGGCCCCGTGGTCGTGACCACCGGGGATGCACCCCCCAAGCCGGTCCCGGGAAAGCCCAACCCTCGAACCAAAGAGCCAACTCCGAAGCCGGAGCCCAAGCCCGAACCCAAGCCGGAACCCAAGCCCGAGCCGAAGGCTGAGCCCACGCCGGCGGGCGGCAGCGGACGCCTCTTGGCCATCGCCACCGGCGGGTCCTGCTCCTTCAGCGTCGACGGAGCAACGAAGGGCAGCGGCTCTTCGCTTAGCGTTTCGTTGCCTGCCGGCAAACACACGGTGGTCTGCAAACCAACGAGTGGCGCAGCCAAGTCTCGCGGGGCGGTGATCAAGCCCAACGAAACAACCATGCTGACGTTCAAGTTCTGACAGCCCTAGAGGCGGGTCGCCGAGCGCTGTTCTGCGGTCTGCTCGGGCTCCTCGTTCAAGTCCTCGCGCGCAGCCGGAGCGTCGGCGACGACGCGACGTTGGGCGTCGGCAACTGGCGACGGCGCAGCGGCTGGCGTGACCGGAACAGGCTCTGCGACCGGCTCGTGAAGGGGTTGCGAAAGAAACGACTGCGCTTTGAGATCCATCGCGCGCAGCGCCTTTTCACCGGCCTCCCGCGTTTGGAAGGCGGCCCGGCGCAACGGCTTGCCAAAGACGATCGAAAGCAACGAGAGCAAGAGCGGAGCGAAGAACACCGCGCCGAAGTAAACGGCCGCACGAGCGATTGAGAGGAGCGGCAGGGCGATCTCGCGCGGAGGAGCGAGTTCGGCGCTGCGCCCCAGCGACCTAGCTTGGTAGCGCTTTGACCACGGCGGGAACGCCGTAAACGATCCCCCCGGAGGCTTGCGCCGCGAAGGTCGCGAAGAGCGCGGCTCAGCCTGTTTGGGCTGCGCAGCCCTGCCTCCGCGAAGCCGACGGAACACCTGCAACGAGCTTGAAACGTTGCGCAGCCGCCGATCCGGGTCCGGATCTAGCATCTGCTCGAGCAGGCCAACGATGCGCGGATCCGCTGAGGGCCCGAGACTGGCCCCCACATCAATCGCTAGCCCTCGATGGGGCAACTTCTCCGGCTCAGTGCCGGTCATCAACGAGAGCACTGTCGCTCCAAGCGAATACACGTCCGACTGCGGCAACGCACGGCCCTGAAACTGCTCCGGCGCCATGAAACCAAAGGTGCCGACTACGGTGCTGCCCTGAGAGAGTTCGAGCTTGGCGCGCACCGAACCAAAGTCCACCAACATGAACCGCCCGTCCTCGCGACGGATGATGTTTCCGGGCTTGATGTCACGGTGAATCACCGGCGGATGAAGGGCGTGCAGATACTCAATCACTTGGCTCAGGTCCGAGAGCAGTCGCAACACCTCGTCCAGGCTCATGGTGCCGCCTGAGGCGCGCTGACGCAGGTTCTGCCCAGGGACGAGCTCAGTCACGAGGTAGAGCACCGCCTCTTCTTCGAAGTGCTCGACGTAGCCCGGGATCAGCGGGTGTTTGAGCGCGCCGAGCACAACGGCTTCACGCTCCGCTAGTTCAACGTCCTTCCAAGACGCAGCGCCGCGAACCTGAAAGCGTTTGATCGCCACCAGCCGACCAAGCTTCGCGTCGACCGCCTCGAAGGTGGTTGCTTGCGACCCTTCCCCGAGCACGCGCGTGATGCGGTAGCGCCCGTCGCGCAGCGGATGACCAGCGGTGAGCACAATCTCTCTCTAACGCGTGGTTCCGCCTTCGTCCACCGCGCCCGTGGCCTCGCGTCGTGGCTTCACGCTAGCCTGCCGACATGCGGTCCGTCTCACGCGCAATGCTTGCGTCGCAACTCGCGCTATCGCTGCTGTGCTGCTCCGGCGAGCGAAGGGCGAAGGAGGACCCGGAGGATGACAAGCCGCCGAAACGAAGTCGCTCGGCGGAGTCCTCAGCCAAACCGCGCGCGAACAAGTCGGCCGAACCGCTAGCTGCTGCAGGCCCAGCTCTGCTCGAAGGCAAGTCGGTGCAAACGGTGATCAGCGGGGTGCTCAGCTGGCAAGACCCTGGCCTCGCAAGCTTCGACAAGCGCGCGCGCAAAGATCTCGAACTCGCGAGGCTGCTGCAAACCCAGAAAGGAGCACAGGTCGAACGCCTGCTCGACGAGCAGGCCACACGGGCGAACATCAAGCGCGAGCTCGAGCAGGCTGCAGCAAAGGTGCGCCCGGATGGCGTGCTCATCTTTTACTACGCGGGGCATGGCGTACGGGGCCCGAGTGGGACGGTGTACTTCGCGTCGCACGACCTCGATCTCAACAAGACCGACGAGACCGGCCTATCGATGCGCGACGTCCAGGACTCGCTGAGCAAAGCTCCGCGCGGGGCTCGTGTGCTACTGCTCGCAGACTGCTGCTATTCGGGCGAGCTTGAAACAGTTGCTCGAGCGCTCAACAGCCAGGGCCTCGTCGCCGCGAGTTTAGCCTCGGCCGAGAGTTCGAACCTATCGACAGCCAATTGGACCTTCACCCAGACCCTGCTCGACTCTCTTGCAGGTGAAGCGCTAGCGGATCGCGACGCCGATGGGCTGGTGGAGCTTGGAGAAGTCGCACAAGAGGTGCGTGATGCGATGAAATTCCGAGAGCAGCAGCGCGCCGGCATTCATCTGCCGGAGGGACTTCAAGCCTGGCCTCTCAGCAAGGCGATCAACACTGCGGCGGCGCCCGACCCGAAGCGCGGAAACTACTTCAAGGCGCCCTCGCGCAAAGGCCCTCGCGTCGGGCGTGTGGTCGAGACCGAGCAGGAGCAAGCGACCGTACGCTTCTTCAGCTACGCCGACGCTTGGGATGAAAAACTGATGACGGCGGCGCTCACGCCCATCCGCTTCACCTCCTTCGCCGAAGGCACCGAACTCACGGTGACCTGGCAAAACAAGAACTGGCCGGCGCGGGTGATCAAGCGCGAGGGGGATTTCATGCGCATCACCTACCCCGGCTGGCCTGCCTATTGGGATGAGTGGGTGCTCGACGATCGAATCGTGAGATAGAGTCCTGCCGTGCGCGCCGTAACCCAGTGTCAGTTGATTGGCCCCCAAGGAACCGAGATCACCACCGTCGCTGAGCCCAGCGTCTCCTCCGGAGAGATCCTTGTGGAGGTGCACGCTGGCTCGCTCAACTTCCCGGACGTGCTGCTCTCCCACGGTAAGTACCAGTTCAAGCCAGAACCGCCGTTCATCCTCGGCGGTGAACTGGCCGGACTGGTGAAAGCCGTTGGTGCTGGCGTCAAAAACTTTGTGGTCGGAGATCGCGTGGCTGGGACGATGGTCCACGGTGCTTTCGCCGAACGCGTGGCGGCCAACGAGGCCACCTTCGTCAAGCTGCCGGACGCCGTTCCGTTCGAGACTGCGGCGGCAGCCTTGTTGACCTACGCGACCACCATGCACGCGCTCGTCGATCGGGCGGAGCTGCGCGCTGGAGAGACGCTGCTGGTGCTCGGCGCAGCCGGCGGAGTTGGCAGCGCGGCGATCGAGCTCGGTAAGTTGCTCGGTGCGCGCGTGATCGCCGCAGCAAGCAGCGAGGAGAAGCTCGCGCACTGTCGCGCGCTGGGCGCCGACGAGACGATCCTCTACTCGAGCGAGGATCTTAAGGAGCGCGTGCGCACCTTGACCGGCGGTAACGGCGCCGACGTCATCTACGACGCTGTTGGTGGCAAATACGCTGAGCCGGCGCTGCGCTCGATCGCGTGGAAGGGGCGCTATCTCGTGGTCGGCTTTGCCTCGGGGGAGATCCCCAAGATCCCGCTCAACCTGACGCTGCTCAAGGGCTGCCAAGTCGTGGGCGTGTTTTGGGGCTCGTTTGCGGTGCGCGAGCCCGAGCGCAATCGCGCCCACGCCGAACGTATCTTCGCTGAGATCGCGGCGGGCAACTTGAAGCCTTCGATCGATCGGGTGCTGCCGATGACCGAGGCGCGCGCTGCGCTCGAGCTGATGGAAGGGCGAGCCGTCAAGGGCAAGCTCGTCCTCCGTTGGTAGTTACTGCGTCCGCTTGAGCACGTAGAAGCCAGTCTTGGCCTCGATAACGCCGCTGAGCTCGCCAACCTTCAGGTCGAACAGCTGCTGGTAGACCGGCAGCTTGCCGTCGTCGCGTTTGACCGTACCAACGCTGCCGTCGCGGTCTTTGGCGTCTGGGTCGTCCGAGTACTCCTTCGCCAACTTGACGAAGTCCTCGCCTTTCTTGGCGCGCTCGAGCACCTCACTCGCCAGCTTCTTCGCCTCGTCCTTCGAGCGCTTGACGCTCTTGCTGGCGCGATCGGCGCCCTTCCAGGTGACCTGCACCTGCTGCCCCGCGACGAAGTCCTTGCCGGGCGAGGAGGCCGCAGGCGAGCTGGAAACGGCGGGCGGAGGAGCGGAGCTTGAAGTCGCTGCCGGCGCCGCCGACGTCTTCGCCGAGCCGGCTGGCGCTGGCTCGCTCGAACACGCTGCACAAAGCAAGGCGACGCAGAACCAGCTAGTTCGCAACTGAGCACTCAAAGAGGCAATCACAGCGATTGATGTTGAGGTCGTCCACATACCAACCGCGCTCCCAGCCAGCGCCAAAATCAACGGTGTTGTAAGAGAACTCGAAGATGCCGTTCTGCCCCTGCAGGTTGGCCGGGATGGGCAGCGAGATGTCGTCCCACTGATCGAGCGGGCGGTTGACGTTGGGCGGCGATGGAATGCAGAACGGCGTGGTCATATTGCCGTCGCAATTGAGCACCGTGGTCCATTGGTTGCCGCCATCGACCGAGACGCGAATCAGCTTGGTATCGCGCGGAACGAAGGTGTCGTTGCCACCGCGATCTTGGTGCCAGCTGCGGAAGGTCAACGCCGTTGGGACCAGCGTCGGAGCCGTACGCATCGTGGCGCTGCTCACTTCAGACTGGCCGGCGTAGGGGGAGATGCCGGTGCGCGAGCCGTTGCTGCCGAGCACTGGCGCGAAATTTGGCTGGCCCAAGTCGGGGCTGTTGGGGAAGCAAGGTGCCTGCGTAGGCGTCACCGAATTCGCCGCTAGACAGCTGGCGGACGCGAAGTCACCGCTGAAGACGAAGTTGTTGAGCGAGAGGAAGTCGACGGTCTGAACCGCTGGGCACTCGAGGCATTGCGACGCCGCACACGCATCGCACGGCTCGGTGCCACAGCTCGAACAGCTGTCCCCGTCGAAGGCGACCTCATTGGCGTTGCAAAAGCCGTGTTCATCGCAAGCCGACTGTCCGCACCCGGCGTCTTCGGGCCCCGCACAAGCCGTGCCCTCCGCTTGAGCTGCGAGCGCGCACTCCTTGTTGCTTTGGTCGCACTCGCCGGTGGCACAACCCGAATCGAGGAAGCTGCAATCGGTGTTAGCTGCGCAGGCGCAATCCTGAGCGAAGTTGAGAGCGTCAACATACCACCCTCGCTCCCACTCGCAGCAAGCGTCTTTGGTATCGAGCACAAAGCGCACAAACCCGAGCTGTCCCTGGAAGTCCAGCGGGACTGGGAGAGTCACGACGTCCCAGGCACCGGGCGGCTTAGGCGAAAACTGATTGGACGGTTGGCAGAACGGGAAGGCGCCGGGCTGCCCCTGGGGGCAGATGGCGATGGTGGTGAAGCTCGTGCCATCAAGCGAAAGTTGGACCGCTTTGAGGTCAAAGTTGCTGCCTTCATCCATGCTCCAGGAGAGAAACTCGAGCTGGGTTGGTATCAGCGTGGCGGGGCTTGTGGCGGAGGACTGCTCGAGCTCAGCGCCCCCTGGAATGCCAGGAGGGGGTTGAAGGAAGTAACCATAGGGTGCCTTGCGATTCCCGTCGGTGCCAAGCACCGGGTGATCGAAGGCGATCGGCCCAGTGAAGCGTTCGTTGTCATCGCCGATCGACGAACAATCGGCGTCGGCCAGATCGGTAAGCGTGTCACCATCGTTGTCGTTGCCATCGGCGCAGGCGCTGGGTTGGAACTCACTCGGGTCCCCTCGGCTGTCACAACCAGGGTCGTCCAGGTCGGTCAGCCCATCACCATCATCGTCGAAGCCGTTGTCGCAGCCACCGTTGAACGACTTCTCGCTCTCCGGCGGCGTCTCGGCGTAAATCTTCCAACCGCCCGTCAAGGTCCAGCCGCTGGTGCTGAGCGGATGACGGAAGGTCTTGAGCGTCGCGCGGCCTCCACAATCTCCGCAAACGCCTGCATTGCAGGCGGCGCAGTTGCCAAGCCCCGCTTCACAGTCGCTGCAGTAGCTGCCGTTGGGTTGGAAGTTGACGCTGCATTGACCGGCGCCGTCACAAGTGTCCGCCAAGTCACATTGACCGGCCGCTGCACCGCACTCGGTGCCCGCCGGCTGCGGGGTTGCAACGCAGCTCCCGTCCGAACATTCACCAGTCGCGCAGGCGGTGGTCAGGCTCGCGCACTCCTCGTTGCCGGTACAGGCGGTCATTCCGCCGGAGCCGCCGGCCCCCGCACCGCCGCCGCCATTGCCTCCACCGCCGGTGGCGCCGCTACCGCCAGCCCCGCTACCGGGCTTCACTTCATCGGGAGCGTTGATCAGCGAACACGCGGCGAGGAGAAGGGTCGCGGACGGAAGCAGCAACCTCGAGGCGAGCCCCCGCGCCTGAAAGATGAAAGCCATGGGCGGACTGTATCAAGCGCCAGCCAGCGTAGGAAGCTGGCACTGGTCAGCCTCGCTGAACTAGGACAAACTTCGAGGCATGCGTGCTTCTCTGCTTTTGCCTTCCCTTCTTGGACTCGGACTTTCTGGTTGCAACCTGATCTTCGGTATTGAGGAGGGCCAGCTCACTGGAACCGGCGCAAGCGGCGGCTCTGGAGCGGGGCCGGCGACCGGCGGCGCGAACAGCGGTGGACAGGGCGGCGGCGGCGGCCTGGGCGGGAGCGGCGGAGGCGGTGGGATAGGTGGAACTGGCGGCCTCGGCGGCGAGGGTGGGCAAGGCGGTAGCACCACCGTGGATGAGTGCGACCCGACCACGTTTACGGTGGGAGATGTCTCGCAAACGGTTGGAGCCCAGTGTGGGTTGTTCGTAAGCCGTAGCGCCGCTCCCGGAGGGGACGGCTCAAAGAATGCCCCATTCACCGCCCTGCAGGAGGCCTTCGACGCGCAGGCGCCCGGCCAGTCGATTTACGTGACGACGGGAAACGTCGATGGCAACCCCGCGAAAACCAAGGGAGGTGCTGTCTACGGTGGGCTCACCGAGACCTGGTCGGCGGACGGAACACGGACCACACTGCGTGCAACCGAACCAGGCCCGACATTGCGACTCAACCTCGGGCCCAACGAAGACGTTCTGCTCGATTCGCTGCTAGTAGACCTGGCTGGGCCGCTGAACGGCAGCGCCGTGACGCTGGTGATCGTTGGCGGCAACGTCCGACTTCAGAACTCGCGGGTCAATGCTGCGGCGGCCAGCCCCGGCGCCTCGGGCTCTGCACCGCTCCAGGGCTTGGACGGCAACGACGGGCAGAACGCGACCGCCGCTTGCGCTCAGACCTCTCTTGGAGGCGCGCAAACGTGCGGCTTGGTCAACGTATCCGGAGGAAACGGCTCAACCTGCAACGTTGGCTTGACCGGAGCTTCGGGACTAGGCTCGAACGGCGGGGCAGGCGGCGTCAGCAGTGGAGGAGTGTGCAACCCTGGTGGTCCGGGAGGCCCGGGGAACACCGGCGCACCCGGGATGGAGGCGCCACTGCTCGGAATCTTCACCATGGCTGGGTATCAGCCGAGCGGTGGTGGGGACGGCCAGCCAGGTAGCCCAGGCAGCGGTGGTGGCGGCGGCAGCGCCATGATCATCGGACGCGCTGGCGCCGGCGGTGGCTCAGGCGCCTGCGGTGGCGGCGGAGGTCCGGGAGGCCAAAACGGTGGAGCCAGCGCAGCCATCGTTGCCTTCAATACGATGCTGGACTTGGTTGACACGACGTTAGTTGGAGCCCCTGGAGGGGCAGGCGCCAACGGGCTGCCAGGCGCACCAGGCGGGCTCTCAGGTAAAGGTGGACAAGCCTCCGCCCCGACAACTGGTTGCCCAGGCGGAGACGGCGGTGCCGGCGGCGCGGGCGGCCCCGGTGCCGGCGGCGCTGGCGGTCCCGCAGTGCTGATCGCTCAGGTTGGTGGGGAGGTCTTCGCCGACCAGCTGACCATGCAAAACAGCACCATCACCATTCCCCCGGCGACGGGCGGGATGGGAGCAACCTCGGGCGGCCTGACCGCGCCGAACGGCCAACCCGGCCTCGTCTGCCTGCGCGCTCGCTTCCTTCCGTCGGGCACTTTCGATTCTTGCGTTCAATCCTTCTAGCAACGCTAGCAACGCCGAACGACAACGGCCGCGCTCCCTCACGGAGCTCGGCCTTTTGTTCGTTCATCGTCCGGCTGATCTGCATCAACCTCGAACGGCTCTCAGCCGCCCATCATCGCTTTCAAGATGGGCATCGCTTCGGACATGACCTTCAAATACGACGGCCGCTCGAGCAAACGCGAAGCGTACGCGGTCACGTTCTTGAAGCTCTCGTACGGAGCAACGTTCTTCAAGTAGAGGAGCGGCGGCGCTGCTGAGCAGTCAGCGAGGGAGAACTCGCCAGCGAGCCAGGTGTTCTTCGCCAGGTGCGCATCGAGGTAGGCCATGCCCTTTTGCACCGTGGCGAAGGCGTCTTTGACGCCCGCGGGATCACGCTGATCAGCAGGCCGTCGGCCGTCGAAGAAGATCTTCCCCATCGGCTCGTTCAGCATGCAGTCGGCGAAGCGATCCCAACGCCTGGCTTCAACGGCTGCGCGCGGGTCGCTCGGGAGCAGGCGCGTGCCTTGGCCCGCAAAGCGTAGCTCGATGAACTCGATGATGGCCGACGACTCCGGAAGCAACGTCCCGTCGTCGTCGACGAGCAGCGGGATTTTCCCGAGCGGGTAGACCGCCTCATAGGCCGTACGAGCCTCAGGCGACATCAGGTTCACCACCTGCGGCTCGAAGGAAACGCCCTTCTCCAGCAGAGCCATCAGCGCCTTTTGCGAGTACGTCGAGATCGGATTGTAGAAAAACTTCATGATCGCCTCCCAGGAGCGCAGACGGTGGCAAGGATCTGAGGCGCACTCAAGAGACAGCGAGACCAATCAACCGAGGCGACTCACGGTGCCAAGAGCGCGTGTTTACCGAGCAAGGACTTGGGCAAAATCGTGGCATCACCGCGCTCGAGCTTGACCGTCAATTCGCCGTTTTCATCCCAGCTAAACGAGGTCTTGGCCTCGTGCTTGTAAGCGCCGTCCTTCGCGCTCTTGGCCATGGCCAAGATGGCGGCGTCGGTCTCACTCGGATCCGGCTCAGCGCCGGGCCCACAGCCGATCGATGATTCAACCGGAATGGCAAGCGCACAACGAGTGGGGGCCTTCTCGTCGAGGACGCACAGCGTGTGAATCTCGTAGGCCTCGTGACAGACCTCCAGCCCGGCCAAATTCGCGTCGTGATTCTCCTGCACGTGAATGACCTCGACCACGGTGAACTGCTTCAGCTTCTTACCGATCGCGGACTTCACGGTGGACTCGTTGTTGACGCCAAAAGCGCCCGGCACGTAGGTACGGCCCACCTCGGCCACAACGCGAAAGCCATCCGCGTCCTTGGCAACCAGCAGCTTGCTCGCGTCCACACCCATCGTCTCGGCCGACACCTCGATCACCGAAAGGCGCTTCTCGGCAAAGTCAGATTTGAGAGCCTGACAACGCTTGGTCCCCGGGGCGACCAAGAGGTCTTCACGCTTGCTCTGACAACTGCAGAGCGCCTCAATGGATGGAAAGGCCTGATTGCAGGCTGAAGGCGCTTCCGCCTTAGCGCCGCCCACCGAGGCCAACCGCTTCGCCACTTCACCGTTCTCGCGCAACTCCAACGATTGCTTGTAGTGCTTCGCCGCAAGACCCTTGTCCTCGCGAGCCTCGGCGACGCGGCCGAGGTTGTAGAGCACCTGGGCGCGGAGCTTGGGGTCGCTCGAACTCTTCAGCGCCTTTTCGCTAGCGTCCTCCGAGCGCGCGAGGTCCTTGTCGAGCAGGGCTGCGTAACCAATCTCCGAAAGCACGCGGGCGTCATTGGGAGCAGTGACCAGCGCCTTATCGAATGAGGCGATCGCCTGCTTGTACTGCTTCTCCTTCGAGAGCTTTCGGCCCTCGGCGAGGAACTTGAGGTGAGCCATGCCGGGAGCCGATGCGGAGCTTGCGGACGCTCGCGCGGAAGATGCCGAAGCCGCAGACGGCAAGGCGCTCGCCGATCCCGGGCTCGCCGACGAGCGGTTGCTACTCGCGCTCGCACTCGCGCTCCCGCTCCCCTCACCTCCCCCACCGCAACTCAACATCACGAGACAGAGACTCGACCGCATAACCGTGCGCAGGCTCACCATCGGAGGATGCTCCTCATGACCAGCAAAGCTGTCAATCAGTCGCAGAACGCGCTCGAAACCAAGCCTCTTCCCAAGCTCAACTCGCCTCGAGCAGCGCCATTCGATTGAGGATGTTCTTGAACTCAAACCGTTCACAAAACGCCGCCAGCCCCGAACGGTCAGGTTTGACCGTGGTCAACTCCTCCAGCTTTACCGGCAGATCGAGGTCTCGCTTCAAGGTGGAGAGCGCCTTCGATGCGCGCGCCTGGTCAGCGTGCTGCAACAGCGCGGCGCGCTTGGCCTTCGGCAGTTGGTCGGCGTTCTCGATCAAGCGTTCAATCGAGCCGAAACGCATCAGCGCCTCAGCGGCTGTCTTCTCACCAAACCCTGGAACGCTCGGAATGTTGTCGGAGCTATCGCCCTTGAGCGCGATGAAGTCAGGGATCTGTAGCGGCTCCAGCCCGTAGCGCGCCTTGACTCGCTCCGGCGTGTAGCAGAGCACCTCGGCCACGCCACGCGGCGTCATCATCAACGACACATGCTCGGTCACCAACTGAAACGCATCTCGGTCGGTGGAGACAACGACGGTCTTCATCGCAAGCGCATCGGACTTCGCCGCCAACGTCGCCATCACGTCATCGGCTTCCCAGCCTTCCACGCTCAGGTTTGGATAGCCAAACGCCGCCACCAAATCGGCGAAGTGTGGGAACTGCTGACGCAGGATGTCGGGCATCGGCTTGCGTCCAGCTTTGTAGCCCTCGTGGCTAGCCAAGCGATGGGCGGGCTTCTTGTCCCAGGTCACCACCACGCCCTTCGGCTTGTAGTCGGTCACCAAGCGAAAGAGCATGTTGGCGAAGCCGAGCAGTGCGTTGGTGGGCTCGCCGGACTTCGTCGCGAGCTCGGGAGGCAGCGCGTAGAAGGCGCGATACGCGAGGTTGTTGCCGTCCACCACGAACAGGGTGGAGCCAAGCACCGGTGCGTCCGAAAGCTCGAGTTCAGCGCCCCAAAGAGATTTCGGCATGCGGCGGGTGTGGCGCGACAACGGCTGGAAAGCAAGCCAACTGGGAGCGGGGTTGGCCATTCCACGCGGGATTCACTACGCTTCGACGGTCATGACTGAGGACGCGCCGCGAACCGACCCAGATGCTGAGAATTCACGAGAAGCCTCTGGGGTGCGCTTGTCCCCAACGACAGGAAGAAATGCGGCAGCGATGAGTGGCAGCGAAGCCGAGAGCGGCGCCGACACCACGGTGGACGCGGGCTCACAGCCTGGCCTTCCGAATTGGCAAGACCGCGAGGAAGACGCACGCTCCGGCTGGGAGAAGGCAGGCATTCCCAAAGGCGAGTGGATGCGCGCCAAGGACAGCAATGACGCGGCGATCAAACGCGCCCAGGTTGGCTCCGCTGACTTCGCGCGCTTGATGGAGGCTCGCCTCAGGCTTCACCTCGGCCCGCCGCCGAACGTCGACTTTGGCGACATCTCGGCCTACAAACGCTCGATCTACCAAGACGCTCTCGCCGAGGATCTTCGTAAAGAGATTCGCGACAAGCGCCGTCTCCCTCGCGCAACGCTACGGCTCTTCGTCGCAGCCGGCCTCTTGGGTTTGGTCGTCCTCGTACTGGCGCTCATTCTGCTCAATGGGACCAGCACCAAGTCTGGCGGTCCCCCGTCGGCCATTGCAACCGCCGATACGAAGCCCACCCCGCCTGCCCTCACGCAAACACCGACGGTCGAGCCGATCCCAGCTGCAACGGCCAGCGTTCAGCCTTTGCCCACCGCCACCCCCGAGCCAAGCGCAAAGCCGGTGACCCCGACCACCACAACGGCCCCAACGCCAGCGACGGTAAAGACCTCGGCGGCGCCGGTCCCACCGAACACTGGAAAAACACCGCCCGGCGAGGAGCCGTTCTTCAAACGCAACAAGTGACGAGCGAAAGGACGATACCGAGTCGACGGCCTACGGCACGCCGTTACACGTCACCGTCACTCGCCCGCTGACCGAGCTGCACTCTCCTCCGGCTTGGCAGTTCTCGAGCATGAACGCTTGAAAGCAAGGGTCGGTGCACTTGGGGTAATCAGCGCAGTCCGCTGGGAGCGGCGTGCACTCGCCCGATGTGCCCGCCTCGGAGAGCAAACAGAGCAAGTCGTCGGTGCACTCACCGCTCGGGCGGGTCCCCGCAGGCAAGCACGAGCAGCGGGAGCAAGCACGAACGAGAGCGCATCACTCGAAGGGCTTCGCTCGAGCTTGGGCCTCTTCCAACACCTTCTTCAGCTCTTCCTTCTTGGCCGGCGTAAGCGTGATCTCCACGCCCCCTTCAACTTCTTTCACCGCCGCCGTGGTGCCTTCGATCGCGGCTGGGCACTGACCTGCTTGCGGTCCTGAACCGCCGCCGTCGTGTTTGCCCTTTTGGTCGTGTTTGCCCTCGCTGAGCTTCTTTGCGCGCTCGCGGATCTCCTTCGTCGAAGCGGCGTCCTTCGAAGTGATGGTCACCACGACGGTGGCGCCTGCTTCTTTGACCGAGGTCTTCGCGTCCTTCACCGAGCTCGGGCAGTTCGCCATTTTGCGCTCGCCCTTATCCATCCCCATCTCGGCGAGCCGTTCCTTCGACTCACGACGCAGCCACTCGAGCTCCTTCACGTCCTTGGGCTCCACCGTGAACTTCGCCCCGGTGTCCACCACAGCCACCGTCACGTTGGTATCGTTGAGCACCACCGGACAGCGGCCCATGCCACCACCGCCGCCGCCCTTACCGCTGTGGCTGCCCTTGTCGGCCTCCGACGGGCTCTTTCCGTGCTCTTCGAGCTTCTTCGCGCGAGCCTTGATCTCCTCGATGTCCGCCTTCTCCGACGCGGTCACGGTGATCTCGACGCCCTTGTCGGTGTCCTTGATGTCGGTCTTTGCGTTGGCGACCCCGCTCGGACAGTTCGACATCTTGCCGCCCTTCTTGTCGTCGGGCGCGGCGGAAGTTGCAGCCGAGGCCGAAGCCGAAGGCTTGGCTGACGCGGGCTTCGCCGCCGATGAGCTGGCCTTGGCGCTACCGGAGCCTGCACCAGCACCTGCGTCGGGACCACAGGCAAAAGCGAACAACGACAGCAGAACGGCGGCTCTTTTCATCTCGGTTCCTTGCGGGCCAACGTCGGCCAAGGCGAGAGGAGACCAGCTCCTCTCGCTTTTCGCAATATTGGGCCGCGGTCGCTGCGAACGGGAGCTGTCAATCCTTGTAAATGATTGAACCGACATCCTCTCCGGCCAAGGCTGCCGTGAGGTTACCGGGAACGAGTCCGTTCACGATCTGCAGCTCGTGACAGAAGCGCGCCCGCGCGAGGTACTCAATCACGACACGCTCAATCGCGAGGTCCGGAAGGTCGCGCGCCAAGAGCTCCTTCGCGCCGATGCGCCGAATCAACTTCGCGTCCTTATTCTTCTTCGGATCGTCCTCGAAAAGGCCGTCTTCATCTTTGACGAAGATGGCGCGCTTCACGCCCAAGACCTCCGCCGAGAGGAACACGCCAGCGTCGGTGCGGTGCTGCGGGATGCGCCCTTCCTCGTTGGGCTTCTCCCAATAACCAAACGGCGGCATGCCCGTCATGATCGGCATGCAACCGAGTTTGAAGTAGAGCGGCAGCTTCTCGAAGTCGTCGTGCATGATGAAGAGACCGCCGTGCTTCGCCAGCAGCATCTGCAACATGCGGGCATTCTGCCGAGGGACGTAGCCACCCAACGCCGCGAGCAAACCCGTCGGCAACTCCAGATCGCTTGCGACGCTGTAGATGTGGCGCGCTCGCGTCCCGCCGCCGCAACAAAGCAGCAGCTGGTACTTGTCCTTGGCTTTGACGATCTCATCGAGGATGGGAAACAGCGCCACACGACCGCGATCCATCACCGACTGCCCGCCGATTTTGAGCACCTTCACGTCGGGCATCATCGCTTCGGGCGAGTAGTCAAAGCCGTCGAACTTCGACGAGGTGAGCGTGGAGCCCGAGAGCGCACTATCGATGTTCTTTCGCTCAAGCATTGGCCGTCTCCTTGGTGATCACCGTACCAACGTCTTCGCCTGCGAGCGCACGAGCCAGCAGCCCAGGCTTGAGGCCGTTGACGATCTGCACTCGTTCGATGTGCTTCGAATGCTTCCACACCGAGAACAGCGCCCGATCGAGGATCATCTCATCGGGCATCGCGGCGCTTAGTTCGGACAGCGTCGTCCGCGCGATCAGCTTGGCGTCGGCGTGCTTCTTCGGATCGTGATCGAAAAGACCGTCCTCGTCTTTGACGAAGATCATTCGCTTCATGCCGAGCACCTCAGCGTGAATGAACAAGCCGAAGTCAGAGCCGTGCGCGGGCAAGGGGCCTTCTTCGGGCGGGGGCTCCCAAAAGTGATACGGCGGAATCGAGATCACGATCGGCAACATCCCGCTCTCGAGATAGAGCGGCAGCTCCCAGAAGTGCTCGCGTTGCATCACGATCGAACCGTGCTTCGCCAACAGCGCGTTCAAGAACACGGCGTTCGCTTCCTCCATCGCCCCAACGAGCTGAGCGATGCCGCCCGTTGGCAGCCCTAGATCGAGAGCGACCGAAAGCGTATGACGGACCCTGGTGCCTCCGCCCACGCCGAGGATCATCTTGTGCTTACCGCGGAGCGCGGCGATCTCAGCGACCAGCGGGAGGATCGCCTCTTTGCCGCGGTCAAAGATCGAATGGCCGCCAACGCTGACCAGCGTGACGTCCGGCATGATCGAAAACTCATGCTCAGACTTGGTCTTACCAACCACGCGGCGGTCCACCAAAGACTCGCGCATCAAAGGCGAAACGATGTGAGTGCGCCCATCATCCGAAACCAGCTTGCTCATGCGTACCCTTTCACTAGCTCTACCCATCGACCTTCGTTTGCAACGCTATCTTCGCCACGCCCTTGACGAAGGAGCCCTCAAACGCTGAAACCACTGCTGGAACAATCCACCCCGCGAGCACGCCGAAGGTGACGTGAACCGCCAAGCCTGGAAGTAAAATTGCGAAGGCCAACGCGGGCGGCTGCGCAGTCAGAGTTACCACAAAGATAGCGGCAAACCTGCCTGCAGCGATCAACGCACTGGCCACGATCCACTCGAGCCGGCCAGGGCGCCGGCCGGCCGCCGTGAGCAGCGGAACGAACAGGTCGCAAAGCATGCCCGGTACGACGTGTTTGAGAATCTCGAAGGCGCCGTACTTCCCGTCCCCGGTGAGAAAGGAGACGATGCCCATCGTAAGGCCGACCCAGGTCGCGCCGGCGCGACCACGCGTCATTAGCGTGGCAAGCACATAGATCGGCGTGAGGAGCACCAACTTGTGCCCAGGCGCGAACGGAATTGCCGGGAGGATCTTCACCGCGCGAATCGCCAACATGGTCAACGTTAGGCCAGCGATCACGGCGATCTCATGCGCGCTCTCGCTGGTCGAGCGCTCGTCGGACTCGAGCACGTGGGCCTCGGCCTGCCGAATCCGTTGGCGAGCTCGCTCGGTGATGAAGCCAACGTCGCCGGCAGCCATCTTCCGAATGGCCGCCAGAAACGCCGCAAAGGCACCTTGCTCGGACGAGGCTGGAGCGCTGGACTCCACCTGCCGTCTGCGACCACCGCCACCGCCACCGCCACCGCCACCGCCACCGCCACCGCCACCGCCACCGCCACCACCGCCGCCGAGTAGCGCAAACACGGCATCGACCGAGGAGGCGAACATCGCCGGCAATCCCAGCTTACGCAGCCCGAGAGCAATCGCCCGGGCGTCTCCCGCTCGTGCGACGTGCGACGCAAAAACGATGGTCACCACGCGTAAGACCATCGCAAGTCCAACCAGCAGCGCACCAACGTTGACGCTCGCAGAGTGGCCCCAAAGCACGACCTCCGAAAATCGATCGCCCTCCGGGTCTTCACTCACGAGCAGGTTTGAACCGATGATCACGGCCGCAAACACGGCCAGCTTTCGCAACTGCCGGAGGGCCCTGCGCACGCCAAACCCGAAGGCCAAGCTGAGGCCGACCATGCAGCTCGAGCTGACCGCCAGAATCCGCCAATCCGTCGAAAGCAGAACCCCGCATGCGACGGCTATCAAGAACAGCACGCGCAGACGGGGATCGGCGGACCTCATTCGGCCCTCACTCTATCTCGGATCACTGCGTCGGACAGTTGCCAGCCGCCACGCGAGCCAACGTGAGGTCGACGAAGTCTTCGATCGCGGCGATCTGGGGCGGCGGCATCGAGTAGACCGGGTGACAGTTGTCGATCTGAGGGTTGCAGTTACCGGCCTCAAGCCCCTTGTTGATGAAGCGGCGCGCCTCGACCAGCCCAGCGAAGGCGCCGTTCTCATTGACCGTGCCGGATACCAGCTTCTTCACGTAGGGGAAGTCGCGGTTCATCTCGAAGGTCTCTTGCTCTTGTGCGGAGAGCCAAGCGCCCGCCTCGCCGGAGCTGTGACATCCCACGCACGAACCCGCTGCAGTTTGCGCGTTCGCCACCGTGTTCATGCCGGTAGAAATCCAGTCTTCGAGGTTCATGCAATTGCCAAACTCTTCGAGTGCGCCTGCAAGCGTCTCGGTTGGGGGCGGAGTCGGGTCATCGCCACCTCCTACAAGCCCACGCTCCTCCGCCTCGAGCTCCAACCAAGCTCGCACGGTGGTCATCTGACCTGCGGTGAGAGCCGGACCGGTGTGCGCACCGTGAAGCACGAGATTGCTGTTGTCCGGAACAGCGATCAGGCTCGGCGCATAACCAACGATGGCCGTGTAGGAAGCGTCTGCCGAAGCAGCCCAGAACAGCGGTGCAGCTCCGGCGAGTTCAGCGCCACTGTGGCAGGAGCCGCAGGCAGTGTTGATCGCGGGAAAGACCTGCTCGACGAACATCGCCTTGGCGCCGCCGGAGGAAGACATTCCGCCCTCCCCGCCCATGCCGGCTGTCCCCGTCGAGCCGGCTTCGCCGCTGCTAGAGCTGCCGCCACCGTCATCGTCGTCGGGTGTCAGCGTGATGCTCGGCCCTTTTTCACAAGCGACCAGCGCGGCCGCCCCCATCGCGAATGCGAGAAGTGTTCCGAGGGAGAGTCGCATCGGTCAGCCATCCTTTCGGCGGCGCGCTGAGAGCGCCAAAGCAATTCCAAGGGCCAAAGCAATCGCACCAGTGTTCGAGCTGCTTCCGGTGCCGTTGGTCGAGCAGCTACCAGAGGTGTTGTTGACCTGAACCGAGGGCGGCTCGTCGGTCGGCTCGTCGGTGGGGGGCTCGGTGGGGGCGGGCGGCTCGGACTCGGTGGGCTTCTCACCTTGCGTGCCGAGCTCGACATCCTTCACGTCGGCGGGAGGAGCGGGCGTTGCCGGAACCGTGGTGTGACCGGGAACGAGGGTGAACCACTGCGAGTTCTTCTCCTCGCCGGGGATGCGGCCGGCGTGGGGAATCACGAAGAAGCTCTTCACGCTCGGGTAGAAGCCGTTGGGCTGACCGAAGCCGGGGTTGGGCACGTCGCCGATGCAGCGCAAGAAGTCGCGGCCCTGGGTGCCGGGGTTGTGACCGTACATGTTCGCGAGCTTGCCGGAGTCAGCGTACCAACCAGCAACCCAGGTATTGTGGGTCGGGTCGGCTTTGATTTGGCTGTTGTTGAGCTCGAAGAACTGAATCAGCGGTTGGCTGTTGCCGGTGATCGCTGCGGCGAACACGCCGAAGTGACGCTTGCCCTCGAGGCCGTAGGCGCCGGAGCAGGTCGCCGAGTGAGTCGGGTAGTTGCCGAGGTTCTCCTCATGAGCGGCGATGAGGAAGTTCTCGGTCGAGGGCGAGATGATGTAGTCGTGCGACCGGTTCGACCCCTTCTTGTTGTTGGTCTTGCCCTCACCGCTCGACTCGAGCACGCGCAGTGCGAACTGGCCGTTATCCATCTTCACGACGGTGGGCTGGTTCATGTAGATCTTCTGATTCGGCTGCGAAGCGGCGATGATTTGCGAGTACATGACCTCGCCCGTCATGTTGTTGAGCTTCGCGCACTTGACGCCGTCCTCCGGGGGTCGGTTGTTGCCTTGCGAAGCGCAGAAGAGCGAGTACTCATCGTCGATGCGCGCAATCGTCGGACGACCGATGTTCGAGGGAGCAACCACGCCCTCCAAGTAGGTGCGCTCGATGTCGATGCTGCTGCCACCGAGCTCGGTGACCTTGAGGCCCATCGCGTAGCTGGTGTCGTTGTTGTTGGTGCTGAGGTATCCGCCGGTGAAGTAACCCTGCCCGTTGTAGGAGATGTCGGGTGCGCCGTTGTTGTTGCCGTTGGTCGTGCTGACCTGCTTCGGCTCCATCAGCGTGTTGCACATCTCGTCAACGGCGCTGACGTACGTCTCGGTGTTGTTCGAGTCTTCGTCGGTGCCGAAGAGCCAAACCACGCGCTTGCCGTCGGAGGCAGCCTTCGGGTGGTTGCAGTGACGGTCGCCGTTGCGGTTCGCCGTGAGCTGCACCTGGTCCGCGACGACCTTGGGCAGCCCGTCGGTGGTGAGTTCAACAGAGCTGCACTTACATTGCCAGGCCGCGTCTTCCTCGCTGACCTTCGAGCTCATGTAGATCGTGACGAGGTAGGTCTTGCCGTCCTTCTCGAGGTAGGTGACAGACGACTGCTCGTGACCGGGACCGCCATCGGTCTCTTGCGGGCCAGCGTCGTTGCCGTCGGCGAACTGCATCACCACCGGCGACAAGGACAGCGGCGCGGCCGATGCACTGGAGGCCAACGTCATAGCGAGTGAAACACCCGCGAGCACACCCAGGTTTCGGCGAAGGCTGGTTCGGTTCATGTCATCTCCCTTTGCGGTCACGTGACGGAACGTTGCATCCAGCGTGCCAGCCTTGCGCTAGTCAAAAACCGCGCTATTCGGGGGATTCTTCCGGAGCAGGCTGGGCCTCCTCTGATCCAGGGTTCGGCGGCTCGATCGGAGCGGTCAATAGCCGCTGATGAGGCTTTTTCTTCGAGAAAACATGGAGAGAATGAGCTGGAAAGCGGGTGCTGCCGTCCTCGCCGAGCACGATCACACGCCCCTCGCTCCCCTTGGAAATCAAGAAATCCAGGGAGGCGTTAGCTGTTTTCCAGCTCTTTTGGTCCATCCGAAGCACCACGCTGTCACCCTGAACCACGGCAAAAGTCGTGGTCTCTTGCGGTTTTGCGCCGATCCATCCGAGGTACTTTTCGACCGAGAAGACGGGGTTTGTAACGCTGTAACGTGGCGATAACACGGCATCCGGGAGCAGTTTTCGCTTCACCGAGGCCTGATAGACGCCGTCTACATACACCCGCGTCCCGCGGATCGCCGCGTCAGGATCGGCGTACGGAACTCCCTCGAACCGTTTCGTTTCTTTGTCGAAAAAGGCCTTCTTTTTCGAATCGTAAGTCGGGACCTCGCGCTCGACGTAGATCAACAGGTTCACGATCGCGTCGATGGTCGTGTTGCTCTGAATGCCCGGCGGCCAGTGCATTCGAGCTTTGCCCGCGGTCTCGCGAGTGAACGAAAAAGCCAACACGTCTCGTTGTTTACGAATCTCCTCCCCCGCCACCACCGCCGTCCGATTGCGACCGCCCACGAAGTGCACAGCCTTGACCTTGTCGAGCGGGACCCCCACCGCTTCGATGTACTCAGCCACCCGATATCGTTGCGCATTCTTCCCGTTCGCCAGCGGGTAGTTGAAGTACTTCAGGTCCGGCGGCAGCTCGAAATAGCGCAGCACCCCCAGCGCCTTCCCATCGACGTAAGCCGCTGAATCTCCGAATCTTTTTTGGCCCTGACCTTGACCTTGGCCAGTTCCGCGGCCCGTCCGCGCTTCAGCACTCGCGCTCGGCGGGGCTGGAACTCGCTCAGTGCCTGTCGCTGAAACGCTTGTAATCGCAGAGCTTGTTGTTTCTCCCTGCGACGGACCGCAAGCCAACGACAAGGCGGCACCGAGGGTGCAAAGTCTCGCCAAAAAGCGGTGATTCATAGTGGATCCAGGGAGGAGCGATCAATCGCTCAGGGTAAATGTAGGCAACTGAGCGCCACTTCACCACGGTCTCCGCCAGATTCACGCAACACTCGGAGAGAACGTGATGAAGCTAATACACTATTGACTATAAGTCAATAGCTTCGGAACGAATCGTGGGGCTAGGTTTGATGGGAAGCGATTGCGAGTGTTACACACGTGTGTCCATGTTGCCTGGCTGCCAAGTCGGAAGAAACCGCCTGGTTCCACGTAAACGCCTGTCGTGAACACCCAACGACCCGCGCTCTGGTTTGCTTGCGTTGCCTTCGCCACCCTCTCAACCAACGCGCTCGCAGACGGCAGCGTAAAAGAGGCCGACGCCACTTGTTACTCTGCGACTGCGATTCTTCTACCAGGAGACGGCGCCAATGAAGAGGCCCGGCTCCAACTGATTCGCAATGTCCTCTCGACCAACTCGGCGTGGACGCGCGTCGACCAGGTGCCGCAGAACCGGGTGGGAGAGGTAGCCATCGTCAAATATGACGTGCGGTCGTCGTACAAGGGCGGGCCAACTGTTGTTTACACCGTTGCGTGCGGGCACGGAGGCACATGCAACGACGTCGCCAAGCGCTTCAACGAGAAGCACCCCGAGATCAAGCCAGCGCCAGCCGTTCACTGCGGTGACCTCAGCGCAGTGTTGACCAACCCTCAGGTCCTGCGCTGACGCTCACGGCTCGACTCGCTCCAAAGCCTCCAAATAAGCCACTAGTTCGGGGTCGAAACGATCGACGGGTCGCAGGTACTCGCCGACCTCGACGCGCTCCCACGTTTCCCCGGAGCCAAACTGGTAACGGAAGAGCCTCGCCCGAACCCAAGTCGGCGGCTCGCCCGCGAACGGGTCCACGGCGAACTCCGAGAGCAGCTGGTGGTCGCCCGCTAGCAACTTAGCCACCAAGCGGACGAACCACGGGTGGTCCTCGACCGTTCCGGACGACAGGAACCAGAGTTGCCAATCCAAGCGGCGCTGATAGGGGCTAAGCCAACATGGGGGCCGTGACGTGGGACCTGGCTTGCACGGAAGAACGTATTCTCTCCAGGCCTGTGCATCGGCGGGATCGCTGGACTTACTACCTTCGAGCACGACTTCCAGCCGCTCCCGATTGACCCCTCCAAAGGCGCCATAGCTGTTGACCATGTGCAGCGGCTCGAACGATTTGTTCATCGCTTGTCGCGGGCTGGCCAAGTTGGCGACTGGGTCGATGCTCAGCAGCGCAACGTAGCCAGCAAAGCCGCCGGAGCACCACAGAGAGGCACGACTGGGTCGAGCTCTCACGGAGGCAGCACACGCTGCCAACCACCGGGGCGTCACCCGTTCGAGGGCCGCATCATCAAAACACGCCAACGCCGCAACGATGGTGAGCCAGTTAAAGAACGAGAGGTTTCCGCTCACTATCAGCAGCGCCTGAAGCCCCACGAACAGGACACCTGCGGAGATGCGAAGGCGACGTGGACCGAACGCTCCGAGCGGCGTCAAAAGCTCGATGAACAAGGTGAGCAGCACGCCGCAGGAGTGTAGCCAGCCGGGCAAGCGATGAAAAAACGCCGAGAATGGGCCTGGTATCGGTTGGGTTTCAAAGTGAAAGTCGAGGCAAGTTAGGTCCTGCCAACAGCTGTCACCACGCAGCTTGATCAGCCCCGCCCCCAGCATCACTCGCACGATTAGCCAGCGGAAAAGCCAAAGCACCACCGCCGCCGGCGGACGTGATGGAAACGGACGAAGGCTGTTGAGAGGCGCGAGAAAGACAGCCAAAAGGCCCGTTTCACAAAGCTGCAGCTCCCAGCCGTAGCTGTAAAACTCCTGCCCGACTTGGACGAGCGAGAGGTAAAGCATCCACAAAACGAAGTTCACCAGTGCATTCGTCACCCCCAAGGCCACGGTCACAGAGAGCGCGAGACCAAGACCAGCAACTGCCGAGAGCGCAGCGTCGCTTGTTCCAATCAAGTGAAAGACCGAGGGCGCAACACGCATCGCAGACCCGTTGGCGGCGAGCGCGAGCACATAGTGCTTTGCCGGTAGGAGACCGCCCTCCCCAATCAGCAAGCCGTTCTGGAAAACCGAGCTAGCGAAGGCGGCGACGTAGACCAACCCCAGCAGCCGCAGCATGAGGAAGCGCGTTAGCGAAAACCGGGCACTAGGGTCGAGGAACCTCGTCAGCGCTCCACCCCCGAGGCCGAGTTCTGCCTCCATTTCAGGCCGAATCATTCTGGGCCTCGTTGTGGACCGCCTTGAGGCGCAAAGAAACAACGACCGAGTCAGGTTTTAACGAAACCCACGTCATCTTTTGGAGAGTGGCGAGAACTGCTTGACATGTGAGGCGCGGGAGACCAATGTCCGCGCCTTGCCGCGTCGTGGAGAACGCGTCACGGCGACGGGGCGTAGCGCAGCCTGGTAGCGCACCTGGTTCGGGACCAGGGAGTCGGAGGTTCAAATCCTCTCGCCCCGACAAAGAAGAAAAACCGCGAAAAACTTCGCGGTTTTTTCGTTTGGTGCGTGGCGACGTCTACCTTCGGTGGAATCGTTGGCTGCTGAGTTTTTTCTGAGCCGTTTGACGAGAATCAACGAGCATACAGCCGTGGTGACTGCTTTCAACCGCGACCGCGCAGGCGGAGTGCTCCTGCGCCTGACGCCCGAGCTGACGGATGAACAGCTCGTTGGAGCGGCGCTCGCTGGGGATCGCAAAGCCGAAGAGGCGCTCATCGTTCGGCATGCGCCGCGCGTCACTCGTGTGCTGATGCGAATCCTGGGCGGGGACCCCGAGGTCGTCGATCAGGCACAGGAGGTTCTGTTGCGAGCCATGCAGGATCTTCCGACCTTGAGAGACCCGCGAGCCTTTCGCTCCTGGCTGACGACGTTGGCAGTGATGCGGGCCCGCCGGGTTTTGCAGCGGAGGGCTCGTTGGCGGTGGCTTTTCGGAGAGCGGGTACAAGTCGATGAGTTGGACCTACCGGAGGAGCACGACGAAGCGGGCCGTGCGGCTCTGGTCGCCGTTTACGAGATATTGAACAAGCTCAGCGAGGAAGAGCGCACAGCCTTCGCGCTGCGTTACCTCGAAGGCATGGAGCTCACCGAGGTTGCCGAGAGCATGAGCGTCTCACTCGCGACCGTCAAACGCCGGATCTCCGAGGCAAACAAGCGGTTTACCTCGTTGGCCAAGAACCAACCGGCGCTGGTACCGTGGCTCGCCGAAAGCCGCTTCACCAAAGCGGAGGACGCATGAACTCGCTCGAAGACCTCGGCCGCGCCGTTGCAAAGCGTCAGGATCAAGCCGCAGAGCGGCTGTCCGAGCAAGTCGTTCGTGAAACGTTGCGACGCTCACGCACCTCGCGACCAAAGCCAGCATGGCGCTGGAGTTGGGTGCTCGGCCCGGCGGCCGTGGCCATCGCCCTGCTGTTGTTCGCTCTGCTGCGCAAAGACGTCCAGCCTGCCGACCCACCGCGGGTCGCATCCGCGCCACAGCCGGTTCCGAGCGCACTGACCGCTGCTGCCGAGGACGGTGCGTTCGTGTTTGAGGACGGCACCACCGTCTTGCTCGCTATGGGCGGCCAGGGCCAGGTTATCGAGCGCAACGACCTCGGGGGGCGCGTGCGATTGCAGCAAGGTCGAATGCGGATCTCGGTGCCCCCCGAACGAGGGCGGCGTTGGGAGTTTCTGGCCGGACCGTACCTCGTCGAGGTGAAAGGCACTCGCTTCGATCTGACCTGGGAGCCGAAGAGCGAGCGATTCGATCTCGAGATGTTGGACGGCAGTGTTCGCGTCAGTGGTGGTGAAGTCGAGCCACGGCTCGTGGTCGCGGGCCAAAGGCTCGAGTTCGGCGCAAAGCCCGAAAGCGCAGTATCGCCTCCGTCGCCAGCCCCTACGGCACAAGCCCCCTCGAACGCCAGCGCGACAGTCGTTGCGCCGTCGACGTCGAAGCCAAGCGCCTCGAACGACCAACCCAACTGGCAGGCGCTCGCCCTCGAAGGCAAATACAAGCAGGCCGTGGAGGCAGCGGAGTCGGCCGGCTTCGATGGCGTTCTGGCCAGGAGTTCGGCGTCAGAACTGCTGCTGCTTGGTGATGCATGTCGGTTGGGCGGGAAGTCCTCTCTCGGCGTCCGCGCGTACACCAAAGTCCGAGAGCGCTTTGCAGGCTCGCTCGAAGCTCAACGCGCGCTCTTTTCGCTGGGTGTAGCCGCGTTCCCATCGGCCTCGGCGGGGACCTTCTTCGAGCAGTACCTCGCGGAAGCACCGAACGGCACGCTTGCACCGGAGGCGCTTGGCCGCCTGCTCGAGATTCAACATCGCGGCAGCAACAAGCAAGCAGCGCGCGCTGCCGCCAGCCGTTATCTCGCGCGCTTCCCCAACGGAGCGCACGCTCGACTCGCGAAAACCATCCTCGATGAAGCGGCGCCTTGAATTGACGCTAGCCGGCCTCTTGGCCCTCGGCGCGCCCCGGAGCCTCTATGCGGCCGACCGAGTCGTCGTCCTCGCGGAGGGTCCGCTCGCCCTTCGCTTGCAAGCTGAGCTCGCCCAACTGGGCATCGATACAGTCTTTAGAGAACGCCCTGCCAGCTCCGATCCGAGGGTGCTCGAGACCATGGCCGAGGACAACGACGCGATCGCCACCATCCTGCTCGAGCGCCAGCCGGCCGGAATGGATATTTGGATTGCCGACAGGACCACCGAGAAGATGGTGCTTCGCCGCATCCCGGTCGAAGGGGGCGCGGGCTCAGAGGCAACCGCGGTAACAAAGAGCGTTGAGCTGCTCAGAGCCAGCTTGCTCGAGATCCGCATCAGCCCTTCCCCAACGCGCAGCTCCGATGTCGTGGAACGGATTCTTGGGCCCGCGCTCGCGGTGCCTAGTGCGCCCATCCTCACCTTGCGGCTCGCACCAACGGTGCTGTTCGGCGGCACGGGCTTCCCACCGAGCGCTCACCTCGCCGCCGACATCGGACTGCAGGCCGGAGACTACCTAACGCTCGGCGCAACCATCGTTCCTCCGACCTTTCCAGCCTCGCTATCGGTCCTGGAAGGAGACCTATCGCTCAGTCAAGGGCTTGGCATGTTCGTCTCGGAGGTGCACCCCTTCCCCGACTCACGTTGGCTCGACCCGCGCGCCTCTCTCGGACTGGGCGTCCACGTCGCCTACGCCGAAGCCGAAGGCTCAGCCCAACGCGCGAACGGTGATGACCTCGGCGCGACAGCCGTCCTCAATCTCTCGCTCGGACTATCGCTATGGGCGACAGAGCAGTTCGCGATCGACTCGGAGTTTGGGTGCGGGCTAACGCTGCCGAAGACGGATTATGTCGTTGATGGCCGTACCGCGGCCTCGGTTGGCTGGCCGCTTTGTTCGGGCTCCTTGGGAGTGGGCTTCAAGCTATGAACAATAAAAGCGGACGAACGAAGAATGGTGAGCCGTCTGCAGCCAACGAGGTAGCTCCATCCTCGATGACCTCACGCTATCTCCATCAACCCACGGTCTCCGCGGGCAGCAGACGAGTAAGAGCGCACTTGTTCGCACTCTTGCTGCTACCAGCCTGCTCGCAAGAAATTGTGCTCATTCCCATCGAAACCGAAGAAAGCGACCAGTTACCGACAGCGACGCGCGCTGAAGTAGATGCTGCCTGCAGTGGGCTCTGCTCGGGCTCGTTTGACTGTCAGGTTTGGAAGGGCTTCTGTGAAACCAACTGCGAGAGCGTAATCATCGAAGGTTGCGAAGCGGAAGCCAAAGCAATCATTGACTGCCTCGATCGGCTTGCTCCAGAGGAATGCTCCCTGACGACCCTCGACTGTCTCAAAGAGGTGATTGCGCTCAATGAGTGTGCTCCGCCCTCGTACTGTGTTGGCTCGGCCATTCTCACCCTTCCCAACGGTTGCTCCAGCAGCGGCCTATGCGGCGGAGATATTCTGGTCGAAGAGTGCCTAGATAACCCGGCCGACGGCACCCGCACCTGTACCTGCTACTTTGGCGACGAACCGGTCAAGACCTGCGAAAACGCCGGTCAAGTCTGCGGCTTTGACATGTATAGCGGTGGCTGCTGCTCATCGGTGCCAGTGTGATGCGTCTCAATCGAGTTATACAAGTCATCGGCCTGACGGTTTTTAGCGCCTGCGATGCCGAAGGCCCGCCTGGAGAACGTTGGCTCGAGGACCTGCAGGACGATTTCTACATAGGTAACAATCCGGAGTGCATTGCCTATTGCCAGGCCACACTCGATTGCTACCAATGGACCAACGAAGAGTGTTTTGAGAACTGTGACTACGTCTTTGACGACAAACCAGCATGCAGCGAAGAGGCCCGCGCTTTTATCAATTGCGAGACGATTCTACGCGGCTACTCCTGCGGCGCCGGGTTCAGCGAGTGCGGAGACGTTGGGCTGGCCTATAGTCTATGCACCGTGGGCCCTTGGGGCGGCACAGACACAGAGAATGGTCTCTGCAGCTTCTTCGAATACAAGAACAAGCAGGTCCACGAGACCCAATGCGCAGAAGTCATTGGTCCGGAGGGTACCCTGCTCGGAGCCGAGTGCACCTGCTCACGCGACGAACAGACCGTAACCTGTACCCAGCCCACCATCTCCTGTGAGAAGGGTGATAGCTGCTGCGCCACCGCTCTTCCGTAAGGGAAGCGGCATTCGCGGAGCACCGGCCACGCCAAGGAAGCGCCAACCATGCTCGCGCTGTGGTAGGGACGGCGCGTGCTTCGAACGCTGCCGACTCGAGCCATCGCTACCGTCCTAACGCTCGCCTACGTGGTAGCGAGCGACGCGCGGTCGCTCAGTCCCGCGGCACTGCTAACGCTCGCCGGCTGGCTTGCACTCGCAAGCGTCGTTCTCAATCTGCTTGAGTTCGCTTTCACGCGCGTAGCGGTTCCACAGCGAGTCCTCCCCGTCATCAAGCGTCTTGCCCCGGCGACCTTGGCCCTGGGGCCGCTGACGCTTGGACTCGTACGCTGGTGGCTGGCAGGCAACGCATTGCCCAGTTGGACGCCTGCGGCCCTTGTTCTTACGGCGTTGGCTGCCGCAATTGCCTTCTCGCTGGCTGGAACGCCAACGTTGTACCCGGCGTCCAAGTGGGGGTTTGCATCGCTTTGGTCCGCCGCGACGCTGACAGCCGCTTTTATCGCTATGAACGTCGCCACCGGGACAATGGTCAACGTCCAGCCGCGCACGGGCGAGCTCCATGTCGGCTTGTTCTTGGCGTCTTGGCTCGTATCGACCGCGCTGGTGCTGCCGCTCGCAACGCGCTTCGTAATCCCCAGCGCTGAGGCGGTCCTTTCGCGCTACCAGAGAGCGGCGGCTGGAGCGGTCGTCGTCTTTGGCGTCGCGCTCTTGGAGGTCGACCGCAGGGTGCTGGTTGACCTGTACCCGGACGTCCACCTCTGGCTGGGCGTGCTGGGCCTGCTCACCCTCGATGCGGGGCTGCGCGGCCTTGCTTCGCTTGTTCCGTCGCGAGCTCTGCGGCCCGCCAGCGCGTTGGCCTTCGCCTTGACAATCGGAGCGCTCGGATATGCGACTGCCACCGTTGGCCGTTTGCAGGACATCCAGTTGCGGAGCTCGCTGCAGCGTTCCCCGCTTGGCCAGTCAATGCTCTCGCTATTGCCAGCTCCCCCGCGCAAGAAGGTCGTTCCGATCGGAGAGCCGATTCGCTTCGAGCAAGAGCTAAGCTTCAATCCACTACCAAAGCGGCTGAATCTGCTTTTGGTTTCGGTGGATACGCTGCGCGGAGACATCTTCACGAAGAACACGGCCGACGTACCGAACCTTCTGGCGTTTGCCGAGAGCAGCTCGCGTTTCGAGCGCGCATACTCCGGTGGCCCACGCACAGCGCTGGGCATGGGAACTCTGATGTGTGGCCGCTACAGCGCATACATCGACTGGGAGTTATGGCCCTGGGTCGGCGGACGGTTCATCAACCCTCACTCGGCGGAGGGCAAGCGGCCGGCTCAGTCCTACACCACGATCGCGAACGTTCCACCGAACAACACCTTAGCGGAGCGCCTTTCGGCTGCGGGTTACCGGACGATGGCCACCGCCTATGCGGATGGAGACTTCTTTCGCCCGGGCGTAGGCTTCGAGCGGGGCTTTCAGCAGTTTGACGATCTAACCGAGAAAGACTGGAGCTTTCCAACCTCCCAGCGAGTTCTGGAGCAAGCCTTGCTCCACCTGACCCCGGCGCAGGAGGAGCCGTGGTTTCAGTGGATTCACTTCTACGACCCGCACGAGAACAAGCGCAGTCGCGAGCGCTACGGAGAGGGGCTACGCGAGCTCGACCGCGCCTTCGGAGACTTACTGACCCAGCTCGAGCAGCGCCAACTGCTGGACCGCACTGTCGTGGCGCTCGTCGCCGACCACGGTGAAGCCTTCAGCGAACATCGGCACAGCGGCCATGGGACCTCGCTCTTCGACGAGCAAGTGCGTGTCCCGTTGATCATCAAGCTGCCCGGTGTTGCGGCGAAGAGTTATACGCAACCCGTTGCGGCCATCGACTTGACGGCAACGTTGGTGGCGCTGGCGCGCGCTCCGTCGAACGAGCTCGATGGACTGAACCTGCTACCGCTCATTCTCGAACAACGTTATCCGAAAGACCGGCCTGTGTTCACCGAGGGGCATCGCTTCAAGGGCCCGACCCAAGGCCAAGATCTCAAGGCCGTCATCCTGGGCGACTACAAGTTAATCGTCGATCGCCGGCGCAATACGGCAGCCCTTTTTAACCTCACCAAGGACCCTGAGGAATTGGTGGACCTTTCGGATAGGCAACCAGAGATGGCGGCACGCTTGCTGAGCCTCCTCGAGCGCTTCACCAGCCACGGAGAGGCAGACCACCCACTGCCCAATTCGGAACTGCAAACAACTGCGGACAGCGGGGCGCTCGAAGAACAATAGCAGGGCGCGCCCCACCAACCTCGTGCGGCTTGCGGCTACTCCTCGTCGCTCGCGTCCTCTTCCTCTACGACCGCGCCGGCGCCGTCCAGGATGACGACGTGCAACGGAGCCTTATCGCCTTTCCAGCCGCCGTAGTCGAAGCGAGCCACCTGATCGGCTCCGACGTCGAGGCCCTTGTGTTTGAAGGTCTGCTTGCCCTTGTCGGTGATCATCTCCAATTCCAAGGAGAAGTTGCTCTTAGCGGGGCCGCCATCCACGTTCAATACGAGCTGCCCCTTAGCAAGGTCGAGCCCGAGCGCGACCGTCTGTCCGTCGCCGTCGCCATCCACGTTCAACTCAAACGTATAGTCAGCACCGGCCGTCTCGATTCCGACCACGATCGTCGGGGTCTCGCTTTGCTGCGTGACATAGCGAACCGAGCTCCAATCAGCCGCGAAGTCGATCTCGTCTCGTTGTCCCTTGCCCAGCGAAATTCCCTCGACTCCCAGCGTATAGCCTGGACCCACGAGCACGAGGTCAGACGGGGACTCCTGCTGCAGGTCTGAACCGTCGAGGAGGATCTTCAACTCCTTGCCCGTGGGTACGAAGTAAGAGGGCTCGCCGTCGGGGTCACCGGACTTTTCTGCGGCAAACAAGGCACCAGGGATTTCGTTGACGAGCTTGTCGTCCACGTAACCGAGACGCTTGCCGGTGCCATCAGTGATCAGCACGTCTCCGCCTCCCTCCATCATGATCTCGCGCAGCGCCAGAGCGCCAAGCGAGCCCTTGGCTGCCCCTCCACCGCCAGCCTCGGCATCACCGCAGAAGTGGCAGACCATCGGGCCAGTGCGCACCGAGGAAGGAGCAATCGTCAGCGTCTTGGTGGAGGCATCACCCTTGTAGCCCGACTCAGCGCCGTTCGGATCGGCGGCGGTGGTGTAGCTCCAGGTGTTGGCCTTCTTATCAACCTCGATACGGCGCTCTTCACCGGGATAGTTGTTGTCGTAGTGAAGAATCCAAACGATGTCGTTCTCCTTCTCGACAACAGCGTAGGGAGTGGTGGCATGGCCTGCCGTGTAGCCCGGCTGGTAGATACCAAGCGTATAGGACTCATTGCCGCTCTTTAGCTCAGCCTCGATCTTGGCGACGACCTCCGTGGGAGTCAGCGTCTTGTCTTCCGCCTGCGCCATCGGCAGTACGCCTTGGGTCACGAACCAATAGGCGATCTCGCGCTGTAGCTTCTCATTGCCGTCGATCTCCAAGCCAAACGCCCCCGAAGCGCCAAATAGCGCCGGGTCGATCTGCCCTCGTTGCATCAGCACGCTCAACGCGGCGAAGCCCTCGCAGTGGCCGCCGCCCATCCCCTTATTCTGCTGCTCCATCCACTGCTCGGCCTGCGGCGTGAGGATGCAACTGTCCCCCTCGAGGCTGGAGCAAACCTTGTCACCGAACATTCGGCGCAACTCCAAGGAGGTAAGGTTCCGGTAGCCCTTGTCATTGCCGTAGTTCTGAAATTTGAAGCCGCCCGTGTTCGGTAAGAAGCCGGCTACCGGCTTGCTTGGCGCAGGTAGTTCATGCGTCTTGAACACCGGTACCGGCTCGCCGGCCGGTGCCTCGGGAACGGCGGCGTCGCCACCGGGAGCAGAGCCCTTGCTGCCCTTCATGCTCGGGCCAGAGGCTGACGCGGCCGCCGAGCCGCTGCCGCTCGTTGCGGGCGCCGCGCTCTTGCCCCCCGCCGTTGGAGTGGCCTCACTCGAACAGCCAAGGGAGAAGGATACGAACGTAGCGAGCAGTAGACCTTGTTGGCGCATCATTTTGCGGAAGCTAACACGGCGCTTTGGCTCGCGGACTTCAGCCCGATACCGCCCCCCATTTGCTGCGGGGCCTGCGCTCCGCGCTCCTACACAATGCGATATCGACACCCTGCATGCGGAATCCGCAGTCGACGTTGAAGAGATTGTGAAGCTGCGGCCAACACAAGCAAACACGATAACTGACTCGCGCCGGGGGACACCGGAGCTTGCTCGTTCGCCCATTGTGAACTTGTTCAAGCCTAGCGGCGCAGGTCAGCCCGAAAGGACGTTTGCAACATGCGTATGCGCGCACTTCTGCCGCGTTTTTCCATTGCATTGATGATCGCCTGCGACCGTGAAGGAGGTGACCGCGGCCTCGACGCAAACAATGAAGAAGAGCTGCTCGAGATGGAACTCGTCGCGAGTGACTTGCCACCGTCCAGCACCAACGCTCACGCGGATGATCCGTCGGCCGCAGCCCTCGGACAGCGGCTATTCTTCGATACTCGGCTCAGCCGAACCGGCGAGGTTGCCTGTGCGTCCTGCCACGACCCCGAGGAAGGCTTCTCCGACCCGAGGTCGCGCTCGTTGGGTGTGGAGGGCCAGGCCGGAACGCGACACGCCATGCCCATTACCGCTGCTGCCATGCAGACCTTCTTCTTGTGGGACGGCGGAGCCGACTCGCTTTGGCTACAGCCGCTCATGGCGCTCGAGAACCCCAAGGAGATGGACTTCACGCGCAACGAGGTCGCTCATTTCATCGCCGAGAACTACCGCACAGACTACGAGGCCGTCTTTGGCCAGCTCCCCGACCTGAGTGCATTACCGGCCAGAGCAAAGCCCGATTCGAGCGAGTGGCTGGCGATGACCGAAGAGCAAAAGGATATCGCGCAGCGGATCTTCACGAATGTCGGCAAGTCGATAGAGGCTTATGAGCGAAAGCTACTATGCACCGATACCCGCTTCGATCAATGGGTGCGTGGCGAACTCGAGTTGACGGAGGAGGAAAGCAACGGCGCAGCAGCCTTCATGCGTGAAGGCTGCGTACGCTGCCACAGCGGCAAGGCGTTTTCCGACGGTGAATTCCACAACTTGGGGCTGAGTGAGAGCGCGCAGGATGTTGGTCGAGAGCGGGCCATTCCCTCGCTACTCGCCAATCCGTTCAATGGGGCGGGCAGCTACTCGGACGACCCAGCAGCGGGGGCGGCGAAGCTTGCTGGCATGAGCACTGAAACCGGCACGCGCGGCGCGTTCCGAACCGCGAGCCTGCGCGGCGCCGGACAGCGCCGCCTCTTTGGCCACACGGGCGAACACGAGACGCTCGAGGGCTTCATCCGAAATACCTACCGCCGAGGCGGGCGTGGCAACGATGGGAATGATGGAGACCAGGGTGACGGCGCACAAGTTGGCCAGCTCGACCCGCTGCTCGATGGAGTAAACGTGGGCCGCAACGTTGACGACCTCGTGGCCTTCATCCGCACGCTTGATTGCCCGTCCCCACCCAACTCTCTGCTCGAGCCGTAGCGCAGGCCCTTCGCGAGAATAAGTCGTGATTTGAAAAGACTTCCTTGCGCGCACCACGCTTCCGACTTACGAACGTGTCTCAGGCAAGTTTCCCGCTACACGACGACGCTCTCTCGCTTCACTCCGGGACCGCGGACCTCGCTGCAAAAGGCAACGACGCGAGGGTTGAGGAAGAAGTTCCAAAACCCTCCTTCCGATCCCACGGCTGATTGGATGGCAACTTACGCAGGCCGTTTCTACGAATCGAGAATCTCATGGGCAATCGTCTCTACGTCGGCAACCTCTCCTTCAACGCAAACCAGGACTCCGTCCGCAACGCCTTCTCGGCGTTTGGTGAAATCACGGACGTGCATCTTGTCTCCGATCGTGAGACCGGCCAATCGCGCGGCTTCGGCTTCGTGACGATGGGCACTGCAGAAGCAGCCCAAAAGGCTATCCGTGAGATGAACGGCGCCCTCCTTGACGGCCGTCCCCTCAAGGTCAACGAGGCCGAAGAGCGCCAGAGCCGCGGTGGCGGTGGTGGCGGCGGCGGTGGCGGCGGCGGTGGTGGCGGCGGTCGCAGCGGCGGCGGCGGCCGTGGCGGTGGCGGCGGAAACCGCTGGTAAGACTCACGCAGACTTCCGTCGAGCTTTCGCTCGGTAGGAGCTTGCAGCAAAGCCCAACCTCAATCGAGGTTGGGCTTTTTTCGTTGGGGCGCGCGAAAGCTAAAGTGTGGTCTCGAGCTCCAACTGCGTGAGCACTCCGCGCAGATGCCGCAGGTCGGTGTGGTGAGCTACGTCTTGCTCCACAAGTTCGCCAAAGGAGACCAGGCGCCGCCTGTCCTGCTCGGAGAAGACTCTCGCTTTGGTGTCGATGATGCAGAGCGTGCCAATCGCGTGGCCCGTGACGTCTCGCAGGACAGCACCCGCATAGAAGCGAACGTGGGGTGGCCCGATCACTAGCGGGTTGTTGGCGAAGCGTTGGTCGAGCGTCGCGTCCTCCACCACCATCAAGGTCTCCTCGTGAATGGCGTGCCCACAGAAGGAGATATCGCGAGGAGTCTCTTTCACGTTCAGGCCGCACGCTGACTTGAACCATTGCCGATGCGCGTCGACCAAACTCACGATCGCCATGGGTACGGCGAAGAAGTCCGCCGCGAGCGAGGTGAGACGGTCGAAGCGGCTATCAACGCCAGAATCTAGCAACGCTAGCGCGTGAAGTGCCGCCAACCGGCTCTCCTCGTTGGCGGGTAGCGACGGCCGCACAAAGCTGGGAGGAGGAGAACTTGGGTGGGACGCGGATGTCATGGGCACTACTACCGATGGGAACGGCACCAATGCGGGGGGCTTAACGGAAAGGTTTCCTAACGCTACTTTCGTCGCCGCACGCTGATGCACCTTGCCCAAAGTAGAGGCTGCAGCAAGGATGATCTCGTGGCAGGTCGCTCAACCACGACGCGCTTAGCAGGACTGTACCTGCTGCTTTCGAGCTGCGCCCTCAGCGAGAACGACCCCCGCAACGACGGGGGTGGCGGCTCGAGCGCCGTCGACGGAGGTGCTAACGCGGCGTGCGGAGAAACGCCGTCGCCGTGCGGGCAGGTTCGGGCAAGTGCGAGCTTCGAGCTCGGGACCGGAGAGGTTTGCTTCGAGCCCCTTCGCGCGGGTCAGGTGGTTCCGCGTGTGTCGGGTCCCCAAGGCGGGGTTCATCTATGGGCCGCAATCTTGTGCGAGGACTGCCCGAGCGAGCTTCGGGTCTCGGTTGCGGCGCGCGGCCCCGACGGCGTCCCGTTCGCCTTGGCCGGAGAACGAGTCGTCACGCTACACTCCAATCAAGCGGCGGGCTTTTACGCACTATTGGCCGACGGGATTGACTTGCCGCCCAACGCCAGCGAAGGAGCGCCGGCCGAGATTTACGTTGAAGCTAAAGGCCTGAATGGGCAGCTGCTCCATGCGGGCACCACGCCGGTTACCCTCGGTCCGCTCGTACCCTGGTTGAATCAATGTGACCCCGATCCGATGAGCTGTGGCCAGCCTCAGGCCCTGAAGTGCTGCAACTGAGCTGCGCATAAGGTTCGAGGATGGCCGCTGGTGTTGCAGTTGTGTAGGGTCCGAGCATGGCCTTCGATGACCTGCTTGCTACGACCGTAACGCTCCCCATCAAACGATTTGGTCCACCAGGGGCGTTTTTGGACGTGGGCGCCTTCGACGATAGCCGCCCTGATTCGACGGTGTTGTTGATCGGTCCGGAGGTTCCGGAAGGCGCACAGGTGGGTGACAAGCTCGAGGTATTTGTTCACCTCGACTCTGAAGCACGGCCGATCGCCACGACGCGGCGGCCCAAGCTCGAGCGTGGGCAAGTAGCGTTTCTGAAGGTGACCGCGCGCACAGACTTTGGGGCGTTCGTTGATTGGGGCATGGCCAAGGAGCTACTGGTGCCGTTTGCTGAGCAGACCACTGAGCTCAACGTGGGTGGAAGTTATGCGGTTGGTATCAAGCTGGATGCTTCGCGTCGATTGATAGGTACGACACGCGTCGCAGAACTCCTGCGCCAGAACTCGATCACGGCGAAGGCCGGGGACTATTTGCAAGGAGAGGCCTGGCGTAACGAACAAGACAAAGGGCTATTCGTCATTCTTGAACGCCGTGCCGTGGGCATGGTGCCCGCTTCGGAGCCGCACAACCTGATGCGAGGGCAGGCCGCTCGATTCAGGGTTAGCCGCGTGCTCGCGGATGGCAAGTTGGAGCTCTCGCTCAGGGCGCTGCCGCACGAAGAGGTGGTCAATGACGCCGCCAAAATTCTCGAGGTCATTGCACGCGCCGACGTACCGCGGCTTGGTGACAAGTCGAGCCCAGAAGAGCTCCGTCGTTGGTTCGGGCTGAGTAAAAAGTCGTTCAAACGCGCCGTAGGCAAGCTGCTCAAAGAGAACGCCGTTGAGCTCGACCGCGCCGGCTTTCTACGATTGCGCAGCTGAGCCTGCACTTCCAATCGGCAGACAGAGGGTGAAGGTGGCCCCGCCGCCAGCCGTCCCTCGATAAACGAGCTCACCCCCGTGCGCTTCGGCGATGCGCATGACCACCGGAAGGCCCAGCCCAACCCCGGTCGGGCGCGTAGTGAAGAACGGGTGAAAGATCCGTTGCTCATCCTCCTTCGGTACACCCTGGCCATCGTCAATCACCGAAAGCTCAACGCGATTGCGCGGCACGTCCACCGCAGCCTCCACCACCACTGGGCCGCGACGACCGGGAGATTGTAGGGCATTCGAGATTAGGTTCATGAGCGCTTGGCGGACGAGCTCAGGGTCACAATGCAACGGCGGAAGGTCCTCTGCGATGCGCACGACGATCGAAGCGGCGCCGTGAGTCGGGTCACCGGCCCGTGCGGCAGAGGCTCCTTGCACGGCGCTGGTCACCGACTTTGGCAAGTCGACGAGCGACATTGCCACATAGCGCGGCTTGGCGAATTCGAGCAGATTGGACACCATGCGATTGAGCCTGCCCGCCTCCTCCTCGACAATCGCCAAGAGTTCAGCTCGCTGACTCTCGGACGGGGACTGCTTGCGAATGGTGGCCAACGCATTGAAGATGACCGCGACCGGGTTACGCACCTCGTGCGCGACCACAGCCGACATCTCACCCAAGGCGGCGAGCCGCTCGTGCTTTAGTAACTCGGCCTGTGCCTGGACCAAGCGAATGGTCGTGGCCCGGAAACGCGCTGCGAGGGACGCGGCCACCGAACAGATCAATAGCAAGTAGCCAAGATCTAATAAGTAGGGCAGCGGAGAGACGCCCGACGAAACCAGGCCGTCATTGACTCCGGCAAGTAACAAGAGCCCCATTCCCACCGTGTCTGCGAGTTCAGTCCGGTCACCAGCGCAGAGCGCGCGGACGCTCCTAAAAAACGGTACACAGAGCGCTAATGCAAAGTAGGCAAAACAGAGCTCCCCAAGCGTGGTGGCGCGCGCATCTTGGTAGGTGATCCCAAGCCACGGGATATGGTGTTCCCAAGCGTCTGAGTAGAGAGCGTTTGGTATCAATGCTAGCAGCGCACCGCCCAAACCACCGGCAACCAGGCCCTGCTCCAACCGAGTGAGCGACCTATGCTCGCGAGCAGCCCGGTAGAAGAACCAGGAGGCGCCGTGCAAACCGGCGATCACCATGCTCAAGCGACAAGTCCAGACGCCAACCTCTGGAGCTACCGGCGCCAACATCACTGAGTTGCAGGCTGCATAGGCTGCGCCGGTGAGGCAGGACCAGCCGAAGGCGTTGAGCTGCTGCAAACCAGGAGCGCGTGACATGAACCACGAGAACCCGGCGAAAAATAGCCCAAGTAGGCAAGCGGCGGCGGAGAGAGAGAATATGGGGTTCACGCAGCTACGCCCAGAGCGCGGGAGAGCGTACCGCATGACCGCTTCATCCGCTTCTCCAGAAGCAACGGCGATGACAATCGTGGCCAAACGCACTAACCATGGGAGTGTGAAGGCCGAGGTTACACAGCTTGCGATTCTTCGATCGGCGGAGGCTCTCTTCGCCGAGCGTGGAGTTGATGCTGTGTCCTTGCGTGAGGTTTCGGCGCACGCGGGACAACGCAACCACTCCGCAGTGCTCTATCACTTCGGAGACAAGCGAGACCTGTTGGAGGCCCTGCTAAGCCGGCACTCCGGCCCGATTGACGCCGCCTTTCCGGCGCAGCTCGCGGCGTTGCAAGCCGAGGGCAAGGAGTCGCTCGTCAACCTGGTCAAGATCCTGGTGACACCGCTAGCCGCCAAGCTCGATGACCCCGATGGTGGTCCGCATTACCTGCAAATCTGCGCGGAGCTCTCCTTTAGCCGAAGTTATCCGTTGCCCTCCTTGCGCGCGGCGAACGGCCCTGGCGCCTCTGAGCTGATGCAGAAATTGGGGCCCTATCTGCGAATGAAGGACAGCCGGCTCATCCCGCTCCGCATGCTGCGCACCGCCAGTGTGTTATTCGGGTCCCTGGCGGCCTTTCAGCGACTACGAGAGAGCGGTTTGGATCTGCCGCGCGAGGTCTTCGACGAGGACCTCGTGCAGTCGCTCGTTGCGTTGTTCTCTGCGCCCTGACGCCGGTTGTACGTGCGTCCGCGCGCTGGCCAGGGCAAAAGGCCAGCCATGTCGCACGAGCTCCTCAAGATAACAGGGTTCGCCACGATGCTCCTAGCGTGTGGCCCCTCTCACAACGTTGAAACGGTTCCACAGACGACTGCGTCGGTCTCTGTTCCAGGCCCTACGGCTGAGCAGGCGCCGAGCCTGAAAGACCTTCTGGCCAAGGCCAACCAGGACCCGGTGCTGAGCGAGTGGCAAGGACAATATGGTGGAGTTCCGCCGTGGGACAAGCTGAAGCCCAGCCTGTTCCCCGCAGCGTTCGAGCTGGGGATCGCCGTGCTCAAGGCCGAGACCGAGGCCATCGCCAATAACAGCGAGCCGCCGACCTTCGCCAACACGG
This sequence comes from uncultured delta proteobacterium, assembly GCA_903892415.1. GTDB lineage: Bacteria > Myxococcota_A > Polyangia > Polyangiales > Polyangiaceae > Xiheicaenibacterium. Next base: position 20,446 of record CAITIQ010000179.1, on the reverse strand, counting down.
TAGCGGCGCTCGAGAACGCAGGCCGCCACCAGTCGCGCGCAGAGACGCTATTCAGTGTGTTTACGAGCAACCTCAATACCGAGGACGTCCAAGCGATCGATCGCGAGTGGTCCCCCAAGATCGCTGCGGCTTATGACGCTATCACCTTCAATGAGAAGTTGTTCGCCCGGCTCACGGCCGTTTACGAAGCACGCAACTCCGCCGGGCTCAGCGCCGAGCAGAAGCGCTTGGTGGAGCGCACCTTCGATATGTATGTACGGGCCGGCGCCAAGCTCGACGCGGCCGGCAAAAAGCGGCTCGGTGACATCAACCAGGAGCTGGCGGTGCTGTTCATCGACTTTGGTAACAAGGTCCTCGCCGACGAGAACACCTGGGTCGTGCTCGAGAAGAAGGAGGACCTCGCCGGGCTCTCCGACTCGCTGCGCAGCTCCTACGCTGCCGCGGCCAAGGAGAAGGGGCTCGAGGGCAAGTGGGTGGTGATGAACACGCGCTCGAGCGTCGATCCTTTCTTGGCCTCGTCCTCCCGCCGTGACCTGCGCGAGAAAGTTTGGAAGTCCTTCAAGAACCGCGGTGACAACGGCGGGGCGAATGACGCCAACAGCAGCATCACCAAGATCATGAGCCTGCGCGCCGAGCGCGCCAAACTACTGGGCTATGCCTCACACGCCCACTGGCGCATGGCCGATACGATGGCCGTCGATCCGAAGAAGGCCAAAGACCTGATGATGAAGGTCTGGCCGGCTGCCGTCGCGAGGGTCGGCGAGGAGGTCAAAGACATGACGGCCATCGCCAAGAAGGACGTCAAGAACCTCGTGTTCGAGCCGTGGGACTATCTCTATTACGCCGAGAAGGTACGCAAGGCGAAGTACAGCCTCGACCAAGCGGAGATTAAGCCTTACTTCGCCCTCGACAACATGATCCAGGCGAGCTTCTTCATGGCGGGGGAGCTCTATGGCTTGAGCTTTCGCGAGATCACCGGGACGGTGCCCACCTTCCGACCGGATATTCGGGTTTGGGAAGTGACCGACAAGGCCAGCTCCAAACATGTCGGGCTCTTCTACGGCGACTACTTCGCCCGCGCGAACAAGCGCTCGGGCGCTTGGGCCATGGGGTATCGCGGTCGGGAGTCTTTCACCGGCAAGGTGATTACGCCCATCACCTCCAACAACAACAACTTCCAAAAAGGCGGAGACAAAGAGCCCGTCCTGATCTCGCTCGATGACGCCCAAACGCTGTTCCACGAGTTTGGACACGCGCTGCACGGGCTCTTGTCGGAGGTGAACTACCCCGGCCTCGCCTCGACGCCGCGGGACTTCGTCGAGTACCCGTCGCAGGTGCACGAGATGTGGGTGCTCACTCGCCCGGTGCTCGATAAGTTCGCCTTGCACGTCGAGACCAAGAAGCCGATGCCTCAAGCGCTGGTGGATAAGGTCGTAGCCTCCAGCCAGTTCAATACCGGCTACACCACAGTCGAGTACCTGTCGGCAGCGATCGTCGATATGGAGCTACACACGCTCGCTGACGGCAACATCGACCCGGACGCCTTCGAGCGCGACACGATGAAGCGCATCGGCGCGCCGAAGGAGGTGGTGATGCGGCACCGGCTGCCCCAGTTCAACCACCTGTTCACCAGCGATTCGTACTCGGCCGGGTACTATAGCTACCTATGGTCCGAGGTGATGGACGCGGACTCCCGTGAGGCCTTCACGGCGACCGGCAACGTGTTCGACAAAGCCACCGCCGACAAGATGCGCAAGTTCATCTTGGCGCCCGGCAACTCGACCGATCGCGCCGAGGCCTACCGTCAATTCCGCGGTCGCGATCCCGAGGTCACCGCGCTGCTGAAGAAGCGCGGATTCCCAACCAAGTAGCTGTCAGTTCATATCAATCGCGTGACGCTTGAGGTCGGCTAGCGAAACCACCTCGAGCGCGCGCTCGTGCGTCGCGGTGAGCACCACCAGCGGCGCTGCCTTCGCCTCGAGCGCCTCTCGCCAGCGGGCGGCGCACAGGCACCAGCGATCCCCAGGCTTGAGGCCGGGAAAGCCGTATTGCGGCGCAGGCGTCGATAGATCGTTACCGCGACTCTTGGAGAAGCGAAGGAAGTCGGCCGTCACCACCGAGCAGACGGTGTGCGACCCCGCGTCCTCGTCGCTCGTGTTGCAGCAACCATCGCGAAAGAAGCCCGTCATGGGAGATTTGGAGCAATCGGCGAGGGGTCCACCGAGAACGTTCTTCGATTCCGCTTTCATGGCCTTGTTGCTCTCACGGGCGGCCGTTCGCATCAACCGCCGTGCTGAGCCGCCCAAGCGCCGCCTGCAGGACGTCGTGCTTCTTGGCGAAACAGAAGCGCACCAAGTCGCAGCACGGTGACTCGACGTAGAACGACCGCAGCGGAATGGCGGCGACCTTGAGCTGCTCGGTCAAATGGCGAGCGAAGGCCTCGTCGCGCTGGGCCCACTCGGAGGCTGAAAGATCGAGGTTCAAGAAGTAGGTGCCCGCGCTCGGAAGCACGCTGAACCCAAGTGAAGTCAGGCCCGCAGCGAGCCGATCGCGCTTGTCCTCGAGCGCACGGGTGAGTTCGCCGATCCAAGCGCGCTCGTGATCGAGCCCCCAGGCGACCGCCGCTTGCAGATTGGGTGGAGTGGTGAAGGTCAGATACTGATGAGCTCGCGCGACGAGCGAGACGAGCTCGGCGGGCCCGGTCACCCAGCCGACCTTCCACCCGGTCATCGAGAAGACCTTCCCTGCCGAGCCGATCTTCAGGGTGCGGTCGCGAGCGCCGGGCAGGCTGGCGGCAGGGATATGTTCGTGCGCCCCAAACACCAAGTGCTCATACACCTCGTCGCAAACCAAGATGGCGTCATGCTCCTGCGCCACGCGCACGATCAACTCGAGCTCGGCGCGCGAAAAGACTTTGCCCGACGGGTTCTGCGGATTGTTGAGCAGAATGACGCGTAGCCGCGAAGTCAGGCGTTCGCGCAGGCGCTCTTCACTCAGCTCAAAGTCTGGTGCTGCGAGTCGCACCGGGACGACGACTCCGCCGGCGCGCTGAATCATTGGCAGATAGCAGTCGTAGACCGGCTCGAAGACCAATACCTCATCACCCGGGGATACCAAGGTAAGCAACGTGGCCGCGAGGGCCTCGGTGGCGCCGGAGGTCACGAGCACCTCCGTGGCTGGGTCCCGTTCAAGGCCGTAATAATGCAGCTCGTGCCGCGCTATCGCCGAACGCAGCGCAAGCAGCCCGGCCATCGGTGGGTATTGATTGCTGGCCTCGCGCAGGGTGCGCACGGCCTCGGCGATCACGCCCTCTGGCCCACCTTCATCGGGAAAGCCCTGCCCGAGATTGATGGCGCCGCTGGCTTCAGCGAGCCGCGACATGGTCTCGAAGATGGTCGTCCCGAGAGCGGCGAGGTTGGTCGTGGGGCGGCGAGGCAAGTGGCTAGACCTCAGCAAAGAGCTGGTCGAGCTCGCTCTCGCTCAGGTCGCGGGTGTTCTGGCGAAGCCCGGTCGTGAGCTCTTCATGCGAGCCGCCTTGGCTTTCAACGTAGCCGGCCGCACACTTCGGATGGAGGTAGCCGGCGCCCTTGGTTACCGACATGCCGCGCTCGATCTCGCGCTCGATCACTACGCGCAGAGCGCCCTTCGGCAGGCTCTCGCTGCAACCGAGACATTTGGCCCGGCCGGTCGGCGCTTTGTCGGCGTGCGGAAAGGGCGGTGGCTTTGCCGCGTCGGCCTTCGCCATCAGCGCCTCGATCTCCTCGCGCTCCGGCACCTCCCCAGCGAAGGCGCTCAGCCCCTCACGCAGCTCGGCGCTGAGCTTGGACGCGGCGCACTTGAGGTGATGCCAGCGATAGGTCATGTCGCCTTCGGCGAAGGCGTTGACGGTCTCTTCACCGAAGCGCAGCTCCCCTTTGGGAATCGGCTTTCGACAGCTACGACAGGCTGCTCGCCCGGACTTCGCTACTTCGATCGTGTGCGCCATAACGGCGTTCTGCCCAAGTTTTGGCGGCGCGAAAAGAGCGATCGCAGCGCGGAAGGCGCTCTCGCTCCCGCGCTCGCCTACTGCAGCTGAACCGGAATCAGCTCGGTGCGTTCGCCGGGCTCAAACGTGGTGCCGAAGAGGGACACGCCGCAATTCTGCAAGGCCGGGGCGAGCGGCGGGCTGAAGGAAAGACCCTTCACTTTGCCGTCCGCGTCGACACTGACCTTGAGCGTCGACGAGACGGTCACCTTGACGTCGGACTTGGACTCTTCACGCTGCTTGGCCCGCGCTTGATTCATGCACGCCAGCACCGAAGCCGTGGCTGTTGCGAGCGAGCCGCGCTTGACCACCGGCGTCTCCACCGGCGCGGAGCCCGTCGTCGCAGAGGGCGCGCTGGTCTTGCTCACCGGAGGGCTTGGAACCTCGGGCAGGCTTGGTTTGGCGGTTGTTGCTGCGACGTCGGGCGCGGCGTCCATTGTGGTCGCCGCTGACTTTGGCGCAGTTGAGGCCTCCACCGTCTCGGTCGGCACGATCTCGAAGCCGCTGACGCCGTCCAGCGCCAAGGCCGCGTGCACCGGGGCCTCGATGCGATGCGGCTGCTCGGCCGAACCGCGCTTGCCGACGGTAGCAACGCCCTCCTCCATGTGAACGACGATGCGCTTGGAGGAGCGCGTAACGGTGAACACAGCGCCCTCGCTGAAGGAGACGACCTCGGTCTCCCCAGCCGTCACCACGAAACGCACGGAGGACTGCTCGTGGACGCGCCCCTTGACCGAGCCGCTGTCGAGCTCGACCACGTGCACGTTCTCAGCGCCCATCGGCGTCTTCACGACAAGCCGGCTTCCTGCGGCCAACGTCCACTCCACGGCGCCCTGCTGGCCGAAGGCGACGGCTCCGACCGAAGCCTCCACGATGTCGCCCGACTTGAGCGCGCCCAGTTCACGATAGCCAGACATGCCGGGCGCCTCGGGGATCGACGCTGGATCGACCACTTCCTTGACCGCAAACGTGGGAGCAGGCTGTTGCAACGAGCGGTAGCGAACGGCGAGCAAGCCGAAGATGCCTGCGGCGGCGAGAAAGGCCGCGGCAGCGTAAACATAGACCGGCGGCTTCTTGGCCTTCGCCTGGGCTGCGAACAACGACGGTCGATCCTGAACTTGCGCCGCCGGCGTAACCGACTTGCGCCCGAGCTCCGCGCCGTCGAGCAGACTCTCGCGCTCACCGTTCGCTTCGCTGCGACCACGCGGGGCTGCGCTATCCAGCGAGGCAAAAAGCCGCGACTCAAGTTGGTCCCAATCGAGCTGCGGGGGCGTCTCCGCCTCGTACTCCTTCACCAAGTGCCGCAGGACCCGGGCGTCCGGGCTCGAATCTCGAGATTCCTCACTCACAGCCGGCCTCGCGATCTTCAGTCAGGGTCTTGGCGAGGTGGACCAGGCTAGGCTCGGCTCGCATCAGCTCGCACAGCTCTCTGCGCGCGTAGAAAAGGCGGGTGCGCACGGTGAGCACGGGCGCATCCACCATCTCAGCGATCTCGGCCGGGAGCAGGCCCTCAATCTCGTGCAGGACGAACACCGTGCGCTTCTTCTCCGGCAGCTTCTCCAGCACTCGGCGGAAGGCGGCCATGCGCTCGTTGCGGGAGGCCTCTTCATCCGGCCGGTGACCGCCTTCAACCTCTTCATCGGTGATCGCCTCGGCAGCGAAAACAGGCCGGGAGCGAGCGGCTCGCCGATTCATCAGCACCACGTTCACGGTGACGCGATGCAGCCACGTGGAGAACTTCGACTGGCCGCGAAAGTCCGCGAGGCTGCGGTGGACCTGCAGAAAAACCTCCTGGATCACGTCCTCGAGGTCGGTCTGGTTGCCCAGCATGCGATAGGCGAGCCGTGCGACGTCCGAGCGATGACGCCGGAACAGCTCACGAAAGGCCTCGCGGTCCCCCGCCTTGGCCTTCTCGAGCACGTCATTCACGTCAGCTTGCACGGTCACGAGACTAACAGCCGGTCGGCCGCGAAGGCCATCCGCGCTGGTTGCTTTGGCAGAGGTCTGAAGAGCCGATGCATGCTGCGCCATCCCCGTTTCCGATGCAGCCCGTAGGGAGGGCATTCAACCGAAGGTTGATAGAAGGAGCAAAGGCCGGTCGTGTAGGCAAAAGGCGCACCTTTTTCGCTATTAATCTGCACAGAATTTGGCCCGCTTGTTTGTCTGGAGCGAGAGAACGACCATGCTTTTGGCGATCGTCATTTGCCTCACGGTTGTGTTGGTTGTCGTGGATCTCAAGGAGCGCCCGAGCGACTCCGGACGTCGGCGACTGATCTAGCTGTTCGGTTTCGGGGGACGGGGAAACGGGGACGGGACTCGAACGGCCGACTCGCAAGAGGGCGGCTAGCGCTTCTTGTCTTTCTGCTGATGCCATTCTTTGGTGCCGTTGCCTTTGAGGCAGCTGGCCAATAGGCAGTCTCGCAGCGCGCCTTCTTCAAACGTCGCCGTGCCGTGGCTGGCCCGACCGCGCAGGAACAAGGCTTTTCCCTTCACGAGGTCCTCGCGGTCGAGCCGGACGTCGCCGCTCTCCACCAGGACCTTCACTCCCCTGCCCTTCAGGGTATCGGCTAGGGCCAGGCTGTTGGTCATCGGCTCCCCGCCGACGAAGTAGCTGACGAGCTTCTTCTTTTTGGCTGCGAACGCCTCAAACTGCTCGAGCTCGCCGTACAGCGCGTCAAACAGGTAGACCTCACGCAGGTCCACGCCGCCGTGTTTGATGGCCATCGCCGCAGCGCGATAGCCGCCCGAGTGCGCCGAAGCGATCACGCGGCCGAGCTTGGGCTTGCCGCTGCCGCCGAGCTTCTTGTCCTTGGCGAGCGAGCCGAGCACCTCGTTCAGCAGCTTGGAGAGGCCGTTCTTCCGCATCAACTTGCCGAAGTCACCGTCGGAGGCCATCACCGGGCCCTGCGGCACGACCAGAATGGCGTTCTGCTTGCTCTTGTTGAGCTGCTCACGAAGCATGTGGCCGCGAATCGCCCGGTGAGCGGTGCCCTTGTGACCGTGGAAGTGGACGATCACGTCCACCTTGCCGTTGGCGGGGAAGTTGAAGTGCTCGGGGATGAAGGCCAGGACGGTGTCGTCCTTGTAGGTGCTGTCCTTCGTCGGGAAGGGCGCGCTCTTGGGATGCAGCTCCACCATCGACCCGGGCGGAGGGTTCTCCTCCGGGGCGCCCTCGGCGATGCCCGCAAACGAAAGGCCGAACAGCCCAGCCAGCGCTGCAAACATCACAGAACGGCGGTACATGCTCCTTGCGCTAGCACGCCGATCGCGATCCGGCCAACTGACCGCCCCCTACGCGCAGGTGCGGCGAAGGTTGACGAACCTCGCACGGCCCCGTTCACTCGCAGGGTGACGCAAAAGAACGATCAGGCACTGCCGCAAGCGCGAGCCGAGCGCGACGCCCATTTGGCCCGATTCCGCGGGCGTGAGCAGGTCCTGGCGACGTTGCTGCGCGAGCCCGAGGCTGCGCCTCGCACAGGCTACGCCGCAGTGCTCGGAGGCCTCGGCTCGGGCAAGTCGGCGCTGCTCGCCGAACTTTCGAGGCTCTGCGATGCGCCCTTTCACTTCGTGAAGAGTCACAAGGAGCCGCAGCGCTTCGTCGCGTCGCTGATCCGACAGACCTTGGCCAAGACGTCGCGTCCGTTCAGCTCGGACGCGTACGAGCTGCTTGCCTCGGCCTCCGCCGACGACCTCAAGAACGAGCTCGTGCAGGCGTTGGAATTGTTGGGCCAGGAGCGGGAGCAGGTCGTGCTCGTACTCGACGGGCTCGATGAGCTCGACGATGTGCAACGAGCGCTCTCCTTCCTGCCCGCCTATCTGCCGCCACGCGCGCTGTTCGTGCTCTCGGCTCGACCGCTGCTCTCGCTGCTGACCAGCCTGCGCATGCGCCTGCCCAACCTGTTCGAGCTTGCGTTGCCGCCCTTCTCGCGCAGCGAAACCGAGCTCGTGGCCGCGGACCGCTTCTCCGCGCGAGCCCGCAAGCCAAGCGTGGAACAGCTCGCGCAACTGCACGAAACGACCGGCGGTAGCCCGCTGCTCGTGGACCGAAGTTTGACGCAATGGGCGCGTGCAGACGACTTCTCTCAGGCCGCTGTGGCAGCCTCGAGTGAGGCGCTGTTCGAGGGGCTGCTGCTCGAAGCTCGGCGCGCAGGAGGTGAACTCAGCCAACGGCTCGCCGAGGTGCTCGCGCTCGCAGCAGAGCCCATTCGGCTGGAGCGCGTGCAGCTTGTGCTGGCCGAGCTCGAACTCGAGGCGGCTAGCCTTCAAGACTGTCGCATCGCGCTCGAAGCGCTCAGCGCCGCGCTCGAGCGCAGCGAGCTTGGGGAGCTGCGACTTTGGCACGGCGGATTCGCCGAATTCCTGCAAGGGAGCGTGCTCGGCGAAGCTGGCGTGCGTCGCATGCACCAGGCGTTTGCAGCGATGTGCGCGCGAACGCAGGGCGACTATGCGCAGCGACATCACGTACGCCATCTGTGGCAGGCCGGGGCCAAAGCAGAGGCCCGCGCGCTCGCAGAGGACGCCGACGGGATCGAAGCGCGGCTGCAAGCTGGGATGCTTCCGGAGGTGCTCGCCGATTTGGCGCTGCTCGAATCCGCGCGCTTCGACGCCATGCGACGTCATGGCGCGCTCCTGGCCGAACGGCCCGAAGCGCTGCGCAGCGTGCTGCAGCTCGAAGGGCTCGAAGGCCCGAGCGGCGCTCGGCCGTGGCTACGCGCGCAAGCTCGCGACCAAGCTCGAGCAGGCCGGCCAGCGCTGATCCTACGTGGCCACCGCGCCGAGGTGTTGAGCCTGGCCGTGAGCCCGGATGGGCGCACCGTCGCCACCTGCTCCGCGGACGGCACACTGCGACGTTGGGACGCCAACACGGGCGCCGAGCTCGACTGCACCACGCTCACTTCGCGCAGGGCGCTGACGGTCGCGTTTTCGCCCGACGGCCGAACGCTCGCGTGCGGGACCGATGAGCACGTGGTGCTGCTGGACGCTGGCAGCGGCGAACGGATCGCGCAGCTCGCTCATGACGCTCCGGTTTGGGGAGTCGCCTACTCGCCCGAAGGCGACCTCGCGACAGGCGCGCGCAATGGTTGTGTGCGCGTCTACTCGCCGAGCCGCGAGCTGCTTTGGCAGGGTCAGGCCCACGCCGAAATCACCTACCTTGCGCTCGACCTCGGGCTGCTGCTCGTCGGCTGCTCACGCGGCGGTCTCAGCCTGTTCGCCTCGAGCTCGAACTTTCGCGAGGGAGAGACGGCGCATGAGCGCTTGGAGCCGCAGCTCGAGGGCAGCGTCTGGGCCGTGGAAAGGCACGCGGGCGAATGGCTGATCGCACGGCACGATGGCGTTTTGCAGCGGCTTGCGACGAGCTCCAGCGCAGCCGCGCCACGGCTCGAACTCCGCAGCGAACTGAGCTTCCCGAGCGAGCATCTTTTTGCCGCGAGCTTCGACCCGCAAGCAGCGCGCATCGCTTGTGCGGGCAGCAGCGGGAAGGTGCACCTCGTGAGCGTCGCGCCGAATACGCACTCCTTCGTTGCTCACGAAGGTTGGATCAACAGCTTGGCCTTCGGCCCAAAGCAGACGCTTTGGAGCGCAGGCACCGATCGAACCGCGCGCGCACATGAGATCGCAAACCAACAAGCGAGCGAAGCCGAGCAGCCCAGCAGGCGCATCAACTGCATGGCGATTGCGCCGCGTGGGGACGAATACGCCCTCGGTTATCACGATGGGCGACTCGAGCTCTTTCAGCGCGCCGATGGTCGCAGCAAGCTGCGTGAACGCGCCTTCGATACGAGCGTAACGGCTCTGGCTTTGACCAGCCGCATGCTGGTGGCGGGCGCGCAGGACGGCCAGCTGGCGCTGTTCCGACGAACGCCCGAGGGGCTGCGTCGCTCCGCCGCCTTCCAAGGGCATGGCGCGGCCATCACCAGCGCGTTGGTGCTCGCGACCAGCGGGCTTTTGGTGTCGGGGTCTCGCGACTTCACGCTTCGGCTTTGGAGCGTGCTCGGGACGCGCGAACTCGGTTCGGTCACGCTCGCGGCCAGCGTCAGCTCGCTGCATCATTCGCACGACGAGCGCCTGCTCGCCGCCGTCTGCGCCGATCGCAGCGTAAGCGTCTTTGCCGCCAAAGACCTGCGCCCCTTGGGCGAGTTGCGCTTCGAGGGCGAGCTGCTCGCTGTGGGTTTTGCGCCAGGCGGGCTCGAGCTGCGTAGCGCGCACGGCGGAGAAGTAACGCACCAAAGGCTTCCGCTCCCGCGAGACGAGGGCGAGGCGGCGAACGAGCCTGCGGCGAGCGAAGAGGCGCTGGAACTTCTGGTGAGCGGTCGCTCGGCGCTCGGCCGCGAGCTGAAGCTATCGCCGCTCGAGTGCGCCCTCGTCGGCAAAGACGGAGCGCGATTGCTCAGCGGACCGTGGCCCTTCTTGCAGGCCCAACGCTTACCGGCCGAGCGGGCATGGCTCATCGCCAGCGAGCTGGGGCCCAACGTGCTCAACGTTGTGACCCCGTGTGATAATGGCGAGCTATGAGCAGGGTAGTGAGCGTCGTCGTTCTCGACCTCGTGGGATCGAGTTCCGAACGGTTCATCGTCTTCGAGGCGTTCGTCACGAACGCGTAAGCGCGACCAGGGTTACGACCGCCCGGAGGAGAGCACGCGTGGGCTTGTCGCTCTCCCGACGCTCGGCCTCTTCGAGCGGCGCGAGCACCAATGGCGCGACCGTCGCGAGCTCCAGGGTCGCACGCCGTCGAACTTCCGGACGCAACGAGTCGAGCCCTCGAAGAGAGGCCTTCACCTCCGGGGTCACCTTCGAAGAGAGCACGCGCCAATCCCGAACCAAGCGCAAGAGCCCGTCGAAGGGCGCCGGTCGTACGCTCAATGATTCATGTTCGAGTGCAGCGACGCCGATCGCGCCGGCAGCGACGAGTACGTCGCACGCATTCTCGGCCGAGAGCCGCGCCGCGCGCCTCGCGTTCGCCACCCGCGCGACGAACGCTTCACGTCCACGCAAGAGGGCGAGCGACGCGGCGAACCAAGGCGCAGACGCATCTGGCTCGGCGCGCTCCACAGCGTCGAGGAGCGCTCCGTCATCGAGGATCGGCAGCTCCTGCGCGACGTAGGCGTTCCATCGGGTGAGTTCCGATGCCGTCGCCGACTCGAGGCAGAGCAGGATTCCACCCGCGGCCGGCTCGTCGCAGAGGTGGAGCTGCCCGCACCGTTCATCACCCTTCCGCACGGAAAAGGTCATCGTGAAGTAGCCCCTGCCACGCTCGTTCTGAACCGAGACGAGGCGTACGTCCGGCATCGCCTCGAGCACTTCGAACGCTGCGTCGAACGTCGCCCCTCCGCCCAACGCGAAGATCCGTGCATGGGGGTACGCCGCGCGGCCTACGCCGACGTGACGCGCGACCTTCCACGCTCCAATCCCGACGAGCGCGAGGATCTCTGCCTCTCGTTCTGCCGTGAGGGCAAGCGGCTCTGCGCGCGGGCGCCTTTTCCGCCGACGTGTACGCACCCCCTCGGGAATCAGGGCGGCCACATCGGCGCAGAGAGCGGCGGACAGTGAGGAGAAGGGCGTCGCGACCGGATCGGCGAGCGACTCATCGAATCCCTTTGGATCGAGTGACCAGCCGATCCCGATCGCGAACTCGTGCGCTGGCGGCGCGACCCCCCACACGAGGACGAGATCGCGCCGCCACGGGGACGCGGTGAGATCCTCGGCGACGTCGGATGCCCGGTGTTTTCCTCTCACGCAGATCTGAGGGACGACAAGACCGGGGGGAACGAGATCGCTCAGCGCGTCGAGCTTCCAAGCCTGGTTCACGAACTCTCGCAGCGCCTCGTCGACCGCCGCGAACGCGTGCGCGAGCGTTACCTGGTGAAGGAGCAGAGCATCTTCTTCGCTCGAGCGCGTGACGACCGACCATTCGGGTGTGGCGGCGAGTTCCTCGGGGGTCATCGCCACTCTCGCTGGCTGATGCGTGCTGCGCAGCGCTGAGCGTGAACCACGAGCCAAGGTTAGCGCAACCGTCACGCACCTTCCTCCCGCATGGGAAGAGCATGCTCGAGACAAGCGCTGAGCGTCAGCGTCGCAGGCCACCAACGACGTACAAACGCAACCGAGCGACCTCTTTCGAGATCGCTCGGTTACAGGCACCGCATGTCCTAGGGACGTACGGCAGCGTTGCTCAGAAGAGAGCGCTGAGCTCGACTGCGGGGGCCTTCTTGACCTCGAGGAGAGCGTTCACAGCCTTGAGCATGCGCGTCTTCTGCGGGCCGGTGAGGGACTTGCCAGCGAGAGCGGCTTCAATGGCGCGGGGCGTGATCGGCCGGCCGCTGCGGGGCTTGGCGATCGGGGCAGCGTTCTTGTCTTCTTTGCCGGCGGCGATCTTGGCTTTCGCCGTGCGCTTCGCCAACTTGGCGGCGCGATCAACCGGGCGGAGCTTCTCGAGCTCAACCGAGATCGCGAGAAGTCGCTTGGGGTTGAGCTTCTTTTCTTTGATGAGATCGGCGAACTTGTTGCTCATGGTCGTCCTTGAAGGAATTCCGCGAATGGTGCGGATCTGACAGCGGAAGGATTGAAAGGATCAATTCCAACCTTCGGCTGAAATCGGGGCGGCAGGCTAACACGTTCCCCCCTTTCGACGGAAGCGTTTAGTCTTCGGGGGCCATGACACTCCCCGCGTCCTCCACCGCACCCCGCCACGAAGCCAACGACGAGAGCTCGAGTCTGCAGGAACTCGAGTCGGCTGCCGCCTATGTCCAAGCCAAAACCAGCTTGGTGCCGCGGGTCGGACTCATCCTCGGTTCAGGCCTCGGCAGCTTCGCCAACACGCTCGAGGCACGCGTTTCGATTCCGTACGCCGAGATCCCGTTCATGCCGCAATCAGCGGTCGTCGGTCATGCTGGCAATCTGGTGCTTGGCCGGGTCGGCGACGTCGAGGTCGCCTGTCTGCAAGGCCGTGTTCATGCTTACGAAGGCCACGCGATGAGCAAAGTCGTGTTCGGTGCGCGCTTGCTCTCCCGCTTGGGCGCGAAGGCGGTGCTCATCACCAACGCGGCCGGCGGCATTCGCGACGGCATGGCTCCCGGGGACCTGATGGTGCTGCGTGACCACCTGAACCTGATGGGCAGAAACCCGCTCGCAGGTCCGAACGTCGACGCCTGGGGACCGCGCTTCCCCGACCTCACCGAGGCCTACTCAGCCCAGGTGCGAGCGGCTGCAGCGGACGCCGCGAAGCAGGTCGGAGTGCCGCTGAGCGAAGGTGTGTACGCCGCGATGTTGGGCCCGAGCTACGAGACCCCCGCCGAGATCCGCATGCTGCGCGTGATCGGTGCCGACGCCGTCGGCATGAGCACGGTGCCGGAGGTGATCGCCCTGCGTCATCAGCGCGTGCTCGTCGGCGCGATGAGCTGCATCACCAACCTCGCGGCCGGCATCTCCAAAGGCGAGCTCGATCACGCTGAGGTCGAAGAGACGGCACGCGCGACCAAGAGCCGCTTCGAGTCGTTGCTCGCGAGTTGGATCGCCAACGTTGGTCGCTTGGTGCCGGCGCAATGACCCAACCGATCGACTGGGAAGCGCTACTGCAGCAGGCCGAACAAGCGCGGGCTCGAGCCTACGCGCCGTACTCGAATTACCACGTAGGCGCGGCGATCTTGACCGCCTCCGGCCGCGTGTTCGCTGGCTGCAACGTCGAGAACGCTTCCTACGGCCTGACCGTGTGCGCCGAACGCACCGCCATCGTCAGCATGGTCGCGGCCGGCGAGTCCAAGCCGATCGCCATCGCCATCGTGACCCGCGGCAAAGAGGCCGGCACGCCGTGCGGCATGTGCCGCCAGGTCCTGGCCGAGTTCGCCCTCGACCTGCCCATTCGCCTGGTGGGCGCTGACGCCCGCGAAGCCTTTTACGAGACCACGCTCGAGACGCTGCTACCGCGGGCCTTCAGGCCCGAAAGCCTGCTCGGCGAACGGACCTGAACGTCGCGCCCGCCGCTGCACGAAGACAGCGAGCGGACGCTCTACTAGCCGCTACTCGTCGAGCTTGCGCGCCTCGGCTTCAGAGATCCGCTCGAGAGCGCTCGTCAGCGCCTGACGTGCGCGATCGAGGGAGGCCTTGTCTTCGCCCCACTTGTGGCGAGCCTTCTCCACCCGCGCACGTTCGACCGAGAGCGAGCCGCTGAGCAGCTCAATCTCGCCTTGGGCCTTCTCCAGATCCGCCTCTTTGGCTTGCAAACTGCGCTCGAGCTCGACCACCTTGGTCTCGCGCTCGGAGAGCGTGGACTTGGTCTCGGCCAGAGCGGTCTTGGTTTCGCCCAGATCGGTCTTGGTCGAATCCAGCTCCTGCTGCGTGTTGTCTCGTTCGGTCGTGCGGGTCTCGAGCTCGGACTTGAGCTTTTCACCGGCCGCGTTCGAGTCGGCCAACCGTTGCTCGACGTCCTTCTTTTCACCCTGGGTGCTGGCAAGCTCACGCTCGGTGTCCGCGAGCTTGGTGCTAAGGGCGCTGATCTCGCCATCGGCCTTGGCCTTGGCCGCCTCAGCCTGTTCGGTCAGGGCTTTGACCTTGGCGTCGCGCTCGCCCTCGAGCTTGCTGATCGCTGCCTCGCGCTCTTCGGTCAGCTCCTTCTCGCGCTTGGCCAGTGCAGCCTCGCCGCGGGACTTCTCCGCTTCGCGCTCTTCGGTCAGCTCCTTCTCACGCTTTTGTAGCGCAGCCTCGGCGCTGGACTTCTCCGCGGCGCGGGTTGCCTCGCTCTCCGCGAGCTTGGCTTGCCACTCCTCGAGCTGCTTGGCCAACGCCTGCTTGTGTGCGTCCTGCTCGGCCTCGACAGCGGCGGCATGAGCGGCTTTGAGCTCCTCGACCTTCTTCTCGTGCGTCTCGTTGATCCGCGCGGTCTGACCGGTGTGCAGATCTTTGAGCTGGACGACCGCTTCTTGGTGTTTGGCCTCGGCCTCGCGTGAAGCAGCCTCATGAGCGCTCTTCTCCGCGCGCAGGGCCTCGGCCTTTTCGCTCGCGGCGGCGCTCAACGCAGCTGCGAGAGCAGCGTCCTTCTCGGCCACCGTGCGCGCGATGTCGTCGGCCTTCTCCTTGCGCAGCTGTTCGGCCGAAGCGGCGAACTCGGCCTCCTTGGCGACCAGCGTCTCTTTGGCTTGCGCGAGCTCACCGTCACGCGTCGCCAGGTTCGTCTGCGTCTTGTCGAGCCGCGCGCGGAAGTCGTCGGCGCGCTTGTTCGCGAGATCTTTGTCGGCGCGCAGCGACTCCACCGACGACTCGAGATCATCCTTTTGCCGCTCCAGCTCGAGCAGCTTGTCGACCTGATCCGCCTTCTCTTTTTCGAGCGAGAGGTTCAGATCGCGTAGGTCGATCAGCTCCTTGTCTTTCCTCGAAATGTCGTGGCGCTGGTTGATCAGCTCTTTGTCTTTTTTGTTGAGCGCCTCTCGGAGGTCGAGGAACTCCTTGCTGGAGACGCCAGCTTTGCCCGTGGATGCCGTCGCCAAACGCTGGCGCAGATCGTCGATCTCGCGGCGCAGGACCTCCGAATCACTCGGCCCGTGCGAGTCCGACTCGAGCCGTGCGCTATGCGCCTTGGCGGCAGCGGACTCCTTCGACAATCGAACGATCTCGTCCTTTGCGCGCGAGAGCTCCGTACGTAGCTTGTCGGCTTCTTCGTTCGAGGCCGCAGCGACGGGCGCAGACGGTGGTGCAGCAGGCGCAGGCGGTGCAGCCGGCGGTGGAACCGAGGGCGCTCGCAGCTCAGGCACGGGCGCCGGGGGCGGCACGCTGGCGGCTCGTTCTACCGCGGGTGGAGGTGGAACCAGCGAGGACGGCTTGGCCGGCGGAGGCACGCTCGCAGCCGCTGGAGGCGGCGGAGCAGCGGCGGGCGGTGGAGCAACGCTCTCGGCCTTGGGCGGCGGAGCAGCAGGCTCTGCGGCCTTCTCCGGAGCGGGCGGTGCGGCCTTGGGCTCGTCATCCCCCATCAAGCGGTCGAACGCGTCACCGATGAACTCGTCGATCTCGGCCTCACCGCGCAGCGGCGTAGAAGAAACCGAGATCGGTGCCTGCGGCACGACCGAGGCCGGACCTCTGGGCGCGACGCTCATCGGCCGACGCGGCGGCGCAGCGGCAGGAGCAGGGGCGACCGGCGGGCTCACCGAAACGGGTGCTTCCTCCACGTCCTCGGCGTCGAGCAGCTCGATCGAATCATCGATGTTGATGGCGTCGTCATTTTCGCCGCGGGCATCTCCGAGCGGCACGAGCCGCCGAATGTGCTCCAGCAGCTCGCCCAGCGCGATCGGCTTGTGGACGTAGTCCTCCGCGCGGGTGCGCAGCTTCTTGTGCTGCTCGAAGGTGTCATCGGTCGAATCACTCGACATGATGATCAGCGGCACGTCCTTGAGCTGAGGGTCCTTCTTTAGCTTGTTGCAAACCGAGAACCCGTTCATTCGGGGCAACTCGATCGACAACAGGATCAAGTTGGGCGGATCCTGTTGGGCCGTAGCGACGCCCACATTTCCGTCATCAACTACCTGCACTGTGCAGCCCATGCGGCTGAGCTCAGTGCGGAGTTCACCAGCGAAACCAGCATCACTCTCGAAAACGAGAACCTTCGTCATCTTGTCGGAGCTTCCTGCATCCACGCTCGGTGGAAAAGCGAGAGAACGATATCGGGGCATTGCCTCGCGGGTCAAACACTCACGTGTCGAAGTGACCGGAAGGTTCATCCCCCATGCAGATCCCCAGGGAACGCGCTGTTTCTAGGATTCCTCCCGAGGTTGGAACAGACCGTGTCTTGCCTGCAACCTCCGAGAAAGGCACCAATGTAACCGTGTTGTTGTGCATGGCCACCATGCCGCTTTCCTTCGTCGTGGCGAGTGTGCCTATGGCGGCCGCGCCGAAGCGCAGGGCCAGCACCCGATCGCTCGCCGACGGCCAACCGCCACGTTGCAAGTGCCCGAGCACCATCGAGCGCGTCTCTTTCCCGGTCATCGGGCCGAGCTGCTTGGCCACGCTCTCGGCCACGCCGCCGAGCACCTCCACCCGGCGAAACACGTCGCCCTCCGAGCGTACGGTGAGCCCACCGCCGATCGGCTTTGCGCCCTCGGCCACGACGATGATCGAGAACTTCCGTCCGCGGCGCTCGCGTTGCAGCACCTTGGCGGCCACCGCCTGCAGGTCGTAGGGGACCTCCGGGATCAGGATGGCGTCAGCGCCTCCGGCCACGCCCGCGACCATCGCGATCCACCCGGCGTGCCGGCCCATCAGCTCCACCACCATGATGCGCTCGTGCGATTCGGTCGTTGTGTGAAGGCGATCGATCGCCTCGGTCGCGATCGAGACCGCGGTATCGAAGCCGAAGGTGATGTCGGTGCCAGCGACGTCGTTGTCGATGGTCTTCGGCACGCCCACCACCTGGCCCAAACCCAGCCCGCCGAGCTTGTGCGCCAACGAAAGCGAGCCGTCGCCACCGATCGCGATCAGCGCCTCGAAGCCCTCCTCGTGAAAGCGGCGCACCAGATCCGCTGAGCGATCCTTCGGCACCAAGGCGCCGGTGGCCGGATCCAAGGTCGGGAAGTGGAACGGGTCCCCGCGGTTGGCCGTCCCGAGAATGGTGCCACCGAGGTGCGCAATGCCGCGCACCGCCGCGCGGTCGAGCCGCATCAAGCCGACTTCATCGTCCAGCAGGCTGCGGTAGCCGTAACGAATGCCCCAGACTTCCCAATCGTGCTCGAGCGCGGCCAGCGTCGAGGCACGAATCACGGCGTTGAGACCGGGGGCATCGCCGCCGCCGGTGTTGATGGCGATCTTACGCTTGGTCGACATGGCCAGAGAGAATCGCCTCCGCTCATCGCCGTTGCAATAGCCGTCACCAAGGACGCTGTGGCAATAGAGGAAGATGCAAGCTTCAACGCTCGACGTCCGCTCCCCGTTCGATGGCTCGCTGGTCGCAGAGCTCCCGCGCCAGACGCGACAAGACGCTGAACGCGCGCTGGTCCGCGCCTGCGAAGCGCACGCTCGAGGTCCGCTGCCGATGGCCGAACGCATCGCGATCCTCCGCCGCGTGGCAGCGGAAGTACGCAACCAACACGAAGCGCTAGCGCTGCTGATCGCGACCGAGGGCGGCAAACCGCTGCTGGATGCGCGCGTCGAGGTGACCCGCGCGGCGGCCGGCCTCGAGTTCCTGGCTGGCGAAGGCGAGCGGCTCGCCGGGCACGCCATCCCAATGGGAGCCACAGCTGCGACCGCTGGCAGAATCGCCTTCACCATCCGCGAACCGCTGGGCCCCGTGCTCGCCATCAGCGCCTTCAACCACCCGCTCAATTTGATCGTTCATCAGGTTGGGCCGGCCTTGATCGCCGGTTGCCCGGTGCTGGTAAAGCCAGCCTTGGAGACGCCGCTCTCGGCGCAGAAGCTGCTGCAGCTCCTGCACCAGGCCGGCCTACCCAGCGAATGGGCCGAGCTCTTGATCGTCGACAACGACGTCAGTGAAGCGTTGGTTGCAGACCCGCGCGTTCGCTTCGTGAACTTCATCGGCAGCGCCGCCGTCGGCTGGAAGCTGCGTCGCGTCGCCGCGAGCGGCACCGGGCTCGCGCTCGAACACGGCGGGACCGCGCCGGTGATCATCGACGCCACAGCCGACCTCGAACGAGCCGCCGCGCTCGTCACCAAAGGCGGCTACTACCACGCCGGCCAGGTGTGCGTGAGCGTGCAGCGGGTGCTCGTCCAGCGCGAGGTCGCGGCGAACTTCCGTGAGGCGCTGCTCGCTGAAGTGAAGCGGCTGACGGTAGGCGATCCGCGCTCCGCCGAGACAGCGGTGGGGCCGCTGATTCGCGCGCGCGAAGTCGAGCGCATCGCGAGCTGGCTCGCGGAAGCCAAGGCCGGCGGCGCGCAGCTGCTGACGGGCGGAACACCGATCGGTCAGCAAGCGTTTGCGCCCACCGTCGTCGAGGGAGCGCCCAGCGACTGCCGCCTGATGCGCGAGGAGGTGTTCGGTCCGGTGGTCACGCTGCAAGAGGTGCCCTCGCTCGCCGCGGCCGTCGAGCTGGCCAACGCCTCGCGCTGGCATTTCCAAGCCGCCATCTTCACCGCCCGCATCGACGCCGCCTTGCAAGCCGCGCGCAGCCTGCGAGCGGCCACGGTGCTGATCAACGATCACACGGCTTTTCGCGCCGATTGGATGCCGTTTGGTGGCTGGGGAGAGTCGGGCCTCGGCGTGGGCGGCCTGCCCTATTCACTGGCCGAGCTCTCGCGCGAGAAGCTGATCGTGTTCAACGGCTGAGCTCGAGCGAACGCCCTTGCCGAACAATCGTGTTCGAAACGTTCGGATTGTGCAGACGACAAAACGCCCGCATGCTGCCGCTCGTGAAGATGCAACGCAGCAAGCTCGATTGGTTGAAGCAAGGTGGTCTCTCGCGCAGGCAGGTCTTGCAGTTGTTCGCGAGCTCGGTGCCGATCGTTGGCTGCGGGGACGACTCGCAGGCCGCCTCGGGCACCGGAGCAGGCGGCGCTGGCGGCGAAGCCGGTGCTGGCGGAGAAGCCGGAGCCGGTGGCCTCGGTCAGGGTGGAATGCCGAACAGCGGTGGGATGGGCGGAGAAGGAGGCGGCGCGAACCCGCTGGCCCAATGCAAGCAGCGTGGGCCGACCGCAGGCTGCTTCGTCAGCGAGGACAACATCCTCGGGCCCTTCTACAAAGCCGACGCTCCTTTCGACTCCAACCTCGCCGACGATCTTCCCGGCGAGCTCCTCCGCATCGAAGGGACGGTGTTCGGCTGCGACTGTGAGACGCCGCTCGCCGGCGCGATCGTCGACGTGTGGCAAGCCGACGACGGCGGCGGCTACGATAACGAGGGCTTCGTCTTGCGCGGCCGCATCGAGACCGACGCCAACGGCCGCTACAGCTTCCTCACCATCAAGCCCGGCTGGTACCTGAATGGCGCGCAATACCGCCCGGCCCACATTCACTACAAGGTCAGTCACGAGCAAGGCATCGCCCTGACCACCCAGCTCTACTTCGAGGGAGATCCGTACATCCCGATCGATCCCTTCGTGAAGAACTCGCTCGTGATTCCACTCACCCCAGGCCAAGCCAAAGGCCGCGACGCCCTGCTAGGGACCTTCGATATCGTATTGGCCTGAGTGAGCATGCGCCCGGCGCTCTCCTCTCGCCCGTGCCCGTGCCCGTGACCGTGCCCGATTCTCTCTCCCGTGAACGTGCCCTTCTCTCCGGTGCCCGCCCGGCTCGCACAGCTTTTTCAGAGATCGGGCACGGACTCCCTACCGTTCGTCAAGCCGCGATCGCGAGGTTTTGCACAGGCCGCTTGGCGCGGTCGTAGGGCTGAGCCGAGGCGAGTACCGCGACGAGGACCTTGAGGAGACGGTCGACGACCCCTCGCACTGCGCGACCATGAGAGTGACCGCGAGCTCTCAGCTCTCGATAGTGTTGCT
>CAITIQ010000178.1 GCA_903892415.1 uncultured delta proteobacterium | reverse complement strand
TGGTTGCTGCCACCACGCGCTTCATCACGTCGGGCGTACGCGGGATCATCCCGGGGCCGGCCTTGCCAGTGGCGCTCTTGGGCTCCACCGTGCCGGCCATCATGTGCAGCTCCACTTGGCGCGGATCCCAGATCGTGACGTAAACGCGCGTCGTCTTTCGCCCGCGGTCGGAGCGAATGAAGGTGGTGAGGAAGGTCGGCGGGAGGTTCGGCTGGTTGCGGAAGAAGCCAACGTCTTCCTTGGCGTTCCACTGCCCTTCGCCAGCGATCGCCGGGGCCGTAACCCAGGGCTCGAGCGGCGGCGGCGGCCAGCCGACGTCCGGATCCACAGGGATCTCGCGCTTGGCCGCGCCTAGCTCTTCACCGAGATCTTCAGCGATATCTTCTTCACCGGTGGCGCCGGAGATCTCCTCGGCGTTGCGATCCCAAACATCCTTCGCCTCGAAGAAGGCCTGTTTGATGGCCTGCATGTTCTCATCGCCGATCTCGGTGCGCACGCGATCCACGGCCCAGGTGGTGAGGTTGCCGGGCTTGGCGATCTCGACCGGCTCACTGCGAATCCATGCGGGCAGCGCCGTCTCCGTCTCCGGGCTGAGGGCGAACGAATCTTTGCCGGCGACGACCACGAAGGAGCCGCCTTGCACGCGGACCTCGACCTCGGGTTGTTTGCAGCCCTCTTCAGCCTGGTTGGGTTGATTGGGTGTGCCGGCCTGCTCCGCCGCCTCGCCGCCGACCTCGTATTTGCGCCGGCCAAAGCCCGCCACCTGGCCGGTGGTTTGGAAGTTGGTGACCGCGTTCTTCATGCGGTCGGAGAAGGTCCAATCAAGCGCTGATTGGCCTGCGAGATCCAGCACCGTGACCACGCTGGGCGCGCCGCAGGTGCGGCTCTGCGAGGCGAAGGCTGCGTATTTGCCGAGCAGGACCGGCCGCGTTTCTTCGGCGCCGGTGGTCTCACTGACGTTGCGACCCTCGTTCAGATCCAGCAGGGCGCCCGCAGGCGAAAGCTCTGCATGGAAGACGTAAACGTCCGAGAGCCACTCTTCTTTGGGTAGATCGGCGATGGGTTGGGTGGCCCGCACGAGCACGCGGGCGGAGCGAGTCGCAGCGCGCACGACGCCGCCGGGCGCATCCACCAAGACCACGTCCTCCGGCTCGACGATGAAACCCCGCTTGCTCAGGATCTCCACCACCGCGCCGCGCCGATCCCCCGAGGCCGTATGCGGTTTGCGCGCAACCACGAGCCCTGCAGCCAGGCCGCCCAAGGCCACCAGGATGGCTCGCCCCATGAGCCCCTTTCGGAAGGAGGACCGCTCGGGCTTTGCGCTGGGTTCAACGGGAGACATCGGTATTCATCGGCACGCAGCGGGGAGCTTTGAACGAGGCATCAGAGGACGGAAAACGCTGAACCGAAGCGGCTGATTCCAAGCTCACGTCGCTCGGTCGAACGAGCCCGACTTATCATTGTTGGGCGGTCGCGCGGGGACTTTTCCGGTAGGCGAAAGAGGCGCAGGGAGGGGCGCTAGAGGCGCCGTTCGAAGGGGTGGACGGGCTGCACCTCCCTCGCCCAGCAGCGTACCGCGCCGGCATCAGCAACCTGCTAGGCTCGCGGCGATGAAGAGCACGGGGGTACGTCTCGGGGCGATGGCAACGGCGCTGTGGGTTGGCCTGCTTGTCGCCTGCTCCTCGAGCCCTCCGCCCGAGCCGCTGCCGCCGATGCCTCCTCCCCGGCCCGCGTGCAACGGCGTGCTGCAGATGTCCTGCTTCCCCGCCCTGCCCTTTGGAGCTTGTATGCCGGCCGCTCAAATCGGGGGAGCCTGCAGCGGGCTCACGGCCTTGAGTGAAGGCCTGCTGACCCCGCAAGGTTGTTGTTACAGCGTATGTGCCGGGATCCCGGGGCAGTGTTGAAGCGCTAGATCGGCCGCGCGCGTCTCGCGTTGGGAGCGCGCTGCGCCGACGGTGAGCAGCCCGTACGCGGAGGGGGCTGCGACATTGGGGCGGGCGATAAACCATCGCCCCGTCCAATGTCGCACCGGGCGCCGGCGGGGGCGGCGCGTCGGGGGCGCGTCGGGGGCTCGCCGAACGGGGGCTCGCCACAAAGGGCTGCAAACCGTGCGCGATTCCCCGAAGGATTGGCGGCAAATTCGCAGCCCGCGCCCCATCCCGAACGGGGGGTGTGACATTCGGGCGGGCGATAAACCATCGCCGCGTCGAATGTCGCACCGGGCACCGGCGGGCGGGATGCGCACGGAGCACGGAGCACGGAGTACGGGCGGCGTGCGCACGAACCGGGACGGGACGGAGCTTGTTAGCGTAGGGCGCGTCGGGGGATCGGTGGTCGAAGTGGGCGTTTTGTTGAGTTCAGAGGCCCATCGGTTGGGGATGGGCGCTTGAATTCAACAAAACGTCCAATTGGAGGTCCCATCCTCGCGCTGGGAGCCTCGCGCTGGGAGCCTCGCGCTGGGAGCCTCGCGGTGGAGCCTCGCGCTGGGAGCACACGGGTGAAGCACGCTGCGCTGCCGACGACCTCAGGCTCGCTTGAACCAGGCCTCGCGTTCGATGGCGTAGACGACGTTGGGGTTCGATTTCTCGCCGAAGTACGCCACGTTCTTTTCGCCGATAAGCACGCCGCCGAGGCGCTCCATTGCGATGCGCGAGCGTTTGTTTTGTGCGCCCACGTGGAAGAGCGCTCGCTCGACGGTTTGGAAGGCGTGGCCGAGCATCAGCGCTTTGACGGCCTGGTTGTGGCCTTTGCCCCAACAGCGCCGGGCGACGAAGGTGTAGCCGATGGTCACCTGCTTGTTGGCCTCATCCAGATCGTAGAAGCGTGAGCTGCCGATCACGCTCTCGTCTTGGGCGTCGCGGATCAGCAGCGCGCCTTTCGATTGCAGCGCGCCCTCGAAGTAGGTGGCAAAGACCTCGCGCTGATAGCGGGTGGGCGACGGATGTTGCTCCCACAAGAGTGGGTCGTTCGCTACGGCGTACAGCGGCTCGAAGTCCTCTTCGCGCAGGGGCTGCAAGAGGACGCGGGCATCGCTGAGGCTGGGCTGGAGGTCGAACATGCGAGGGCCGTCAGTTGATGCAGGCAAAGCCCGGACCGCACGTACTGTTGCCGGGACAGTCACCGGCGCTTTGACAACCGCATCGGATAGGACCGAGGAAACTGATGCAGCGCTCTCCATCCGGGTTGCCGCTGCAGTGGGCGTTCGTAACGCAGGCCGCACAGAAGGAGCCCTCGGTGTTGCAATGAGGCTCTCCTTCATCGGGGCAATCAGCGTCTCCAGTGCAACCACATTCCCCGGCGGTGCACACGCTGCCTTGCTGGGCCGTCGCGCAATCACCATTGGTCACACACTGAACGCACTCGTTGCTCGGCAAGCAAACGCCGCCGCCGGTGCAATCGGCGTTGGCGCCGCACTCAACGCACACGCTGGCTACGCAAATTGGAGTTGGGCCACCACAATTCTCGTTGTTGTTGCACTCCACGCAGCCACCCGACCCGTTACAAAAACCGCCGGGACAGGGGCTGTTGATGGTCGAATTGAGTTGGGTTGGAGCGCCCTCGACGCAGGCTGCGACCTGACAAGGATTCCCGTTGGCAGGCGGCAAATCCAGCGGGTTGACGCTGACCGCTGCTACCAACGCTACGCCGTCGCAAACGCGACCAACGCAATTGCCCGCGACACCGTCATCCGCCACGACGGTGCCAGCGGCCTCGTAGCTGACCACACAAAGGCCGGCCACGCATTCGGCGTTGGCGCACTCGGTCTCGTAGTCGGTGCAGTCCGCGGAGACGTTGCACGAGCAGGTGCCGTCGAAACACTCAAAGGCGCCTTCGGTACCGCACGGGCCGTCGACGTTGACCTGCGTGGGGGTGCCGTCCTCGAGGCAGGCGCTCGCGCTGCACGGATTGGCGGTATCAGGCGGAACGTCGTCGAGATCGGCTTCGCTGCGCAGGGTGGTGCCGTCGCAAACCGCTTTGCGACAGTCGCCCGCTAATTGCGCAGGCGGTTGGCTGCTCGCAGCGTGACCGCAAAGGGACTCGCTGGCGCAGAAGTCGTCGGTGCAGACGTTGTCGTCGTCGCAATCGAGTTCGCACGACGCTCCACCTTGCCCAGCGCCTCCAGCGCCCCCGGCTCCTCCCGTGGGCGATTCGTATTGCACGGCCAAACAGGCCGAACTCAGCGCCATCGTCAGCAACACGAAAGCGAAGCGGCTCGGACGGCAAACCATGCGGCAAGCCTACGCCGCCTGCGTCAACCTTGGAAGCCGCGCGCGACGCTGAGCTTCGCCTCGCGAAGCTCAGCGATCGCGATCAGGCCGCCGGCCGGGCTCTGCAGCGCGACGAACTCGGCCGGGCCGAGTTCGGCCGGCGCGTCGATGGCTCGGCCGAAGCCGATCTCCCGAGCTCCGGCCTCATCGAGCTGCAGCGTGGGCAGGCCGCCGAGCTTCACCGCTTGTACCAAGCCGAGGATGCGCTCGCTCAGCGCCTCGTGCTCGAGCAGCGCTGCGTCCTTCACGTCGAAGGCCCCGGAGCGCGTGCGTCGCAGGCCGCTGAGGTGGCCGGGCACCTCGAGCAAGGCCGCCAGATCCCGCGCGAAGGAGCGCACATAGTAGCCCTTGCTCACCGTCATGCTGAGCGTGAGCGTGGTCGCGCTGGCCGCTTCGATCGCCACCTCGAGCAGCTTCACGTCGCGCGGCGGTAGCTCCACCGCTTGGCCTTTGCGCGCCAGATCGTAGCTGCGCTGGCCGTCCACGTGGATGGCCGAGTGAGCGGGCGGGATCTGTTGCTCGCGGGAGCGCAGGGCCGCGAGGGCCTGCGCGATCAGCGGGGTCTCGGCCGGGCCTTGCGCGAGAGCGGCAAGCTCTGCGGCAAGGGCCGGTGACAGCGGTCCTTCAGCGGTGACCTTGCCTTCGGCGTCGAGCGTGTCGGTGGAGCTGCCGAAGTGCACCGTGGCGAGGTAGCTCTTGTCGGCGCGCGCGAGGTACGGCTCGAGCTTGGTGCCCTCGCCGATCAGCGCCACGATCAGGCCGGTGGCCATCGGATCGAGCGTGCCGGCATGGCCGATCTTCTTTTCGCCCAAGCGCTTGCGCAGCCGTCCGACCACGTCGTGGCTGGTCAGCCCTTGAGGCTTATCGACCAATAAAATGCCGGAGAACTTCGGGCTCATGCTTTCACCAACGGCAGACGGACCACCGGATAGGCCGGGTCTCCGCCGACGACTTCAAAACCTTGGGCGGTCAGCACCGAGGCGGGCAAGGTAAACATCTCCTCGTCGGTCACGCGGCAAGCGACCACACGCGGGAAGGCCTCCAGCTGGGTGAAGCCGAGCTCGGCTGCGTGGAGCACAGCTCCACGCACGAGCTCGGCGAGCAGGCCGCGGTTGCGAAAGGACGGATGAATCAGCGCGCACGAAAGATGCGCGGTGCGCTCGGCGTCACCCTCCGCAAGACAGGCCAGCGAGCGGTAATAACGCTGGCCGTAGAGTTTGGGAGCGCACGATTTTTGAGCCAGCTTCAACCAGCCGACGACCTGCCCATCGTTGGTCCGCGCAATCAAACCCCTCGTCTCCGCAGAACCGGATGCCAGCCCGCTGGCGAGCCAGTTGCGTTGATCGTCCGGGGCGAAGGCGAGCGCCGCGAGCCAATCGTTCTTGTCGCCTTCGAAGTGGAAGTAGCGACAGAAACAGGAAGAGCCCACAGCGTCGAAAAGGCCCTCGAGCGCCGCGCGATCGGCGGCGGCGACCAAGCGAACCTCGAGCCCGAGTGCGGCTTCAGACTCAGCCACGTTGGGCCTCGAGGAAGGCGTGCGCCACGTCGTAAAGGCGCGCTTCCTCGAAGGAGCGACCGATCAGCTGCAGACCCACCGGCAGCGGCGCGCCGCCCTCGGCCGGAGCCGCAGGCGCGCACGGCAGCGAGAGCGCCGGCAAGCCGGCCAAGCTCGCCGGCAAGGTGCAAATGTCAGCGAGGTACATCGCCAGCGGATCCTGCGTGCGCGCTCCCAGCGGGAAGGCCACCGTCGGGCTCGTGGGCGTGGCAAGCACGTCCACCTGATCGAAGACGCGCTGGAAGTCTGCGCTGATCAGCCCCCGCACCTTCTCGGCCTGCTTGTAGTAGGCGTCGTAGTAGCCCGACGAGAGCACGAAGGTGCCGAGGATGATGCGCCGTTTCACCTCGCTACCGAAGCCGCGACCGCGCGTGCCCTTGTACAGCTCCTTCAGCGATTGACCGGACTTTTCGACGCGCAGACCGAAGCGCACGCCGTCGTAGCGGCTGAGGTTGGAGGAGGCCTCGGCCGTCGCGAGCACGTAATACGCGGCCACGGCGAAGCGTGTGTTGGGCAAAGAGACCGGGACGGTGGTGGCGCCGAGGGCGCGCAGTTGCTCGATGGCTTGCTCGACCGAAGCGCGCACGCCAGCGTGGATGCCCTCGCCGAAGTATTCGCTGGGGACGCCCACGCGCAAGCCGCTGAGCGAGCTCGCTGACGCGGGCGACCAAGCCGGATTTTCGATCTCGCGCGAGGTGGCGTCGCGCGCATCGAAGCCTCCGATCACCTGCATGGCCAGCGCTGCATCGCGAACGTCGTGGGCGAAGACGCCGATCTGATCGAGGCTCGAGGCGAAGGCGAACAGGCCGTAGCGGGAGACCCGGCCGTAGCTGGGCTTGACGCCGACGACGCCGCACATCGCCGCGGGCTGACGGATCGAGCCGCCGGTGTCCGAGCCGATCGCGAGCGGGGTGAGCTTGGCGGCGACGGCCACAGCGCTACCACCGCTCGAACCGCCGGGGATGCGGGTGGGATCGTGAGGGTTGCGCGCGGGGAAGAAGGCGCTGTTTTCGTTGGAGGAGCCCATGGCGAACTCGTCCATGTTGGTTTTGCCGACGATGATCGCTCCGGCGGCGCGCAGCTTCTCGACTACGGTGGCGTCGTACGGAGGGCGAAAACCCGAATCGGCGTCAGGGCCTTTGCACAAGATGCGCGAGGCCGAGGTGGTTGGGGCGAAGGAGGTGGCGAGCGCGTCTTTGACGGCGATGGGCACGCCGGCGAGCGGTCCGAGGGCGGCGCCGCTTTGCACCTGCGCGTCGAGGTTGCGCGCCGTTTCTTCGGCGTGGGCGCGGCAGCTCGTGAGGAAGGCCCCAAGGTTTGAGGCGGCCTCCATGCGAGCGAAGGTTTGCTCGACCACCGAGGCGGCGGAGAGTTTGCCGCTGACGACGGCCTCACGAATCGCGATCGCTGTGTTCGGTAGTTCCACGGCTCAACCCTCGTCCACGAAGGCGGGAACCGAGAAGCCGCCGCTCTGCGTTCGAGGTGCCTCGGCCAGCGCCAACTCGGTGGGCAAGGACGTGTGCGGTTCGTCGGCGCGCAAGGCCGAGATCACCTCGGTGGGAGCGGTGAGCGAGCTCGTATCCGCCTCCGAGAGCACGTTGACGTACTCGACGATGCGCTGCAGATCGGCCGTCAACGAGAGCACCTCTTCCGGCTCGAGCTCGAGGGCCGCGAGTTCGGCCAGTCTGGCAACCAAGGTCGCATCGATCATGCGCAGCTCTTTACAGCGGTGGGAGGAGGTTTCAACCGAAGGTTGAGGGCGCGGCACGAATGGGCGGCACAGAGCCGAAAAAAGCGGTGGAGACCTGCGCCAACACCTCGTCGTTGCTAGGAATCAGGGCCTCAATCCACCGGTCCGAACGCTCCGTGGGTCAAAGGGGGTCTGACTTACGGGCGTAACTTTCGTTGCAGCTCTCGCAGGAGTCGGTGATCGTGGGATCGCCGAGCGTGCAGCTTTGTGGCGTGACGCAGGACAAGAAACAGTACCGGGCAGGCCCAGACTGCGGAGGCGTGACGCCGTAGTAGGCGCACGTATCAGCCAGGGTTTCGACGGCGAGCGCCGCGCCCTGCGTGAGCCGCTGCGCCTCATCCACGTCCTCGCCCACCGGCGGGTTCGCGACGCAGACGCCGCGCAGCGCCGACGTACTCACCTCCGAACAGAGCCGTTCCTCGGAGGGATCATCACACTCCTCGGGGCGAGCACAGGGTGGAAGGTCAACGCACGGGTCCAGGTTCTGGAATTCTGCGCGGGCCCCGTCGTCTGCTGGACACTCGAGTCCGTCAAGCCCCCCGACCGACTTCTCGGTTGACGGAGGTATGCAGAAGAAGCCGTCTTCTCGGGAGCCGATCCCTTTCACACGATCGGCGTCGATCGCTTCGTGCTCCGGCCGGTCACACGGCCGGTCGTAAACCTGCTCTCCCTCAGGGCGCGTCGGGTCGAAGCAGAACGGATCGGTCGAGCAGAGCGCACACATGCAGACCCCCTCCGCGTGGGAAGAAGGGGGACGAAAGACCTGACACCCTGGTTGGGGCGTTAGAAGAGCTGCCATTGCCGCTACGATCAGCGTCGAGACAGCGGAACGCGAAAATTTCTTGATGTGCGGACGACTCGCAGGTCGCAGGAGGAGCGGAATCCGCATCTTGGATGAAGAGCTATTGACCTGAGCGATGAGCGTCAAGGCACACGGCCGCAAGTGGGGCTTCATAAAGGCCGGTCCGCTCTCCACGAACGCCGAAGTGCTTCTCACGAGCCCAGTGGCCATCGCGGCACAGCTTGGCTCGCTGCTGCGCACAACACCCGCAAAACGCCGAAAAAGGCTTGGCACGCCCGCTGCTTATGCCGCGGCATGCCGACCTTCAACGACGCCCTACGCTTCCGACTTCAAGCCGCCCTCATGCTGACCGTGGTCGGCACAGCCTGCGGTGCGACCATCGAGACCGAAGACGGTGGGTCCGGTGGTGGCGAGGCGGGCGGGAACGCCGGAGGCGGTAACGAAGGCGGCTTCAACGCTGGCGGCGGGAACAACAGCGGCGGTTTTGTCGCAGACGGTGGTGGCAACACGGGCGGTGCTCCCCCGACCACAAAGGCGTGTCTCGAGGTGATGCCGCCGCCGATGAGCGAGGTCGACTGCCTCGGTCCCGACGCTGCGTTGCCGTTTTTGCCGACCAACATTTGTGGAATACCGCCGTCTTCGGTGAGCTTGCCTTCGGTGCAAGACGGTCTTTGTTGTTACAGCTTCGTCGAGAGCTCGGAGGATCAGTGCGGGGTGGGTCGGCCGTTCGTGGTGGCCGGGAAGAAGGCTGTGGCGAAGGTCGGTTCGGCGGCGAGCAGTTGGAGTGAAGCGGCCACGCCGAGCCTAGCCGGGCTGAGCGCGGAAGACCGACGCGAGCTGGCGCAGGCCTGGCTGAGCGACGCGCTGCTCGAGCACGCTTCAGTGGCGTCCTTTGGGCGCTTCGCGCTGGAGCTGCTCGCGGTGGGAGCGCCGGACGATTTGGTCGCGGACGCGCACCGGGCAGCGCTCGACGAGGTGCAACACGCGAAGCTTTGTTTCGCGCTGGCTTCGACCTACGCCAACACGGCGTTGCGGCCGGCCAAGTTTGCGATGGGCGGCGCGCTCGAGGTGCGTGAGGACCTGGCGGAGATCGCTCGTGCGGTGGTGCGCGAGGGCTGCATTGGGGAGACGTTGGCTGCGGCGCAGGCCGCTTTCCAACTCGAGACGGCTAGCGATCCTGCTGTACGCGCGGCACTTGCAACGATCGTCGAGGATGAGTCGCGGCACGCCGAGCTCGCCTGGCGCACGCTCGTGTGGCTGCTGCAAGAAGGCGGGGATGCGGTGCGCATGGCAGCGCGCGAGGCGTTTGCCCAGCCGCTTTCGAGCCTCACCGATTCAACGTGGGCGTGTGCGGCGCACGGCCGGCCGCCGGCCGCAGAGATCGAGAAGGCGCTCGCCGAGGCCCACCGTTTGGTGGTGAAGCCGGTCGCCGCGGGGCTGCTCGCGTAGAAGCGGTTCGGGTTTGGGGCGCGTGCGTTAGTGGCCGCGCACCACCGAGGCCAAGCGTTTGCCGCTCGTAACGTCGAACAATTGGGCGAAGTCTTGGCTCGCTTCATGACCGAGCAACAAGAGGCCGTGTTCGGTCAGCTCGAGCTCCACCTGGTTTGAATATTTGCTGTGTTCGATGGGCAGGCTATCCACCTTGGCCGTCCACGCTGGCTTGCCGCTCGCCGCGTCCACGGCGAAGAGCGACGTTCCGGTAGCGATCGGATTGTAGCCGGCGATGATCAGCCGCGAGCCGACGTGCAGGGCGCGCGCGGCGTTGTGCCAGGAGCCCGGCTGCTCCCACTGAATCACGCCCTTCGCGTCCAGCAGGCGGAGTGTGGGCTCGACGGTGAGCAGGCTCGCAGCGTTGCCTTGCGGAAAAGCGGCGGCGCAGGCGGAAGGAGCCCGCGCGAGCGTTGCGCCGGAGCTCGTTGCTACGACCTCGCAGGCTGCGGGGTCCTCACGCCAGGATGAGACGACCAGCAGCTTCTCATCGGCTTGCTGCAGGGTGCCCTGCGGGACGTTGAGCACGGCCCGCCGAACGAGCTTGGGCGTGTTGTCCACGCACATCAAAAGGGTGGTCTTGTCGTTGGGCGACACGCCGCAGGCGAGCGTTCCAGCGCGCAGCAGCGGCGAACGTAAGATGCCGCTCACCGGCTGTTCCGGCAATTCGAGCCGACCGAGCTGCGCGCCCGTCTCTGCGCTCAGCACCTGCACGGCCTGCGCGCTGCTCAGCACCACGACCCGATCGCCGAGGCTGACCATGCTCGTCACAGGCATCGGCGTACCCACGGTTCGGGCTGTGCCGTCCTCGCGCGAAAGCTGAAGCACGCCCAGACTGGTCCCGCAGAAAACGCCGCTCGCAGATGCCACCGGCTGCAAACACTGGCTCACCGGGCTCGACCAACGGCGCGAACCGTCGGCGGTGGAGAAGGCTCGCAGCTCGAGCTGGGAAGGCCCGCGCACCACGAGGTACGCCATCCCCTCGCTGAGCGAGCTGGCAACCACGCGATCGGTGGTCAGCGTGGCTTGCACTGCGAGCGAAGAGCGCTCCACGAGATCGCCGGCGACCACGAGCGAAGGGCCCGCGAACACGCTCTTCGGCGGGGGGGTTGCGGTGGAGCTCGCTAGCGTGGGGGCTGTGCCCGACGTCCCAGTCGCGGAAGGACTTGCGGCGCTCGTGGCCGAGTCCTTCGCACTCGCTGCGGCGCCGGGCGCCGCACGTTGGCGCGGCGTCGCTACCGGCGACTCACGACAAGCCGCCGCGAACAGGCAAAGCGACGCAAGCGTGAGGAGAGATCTACTCTGCGGAGGGGGTGCAAACGTCACCTTGATCGAGCGCGTCCTGACACGCGTCGTCAGCGCCCAATGCGTCCGCGAGTTCGGCGCCCAAGATGCAGTTGCTTCGCTCGACTTCATCTGCGCACTCCTCGCAGGCAGCTACCAGATCACCACAAGGGTCTCCACCGCAGCCAACGGCGAAGAGCGAAACAACAGCGAAGGTGCAAGCAAGGAGCGATGAAATTTTCACGATGGACCTCAAGATGGTGAAGGGAGTGCCGCTGGTACGGACGGGATCCCAGGTTCCTCCCTTTCCCTCATCATCCGACTGCGACGAGCTGCGCTCACACTGCAACATTCGCGGTACGCTAGAAATCCGATGGCCAGCACCAAGCCCCCGCCGAAGAAGAGCGTTCGCCCCGTCCCACCTCAACCCCCGCCGCCGGCCGCACCGAAGCGATCACCGCTCGCGCCGCGCCTGGGACCGCCTGCTGCACCTGTTCGACCGACCGCACCCGCGCGCCCGCCTCCGCC
>CAITIQ010000177.1 GCA_903892415.1 uncultured delta proteobacterium | reverse complement strand
GAGAGGGGAGACGCGGCCCCTCTCCCCTCTCAAACTCACCCCTCTACCCCCCTCCCCTGTGGCGTGCAACGTGCAGCTGCAGGGGCTGGTACCATCAACAGACTCTCATAGCGGCTGGTACAGGAAATGGGGGCAGGTCACCACGCCCAGCAAGTTGTCCACCGTTACTCCACCGAAATGTGAAGATTGGCACATTCTCGCTTTCAAAGCTACAGCAGGCGGGGACTTCGGTAAACTAGGTAACCTGACAAAGGATTCCTTGGAAACCTCGTTTTAACGCAAGGAGACGATTATGAAGATGTTCACCGTTGTTGCCGTTGTTGGTGGCATGGCTCTCAGTGCAGTGAATGTGAGCGCACAAGAGGTGCATCGCGTTGCCTGGTCCAAAATCGAGACTGGTCCTTGGACACTCACTCCGATCTACTCGGAAACCGTTCAAGGCGGCCCGGAGGTAGAGCACTTTCTCGCGCTCGCTGATGGCTCAAACGTGATCGGAAGCAATCTTATCGCAGTCTGGTACCAACGCACACCCGATGGATGGACAGCAAAGTCTTGGGAGACCGCCGACCCAAATGAAGCCATCAAGTCGGTCAAAGCAGCCCTGAACATCCCCGATTCTGACGATGATCGTTGGCAAGTCGCGGGCCTCGGTGGAACCGTCAGCACCGCTGGACCAGCAAAGGACTACGTCAAGGGTGTCCTGATCGATGACCCTCTCGCAGCATTGATTGCTACGGCACCTGACCGTGACGAAATCGTGGACTTTCTGGCAAGCGTCGGATACAAGGCGGCGGATGTCCCGGTTGAAAAGGACGACGGTTGCACGACCGACGCGAAGCTCGATGGCATGGCTTCTGCTATGAAGGAAACACTCAAGGGAGATGAGGCGACCGCCGTTAGTAGGTCCATGGAGGCATGGATTGCCTCCGGCTCTGCTGGATGTGGCATTGGTTCCGTTGCTGTCGAAATCGTTACACTGCCGCCGCGAAACATCACACCGGTGCCCGCGTGGTCACCGCCAACATACTGGTGCTATACCAATCAGGGCGACTTCATCTGGTCCCACTGCAAGATTTGGACTGAGACTCGTCCTTTCCAGATTCAGAAGCGGACCCGGGCGCGTTTCAATCCAACACCCCCGCCGACGTATGATTTCTGCGATCAGACACGTACCTCGACACAGACCCAAGATACATCTTGTTGCACATCAGGCGTTCGCCCGGTGAGCTTCCCACCGACGTGTCCGACGATTGCACCGGGAACAACACCAGCGATCGGAGTTGGCTGTACAACAGCGCTCGGAGCACCGGTCATCTCACCGTTCGTTCCTTGGGGGCCGTGGACTCCCGCTTGCCCATTCTGAACAAGTCGCGGTCGCTAAATGCCCGCGACCTAAGAAGGTGCGTTTTTGAGATTCAATTCCTACACCAAGCGCACCACGATTGCTATAGGGATGGCAGTCGTGGTGCTCTTGGCATTTTCGTTAGGCGGGTACGTCTGGGCGAGGAATTTGTTCGGAACCGGCTTATTGTCGGCATCTGGTGGGCAGTCTAATCGGGTGGATGCGGGCACTTGGCGGGCAACGCCGATTGCGCCTTCGTGGAAATGGGTGGCGGTGAATCGCTGGTTTGTCGGGTGGTTCAGTGCGTATCGCGCGGACGGAATCGGGCGCGGGGATCTTTGGGACGCGCGGGGCCTGGCGGTCTCCGGTGCCGCGAACAAGCTGTCGCGTGTTGCGGTACCGCCGCAAGGGGTGTGGTTAAGTGATGAAACAGCCAGGGAAACGCAGCGGGCGGCCGGATGTCAGACGCTGGCCCTCGGATGGCCCTTTCGTTCTTTTCGGTCCACGTTTCTTTGGGGGACCGCAGCCGAGCACGAAAAGGGAGCTCTTTGGGAGCGTGTTGAAGAAGGCGTCAGCCTGGCGTCGTGGGATGTGCCCACAGGTCTCAAGGTGATCGGCATTGATGACGCGCAGATGCCGCGAGATATTGCGCCCACGCGTGTGCTTTGGTGGGGGTTGCTCGCCAACTTGGTTATTTACATAGCGGCGGTGAGTCTGTTGCTCTGGGTGCCAGATATGTTTCGATTGATCCGTTCGCGGCTTCGCGTTCGAGGCGGTTGCTGCTCCGCTTGCGGCTACACGTTGAGCGGGATCACCACGCAGAAGTGCCCGGAGTGTGGGACGGCTTTCGGCTTGCGTCGAGGGCTTTGAAATGCGGCAGCATTTCAATCGGCATGCGTTGCAGTTGGCCGATTTAACGTTCAACTTCTGTTCTCGTTTTGACGCGCATGGCAACGTCACACGTAGAAACGCGGGTCGGTGCAGTGCTTCCGGTGGACGGATCGGTGTCTATGGCCATCAAAAGCAGGCTTTGGGCGATCGTGCACGCGTCTACGGCGTTCGTTTCGGCGTCCACACTCGCGGTGCATGCTGGCATGGTGACCGCCAGTGACCGTCGGCACAGCGTGTAAACCCGCCAGCGAGCCGAATGCAGGTCCGATCATCGGTGCGGTTTCGCCCGGTTGTTCGGGTTGGTAGGCCTTTGCGGGCTGTGGAATGGCTTTGTTCCGCTAAGGCCGATCAACGGCATGATGACTCGATCACGATGTGTCGAAGTCGCTGTCGCATTCCCGATGCTGCACAACATCCGATGTTCGGATGCACCAAAGTTCCCGCAATCGTGTTTCGGCCAAGTGGGCGCAAGCCGTCATCAACCATCCTCAATACCAAGGAGCAAGCCATGCCCGTCGTCCCCAGCACGCGAATCGAGAAGGTTGAGTTCTACGAGGCTCATAATCCAACGTGGGCTACCAACGCCGCAAATATCGGCGTCACGCCCGCACAGGTGACAAACCTGACGAGCCTGACCAAGGCTGCCCGCGACGCGTTCAACGCGCAGAAGACGGCGCAGGATGCCGCCAAGGCCGCGACGCAACGGTTTTACAACACCGTGCGCGACATGCAGAGCCTTGGCGCTGATCTCATCAAGAACATCAAGGCGTACGCCGACACGACCAATAATCCCAACGTGTATGTCCTCGCCAACATCCCGGAACCCGCTGCACCGACTCCGGCGGGCCCGCCGGTGGCTCCGACCGATCTCTCCGCCGTGATGAACAGCGACGGGACCATGCGTCTGACGTGGAAGGGGTCGATCGCGCAGCGTCAGTTCTTCAGCATCTGGCGGCAGTTGCCGTCCCAGTCGATGCCGCTCCAGATCGGTGCGGTAGCGGCCAAGGACTTTACCGATGTCACAGTTCCGCGTGGCTTGACGCAGGTGGTCTACAACGTCCGCGCCCACCGCGATTCCGCCGTCAGTACGCCGACGGACAACCTCGTCGTCTACTTTGGCGCGATCCCGGGCGGCGGTGGTACCTTCGGAGCGATGGTCGATGGGCACGTCATCGGCACGATCGACCCGCAAGCCGTCGCGAAGCGCAAAGCGGCGTAACGCGTGCACCACATTTCGATTCGTCCCAACGGCCCCGGCACATGCTGGGGCCGTTGTCGTTCAAGCGGGGCCGCTTCATCGATGGGGGGCGGCTGGAAGGACCCGGGCACTTTGAAGTTCGTGCCCACATGCATGTGGGACAAGCGGCTCCGCATTCAAGGCCCCGACGGCGCGATGCGCAACAGCGCGTTCCGGGTCCGGCAGATGCCCAGCGTCATGTTGACCTGCTCCCAGAATCCTGATCCACCAACTATGAGAGTCCCGAAGGCCGCCGGAAGCGGCCAGGAGATTCTCGATGAAGCGGACACGACACACACCCGAACAGATCATCTCGAAGCTGCGTGAGGCCGATGCCATGCTG
>CAITIQ010000176.1 GCA_903892415.1 uncultured delta proteobacterium | reverse complement strand
CGCCCTTCCGGATAGTTGTCAGGAGAAGATTCGCCGCTTGTTGGACACGGATGGCAAGGCCGCTGCCGCCGTCGACGCCGAGATTGTCAACCGCCTGTGCGATGCCATCGACATACTCAAGCACGGCACGACCGAGCAAGAGCGGCTGGAGCTACGCACGATCTTGGCCGCCATTGCACATCGCAAGAAGGAGAATCCGACCGACCCGACCGGCTGGGGCCGTAAGATCTGCAAGCGTCTCAACATCTACCGCAGCGGGAAGCCATACCGGGACAGTGTTCAGCACAGAGCAGGCATCGATGCCGAGTACGCCCGCCGCAAACAGAGGCGGGCCACAAGGCAACAGTTTCAACAAGGCGACAAGGTCATGTGCAAGGACGGCGCCGGCACAGTCACACACCACGACGGTTTATGGAAAAAGCTGCGGAAGCTCATCGTGTTCAACGGCACAATACAGACGTACAGTGGAAGTAAAACGCCGATGAAGACGATAAACAGCGGGGTGCATCTGGTGCCTAGCGCGCCCGCAGTTTTCATGAGTGTTGTCGAGTTTTCCGCCTTCGAGTCTGTACCAACTGAGGACGACGAGAACGGCTCCTCGGATGCGACCAGCAATGTAGACGAAGACGTAGACTGGGGCGCTGCTCAGAAGCGCAACGTCCGCCTCGTCAACGTCCGCAAGCAGGCGAGTATCATCGAGCTGCTGGACATGCTGGACGAAAGCTTCCTCGGCATGTGCCAACATCGGCGCACCGTCGCGCGATGCAAGGATGCTGCGCGGGACCTGCACGAGAAGGCGACGCCAGGCCTCATGGTCGTGAACGAGGACTGGGCGGAGAAGTTCGTCATCTCTCCAGCACGCATGTTGCAAAGCCAGTACTGGGCTCAGATTTCGAGCAGTATTTTCGTCTCCGTGTTGGCATGGCTCGACAGCGCTCGGTGGCACGATCGGCATGTGCTGGCGAAGGGCTCGTGGGTGACAACGGTGGATGGCAAAGCGTTGGAGGTAGTCGAGCAGAGCGGTGAGGACGTCACCGTCAAGTCGGAGCCCAAGCCAATCAAGGTAAAGCGCTGTGATTTGAAGAGCATGTTGAGGGAAGGCGACGAGGTCACGACAACGGAGGGCGAGTACGGCCGGGTGAGTAGCCAGCTGGGAACTCGAGTCAAAGTCATTTTCGAGAACGGTGTGCGGGAATGTGAGCGGAGTAGTCTCCACCACCGGTTTTGGGTTACGAAGGCCTTCTTCGGCATCACGAACGATCGGAAGCAGTGCGTGCCCGAGCGCTAGAAAAGCCTGCCTGGCACGAACAAATTTTGGGGCTGTGTTGTGCTGCAGGGATACGTACAGCACCGCGATTTCATGAGAGACCAGCTAGATTGGGTGGAGACTCACATCAGCGGCGAGGTGTTCGAATTTTTGGTCGTGCATTCGGATAATTGCAGCAGTACGCCCGCCCGCTTTTGACCGCAGACCAATATTAGGCTTGCACGCGTGCGTGATTGCAGCGCACTTCAAGAACGGGAAGACCAAGCATTTCCTCAGCGAGATTCCGCAGGAGTACAAATCGGGCAAAGCATTACGGCTCAAGAAGTGCCAGTGGTCTTACGGCGCGCCTGGACACGGGAAGGGAGTCTGGGACGGCCTCGGGGGAATGGTGTGCACAAATTTCAGATGGCGTACGAACCATGACGGGTCCGCATATATAATCGGATTCGCCGATGCAGGTAAAACGGCAATTGAAGAGCGCTCAAGAGCACGGACTCGAGAACAAGGACGCGATCCACACGGATTCCAAGCGAATCAACACGGCGAAGGAGTGCTGGGAGCACCTTTCGAAGCTTTTCACGTCGTCTAACTGGAGCGAGGACCACGCCAACAAGAAGGTCGGACAGTACATCGCGCTATGGCGCGACCAGAAAGACATGGACCGCCCGAGGAGCGTAATCGAGCATGCGCGTTGCGAGGGCATCCATGCAGCCCGCTCGTTCTTAGTCACAGCTGCTAGCGGCGTAGGGGTCTTGCTGATGCGGCCGTGGGATTGTTGGTGCATGGCATGCTTAGCCATTGAAGGCCGTGGTGTTGGCAACATGAGTGGCAAACAAGGGCACTCACAGCTGCACGTCGAGGGATGTACCTCAGCATGCCGAGGCCTCGTCAACATGTTCGACGAGCGGACGGTCAGTCCCCTGAATCAAGGCGCGTCGGAGGCCGAGAGGAAAGCGGCCGAACGGCATGGCCGTGAACTCGTGAAGAAGGTGAGAGTCGGAGCGTACATTGGCATTCAGAACAGGGCGGGTGACGAGGACGATGTCTTCTGGGTTGCGAAGGTCGTTGAGAGTGGGTCGGGTAATAGCAAGCACCCGCACATCTTCGAGGAGGTCTCCGAAAGGACCGACGTTCAAGGCAAGCAGATCAGACTGGGAAGCAGCGTGGTCGGTGTAAATCGGGGCGAGTGTGCCTTCACCGTGCAGTATCTCGAGCGAGACTCCTCCGATCCTAATCGGATGACGTTTATGCCGGCGGGCGGGCCGGTGAGTCTAGTGAACTGTAGCGAGCTTCGTGCCATCAACCTGAAGATGCGGCAAGCAAAGGTGGTCGGGCCAGTGCCGGCAAGAAAGCCGAAGGCAGCGAAGAAGGGACCTAAGCCAGTGACGACAGACCGCCTTGTTCTGGACGGCGAGAGCGAGAACGCCGTCTTGAAGTGCTGCTACTAGGGCTAGAGCTCCATATTAAAATGAATTAAAAATGAATTTAAAATGAATTTAAAATGAATTAAAAATTAATTAAAAATCACAAATTCTGCCCGCCGGGGGGCCATTTTGGGGGCTCCTGTCACAACCCTAATGGCTACTGGCTGCGGGGAACCGGAGCCTGCCCCCGATAGCCAGTCGTTTCAGCCAGAGGAGGCTCCCCCAGACCTGTCCGTCTGTGTGCTTGCTCTTGCCGTCCGCAGAATGACCCACAAAGTTGCTGTCAACTGAGCTGGTTGCGCCTGTGAATTTCAGCTCGTTCCTGAGGTAAGCGAGTGCCACTTGCGCTACTTGGTTGTGCCTGTCGTAGGTGCCACAGCACTTGCAACCGAGGAAGTGTAGACCAGT
>CAITIQ010000175.1 GCA_903892415.1 uncultured delta proteobacterium | reverse complement strand
GGGCTCGATTCTGCCGGTGGTGAATCATCCGCGCAGCGAGCTGGCCGAGCCGCTGCTGGTGGTGGCCTGCCAACTCGAAGGCACGGCGGGCGGAGATTGGACGCATCGTTGTGAGGCGCGCTTCGCCTCGCAGCCGTTCCGACCGGCGCTCTCCACGGCGCGCCCGCGCACCAACGGCGTGGAGAGCGCGACCGTCACCGGGCCGGCGGGTGAAGAGATTCACACCGATGAGTTCGGTCGGGTGCGTTTGCATTTTCATTGGGATCGCGAGGGCGCCGCCGATGAGACGAGCTCCTGTTGGGTGCCGGTCGCGCAGCCGTGGGCCGGCGCCGGGATGGGCGCGATTAGCTTGCCGCGCGTCGGGCAGGAGGTGGTGGTCGACTTCTTGGGCGCGGATCCGGACAGGCCGGTGGTGCTCGGTAGCGTGTTCACGACCACCACGCCGCCGCCGTACAAACTGCCCGAGAAGAAGATGGTGAGCGGTATCCGCTCGGAGACGTATCCACGGCCCAAAGCCGGTTCTCCGCCGCAGCTCGGCGGCGGCTCGAGCGGCGCTGCGCCAAGCCCCAGCTTGCCGCTCGACGAGCCCTTCGCTTCGGCCTCGATGCTACCGTTCACGTCGCAGCGAACGGAGGCTGTCGGTGGCGGGCCGAGCCCGCTGCACGCGCTCGGAGGTGGCCTCGATACGCTTGGTTTGCCGACCGACACGCGAAACTGGTTGCCGGGCGACTTCGGTGGAGCGCCGGCCTCGCTCGACGAGGTGCAAAGCAACCTAGCGCGTAACCGCGCGCTCGGGCCGGACCAACAAGACGTGATGCGCAACGCCAACGCCTGCGTAGCCAACGACACCGCTGGTCAAGAGCAGCTCTACCTGCAGAGTCAACGGGACTTCATGCTGCTCTCCAAGGAGAACGCGTCAGGCACCATCGGCGCCAACCAGGTCTACACCGTGTGCGGCAATGATTCGCTCACCGTACAGGGCTTCCAGACGCTTGGAGTCGGTCAGAACCGCACCGTGGAGGTGGTCGGTGAGCAGGCTACCAAGGTTGGCAAGGACATCATGGTCAACACCAACATGAACCACACGCTGATCGCCAAGCAGTCGATTAGCTCGATCGCCGCCGAGGGTGGTCACATCGAGGTATCGAAGATCCTCTCGCTCAAGAGCGTGGGCGGCTCAGCGATCTTGATGTTGCCTGACGGCATCGTGATTCAGTCCGCCAAGGTCTTCATCAACCCCGGGGTGGAGTTCACCAACACGGCGATCGAGACCGGGGATCTAGCCGCAGCCGGCGAGGCTCAAGCTGCCGCCGACGCGCAACGGGCCGAGGACGCCTACCAGGCCAATCTCGAGGACCGAATGAAGGCTTTTGAAGCGGACTTGAAGAACTCCACGGAGACGGCGGCTAGGGAGAAGCGGCAATTGATGTTGAATGACCCGGCGAACTGGGAGTCTTGGCAGGAAGCCGAGACAGGGCTTCGCTATGAAGACGCGCTAAAGGCCTACGACAACGCGCTGGCCAGCGACGTCCCTTGGTACGACGGCAGTCTGTTCGGGTCCCCCGGAGGCTGACCAATGAAGCTCCTCCAGCTGCAACTCAAGGCCTACCGCGGCCTGGCCGAACTGAACGTCTCCTTCTCCGAGGCGAGCGGT
>CAITIQ010000174.1 GCA_903892415.1 uncultured delta proteobacterium | reverse complement strand
TCAGGCAGCGCGCAGTGCAGGTGCTCAAGCTCGCGCCATCGGAGTCGCTTCCTCACGACGACTTCGCGGCCAACTAGCGGATGCCAAGCGTATCGAACGGTCACGCGATACGAAAGGTGGGCAGAATGTGACGGGACCGACTGGCAGCGGGAAAACCGGCCTCCTTACCGTGATGGTCGAGGAGGCTCTCCGGGCTCGGGTACCCGTGCTGATGATCGACGTGAAGGGCGACTTGCCGAACCTGCTGCTGACGCTGCCGGACTTCACGGCAGCGTCGTTGGCGCCCTGGCTCGTGAGCGAAGCGGATCCGGGCGCGCGACTTGCGCTCGCCGAGCAAAAGGTGGCGTCCCGAAGGACCAACCTCGAGGCGTGGGGGATCACGCCCGAGGTGGTGCGTCGCTTCGACGAATCGACCTCGGTTCGCGTGATCACTCCGGGCGCGGCGAGCGGAGAGCTTCTCCACGTGCTCTCGTCCCTGGAGCGTCGGTCCCCTCGCTGGGACACGGACCGAGAGCTCGCGCGCGCGACCTTGAGCGCGACGATCTCGCTCGTGCTACGGCTCATCGGACGCGAAGCGGACCCGGCGAAGAGCCGTGAGCACGTGTTCCTTTCGGTGGCGGCGGAGGCTCGACTGATCGCGGGCCAGCCTGCCGATCTCGGTGCGCTGCTGGTCGATCTGGAGGCGCCGCCGTTCGAGCGGATCGGCGCGTTGGCTGTGGATCGGTTTCTTAGCAAGAAGGCTCGACGAGATCTGGCTGCGGCGCTCAACTCGCTGCTCGCCTCGCCGACCTTCGCGAGCTGGCGCGAGGGCATACCGCTCGACGTGGAGGCGTGGATGACGCCGAGCGGGCCTCGCACCCCGGCGACCATCGTCAGCGTGGCTCACCTCGACGATGAGGAGCGCGCACTCGTGCTCGGCGTGCTGCTGGAGGAAGTCCTCTCATGGGTGCGCGGCTTGCCCGGGTCCGAGTCGCTGAAGGCGTTGATCGTCTTCGACGAAGTGTACGGATTTTTACCGCCTCACCCCGCGTCGCCGCCGACCAAGAAGCCGCTCGTGACCCTGATGAAGCAGGCGCGCGCGTTTGGCGTAGGCGTGGTCGTGGCGACGCAAAACCCGATGGACCTCGACTATCGCGCGCTATCGAACGCAGGCCTGTGGTGCGTTGGTCGGCTGCAAACGGAGGCCGATCGGCAGCGAGTGGTGGAGGGCATGCAGTTGGCGCATGGCGCCGATGACGCGGACTATCACCAAATCCTGAAACAGCTCGAGCCCCGCTGGTTCGTCATTCGCAACGCACACGACCGCAGACCGCCGCAGCTCGTCCAGCCGCGCTGGACGATGACGGTCATGCGCGGCCCGCTGACGCGGACGGAGCTTCGCCGGGCGCGAGAGCAGCGCGACGGGTGAGGGAGGTGCGCCGCCTCCCGCGAGTTCCAGTCACCGAAGCGGTGGCGCGCGACCTCGTCCGGATTCAGGGAACTGCGCTGGAACGTGGATACGAGAAGAGTCGGGACCGCACGTACTTGGATCTGGCTTACTGACGGCTGTACCTTGACGCTTGGTCCTGGCCCGAAGCTAATCAGAACAAGGCTTCGTTGCGGATGGCGTTTATCTTTAACAATGGAGGCTGGGATAACGAGGTGGACTTGTTCTCAGTGCTCAACCTTGAGTAGAGGATTGCCTCTCTGCTTTGGCCTGCTGCTCCACGGTTGTGGCGGTGAACTTCCCTTTCCCCCTGAAACGGAGGAGACGGTCCCGATTGAGCCGCAAGGCCCTCAATGCCACTTACCCAAGGAGAATCCTGTCGTAGTCGACATCTCCGGGGAGTCGGTTGGCTATCTCTATGCGTTGTTCTCCGACGGTACAGTTTGGTTTTGGGGCGGGGGCTACCCCACACTGCGCTACTACCGTGGGGACGAGACTGAGTCGCTGTGCCTAACGGCGATCCACATGAACCGACACCACGCGGGGCTTTCGTTCGACGATACGATAACGTTGTTGGACTACAATCTGCTTTCGTTCACCTTCAGTGACGTTCCTCACGTCATGAAGCTGCCCGGAGGCGCCAAGCCAGTGGCGATTCAAGCCGACCGGGACTACGTGGCGCTGGATGATGAAGGTGGAGTGTGGGTCCTTCTACAACGGGACCCGTCCATCAACCGCCCCGCCTCCGGCGCATTTGAACGGCTGGAGCTGCCAGGCCCAGCGGTAGCGATTGAGGCAGATGTGGGCTTCTGTGCCCGTCTTGTTAATGGGGAGGTTTGGTGCCTGGACCGCAAACCTGACTATAAGAGCCGTTTTGGCCTCGGCGTTGATGTAGAGCTACCAAACTTAACCCGCCTACCGATTGAAGGCGCTAAAGACTTCTTCTTGGGCTTCTCCACCTCCTGTTGGCTGGATCAAGCAGGGGCATTGCGATGCGCTGGCGACAGCGTGCCCGACCCAGCGCTGACCGAGTGGGTGCAGCCCACCTACCACCTTATCCCTGACGTGCCGCCTTTTAAGCGAGTATGGCTACGCCAGCAGGGCGGTGGTTGCGCGCTCGCAGAGGACGACGATTTATGGTGTTGGGGAGCGGATGTATTCGACTTGCTGCCGCCCGACCAAGCGCTTCCGCCGACCCCAGTAGGAAACTTTCCAGGCCTTAAGGACATCTCAATGACCTTGTACACCACCTGTGTTCTGCGGGCGGACAACAAGGTGGTTTGCCGGGGACGAGCCTCGGAAGGTGATAGCTGCGCCCCACCCGATGAAAACGGTTGGTGGACCATCACCTTTGGTGAGTGCGGCGGGGGAGGGCTTTAGTATGCATTCGAACCAGCCTTTCGAGGCCGAGACGGAGCTTGACCCCGGGGCTGACGATTCTGAGTTTGATCGCGAGAACGAGCTCATTCCGCTGATCAAGCGAGCGACGTACAGCTTTGACGGCAGCGCCTCTTCCACCCAAACGTTGGTCCTGGCCGACGGGGTCGATGCCACACGGATGCGTGTCGGCGGGTTGGTCATGCTGGTCCACAGTCGAGCGAATTTTTCCGCCACGGCCGATGTTCGGATCCTGGTGAACAACGTCAGCTTTAGCCCGGACGACCCCGACCTTGCTTATGTCGATAGCACGCGTACGGTCGGTACCTCCTCGCTGATTCAATCCACGAGCCCAACCGTGCCGTTCTGTGAGGTCGTGGGCTTGGTCCAACCGATGGGTCCACAACTGCAGGTGAGCCTCCGCTTTCGCCAGGGGGCCGCTGTGACAAGCTCTCAGACTATTACGCTCTCCCTCTATCTGACCAGTCGGACACGCCTATGAATACCCACGAGTTGGTCGAGCGGTTGAAGGCGCAAGAGCTCGCTGCCAGCGAAGTAGAGGCAGAAGCAGCCGAAGCGGCGTGGCAGCAGGTTGACCCGGAGGACGTGCCGCTCGAAGAGCGAGTGGAGATTGTACGCAGCTTGGAGCTGAGCTTCGACGGCCAGCTCGATAGTGTGCAATCGGTGCCCTTGGCGGTCGGTGTGGACGCCTCGCTGTGGACGAGCGCTGTGCTTGTCTTGCTCGTACACCGCGCTAAAAGCCTCGCGCCGGACGCGGGGCTCAAGGTTTCGGTCGAGTCGGTGGAGCTTGACCCGGACCAACCCTCGCAGGTCTTCGTTGGGAACGAGGTGGCGCTGGCAAGCTATGATTCCCGCGAGCCAATACCCCATCTCCAGGTCTCGCCGTTCATTGCCCCGTGG